>CANJVX010000079.1 GCA_947478405.1 Beijerinckiaceae bacterium | reverse complement strand
TCGGGCACGATTAATATGCAACGAATTCGGAAAAAGTTCAAGAGCGCGTCACTGCGGCTCTAAATGGCCGTTGCTAGTCGTGGAGCGGTCGCTCCGTGTATGTACCGAAAACCGCATCCGATATGAATTGACCTGACCTGGCTTTCTTGGACCAAGCGTTGTGAGAGAATAGCTTGGAAAGGAGCTGGTCATGCCGAAGAAGAGGTTCAGCGCGGAGCAGATTGTAACGCTGCTTCGCCAGATTGAAGTATCACTGTCGCAGGGCAAATCTGCGCCCGAGGCTTGTCGGGCTGCAGAGATATCGCAGCAGAGTTATTATCGGTGGCGCAAGGAATACGGCGGGCTGGAGATTGACCAGGCGAAGCGGATGAAGGACCTGGAACGCGAGAATGTCCGCTTAAAGCGCCTTGTTGCCGATCTGTCGCTTGAGAAGCAGGTGCTCAAGGATGTTGCCTCGGGAAACTTGTAAGCCCTGAACGGCGCCGGCAGGCTGTTGAGCGCATTCGGGAGAAGTACGGTCTCTCGGAACGCCATGCCTGCCGGGCAGTGGGTCAGCCACGCGGAACGCAGCGTTACACCACCATTGTTCGTGCTGATGAAGATGCGCTGACGCAGGCCATTATTGCGTTGGCATCGCAGTACGGGCGGTACGGCTATCGTCGGATTAAGTCATTGCTGGACGAGGCCGGGTGGAATGTAGGCTGCGATCGCGTGCAGCGGATCTGGCGCCGTGAGGGGCTTAAAGTACCCCGGAAACAAAGGCCACGAGGCCGGCTCTGGCTCAATGATGGATCGTGCATCCGGTTGCGACCAGAGCGGCGCAATCATGTCTGGTCCTACGACTTCGTGGAGGCCCAGACTCACGATGGCCGCAAGCTTCGGCTGATGACGCTGATCGACGAGTTCACCCGTGAATGCCTGGCCATCAGGGTGGCGCGCCGGATCAACAGCTTCGGCGTGCTTGAGACGATGGCCGACGTGATGCTCGTGCGGGGCGTGCCAGAGCACATCCGATCCGACAATGGCGCTGAGATGACGGCGAAGGTGATACGCAACTGGCTGACGCAGGTTGGAGCCAAGACCCTGTTCATCGAACCGGGCAGCCCCTGGGAGAATGGCTACTGCGAATCCTTCAACGGGAAACTACGAGACGAGCTGCTCAATGGAGAGATCTTCTACAGCCTGAAAGAAGCACAGACTGTCATCGAACAATGGCGGAAGCACTACAACACGATCAGACCACACTCATCGCTCGGATATAGACCGCCGGCACCACAGACGATGAACACGTTCCTGAAACCGCTAGATCAGGCCACACAAATGCAATAATCTCTCAACCGCGCTGGTACAAAAAATCCGTCAGGTCAGAGTTGAATTGAATTCCAACTCCAATCCATGCTCGGTCGACTTGCGGGTGTATATCGCGCAACGAGTTGATTTTGTTTGCTTTTCGGTCATAGCGCGCCTGCGCGTAGGCCGAAGAAACGCGGGCCGTTCCATTGTGTGCCGGTGATCAGCCGGGCGATCTCCGAAAGATTTTTGTAGGTCTTGCCGTTGTAGCCGAAACCATGCTCGATCACGGTGACGCGATGGGACTTATCTTTCCAGTCGCGCACCAGTATCGAGCCCGGCTTGATGCGCCTTCCAAGCTCGATGCGACCGGTAGGGGTGCCCGCCATCAAGCTGACAA
The DNA here is from genome assembly GCA_947478405.1 of Beijerinckiaceae bacterium. Classification (GTDB taxonomy): domain Bacteria; phylum Pseudomonadota; class Alphaproteobacteria; order Rhizobiales; family Beijerinckiaceae; genus Terripilifer. The sequence continues at coordinate 1,426 of CANJVX010000079.1, read as the reverse complement.
GACGGTCAAGCTCGCGCTGTGTTGGCGCTGAAAGCTTGCCAAACTCATCTTCTTGAAGTCGCTGTGCGATACTTCGTCGCAAAAGGTCCGGTCCGAATGCGGCCGGCGGCAGCGTCAAAAATAACTCTGAATATTTCTGCCGTAGTGCGTCGATCGAGCTTTGCGCGAGTTCGTCTACCGCAAGTTCGAGACCATTATTTGATGGTTGAACTTTGGGCGATTGCATGGACTGACACCTCTCCGTTCAGTGGGAGGGCCATGCATGCTCTGGACCCAACCCAAGTCCACTCGGATGGTGCGGATGTGCAGCGAAAAATCGATTTAATTGCAGCTCAACTGCGGTCGAGCGCGGCGAACGCAGCTAACAGCTGCATTTGCCCGGGTTATTGGAGACCGTTGTGCGCTTTATTTAAAGTGGTGAGATTCGCATAATTACACTTTACGGAATAATTTAACGCAAATCTGCGCTCCAAAATTGAACGCTGCAGCATCTGCCGCGTAATTGCAGGTCGATTACAAAGCTCTCTCCTTGACAATGGAGTTACGCAAAACGCCGACCTTTTCGATCTGCACTTCGCAAATATCCCCCGCCTTCATGAAGATCGGCGGTTTGCGCGAAAAACCAACGCCGGACGGCGTCCCTGTCGCGATGACATCCCCCGGCTTGAGCGGCAACCAGGCAGACACATAGGAAATGATCTTCGGAATACTGAAGATCAACTTGCTGGTGTTGCTGTGCTGCAAGGCGGTGCCGTTGAGCACCAACTTGATGTCGAGCTTGGTCGGGTCCGGAATCTCGTCGGCTGTGACCATCCAGGGACCAAAGCTTCCGCTCGCAAAGAAATTCTTGCCGGGCGTGACCTGACCGGTGTGGAATTGCCAATCTCGAATACTGCCGTCGTTGAAGCAGGAATAGCCCGCGATATGGCTCATCGCGTCAGCCTCGTCGATGTAGCGGCCTTCTTTCCCGATGATCACCGCAAGCTCGGCTTCATAGTCGAAGCTGTCCGAAACCTTCGGCATCACCATCGCCTGGTCATGACCGACCAGCGTTTCTGGAAAACGGATGAAAAAAACCGGTTCCTTTGTCGTTGCCCGGGCAATGCCGGCGTCCTGAACTTCCTTGAGGTGGTCGGCGTAGTTCACGCCAACGCAATAATAATGCAGCGAGTCGGGGATGACCGGCAGCAGATTGACCGACGCCAGATCGCGTTCCGGTTTGAGTTTTAGCTTGGCCACATCGGAGAGGCGGCCTTTCTCCAACAGTTCGCGAATGCTACGCACACCAAGCGCTTCGCCTATATCGGCTATTCTGTCATCCGTGACCAATCCAATCCGTGCCTGGCCACCAAGTTCATAGGTCACAAGTTTCATCGCAGTCTTTCAACCTAAAAAAAGGAATTGGAAGTCAGCGAGCGCGGTGTCT
>CANJVX010000078.1 GCA_947478405.1 Beijerinckiaceae bacterium | reverse complement strand
TGGGAAATCCTTCAGGACCACACGCAGATAGCCATCTTCTTTCATCAAGCGCTGGAGGTCTGGCAGGGCCTGTTTGCAATAGCCGCAATTGTAATCGAAGAATTCGACCAGTGTGAGCTTGCCATTTGGATTGCCGACAACCGCCTGATAGGGCGATTTGGTCAGCATTTCCCCGTAGGTCTTCAAAGCGCCCAGGCGCTGTTCGGCTTCGGCCCGGGCCTGCTTGGATTCAAGTGCCGCATAGGCGTCGCGCAGGATTTCGGGATTGGTGAGGAGATAGTCGCGAACGATGCCTTCGATCTGTTGCTTCTGCGTGGCTGAAAAATCCTGCGCCAGCGCCGGGGTGAGAGTGGCGGCGCCCAAGATGAGAGCTGCGGCCAAGCGGGCGGTCAATGTCATGTCTGTCTCCTGCCGGGGGCCCCGGTCATGGTCTGCTCGTGTGTCATGTAGGGCGCAAGGCCGGTTCAGTCGAATTTGGGCGGGCGGTAATTGAGAATATCATCGGCCTTGAGCCAGCCGGGCGAGCCGCGCGGAAATTGCTTTTGCGCCCGATCGGCCTGTGTGCGGGCGGCCACCATATTGCCTTGCAGGAAGAGCGCTTGGGCGGAGGCGAGCTGCGAATTGGGCGTATCGCCGCGCCGCTCATAGGCCATGGCGAGAAAAGCCCAGGCGTCACCATAATCATCCTCGCTCTGGGTGACCTGTGCCAATATCCCCGTGGCTTCCTTGGCATCTTGGGGGTTGCCCGTTCCCACCAGCGCGTGGCCCAGAAGCACTTTGATTGGCGTCGCCGAGGGCGCCAGAGAGACGGCGCGCCGCAGATAGGGCAGCGCTTGCACCGCGCGCCCGCTCTCCATCAAGGCTTGGCCTTTGAATTCTTGGAAATAGGGATTGCCGGGCTGGGCTGTGATCAACGCATCGACCTGCGCCAGAGCGACATCGAGCTTGCCCGCCTTATAAGCGGAAATCGCGCGCGCATATTTTGCTGCCATTGAATTGTCCGAGGGCAGATAGCGGCGTGCGACTTCTGAGGGCTGGGAGACGAAGCCAAAGAGTTTGGCGCGCATCAAATCGTGTCGCGCCTGCAGAGCGGGCGAATCCTTCGTGTTGAAAGCGGGCGCAGCCTTTACAATGGTCGACAGGCTTGAGATGCGATCATTGGGAAGCGGGTGTGAGAGCGTATAGGGATCCATCTGCGAGGTTTTGAACAGCGCATCATTCTGGAAGCGTTCCATGGTGGTCAGTAAGCCCTGACCTGATTGGCCTGTAGCAGAGAGATAATTCACAGCTGCACGATCAGCGGCTTGTTCTTCACCGCGCTGATAAGCGAGCAGCGAGCGGCGCACCATTTCGGCAGGGCCGAGCAAGGCGCCCATCGTGCCAACACCATCAGAGCCGACTTTTCCATAGGGGCCTGAGCGCGCAGTTGCCACAACGGCGCCAGCACCCATCAACATGCCGGCGACCATCAGAATTTGCGCTTTGGCCAATTCCTGTCTCTGGCGGGCAAGATGGCCACCCGCAATATGTCCGCTTTCATGCGCCAGTACGCCGATGATTTCATTCGGTGTCTTTGAATCCATCAGGGCGCCAACATTGATGAAGATCTTTTGTCCATTGGCGACGAAGGCATTGAAGGAGCGATCGCTGACAAGAAAAATGCGCGTCGCGCCTGCATTGATATGCGCGGCGCGGAAAATAGGCCCGGTATATTCGCGCATCAATTGTTCGATTTCCGCATCGCGGATGATGTTGGGCGCTTTTTGCTGCGCATGCGCGGGCAGGCTCGGGAGAGCTGCAAGCAGAGCGGCGCAAGCCGCAATTGCCCGGCGGACTGGCGCGCGCCAGCCGAGCCTGCTAGGGCTCTGGCTGTCGGGGGCAGGTTGTATCTGGCTCTCGCGCATGATCGTCCACTGTTCGGGCGGAATCGTTTCCCGCCCCTGATCTCAACGCGGCTATTATGGCGCGAGCGGGGCGGGGACGGAACCTGAATTGGTTATTCGTCATGACATCTCACCCGATCACGCCCTCTTTGCGCTCTGCCATCGCCCCTTTCATCGCCATGGATGTGATGGCGGCGGCCGCCGAACAGGAGCGGGCGGGCGGTTCGGTCATTCATATGGAAGTTGGGGAGCCGGGCGCACCGGCGCCCGCAGCAGCTCGGGATGCGGCCATAGCCGCACTTGCTGCCGGCCGGATTGGCTATACTGAGGCGCTCGGGCGGGCATCCTTGCGCGCGCGGATCGCGCGTTATTATGAGGAGACCTATCAAGTCGAGGTGCCAGCCTCCCGCATTGTGATCACAACTGGATCGTCTGCTGGTTTTCTCCTGTCCTTTCTGGCGCTGTTTGATGCGGGCGCACGTGTAGCGATTTCGGCACCCGGCTATCCCGCCTATCGCAATATTCTTGATGCCCTTGGGCTCACATGCGTCACCATATCCACTGATGCTTCGACACGCCATGTCGTAACGGCGCGCATGATCGAAGAGGTGCATGCACAAGAAAAATTGTCCGGTGTGTTGTTGATGAGCCCCGCCAATCCCACGGGCACAATGATGTCACGCGAGGCTTTGCGCGAGATATGCGAAACCTGCGACCGGCTTGGCATCGCTTTCATCTCGGATGAAATTTATCACGGGCTCACTTATGAGGAGACAGCGCAAACTGCTTTGGCCTTTTCGCAATCAGCCATAATCGTCAATTCTTTTTCGAAATATTTCTGCATGACCGGTTGGCGCATCGGCTGGCTTGTTGTGCCGGAAGAATTGGTGCGCCCTGTTGAACGTTTGCAGCAATCGCTGGCGATTTCCGTGCCCTATCTGAGCCAAGTTGCGGCTGAAGCCGTCTTTGATTCGCTCGTTGAATTGCAAGCGGTGAAGGCGAGCTACGCGCGCAACCGCGCTTATCTGATGCAGCATTTGCCCCAGATCGGGCTTGGATCATTTCACCCCGTTGATGGAGCTTTTTATGTCTATGTCGACATTGCCCATCTGACGGATGATGCCAGTAGCTTTTGCAAGCGTCTGTTGAAGGAGGCCGGCGTTGCCGCAACACCTGGTCTTGATTTTGATCGTGGGAGGGGCGCGCATTTCATGCGCCTGTCCTTTGCCGGACGCGAAGAGGATATTGTTGAAGGTGTGCGGCGGATGGCGGTTTGGCTGGGCGCAATCAAAATGCCATAAAAAAGGCCCGCATATAGCGGGCCTTTTCTTTTAAGTGCCGCCCAGCGATTGCTTGGCGCGCGCCCACCATCCGGTGCGCTTGGGGCCGGCGTCTGCTTCAGGCAGAGGTTCGGGCACCGGCTTGGGTGCGGGTGTCTCGGTGCGCGCGGGTTCTGGCGCATGTTCCACCGGCATTGTGGCTGTCTTTAACTGCGGCTTGTCTTCGGCTGAAGCTGCAATCGGCGCCCAATCCCATGCCGGAGTTACGGGTATTTCGGCTGAGGGACCGGCTGCCATCGGTGCTTCATGCTCTTCCGAGCGTGCGCGCGGGGCATCGCCCTCGAGGCGTTCAGAGCCGTCACGGCGGCGGTTGCGGCCGCCACGACGTGAGCGACGACGACGGCGCATCGGATC
>CANJVX010000077.1 GCA_947478405.1 Beijerinckiaceae bacterium | reverse complement strand
GATGACCCACACATCGAAGAATTTTTTCAATATATGCAAACTGACGAACTGGATTTTTGGTTTGGACCCAAAACCAAAAAAGACTGGAGGTTTTTCTTCAGCGTCAAAAAAGCGATTTATAGGCTTTCTAAAACACCCAGGCGCCCGCAATTGCAGATTGCAAAGCTCAATCGTTACGAGCAAGCTGCCATTCAGAACCGTCAAATCGCGATCGGGAATTGGGATGCATACCAAGCCGCAAAAGAATCTAAAGCCGCACGATAATTTGGAGGTGGTTTTACAAAACGAAGCCAAAATAGCTTAAGCTGCTGATTATAATGAAGCTATTTTGAAATAACGCCTTTGAGTCGAGGTCTAAATCGGGTGAGTTGCTGCCGAATGAGGACTTGAGAGAAAGTGTTAGAATATCAATGCAGTTAACGCTCACCGTCGGAAACTCCCGCTCGGACGAAACTCAACTGCAGGTCGCCTCTCAATCCAAGTAGATGGTAATGTCTCAGGCACCCGATCCAGTTGGACAGGCGGATCAATTAAAAAAGGGCTATTCTCATCAAAGCGTCGCGCAAACATTATCAGGACCAAGCCAGTTCTAAACGACAAATAGATTTGCAGTGGTGAGGCGCGGAAATTTCAAAAATTGACAAAACGAACCCAATGGATGAGGCGGTTAAGTGGGCGAGATAATTTGCTATTGCAAGTTGGCAATTACAACATCCACCGCCAGACCCTCCATCACACAAAGCTCATCCCCATCAACTTCCTTCTGATTTGCTGACAATTCCACCTGCGGCGTTTGCGAACAGACAAAGCGACACCTCTGCCCCACGGTCGATAAATGCTCGTCGGCGTGGACCCAAACAGCCCGACGATCCTCGTGCCGATGGCGGCGTACAGATACGTCTGTGCATTGTCGTTGCCGATATAGGGCGCACAGCGCCACAGGATTGCCGCGGCTTGTAGCAAGTCTGTACATTTCATCAGATCCAGAGCCTGGTGCTTAGTCAGGCGATCAAAGATTGGCTGCGCCAGGGCGCGCTCATCGGGTAAGCCAAGCACGACGATATTGGCACCAGAAAGCGGCCCACCAAGTGCAATCAGGCGCCGGCAAAGCTCTGCAAACTTTTTTACTTGGCAAGTGTTTGAACAAATGGCGCGCGCCGTGGCTTATCAGGCGCGCACTCAAGGTTTCACTTTGTCAGGGCCCCTGGCGGGATAATATAGAAATTGAAGATCCAGGGGCGGCCGACGGCGTTCCAGATTTGACGCTGGATTGTCCGCTCGATCACCTTGGAGCCCGGCCCCGCCAAGCGCTGCGCGCGACTGTTGCAGATGTCATCGATCGTTCGGCAAATGGCCAGCAGGCCATAGGTCTCGAGGCCTTCACGTGTCACCCATGGCGACCAGCGGAAACTGAAATTGTTAAAATCAGAGACTTTGTCAGCCGAGCGGAAAACTGCCGCCATGGCAAAGTCGCGATCGCCCGAGACATAGCGCAGGGGCTTGTTGGTTTCCTGCGCCCAGATCTCGATGCCAGCATCGGCAGCTTCATCGCGCGGCATTGAATAATGTGGCTCATCAAAGCGCAGGTAGAAATAGGGCAAAAAGAACGCTGATACAGCGCATCCGATGAAGATCGTGCCCACCAGAATGCGCGCATAGCGCGTGGCAAACTCAAGGGATGGGTTTATCAGGCTCACCATGAGTGGTGGCACGAGCGAGAGGATGGAGACTGCGAAGGGAATGCCGAGGGCCGTATGCCCAACGGTGCCGGCAATAAGCGTCAGCACGAAGGGTGCAAAGGCCAGTACGCGGACGAAAGAAGGTCCGTGGGTATGCCCAAGATCAGTCCGCACTGTCTCTGCGCCGCCTCGCCAGCGTGCCAGCAGCAAAATAACACCAGGCAAGATGAAGAATGCCAGATTTCCCAAGATGAATTCAAAATATTGATTGGCAATGGCGCGGTCGGCTTTGTCGATTCTGTCGGCAAGATAAAAGAGGGGCTGGAACCCGTCTCTCACCAGCCAGAGGAGATGGGGTAGAAAAATGAGGAAGGCCGAAAGTGTCGAAATATATGGCGCGGCTGAGCGGAAATAATCCTTGCGAGCATGATGCGTGATCGCTGCAAAAAAGCAGGTTGCGACAAGAATGGCGCCATAATATTTGGACAGCAGCGCAAAGCCCGCCAGAATTCCGCAAACCAGAGCATCAAAGTTGCGTCGGGTCTCAATGGAGCGAACGAAGAAATAGAGGGTCCAGGGCCAGATCGACAAAAGGATCGTGTTGGCGTTAAAGCGCTGCGCGTTGAATTGATAGAAGGGCGTGAGCATCAGCAATAATACGCCCAGCATTTGCATACGACGATTTGAGAAGCGACCGATCAGCGCCCAGGCGCCAGCTAATCCAATGGCGCCATTCAGCTCGCTGAGGAACCAGAACGAGAAATTGGTTTTCGGAAAAACGGCAAACCAGGCGCCCGCAATCCACGACCAGAAGGGCGGGTGCTTGTAATAGCCAAGGCCAAATTCGCGGCCCCATGTATAGGCTTCCAGAGAATCTGCGTGCAGGCCGCGCCCTGTCGAAATGGTCGCAAAGCTGGCCCAGATGAAGCAATAGGCAAGGATCAGCAAAAGCGCGGGCAGCGCATATGTGCGCTGCATGGAAAGACGAAACGAGGCAGCCTCGCTTAAATTTTGTCTCACCGCGATGAATGTTTTGCCCAGGCGCGAGAGGTCGTCCCCCTGTTGATCGCTCGGCTTCAATCTCCGCATTTGTCTGGCGAAGAAAACCGCAGTCACGCAAGCTGCAAAAGAGAAGGCCAGCAAGCCTCCCCAATATGGAAGATGAGGTTCAAGCACTGGGGCAAAGCGTGGGGGCGCGACAGCCTGGAACGCATAGGCTATGGTCAAGGCCGCGCAAAAGAGGCCGCCTCGCTTATCAAACACAATCGCAAATAGAGCGACCGGAACGAGTAGTTCCAGAAAGCCATATTTGTTCGGCACCACATCGAAGCGCAATTCAATCGCAAAGACAGTCGTGACAAAGAAGGAAATCAGCAGGAATTGGGTTGCTATAGGGACGCGCCGCAAAGCTCGCAGGCCATTGCAAAAGGCACTTTCTTCCTGATCTACAACCGCATGCACTGCCAGCGTCAACGCCACGACAGTTGCGATGACAATTGGAAACATAAACCAGGGCGTTCCCTGAAACGGAGCGATGATGCCGAGCATAATGCCGGTCAGGGCCGCTTTCATGAGTACGGTGGGCCAATGCCGAGGGCGAATGGCCTTTTCCTTGGTCTGCTCAGCCCCCGAATGGAAAATCATTGATGGTTCCGATGTGGACGCAAGTTATTTGTAGTGCGAGAGCGTGGCTATGTAAAACAAGATCTGTAAATGAAGAGCGCACGGGGCAATTGAATAGCGGGCGCCCCTATTTACGCTGAGCGTCTGTTATTCAATGACTTCCGGCAGATTCTTTTTTGGAGTGGGTATAGGCGATGTCGGTAGTCGGGCTTTCTATGCTTGCAATGGTCTCTCAGCTGATCGGGGGGTGGGGCAGTTTCGCCACGCCCTTTTCCATCACGAATGTATAGTCGAGCGAATACCATTCGCCCTTCACCTCGGGAGCCGGGGCATTGCCGTCGTGCTTCACATAGTTGCCGACCAGCGCGCGAGTGACGCCAAAGACAACATCGTTTTCGAGATCCTTGTCATTGTCGACAAAGACCTGTGTCGCAAGTGTCTTGAAACCTTCCTTGAACATCAGGAAGTGCAGGTGGGCCGGACGGAAGTGGCGGCGATGCTGGGCGCGGATCATATCGCCTACAGGCCCATGTAGTGGGATCGGGTAGCCCGCTGGCGTCACCGAGCGGAACGAAAAACGTCCCAGCGCATCGCTGATGAATTTTCCGCGCAAATTCATATCCGCTTGGCCGTCATCCTGATTTTCATAAAGCCCGACGGGTGACGATTGCCAGACGTCAATTTCAACCCCCGCCAGCGGCTGTCCATTCTGGTCTTTCACGAGGCAATCGGCAAAGAGCGCGGGGCCGGGTGTTTCTGAG
>CANJVX010000076.1 GCA_947478405.1 Beijerinckiaceae bacterium | reverse complement strand
TCGCAGCGGCCGATTGTGGGGCCAAGGTTTTGATCGTTGAGGCGGGTGATGCCGTTGGAGGGTCGACTGCTTTATCGACCGGTGTCTTTTACGCCGCTGGAACGAGCGTGCAGCGTGCTATTGGCATCGCGGATAGCGCCGATGCCATGTACCACTATTGCATGACACTTAGCCAGTATCGGGCCGAGGCGTCTTTGGTTCGCAGGTTATGTGATGATTCTGCAGAAGCTTTTGAATGGCTGTTGTCGCTTGGCGTGGAATATCGCCCAGAGCACCTCTATATTTCTGGTGTTGATACAGTTCCTCGCGGTCACCGCCCTGTCGAGTATGGCGCAGGCCTCGTAGCGACGCTCGATCAGGCGGCGAGTACCCGCGGTGTGGTCGTTTCGTTGCGCACGCGGGCCCGAGAGTTGCTGATCCTAGACGGGGTTGTGGCTGGGATCGTGGTTGATGGCTTAGAGATTCATTCCGGCGCCGTCGTCATCGCGACTGGCGGTTTCGGGCAGAACAGGGAACTGTTGGCTCGTTATTACCCGGATGCGGCTATGCAGGGGAACCTTAGCTGGTATATCGGAGGAAAGCATTCAAACGGGGACGGGCTTCGTATGGGACAACAAGTCGGCGCTGCTGTTTCCGGCTACAACTGCGGTTTGTTGGAAATTACCGCAGGTTTTGTTAAATCCCCCGAATCATATCTTCCACCCTGGCTGCTTATGGTTAATCGGGATGGACGTCGTTTTGTGATGGAGGGGGCTGCGTATGCGGTCATGTCGGGGGTGGTAAAGGCCCAGCTTGGCGGCGAGGGGATCATCTTGTTTGATGAGACTGCAAGGCAGTCGGCCAAGGCGGTTATGACCTACAAGCGTTTATACGAGAACTGGGTGCCGGAGCAGCTTGCCCATTTCGCGCGAGAGGGAAAGCTGGAGGTGGCATCAACCATAGAGGAGCTCGCGGACAAGGTTGGTATTCGTTCCGACACCTTATTGACGACCGTAGAGCGCTATAACCGCGATTGCGATGCTGGGAAGGACAGTCTTTTCTTTAAAGCAGCGGCTCACTTGAAGCCAGTACGAACTTCCCCGTTCTACGCCGCACGGGTGCGACCTGCGATTCTGGTGATTACCGGTGCGGGCTTGCGCATTGACTGCAACGCTTCAGTTCTTGATGAGGCGGACAAGTCGATACCGGGTCTTTTCGCAGCCGGCGAGGCGACTGGCGGGGTCATTGGAGAGCGTTACTACGGGGGGGGAGTGTCTATAGCGAGCAACATTGTTTTTGGCCGTTTGGCGGGGAAGAGGGCGGCATTGTTTGCAAGGAAATAGGATTGATTTGCGGGAAATTCATTAACTTTATATTAGGCTTGCATGGTCGCTACGAGACGATCAGCCCAAAATAAGCCCAAGGAGACTCATTTGAAATTAATTTTGGCACTTTCGCTGATGGCGTCCATGTTGGTGACGAGCAATGTCGCGTTGGGTCAGGGTGCGTATCCTGAGCGACCGATACGGGTGCTTGTTTCCGCGGGCCCCGGAGGTGGCACCGACATCGTTACGCGTCTGCTTGCGCAGTCGCTCAGCGTGGCTTGGAAGCAGCCGGTTGTGGTCGAGAACAGGACCGGTGCTGGCGGTAATATTGCGGGCCAAGTCGTGGCTCGCGCCAAACCGGATGGTTATACGCTGCTTGCCTCCTTCGTGGGCGTGGTTACGATGAACCCCTTCCTTTACAAGGAAATGGGATTTGACCCGAGCAAGCAGTTGATCCCCATTGCCAAGATGTCATCTACGCCACTTTATGTCGTGGTTAGTCCGAAGGCAGTCCCGGCAAAAAACCTAAAAGAGTTTTTGGCGCTTGCTAATGCGAGTTCTAATCCTATCAATTGGGCTTCCACCGCGAAGGGCGGAGGGGACCACTTGGCCGGGGAATTGTTTGGGATGATGGCGAATCTAAAGCTCAATCACATTCCGTACAAAGGTGGAGCTGATGCGTTGGCTGATGTTTTGGCCGGTCGGGTGACATTTGGAATGCTTTCCATTCCGACAACGCTATCTCATATTCGGTCGGGACAGATTGTAGCGTTGGGCGGCAGCGGTAAAACGCGCTCACCATTGCTACCTAACGTTCCGACAATATCGGAGGGGGGGGTTCCGGGCTATGAGAGTGACACCTGGTATGGATTATGGGCGCCTGCCGGTACTCCGCCTGAGGTGATCGAAAAAATAAACGCGTCGGTCAGAGAGGCTCTCCGCTCGGAATCTGTTAGTTCACGCATACTCGAGTTGGGAATGGAGCCAGGAGGCGAGTCGCCCTCTCAATTGGTTGAATTGATTCAGCGTGAAATGGTGAAGAACGAAAAGACAATTGCCGCGATTGGGCTCGTCAGGCAATAGGCTGGCCAACTGCCGGTCTCGGCGCTAAGTTACCGGCGGCGCGGGGACCTGTTTTACGTTAAGCAAATCAGACAGCCGTTTCAGGCCGTCCTTGACCTCTATTTCGTCGATGGCTGCGAGCAGGTCATTCTGGAATGACAGGGGAAGGATGTCTTGGTTGAGGGCACGGAATTTGGCGATGATGTCAGGGCGTTGCAGCGGACGCACGCTGGAGCCGAGTGGGTCTAAAGTATGGCTTTCGAGCACTTTTCCTCCCTTGTAAATCACTTTTGTCCTCGCAGGGAAGCGGGCGGGAAAGAGTTTTTCAAGATCCGCATCCTCGAATGCGGTCACACGGTCAGCCATCGCAAGTACTTCCGGGCTGTTCATTGCCTGTTCATTGTAGGAGATTGGACTGCGCGGATCGAGTAGCAGCGTCACGGCGGTCACGAATGGCAGACTGTATTGCGCGGCCATCATCGATTTGGGGCGATACTCCATATGCCCGCTCAGCAGTGCCTTCGGACCATGGACTTGTATCGCTTCGATCTGGTCGACCGGAAAGTCACACGCAGCCCGGCATTCGTTAAGGGAGTCGATGAGTGTCGCGAAATGTAGGCAACAGGCATTTAACTTGAAGCTCACATCTTCAATCATGAATACCCCGCCCAAGTCCTGAGCAATGCTCGCGCTATTGGTATGCCGTGCAAATGCTTTGAGGAATCCTCGTTCACCGTCAATGGCACCAGATGGACCAGAAAATCCGTCGGCGGCAAGCAGTGCTGCAAGCACACCGTGGTGGGCGGGTAGGCCTGCGTGAAGGCGTTTCACCATGGTGCCTTCGCTTTCGAGGGAAAACTGCATAACCCCAGAGGCCATGGATGCGGCCAGGCCGAACGCCGCCTCGATGCCGTGCGCTTCTAGTTTGAGGAGTTTTGCTGCCGCCGCCGCCGCGCCGAATACTCCGCTCGTGGAGGTCGGGTGAAAGGCTCCGTTGATGAGAGATTGTCCCGCGGCGCGACCAATTCGTCCCATTGCCTCCGCCCCAAGAATGTACGCAGTTAAGAACTCTTTGCCAGAAGCGTGACGCGATTCCGCGATAGCGAGAGCGGCCGGAAATATGACGGCACTCATATGGCTCAATGAAGGAATATGCGTGTCGTCTAACTCGAGTGCATGAGCCATTGTCGCATTGGCTAGCGATGCATTACGCGCCCCAACGCGCCCGTGCCCGTAGATTGTACTTTCAGGTGGACCGCCATCGGCTACTGCGCGAGCGCAGATCATTTTTGACCAAGGCAGGTGAAGTCCGCAATAAGCGACGCCGAGGTGATCAATCAGTAAATCCTTGGCACGCGTGAAAAGGTGGGACGACAGATCATGCTCTGTGGTGACGGCGAGAAAATTTATTAGCTGCGCGCTTGATGAAGGGCGCGGAATAGTTTTTTGAGTCTCTTTTTTATTCATAATTCAGGCATAAAAATTATCCAGTTTTCCTGCGTGTCAGAATGGTGGCATAGCAGAGAAATTTGCGTTGCAGCATTAGGGGTATGGTGTCAACGAGGCGTATTTTTTTAATCGGCTTTGGCTCCAGAGACTTTGACGAGCCTGGACCATCTGCCCAGATCTTGGATGATCTATTTCCCCAACTCTTCCGCGCTGCTTCTGTACGGTTCGAAACGCCATAGTTATTATTTTCTCGCGGACGTAGGGTATTTTTAGAAAACGTCTAATTGCCGCCTTGAGTTTTTGTGCTACCAGAGGAGGGGTGACGGTTGATGCAAACAGACCGTACCACACGCTTGTTTCGTAAGCGAGTAACTCTACCGCTTCTGCAATGGTTGTTTTTTAGAGCAGTTCATAGACGTCATATATCATTTGACCGGGT
>CANJVX010000075.1 GCA_947478405.1 Beijerinckiaceae bacterium | reverse complement strand
GCCGCTCGTCGGCCGAAGAAGTTGCTCAACGACTCACTCATATTACCCGCACGCTTCCCGGCGTGACACTCTATCTGGAGCCTGTACAAGACGTCCAGATTTCGACGCGCTCGAGCCGCTCGCAATATCAATATACATTGTCAGCCAGCGATTCCGCTCTTCTCACGCGCTGGGCCGAGCGTCTCGCCCAACGCCTACGCGAAAGCCCGGCACTGAAAAATGTAGCGCGTGAAACGCATGAGGGAGGACCGCGCATCCACATCGATGTCGACCGCGAAAAGGCGGGGCGCTTTGGCATCAGCATGCAGCAGATCGACGACACACTTTACAGCGCCTTTGGCCAACGCCAGATATCGACGATTTATGCGCAGTCGAACCAATATCGCGTTATTCTCGAGGCCTCGGAACCCTATCAAAATGACCCATCGGCTCTGTCCAAAATATTTTTGAACGGAGCAGGCGGTGTACAGATACAACTCGAAAGCGTGGCTCAAATCAGGTTGACCACCGGACCGCTTTCCATCGCGCGGCTCGACCAGTTTCCCGCCGCACCCATCAGCTTTGATCTTGCAGCCGATGCGTCACTGGGTGAAGCCGTGCGGATCATTCGCGACGCAGAAGCAGAGATTGGCATGCCGGCGACCATCATCGGTGCATTTTCGGCCGATGCAGCCGAATTCACGCGCTCGCTTGACAGCCAGCCCTGGCTGATCCTCGCCGCTATCATCACAATCTATATTGTGCTTGGCGTTCTCTACGAGAGCTTTGCTCATCCCTTTACAATCCTCACAACTTTGCCGTCGGCGGGCGTTGGTGCACTGCTGGCGCTGATCCTATCGGGACACGATCTCTCTGTTGTGGCGCTGATCGGCATTATTCTGCTCATGGGGATTGTGAAGAAAAACGCGATCATGATGATCGACTTTGCACTCGTGGCTGAGCGCGATCAGGGCCTATCGCCGGAGGACGCCATTCTGCGCGCCTGTCTCCTGCGCTTCCGACCCATCATGATGACGACACTTGCGGCGCTATTTGGCGCGCTCCCCTTGGCTTTGGCCTCTGGCATGGGCAGCGAATTGCGCGGGCCATTGGGCATATCTGTTGTCGGCGGCTTGCTGCTGTCGCAATTGCTGACGCTCTACACAACGCCAGTCATCTATTTGGCCATTGACAAATTTCGCCAGCGCGAAAAAGCCTTCAGCCCCGGCCCGCAGGAACATGCGCCATGAGCGCGCTCTCGCATCGCTTCATTTTTCGCCCCATCGGCACGACGCTGATCTGCGCAGGGTTGCTTATTGCCGGTCTTGCCGCTTGGCTGGCTCTGCCGGTTGCAAGCCTGCCCAATGTTGAATTCCCAACGATCCGCGTGATGGCCTCGCGCCCCGGCGCTGATCCCTCCACGATGGCAGCCACCGTCGCTGCTCCTCTTGAGCGCGCGCTCAGCAATGTGGCGGGCATTACGGAGATGACATCGTCATCAACGTTGGGCACCAGCGCGATCACCATTCAATTCGATCTCACACGCAAGATCGACATGGCCGCGCGCGATGTGCAAGCGGCCATCAATGCGGCCATTCCCGATTTGCCAGGCGACATGCCCTCAAGCCCGCGGCTGCGCAAAGCCAATCCTAACAGCCAACCCGTACTGATCATTGCGCTGACATCGACCACGCTGCCCACCGACGCACTTTACGATCTGGCTGATACTTTTATTGCACAACGCATGTCGCAAGTGGACGGCGTGGCCGAGGTTCAGGTAAGTGGTGCCGAGCAGCCAGCCATTCGCGTGCGCCTTGATCCCGCGCGCCTAGCCGCCATGAATCTAGCTTTGGATGATGTGCGCAGCGCCATCAACTTGGCCAATACAGCCTCACCTGTCGGCGGCATTGATGGGGCAGATAATTTTCTGACACTGTCGACCAATGGTCAACTCATGACCCCTGATGATTATGCGGATGTGGTCTTGCGCACACGCAATGGCGCAATCGTGCGCCTTGGCGATGTTGCCAATGTCGAGCGTTCAACGCGCAATTCGCGGGCCGCTGGCTGGCATGATGGCAAACCGGCGGTCCTGATTCAGGTGACCAAACAGCCAGATGCCAATGTGATTGAAACGGTCGATGGCGTGAAATCTGTTCTGACGCAATTGCAGGCCTGGGTTCCGGCTGGCGTTGACTTCAGCATTATGAGCGACCGTACAGTCACGATCAGAGCCTCGGTCGCAGATCTGCAAAAGACATTGCTCATCTCCATCAGCCTCGTCATGGGTGTCGTCTTCCTCTTTCTGCGGAATATGACAGCGACGATTGCTGCGGGTATCACCATTCCCCTTTCATTGGCCGGTACTTTCGCGCTGATGTGGCTCGCGGGTTTCACCATCGACACTTTGTCGCTGATGGCAATCATCGTTTCAGTCGGCTTCGTCGTCGATGATGCCATTGTTATGATCGAAAATATTCATCGCAATCGGGAAGCGGGCCTATCGCCGCTGGCAGCTGCACTCGAAGGCGCGCGACAGATCGGTTTCACCATTCTAGCCATCAGCATTTCACTCGTGGCCGCTTTCATTCCGCTTCTGTTCATGCCGGGCATCATCGGCCGGGTCTTTCGCGAATTTTCGCTGACCATGGTTTTTGCAATCGCCTTTTCAACTCTCGTATCTCTCATCGTCACGCCCACCATCTGCGCGCGAGAAAAGCCGGAACAAGACGCTGAGCCCAATCTGTTCGATCGCTTAATCGACCGCATCAAAGCGCTCTATGCCCGCACGCTCACGCCGGCTCTCGCGCGCCCTTCCCTGTCGATCATCCTTGTGCTGGTCACAACAGGGCTGACAATTCATCTGTTTCGCACTTTGCCCAAAGGCGCGATCCCGCCCGATGATCTGGGCCTTGTCTTTGCCTTTACGGAAGCTGGCAGCGATGTCTCTTTTCCGATGATGAGCGATTTACAGAAAAAGGCCGGCGCTGTGATTGACGCAGATCCGGCTGTCGCCTCAACCGCCTCCTTTGTCGGCTCGGGCTTTACCGCCAATTCAGGGCGCATGTTCATAGCTTTGAAGCCGCAAGGCAGGCGTAAAGAAACGACCCAACAGGTCATTGACCGTTTGCGCCCGCAGCTGAGCGCCATTCCCGGTATCAGAACCTATTTGTGGCCGGTGAGCGATATCCGCGTGGGCGGCAGGCCCAGCCGCTCGAACCTGCAATTCACGCTCTGGGGTTCGTCATCCGAAGAGATTGATGAATGGACACGCAAAGCACTCGCACGCCTGCGCATCTTGGGCGAGATCGTCGATGTGTCGAGTGATCGGGACAAGGCGGGACTAGAGGCACGCGTCGTGATTGATCGCAATGCTGCGGCACGGATCGGCGCGTCCATGACAGATATCAATGCAGCCCTGTCCAACAGCTACAGCCAGCGCCAGATTTCAACAGTGTATGGGGAACGCAATCAATACCGCATTGTGCTTGAAGTGGCAGACGAACGACAGGATGACCCTGCTGATCTTTTGAACCTCCATGTGCCCAGCACGGCTGGGCGACAGGTACCGCTCTCCGCCATGGCACAAATTGAACGCCGCCTATCGCCTGTCGCCGTCAATCACACAGGCCTCTTCGCATCGGCCACGATCAGCTACACCAATGCGGCGGGTGTGCCGGTTGAGCGCGCCAACCGCTCCGTGCAAGAGGCGGTCCTTAGCCTCTATCCGCCTGATTCCATCCGCGCGGATTTTTCGGGCGATGCCAAGTTTGTTGAAGAGAGCGGCGGCAGCCAGGCCTTCCTGATCCTGGCGGCGCTGGTCTGCGTCTATCTCGTTCTCGGCATTCTCTATGAAAACCTGCGCCATCCGCTAACCATTCTCTCGACACTTCCCTCTGCAGGACTTGGCGCTCTTTTGGCGCTGGCCATAACAGGCACTGAATTATCACTCATTGCCTTCATCGGCATGATTCTGCTCATCGGCATTGTGAAGAAAAACGGCATCATGCTGGTGGATTTTGCCCTTGTGGCGCAGCGTGAACGAGGCCTCGATGCGGCGCAAGCTATGGGCGAAGCATGTCTCGCGCGCTTTCGCCCGATCCTCATGACGACTTTGGCGGCTATGTGCGGTGCTCTGCCTTTGCTCCTTGCAGAGGGGTCTGGAGCAGAAATGCGTCGCCCGCTGGGCATCACCATCGTTGCTGGGCTAGCGCTATCGCAGCTCATCACAATCTACACAACACCTGTGCTTTACGTCGCGATGGAGCGGCTGCGCATGAAAAATAAAGCCTGAGGAACAAAGCATCATGGGTGTCCTCACCATCCTCACCCCTGTCTGCGCCTTCGTCGCCTTCATGGTGGATTCACCGATCATTGGAGTCATTCTCTCGCTGCTATCACTGATGCTCTGGCGAGCCATGCTGAACCGTTGATCAAAAAAAGGCCCGCACAGGGCGGGCCTTTCAGTTGAGATCGAGCATTAGTGCAGAGCACCGGATTTCAGGGCGGCGGCAGACGCTTCGTCCTTACCGGACGTTTCGGAACCCGCGCCATTGAAGAAGGCATTCAAGATCACTGCGACAATCGTGGTGAGG
>CANJVX010000074.1 GCA_947478405.1 Beijerinckiaceae bacterium | reverse complement strand
TACAATTAATTCCTGAAGGCAGCACCAAAGGCGTCTTCCCATGCGGACGAAACTGGCTACCTGCCGCGGTCATATCAATGACACAAGGCGTCGATTTTATCCGTGTCGGGTTTGACGATGCAATCTGGACATATCCTCATCGTGATGAGCAAGCCCCGTCATCTGCAGAGATGGTCCGTAAAGTTGTCACAATCGCTACAGAGATGGGTATTGAGATTGCGACCCCCCAAGAGGCGCGACACATACTTGGTCTTGAAAATACATGCGCAGCTGAACGTGCCCGCGCGCTAACCGCCTGATCCTCGCTGGTTAGCAATGCATATAAAATCGTGAGGGACGTTGTATGATAATTAGGCTCCCTAAAAGCGGATTGATTCTTGCCAGCGTTATTACGACGATCTTTTCTCTAAGCAATGCACACGCGGAGACCGTTGCTGCCTTCTATTCCTCAAAGTCCGTAACTCTAATTATCCCATCTGGACCTGCTGGCGGCTACGACCGGTATGGACGCTTGGTTGCCCGGCATATAAACAAATATATTCCGGGTCAGCCAAATATCTTACCGCAGAATATGCCTGGTGCTGGTGGCGTTGTGGCCGCCAACTATCAGTTTAACGTGGCACCAAAGGATGGTAGTTCCATCAGCATCCTTCAAAATATTGTACCCTTCAAAAAACTTCTCGACCCAAGACAAGTAAAATATGAGGTCAGTGGTATTAGGTGGCTTGGGAGTGTGTCTGCTGCCGCAAACATTGCCATTGTTCCCGCAAGTGACAAAGACACTGCGCTTGAAAATTTGAGAGAGCGCGAATTACTCGTTGGATCCTCCGGTGGAACGACGACGGATTTACCTATTGCCCTTAAGTCACTCTTAGGTTTGAAGCTGAACTCTATAAAGGGATATAATAGTACAAATGACATATTGCTTGCGATGGAGCGTAAAGAAGTCAGTGGGATGATAGGTATAGATTATTCGAGTTTCATTGGGTCAACTAAAGGCCGCAGCGATGCTTACCGTATCATCTTTCAAATGGGCTTATCCCGTCATGCGTTGCTCCCAAATGTCCCATTAGTACTTGACATAGCTCGAGATGATAATGAGCGACAAGTCCTTGAAGTTTTGTTCGCTAGTTTCGGGATAGGAAGAAGCTTTGCCACCACAGATATTCCGGCCGATCGCCTCGCGGCCCTACGAAATGCTTTTATAAAAACCATGAAAGACACCCAGTTCAAGGCGGAGGCAGATAAACTTGGTCTGGAGGTGGCGCCATTGAGTGCCGAAGAAATCGAAAGAATTATTGCATCAGTATATGCAAAGCCAACTGAGGTCATTGAGCAAGCACGCAAGCTGCTCTCTAATTTTGAATAAATTTTCTTTAACTAGCTATTGTCTAGTCGGGGATCCTCTCTGAAATAATCGCAATGATCCGCCGCTCGAAGGCAATTTCGTCTTCGATTGATTTTTTATATTTCTTGTTCTTCGGGTCCTTCAGATCTGCCTTATAGATTTTGATGGCCTCGCGTGCGGTGTCCCTCCTTTTCTTGAGCTTGTCCCATTTTACCTTTTCCTCTTTTGTGAACGGGCCTGTGATCCGCACCTGCCCGGTTGCCATATCGATTTCGATGTGATCGGGGTGGGGAACGGGTTCGGGTGGCCTGATGCCCATGAGCTTGTGCCGCTCGATTTCATGTTCCCAATCCAGCTTGTAGTCGATCATGGTTTGCAAATACTCGTCGTGAAGTTTTTTGTTCTTGGCCTCTGTTGAATTGACGAGATCCGTGAACATTTTCTGCGAACGCTGACTTCCGCGCGCTGCATTGACCGAGATCGAGCGCATCACGGCTTGCGCCATAGGGACTTTTACTTCCTTGTTTCCGTCGTTCACTTTGACTGTGCGATATGCCTCTTCCATGATGATATCCCGCAGCCGCTCTTCATTCAGTGCGGGGACCTGGTTCTTGGAGCCCTTCGGACGCCCCCTCGGATTGCCCGACTTGCCCTTTACGAAGCGGGTCTTTGCGGGTGGCTTGGCGTAGCCGACTTCATAAGAGCGGTCGGGCATGTTGTTCTTCAACGCTTTGATTTTTTTGTTGAGGTCGTCGCTCATTTCCGGCCCTCCTCGTTATCGGAGGCGCCCGAGATGTTTTTCACGAATTCCGCATCTTCGTGCGCAAAGGCCTCGAAGCGGGTGATGATCTTGTCGCAATAGAGGGGATCGTATTCGCACAAATATGCGCGCCGCCCTGTCTTGTGGGCGGCGATCAGGGTGGATCCCGAGCCCCCGAAAAGATCGAGAACAATGTCACCGCGTCCCGATACGTCCTTGATGGCATCGGCCAGCATCTGGACGGGTTTGACCGTCGGGTGGAGTGCTAGTTCTTCGAGGCGATTCGCTTTGAACGAGGTCGCGCCTGCATATTCCCAGACATTCGTCCGGTAGCGACCATGCTGTCCAAGCTCGAAATTGTTGATGTGGGGGGCTGTGCCGTTTTTGTAGACGAATATCAGTTCGTGCTCTGAGCGGTAGAACGAGCCCATGCCGGCATTGTGCTTGGACCAGATGTTCAGGTTCTTGAGCTCTGTATAGATGCCATCGGCGGCATCCATCATCTCCCCCATATGGCGCCAGTCCATGCAGATGAAATGGATCGAGCCGTCATGGCTGAAGGCTTTGAAATTGGTGTAGGAAGCTTTCAGGAATGCCGTGAATTCGCTCCGGGTCATTTCGCCAGACGCCATGGCGAATTCACCGTGTTTGAACTGGCCCAGACCGCCCACATTGCCAGCGATAGGCACGTTGTAGGGCGGGTCGGAGAAGACCATGCGGGCAAGTTCGCCGTCCATGAGGGCAGCAACCGTACTGTAGTCGCGGGCATCCCCGCAGATGAGCCGGTGGCGGCCAAGGCGGAAAATATCACCCGGGTTGCAGCGGCAAGGGACTTGAGACGGATCGGGAAGAAGGTCGTCATCCGGGTTGCCGGGCTTTTCGGGCTTATGACCCGCAATCAGCCCGTCGATTTCCGGAATGGAGAAGCCGGTCAGCGACAGATCGAAGCCGGGCTCGAGCCCCATCAAGGCTTCGAGTTCTTCCGCCAGAAAATCCTCGTCCCAGCCGGCTTTCAGGGCGAGCTGGTTGTCGGCGATCACATAGGCTCTCTTCTGGGCCTCGCTCATATGGGTGAGCCGGACGCAGGGGATGGATGTGAGCCCGGCCAGTTTGGCGGCTTCCACGCGCCCATGGCCGGCAAGGAGCCGGTTGTTCTCGTCAATGAGGGCCGGTGAAGTGAACCCGAATTCCAGAACGCTCTTTTTGATCTGTTCGATCTGTTTTTTGGAATGGGTGCGGGGGTTTTTGGGCGAGGGTTTGAGATCCCGGACGGCCACGAATTCGAGGATCGGGATCAGCTCGGCTTGGGCCGAGTTGAACCGGGCTTCGGTCTGGTTCTGGTGGTTTGCTTTATGCGCAGTCTTAAGGTTCCGGGGCATGGGCGCCTCCAAGCTTGGACCTCCGTGCAGCACGCACGTTGGTTCAGGTTTCGGATGCTGCCCAAGCCCACGCCGGGGGGCTGGCCGCTAGGTTTACTGACTCTCACGATGCGGCTTGCTTCGTAAGGAGGACGCCGAGCCTCTCAAGCTTTCAACATGACGGAAGCTATACTGCCGTGTCGGATCGTCAAGAGCTTTTTTTGAGTGACAAAATGTCATAAATGCCTGGGGCAGAGGGGGATTCAACCAATGCTTGATTTGTAAAGCCCGCCCCTTACACGCCTGTTTTTATTTCTATCGCGGCCTGAATTCTTCCCGCAGATTTCCTGATCCGGCGAATTAAATTCCCTGTTCCGAATTCAACCCCAGCTGCCGAAAGTGGCCCCTTTTCGGGAGAAAGTCGGGAAAACGGCCTGAATTCCCGGGCCAGGGTCTCTTGTATTTCCCTGTAAATTCCCTGTACTTGCGACGGGAGGCGAGACTGGTTCGGGCAGACTGCGCCATCCGCCAGTCTTTCTTAAAAACTTCATTTAAATCAATTACTTACAAGATTAAATGATTACCGTTCCCACATTCATTCCCACAATTTCATTTAGATGAATTTTGCCAGACGTGCTGAAAACCGGTCGCACGCGCGCTCTGTGTCTCGCATTAGTTCTTTTAGGCAAAAGCTAACGGCGAACTAGCTTCACCTCACGAACTTACTTCGCTAACCTCGCACCCGGTGTCGGGTCAGCAAAGAGTATAACTCCATGCTCGAACAGCACGCGCTCGATATGGGGATGTAGCCTTGCGCGAGAGGGCTTGGAGAAGGCTCGCCGCTCCCAAAAGCGGATCTGGCGCTCATCGACACCCATAGCCTCCCCTAGCCCGCGCTGGGTTAATCCAGCAAGGACGCGGGCTGCGCGAAGCTGGCGGCCGTTTATGAGGTTTGACGAGGCGTGCAAGATAAAAACCTAATTTGTCAGGGGCCTCGAAAGCCGCGAACAATCCAAGCTCCAGCCATTCTAAACAACAAGGCTAATACAAGAGTAGCGATTGGCCAAACGAGCACATCCTTTAGGGCTGCAATCCGACTATCCCAATCAGGTTCTCTAAAATTAGTTTTAATTCGAGGGTCATTTTCACCAGCGAACAAACATTCGAATTCGGTCACAGAGCTGCAATCTTTGACCATTCGAGAAGCAGTTAGTCTTTCCTGCGAGAAATAGACAGCCCCAAGCATCCATACCACTGCCAAAACGACCCATACCCTAAACATGCCGCGGCTATAGTTCATGATGAGAGCGCCCCTCGACAGGAAATCTTGGTAACTATAATAATGAAGCCGTATTTATACCTCGTCAGGTGATCAAGTCATTATGTAATTTGGAGCTTAGATTTGTGTCCAGCAATAGGTTGCCCCTCAAAACTGCTTAGAGTTGCTCCGCTTGGAGATGTGGGACCTCTAGAATTAAAGCCATCGGCATGAAGACCTATCCTCAAGAACTCGAAGAGTTATCTAAATCTGGACGCGAGGCGATTGCGAGCGGAGATCTGCATCGCGCTCGGACCATCTGGAACAGGCAAGACTCATGTCGCACTC
>CANJVX010000073.1 GCA_947478405.1 Beijerinckiaceae bacterium | reverse complement strand
TATGTCCGCGATGCGGAGCTGTTCCGCGATCATGCGGGTGCGGGCTTACTGTAACCTTGAGGCGGGCGGCTGCGTAGCGTCGACGGTTGTCTGCTTTGGTCCAATAACGACCAAATTGTTGCAATGCCGCGAATGGTCGCTATGTGCCATTAGGCGACAACGCACCGCAGCAAACAGTACCTCTATTCGATTACCTTGTCGGCGAGCGTGATCAGTGACTGCGGGATGGTGAGGCCGAGGGCTTTGGCGGTTCTCAGGTTTATAACGAACGTAAATTTACTCGGTTGCTCGATTGGCAGGTCGGCCGGCTTGGCGCCCTTGATGATCTTGTTGACATAGATGGCAGCGCGTTTGTGCATGTCCTCGTAGCTCGGTCCATAGGACATAAGGCCTCCGGCCTCGACTAATTCCGTGTACGCATTCACATTCGGCAGACGCTGCTTTTCAGTAAATTCCATCATGCGTTGGCGGTTATGCAAAAATACTCGGTCCGCCAAGATTAGCAGCGCGTCCGGCCGCTCCTTGCGGATTGCAGCGAAGGCACCATCGAGGTCTTCGGATTTACGGATATCATGCTGTTGCAGCTTTATTCCCATTGCCTGTGCAGCCGTGTGTGCCTGCTGCATCGATGCTACATGGAAGGGATTGAGCGAATTAAAGAACATAACGACATGCGAAAGCGTAGGCACAATTTCGTGCAGAAGATCCAACCGCTTGCCCTCAAGGTCGGGCGCGATCGAGCTTAGACCTGTGAGATTGCTCCCGGGCCGCGCCAAGCTTGGTACGAGACCGGTGCCCACCGGATCACCGACTGCGACCATAACGAGCGGCAGAGATGTCGTCGCCCTTTTCACCGCGAGCGCCGCGGGAGTGCCGGCAGTGACGATCACGTCCACCTTCGCAGCAATGAGTTCGGCGACGAGCGTCGGAAAACGCTCATACTTTCCGTCAGCCCAGCGGTATTCAATGATGATGTTGCGGCCTTCCTCGTAGCCTAGCTCGCGCAGACCGTCGCGGAACGAGCCGACAAGGTTGGCTTCGAGCGCCGCGGTGGAGTTTCCCATGAAGCCAACGCGAGGAATTTTCGGCTGCGCGTTTGCACCAAACGGCCACGCCGCCGCTGCACCGCCGAGAAGCGTGATGAACCACCGAATGGAATAAGCGCCAAGGTAAGAAACGATCCCATCATGCTTGTGGCAGTGTGCGAGCCGCCATGCCCACCGGCCTCACCAGAAACCTGTGTCAGCGCGTTGGTGTAAGCCGAACCCGTAAGGCCAAGCAGTGTGTTGAATGCGCCCGATAGCGTTGCGCCATTTGCAATCGCGTTGTCGATGCCGCGCGATACTCCACGCTGATTCTCACTGGCGTTTGTCGGGAGTGACCCCAACAAAGACGTTATCAGATAAACGTTTGTTGCATCGTAACTAACTCTTGGACTTAACGACCCCCAGCTACCGCTGGTCACAAGGTTAGAAAACGTACCGCTTACTCCACCAAGAGCAGTGAGCAGCGTGTATTTGGCTTTAAGGGTGCTGCTGGCCGCAACTACGGTTAGCGTTCCAGCGAGTGTTGCCGTGCCAGAAATGGATAATGCGTCAATTGCAGGACTCACACGCAACACCAAACTACCCGATGCAGTCTGCGTGAAGTCTCCGCCTCCATATATGCCGCCAAAGATTGTGCCTGAATTGACAACAGACCCCGATCCAAAAAATTGAACTATGGAGCCTGAGATCGTTCCATAGTTTGTGATGTTCGCGGGAAATCCGTTTATCAGGGATGTCCGCAACGAGACATTCCATCATGGTATCGGCACCGCCCACGAAGGGCTCTTGCACGAGGCCAACGCGCTCGTCGTCGAAGACCCAACTGCCGTAGTACTTGTAAGGGGCGATGATGTTGATTGAGTTCATTGGGTCACAATGCAGCCGACCATGAACGGCTAACTTCCTTTGCGTTTAGATTGTTGCGTTGGCAATGCTGGGGCTTGATTTGGTGACGCACACTTCTCGGTCGCTAGCGTTGCGAGATATTGCTGACGAGCTTGAAGAGAAGTGACATCTTTAGAAGCCGAACCTTTAGCATCCATTGCCAACCAAGTTAGTCCAAAAGTGAAAAAGCCTCCGACGCCAGCAGCGACATTTTGCGCAACTTTCAGTCCCTGCTCATCCGCCAGAGCTTTTACTTTAACGGAAAAAAGCCTTATGAGACGGAACATGTTCTGGCTTGCTGCCCTTAAAGCATATCAACCCACAATCGCCTAAGGCAGCCGTGAATACCGGGGCTTAAAGCACCCCGAAAAGGGATGCCTTGTCCAGCGCATCGACATTCTGGTTCTCGAACCAAGTGACAATTTCGCCATGTGTCGCGTTCCAGATGCCTTGGGTCTTTGCCAAACAACCCAACACCTTCTCGATGCTACCACCCATCAGCGGCCTACCGCCGAAATGGCAGTGCATGCCGACATTGATTAAGCCGAGCGGTTCATTCTCACACGTATACTTAATAACACTTTCATAAGCTTCGCTGTAGTCCACCGGGCTAGCTCGCAGCACGCGGTTGTCGACGAAGTCACACCAGGGAAGCGCGATTATATTGCCATTTGCATAGGTTTCGCGGGCCGGAAATGATGAATCCAGAGCGTCGGCGTGCCACTTGAACCCTTCCTGAGCCAGGAGTTGGTGGGTGTCACTCGTCCAGCTGTAAACTGATGTGACCCACCCTTCGGGATGTTTGCCCGTAACGCTCTTGAAGAGCGATACGCATCGTTTAATAATTTCGTGCTGCTCGTCGCGAGTCATGCTCATCAGAAACTGATCTTGTGAATATCCATGAGCAGCAATGACGTGACCAGCGTCCAGGACTTTCTTGAGCAGTTTTGGTTCACGCTCTGCAACGATCGCGTTCATGAAGAAGGTAGCGCGCAGCTTGTTGCGTTCAAGCGCGGCCAACAAACGGTAGGCGCCCTCTTTAATTCCAAAACTCGACCAACGACTGGCGCTCAGATCGTGCATCCCGGGCTTTAGAGCAGTCGTACGCGGGAAATAACTGGGCCACTTACCATCGCCCCAAACCTCTAGAAGAACGCTTATCGTCGCCGCGGCTTTTGCTTCATTTGGCCATCGATATTTTTGATTCATCGGATTTTCTTTCTGAATGACTACTGCCGCTCGACGCCAGCTACTTTCGCAACATTGGTCCACTTCTCAACGTCTTCCGCGATTTGATTGCCAAACTCCACGGGAGTGTTGCCGACAGGAGTACCAGCTTCGGTCTTTACCCATTTCCCGACCTTCTCGGTCTTGAGAGCATCAACGCAGGCCTGATGGAGTTTGGCTACGATATCAACCGGCGTGCCCTTCGGTGCCAGTAAACCAAACCACTGGTATGACTCGTACCCCTGCACGCCACTTTCGCTCACTGTAGGTACTTCGGGAAGTATTCCACTCCGCTCCAGAGTCGTAACGGCAATAGCTCGCAGCGCTCCGCTTTCGATATGGGGGAGAGCTGATGCAAGATTTACAAGCATGACTGGCACACGCGAGCCAAGTACGTCTGTAAGAGCGGGCGCCACCCCGTTATAGGGAACGTGCAGAAGCTTGATGCCTGCCTTCCCCGCCAACATCTCCATGCTCATATGGGAATTCGATGCAACGCCCGGGGTTGCGTAAGCTAGCGGCTCGCTCTTTTGCTTCGCGAGGTTAATCAAGTCCTGTAAATTCTTGACTGGCAGTGACGGGTGAACAACGATAACGTTCGGCAACGCAACGATCATCGATATGGGGTCGAAGTCCTTAACTGCGTCGTACCTCATCGTCTTGCGAGTAACATGCAGGCTTGTAAGTGTGCTGGCCGCGACCAATAGGCTGTAGCCATCAGGTGCCGAGCGCGCGGCGGTTTCACTGCCCAACATGCTCCCCGCACCAGGCCTGTTATCGACATAAAATTGGGCACCTAACTTCTCTGAGAAATATTGCGCCAAAAGGCGCCCGACCGTATCTGTGCCGCCGCCTGCCGCCGATGGCACAATTACTTTCACCGGATGAGAGGGCCACGCGTCCTGAGCTTTGGCATAAGGCACAGCCAATGCTCCCGCCCCAACCAATAGGGCCAGAAAAAACCACCGCCGCAAAACCCGCAAGCGAGACATCGAACCCATTACAAATCCCTCGTCGTCGTCGTTAACATTCGGTCATCTCAATAGCTGGATGAGTTCCAACGGAACCATATCGAGACCCGGGATAAAGCGCTTTTGTGAAAGATGGCCGCTCTTGTACACGAGCGTACCATTCGGCAACACGCGACTTGGCTTCCCATATATCGCCAAGGCCAATGTCAACCATCCGAACAATTGTCGGGATCAGACCCACGTCGGCGAGAGTGAATTGCTGTCCCATAATCCAAGGGCCATTCGCCAACGCGCGCTCCATTCGACGCACTGTTTCGCGCAGCTTCTCGATGGAAGACTCTTCCTCTTGGGCGCTAGATCCATCGCGACCCATCGATTGATAGAATTGTTTCCTGACCGTTCGCTTGTCGACAAGGCTGTCAAATTCGGCTTGCGAAAGGTTTTTCCATTTGTGCCGGATGTAGCGATTGTAGGACGGCACACGAATGGCGCTGGTCGGAACCTCGTCAATAAATTGGCGCCAAGCGCGCATTCGAGCACGCTCATACAAATCCGATGGCCGCAACGGCACGACAGGAAACACTTCGTCAAGATACTCGGTGATAACGGACGAGTCGATTACGATCCTATCGCCATGAGACAGAGTCGGCACGACACCGTTCTCATTAAGCTTCAAATACCAGTCGGAAAGATTTTCCGCTTTACTGGAGTCAAGCCGGTGATCAATGAACTCCAAACCCTTCTCTGCCAGTACGAAGCGCACCTTTTGGCTACAGGTCGACGTCGGCCAATTATATAGCGTGAGTGGATCGCGGCTTTGCATGGGTCAATCTCTAGGATGGCATCAGTAAAATGTGACGGAGCAGCTCAAAGCATCACCGGCGTAACGAGAAACTTGACAGAAAAGCAAAACCTATGGCTTTCGGTTCGAAATCTGACCAGGATCTACAATTAAATTGGCATGCGAATTTCCAAAGGCTGTTGGCTAATCCCCGCCGTCCGCCACGGCGCCCTCGCGGCGTGCAACTGTTGATTTGTCCGGGATTCCCCAGATGGCTCCCGAACTGGGGTGGATACTCGCGTTTTACGGGGCTTTCAGCAAGACAGAAGTGCGGTCCGGGCGGCTACCGTCAACTCGGGCAGCCCGAACGGTGGTCGAGGGGCTGATCTCGACCATTTTC
>CANJVX010000072.1 GCA_947478405.1 Beijerinckiaceae bacterium | reverse complement strand
TAAAAAGGGAATAAGTGCCCCGCCAAGGCTTCCTGATAGACCCTATTGGACATATTTATGGACATGGCGGCTGCAACCATCAGAATGTTTTGAGAATTTTGTCCGGACAGTTGATTATCAAAGTGCGGTTTATCGGAAATGATGATCGGCTTTGCACGCATCGCACCATCGCAACCGTTGGAAATGCTTGACTTGCAATTGCGCAATCTGGAAGCCGCGGGGGTAACTAAATTTTTCTCGGTTATTGCCGATATTGCCGGTTCCAGTGAGACAATCAAAAACATGCTGGATTTCAGCCGCGAGGAAGATGTGATTGTCATCACCAGCCTCGACCGTCTAGTGGCTAATGTGCGCGCAATTTGCGAGATCTGCGATGTTATGACCCGCAAAGGCATTGCGTTTCAGGTCATTGAGATCGGCCTTGATACGCGCACGCCCGATGGCAAGGGAATGTTGCGTTTCTTGCCAATTCTGGATGATTTGCGCCGCATCACCTTTATCGAGGCGCAACGCACAGGCATTGATGCCGCGCGCAGCGCAGACAAATACAAGGGCCGCAAACCAACCGCACGGGCCAAAACGCCCGACGTACTCAACGCCTATCGGCTCGGGCGTACCATTGCGCAGATTACACGCGACATTGGTATCGGTCGCGCCAGCGTCTACCGCATTCTTGAGACCAACGGCTTATGGGCAAAGCGTGTCGCCGATAGCAATACGCTTTAGGGCGCATTCGGATTTTGTGTTTTATCCTCAGCTGCATGTGAGAATTAAATTCTCTCCGAGCCGGAAACGCCAAAAACACTTAGATCAAAATATAAATTGTCTACCGACCGGCACTTGATCCAAGTTGATGATCAAGACACGACCGGAGCGCTGGCACGAGTTGCCCGAGGCCTTGCAGCGTGGACCGGCGGAACAGCTGGACCGAGCCATACCACGCCATATGATCCCCCTTCAGCCCGTAGCGCCATTCGGGCACAGGCGGAAGGATGGCAAGGCACGGCACGCCCAAGGCGCCGCACAGATGCACATTCGTATTCTGAACTGTGACGACAGCATCAAGCGAGACGATGAGGGCCGCGAGATCGCCCATATCATTGAGGTCAACGGGGGCGAAGAGCGCGATGTCGAGGCCGCGGCGCTTTGCTGTGGCTTGAACAAACTCCAAATCTTGCCCGTGCTGCAGGCTGACCAGAGCCAGATCATCGCGGTGGTCCAGAATATCCAGCATCTCATCGAGGGCCAACGTGCGCGCGGCTTGGCGGGTATGGGCGAGGCCACCCGCCCATGAAATGCCAACAAGCTTGCGCCCGGGTGCCGAGAGGCGCTCGCTGAAGGCACGCTGCTTATGTGCGTCGGCCACGAGAAACGATGTCTGCGGAAAATCCTCCCGGCTGCGGCGCAGCACGGAGGCAAGACTGCCGATGAAGAGACAGGTCGCATCTCCAGATAGAGTGCCAGCATCACATGTCTCGATCGACATCACATTCAATGCCGGGAAAGAGTTGCGCATCAACGCACCCAGCCTGTGCTCCACCACCAGATCAACACGCGAGGCAATGGCCTGCACATCACCAATCATGCTGGCAAACATGACAATGTCACCAAGACCCTGCTCGCCGATCAGGATGACATGGCGCCCGACCAGATCGTCCATGTTCGGGCAAGCCTTGATCCGCTCGACCAAATGCGCATGGGCACCCAAAGCAATGGCGCGATAATCGCGCGATTGCAGGCGATGTTCGTAATCATCCCAAGCGTGGGCGAAGTCACCTAACAGCAACGACGTATAGGCCCTGTTTGCCCGCGCCTCGGAATGGTCAGGCATCAGCACTATGGCGCGCCCAAAACTATTCAAAGCCTCTGCAAAATGCTCGAGCCCATGAAGGCTGATGCCACGATTCGACCATGCATCGGCAGAGAGCGGATCCAACCGCAAAGCTTCCTCATAGCAATCCACTGCATCTTCCAGACGCCCCAACGCATTCAAGGCGACGCCGCAATTAAGATGGGCGGCGACCAAAAGCGGATCACAGGCGATGGCTTGGCGGAAATCTGCGACAGCCTCGTCATAGCGCGCCTGCGCCTTGGCGAGATTGCCGCGATTATACCAGCCAAGCGCAAAATGAGGGGCAAGTTCAAGCGCGTGATCGAGCGCCGCGCGCGCAGCATCAAAGCGGCCGATATCCAGCAAGGCACCGCCGTAGATAGAATGGGCTTCGGCATCACCGGGATCAAGTGTCAGATAATATTCGAGACGCGAACAAGCTGACGACGCCTCACCCAGATCAAGCAAAACCTTAGCAAGATTGAAATGTGCGACTTTTTTTTCCGGATGAAGTGCGATTGCTTTTTCAAGCTGCACACGCGCTTGTCCATTGCGGCCCAAATCCGCCAGAATACTTCCTGCTAAATAAAGCGCACCATAAAAATCAGGATCATACTCTAGGATCACTTCACACAGGCGCAATGCTTCTTCAGGATTACCCTGCTCAAAGCAATCAAAGGCGCGATCAAGATCTTGCGCAAGCGCCACCTCTGTCTCCTGCCCTGATTTACGAGCGTTCGTCGCGTTGGCGAACCGATTGCACCTGCGCGAGAGCGGCCCGCCATTCGGCTGCATAATCACAATCTGCAAATTCGGTGAAATAAGGACCGCCGAGTGTGAAGTGAACCGCCTTGGCATCAGCCTTATGGGCATATTCACCAACGAGCCAGTTCCAGTCCAACGGCAATGCGCCGATTTCGTCCTCGCTGGCCAACCATTTGAACTGGTGCAATTCCAGTCCGCTTGCTGTGTTGACATAATCGGGTGTCAGGGAGCGGCAGCGTGCATTGTTGAAGAGCATCACGCTCGACCAATTCTTTTTGGCATAGACTGTCTGAATATGGTTGAGAAATTTCACCTCGGAAGATGGCGTATAATCATGCTGACAAACCATGACTGATGCCTGTTCATCTTTCATGGCAAAAAGTTTGGCGACATCATCCCTGAAAAGAATGTCGCAATCGACAAACAGCGACCAGCCCTCATAACCCGACAGATAAGGCGTCAGAAAACGCGAGAAAGAAAATTCTGTTGATTGAAGGTTATTGCGCTCACGCGCAAAAATTCCATTCAGCCCTGACAAAGCAACCGGGGTAAACGCCACAGGGACACTGGCATGGGCCAGGACGCTTTGGATGAGAGTGTGACAAGCCGTGATTTCATTGCTGTCATAGCCGATGAAGATGCGCAGGGGTTGAATGGTCATTCTCCCAGAATTGTTGTGAGCCGATGGCGCAATTCATCCATCAATGTTTCTTTGGATTGGCCAGCCTCGCGACGGATAAGTTGAACACTATCATACCAAGCCATGCGGTTTCCACTCGTGCCATAGCGCCATTCGGCAACGTGCGGAATGATGGCCAGACAGGTCTTTCCCAATGCACCGCATAGATGAACATTGGTATTTTGCATGGTGAGCACGCCATCCAGAGACTGAATGAGAGCCGCCAGATCATGCAGGTCATGTGTCTCGGACGATGGGAAATCAATCAGACGGTGTCCGACAATTTCTTCAAAACGCGAGAGATCATCTGGCGTGCTACCAAATTGCAGATTGACGAAATCAAACCCGTCACTCGATAGCGAAGCAAAATCTGCAAGCTCCAACTGGCGTAAAGCTGCACGTGTTTTAAACGTGCCTCCTTTCCAGGAAAGGCCGATCTTGCGACGGGTGGAAACTGCGCCAAGGCGCTGCGACCATGCCTCAACCTTATCGGGATCGGGCGATAAATAGGCCTGTCGTGAAAAATCCTCGCGGCGCCTGCGAAAAATCGGACCAAGGCTGCCAGTGAAGAGAAGTCTTTCATCGGCACGCAAATCGGGCGCATTCAGAAAGTTCGCAATACCCGAACACACAAGCCCAGGAAAACTCGCCTGCATCAGGCCGACAAGACGCTCATCAACAATCAAACGCAGGCTTTTGGCGCACGCCATGAGATCAGGAACAATCGTGGCGAACATGATCGTGTCACCCACGCCCTGTTCATCCATGAGCACAATGGATTGGCCGGCAACATCCTTCATCTGCCCATTGCGCAGGGCGCGCGCAATATAATCTTTGCGGACGCCAAGCCCCCGCATCTCCAGTTCTGGAATATCGAGCCGCGAGTCATAATCTTTCCAGCCCTCGGCAAAACGCCCGATCGCCAGCCTTTGCAAGGCACGATTGAGCCGCGCCGGCGCATTCTGCGGATCCAACTGCAAGGCGAAATCATAAGCGCGCAGAGATGCGTCGTGTTGACCAAGCGAGGCCAGCACATTGGCGCGATTGGATTGAATGTCAGACGATTGCGGTGCCAAAACCAGGGCGGCATCCTGGTCGCGCAAGGCCTCCTCGAAACGGCCAAGATCGGTCAGAAGCACAGCACGATTGCACAAGGCATCGGCTGAATGGGGATCAAGGCCGACAGCACGATCATGGGCTGCCAATGCCTGCGTCAGGTCGCCCACATCTGCCAGGATAAGAGCATGCTGGGAATGAACCATGGCATTTTGCGGCGCGCGTGCCAGTGCGGCTTGAATCGCCCTGATCGCATCATCAAAAGACCTCTGGGAGAGAAGAACTTTTGATAAATTATAGGGTGCTGCAAAATCAGCAGGGTCAGCCTGCGTGGCGCGCGAGAGAATGACGGCGGCTTCTTGTGCGCGGCCCAATTGCGCCAGACAAACAGCGCGCTCCATCGTCCAGATATGGTTTTGGGGATCACGCGAGAGCAAGACATCAAAATCAGCCAGCGCCAATTCATAACGCCCCAAAGCTGCGTGAAGGGTTGCGCGCAGATAGACAAGCTGAAGATTCCCCGGAGCACGGCGCAAACCGCCCGCACAAATAGACAGCGCATCCGCATGCGCGCCCGACTGCAAAAGCAGCGTGGCATAATTGATGTAAAAATCGATCTGTTCCGGGGCCAGCGACAGGGCGGCATCGAGATGCCGGCGCCCCTGAGATGGCGCGCCCAGTTGGAATTCACACAGGCCCAGAAGGTGGCAGGCCAAGGCGTCACGGCTTTGGCGCTTGACCACGGGCTTCAAGAGAGCCGCAGCCTCGGACAGGCGTCCGGACTGGAATAATTGACCAGCCTGCATCACCTGCTCGCGGGAGGCCGAGGCATCAGACGCACGCAAATGTGTGGGGGGGGGCCGCATGAACGGGATGATATCTGAAAAAAGAGCCCTTGAAAGCGAAAAACCCCGGAGCTTTCGCTCCGGGGTTCTCGATTTGAGAGAAGCTCTCTCAGATCAGATTAGAACGTGCGCTCGACGCGCAGACGGCCGGTCCAGTTGCCCTGCGAGGTGTTAACCGCAGTGGTCGTGGAGTTCGTGAGCTTCACG
>CANJVX010000071.1 GCA_947478405.1 Beijerinckiaceae bacterium | reverse complement strand
GGAAGTCGATGCCATATTCGAATTCTTCTTCTGTGAGCTGCACTTCTTGCGCAAAGGCATGGGCGTGGCGCACAAATGCTTCCATGATCTGACGGGCGCGGGCGTTTGTTGTGCCATCAAGCGCTTTCAGGACAGCAGGCGTGACGCCCGTTTCGTCTTCGATGATCAACTTGTGCCTCCCCGGTGGCCCCTGGCTTTTTAGATGGCAGTTGGTTGGTGGGCAGATCGAAATCACTGGTATTGAAGAGGGGCCGGAATCACAACCTGATTCCATTGCTCATTTTACAACAGGGCCCATGATTTTGCGTGCGGCACCAGTGACCTGAAGAATGAACAGGCCAGAATTGGCTCTGTCTACAGCATAGACATAACCACGCTCGTCTACCTCGACATTGTTGATCTGGATGACTGGGACGCATCCTCGGCGCAGCTTCTCATCATCGCAGCGTACATCCGTATTGCGATTGCGCGCGGGAATGAAATATCCAACCTCTTTCGGTGCGTAGGGATCGCGAACATCGAGCATCCGCACTCCGGCATTGAACCAAGAGAAGAACATCAACCTTCCATAAAAAGTGGGGGCAAGGCTTTCATTGCTTGAATGGGCCCCGAACCTGCCGCCCCGATCGCAGAATTTGCCTGAACGCTCATCAGGTTCATAAGCGGCTACACCCATTGGGTGCTTCTCGTCGGTAACGTCAGCAATATAAACCATTTGTCGGGCTTCACCGCAGGTTGTTGTATTGTTCTCGTTAACAACAACAATGAAATTACGCGTCTGCTCGACTTTGTCGTGGGAAAAGCGAGCAGGCTTTATACCATAAAGCGGGAAAGCCGTGTGAGCCCCAAGGAAGGATGGCAGCGTGAGTCTGCCGATTTCTAATTGCGTCAACGCATCTGCGCTGACACTAGGGGCT
Source organism: Beijerinckiaceae bacterium (assembly GCA_947478405.1). Classification (GTDB taxonomy): domain Bacteria; phylum Pseudomonadota; class Alphaproteobacteria; order Rhizobiales; family Beijerinckiaceae; genus Terripilifer. Next base: position 4,695 of record CANJVX010000071.1, on the reverse strand, counting down.
CCATTGAGCATTTTTTGCTTGTCGAGAATAACAGCTGCGCCATCTTTGTTTGTTCCATAGCCAAAAAAGACACGATCAAGTCCATTACGGCCGAGAATGGGGCCATGCAAGGCAGCCGGGCCAGCATTACGGGCGTTGGCGAGATGCTCGGGTAGGCTCAATTCGCGTATCTTGCGCGGCTTCTCGGGATTTGAGAGGTCATAAACATGGGTGACGCGTTGAATTTTCCAAGTATCGCTTAATCCCGTATGAACGAGCAAGGCAATGCCACTTTTGCAGTCCCAGTCATTCTTATGTGTGCTTTGTAGGCCATCGATCCGCCAGACAATTTTTGGCTTCTCAGGGATGCTCACATCCCAAATCTGTTGGCCAGTCTCTCCAAAAGTGCGCAACATATAAAATCTCGATGGGTCGGCGTTCGACAACTCGCCGCCTCCACACACGCGCGTCATTTGCGAGCCGCCCGTTTCACGGCCTGGTGCCTCTTTGCCCTTATCGCCGGGAATATGGAAAAGCAGTTTGGGTTTATGGACGTTTGTAACATCAAGAATAGATGTTCCGTTTTCCTCTTGCTCTCCAGTCAGGGGATTCACCATACGTCCGCCATGATGGCCAACATAAAGAATCCAGCGTTTGCCTTGCTGCTTAATGGTTGGCTGATAGGCGGTGCGGGCAGCCAGATCATGCCATCCAAGTTGTTTTAATCCTTTGGCGTCTGTCTTGCTGGCATCATAAGCTTTCGCCGCGCGCGCCATAGTGGCAACCCCATCGGGATCATGATCAGGCGCATTCACACTTTTGCTTTGCGCAAAAGAGAAGCTGGCTGAACATATCCATAAAGTCGCACAGGTCAGGCGAATGAGGTGCATGGCGGCATTCCTTGCTCATTTATTGTCCGTCATCAAACGGTTTGGAAAAGCTTTGTTCTCATGTATGCGGGATTTGGGTCGATTGCTCTGTTTCTAAATGCCTTCAATCTGATGCAGCCGAAGTTTGGATTTAGCTAATCTGGAATTCCTGATGTATTTGATAATGAATGTATAAGCTGTTTTTTTAAATATTGATCAAGCAATCTTTATAAAAAAATCAGAAATGTATTCTTTCGAGAGTCGTTAGTGTCGATACTTCTCTGATCGTTGGACCATTTGCAATTTCCCAAATTGAAAATTGTTCCTGATAGGCAGTATCCGCTGGCATAGCATCTACTGGGACCACGACTTTGAAGCCACGTTGAGATGCGCCAATTGCTGTAAAAAGAACCGCCCCATTTGCTGAGGTGCCAACAGTGATAATGGTGGTGATGCCCTTAGTTTTCAGCGTTTCGTTGAGATCATTTTTATCAAATTTATCTCCACGCACCTGAACAACGCGCTCATTTTGTAGAGGTTTTACATTAGTGACGATGTCACTTTCTACCATATTGGGCGTATAGCTATGTATGATTGTTATCCCGCTTGCTCTTGCGCGGGCCAAAAATTTTTGAACAGGCGGAATAACTAGAGCGCATCTATTACGCATTTCTGGCTTGCAATTTTTACTATTGAAATCCATCATGAATAATGCGGTCGTTTTAGGATTTAATGTCACAGCATGCAGCGGGGGTGGTGGTGGTGCTTTGACCTCATTCCATTCATTGAGGACTCCTTGCGCATGAGCCATTGTTGAAAGAGTGATGTGTAGGGTGCCTAATATTCCAGCAATGCCCATGTTTCTAAGAGACATCGACTTCCCCCCACATCTGAATTTTGTTTTGGAACAATGTAGAATTGAACTATTCATGAGAGCTTACAGGGCAAATGTCAGGCGTCTCTCCTACAAAAGTATAGTCTTTCGAGATTGCTGATGCTGTTTAATAGCGAGGTCATTTGTCTCGGTGCCGGACATGCTGCGGTGCACTTTTGAGGTAGCTCTTGTAGGCAGCCTCATGCGCTGATCGGGTCGCTATGGTTGTTGATTACCGAATTGAGGCGTTTGCAGCGTTTTATTTTCGCTTCGCTTTCGCGAGAGGAGAGCCAATGTCGGCCCAGAAACGCTTTTATATTACTTGGAAGGGTATCAAATTGCATGTGCTCCAGTTTGCATCCTCCGGCAATAAGAGCTTGGAGCATTTCTTACGTCGAAAAGACATAATCGAGTGTTTCCAGTTCCACTCCACTAAATATCCAGCCCCAGAGGGGAGTGTAGGTTTAGTTTTAGAATAGCTTTTCATTCATAAATTTAACTACAGAGAGGTTCCCAGCTTTATCCTTTCGGGCGCGTCGTTTACGCACAAAACCACGATCATTTCCCACGTTTGCCGGGCGTCCCGCGATGACGTCGGCCAGCGTGGCTTTTTTTCCGATGATTCGGACAGTTTTGTCGTTGATTTCAATCCTTGATATGACCGACATGGGGTAGGCCTTGCGGGCATGTGTATCACCGTTGTCGGGCTTTTCACGCTTGAGCTTGGAGAAGGCCTTGATATGCTATGGCTTGGGTAGATTGGTTGGAACAATGGATCCGACCATTTCTATGCGCCTAGTTCAAATGCTCATCTACTTGGCTTGATCGATGTGTGCCTCTTCCCAGATTGCACGCGCGTCTTCGGAGATCATGTAGGCAATGAAAGACTTCGCTAAGATAGGATTAGAATTAGTTATCGGTATCCCAACATCGTAATCAAGCGTTGCTTGCAGCATTGCAGGCACTCGCCCAGCCAATACCACGCCCTTCGCACGAGGTATTTCGCTTGCATTAAAAAGGCCGAAATCAACTTCCCCACTTGCAACCAGATCCTGGCCATTGGTGCTGAGAACCACTTTTGGTTTGATCGCCTCGGTCAAACCCATATTGGCGAGAACCCTAGCCACCGACACCGCCGAGAGGCCTCCTGTTGCTGCGTCGGAATAGGTGATTGCTTTGGCCGCCATAAGTGAAGCCTTGAACGCTTCAGGTGAAGAGGTATCTGGCTTCGGACCATTTTCGCGCGCAGCGATACCAACGCCAATTTTTGCTAGCGGCCTCAAGCTATCCGATTGTAATTTTCCGGCATTGTACTGTACTTTAAGTAAGGCTGCCGGAATAACATATAGTTCAAAAAGGTCTTTAGCATCGAGTTTTTGTTGTATGACGCTAGGATTAGAAGAAAAAATTATGACACTATGTCCCGTAAGAGCCATGAACTTCTCTGCGAGTACTTTCTGTGGGCCTTGTACTGCGTTGCCAGTTAGCACTCGAAGCTCCTCAGCGAGGCTAGTGCTTACCGAAATGACAGTAAATAAAAATAGCACGATTGCATGAAAACATTTCATCTAATCCTCCGTATCCTCCAGCAACCTTGTCGGGGGCCGGGTTTTTTATTTATTTCCAACCAAGCTAATAGTTGGCTAATGACCCTGCCAACTAACCCGTCCTCTAAATGATAAACTAATTTAGTATAGTCAAAAATTTTTAAAAATTGCTAGAATAGCGCCGTATAATTTTTCTTGCGCTGTAAAAAAATCTACAAAGGAGTGACATAATGGCGACGCGACCGTTAGGTTCAGGATTGGCGCTGGTGATGATCGCTGTAGTTTCGATTATAGGGCCGTCGCAGGCTGCAGATGTGATAGCCGAGTGGGGCGCTGTTAAAGCGCCGCCGCCGCCGGAAGTGAAATCGGTTACGCTGGAAGCTAAAACCACCGCTTTGCTGATCCTCGATATGCAGAAGCCCGGCTGCTCAATGGAGCGTCGCGAGCGCTGTTTCGCCACCATCCCGAAAATTAAAGCGCTTATGGACAGAGCGCGGTTAGCTGGCGCCACGGTGATTTATACGCTAGCCGGGGAAGGTGATCCTAAAACTATCGCCGATCCGAGCCTTTCGCCCAAAGACGGTGAGTGGATTGCGCAGCGCGGACCTGACAAGTTCCTCGGCTCAAGCCTTGAGCAGCGTCTAAAAGATCACGGAATCAAGACTGTGATCATAACGGGGACTTCGGCACAAGGAGTAGTGATAGGAACAGGCTCAGGGGCTGCGCAGCGGGGCTACAAGGTAATTGTGCCTGTTGACGGAATGTCTTCTGAGGAACTATTCAACGAGCAATACGTAGCATGGCACATGTACAAGGGTGGTCCGGCGATTATAACTGATCAAACTACGATCACCCGAATTGATATGATCAAGTTCTAGATAATCGCCTGCCCGAGAGAAGGGCTGCTTCATGACTTATCGCTTGCACGCCTTTTAAGCGCTTAGGCTTAATAGTCCAAGAAGGATGTTTGTGTTCAGTGGCCTGAGGCGCTTGGTTTTGGTGGCACAAGGTCGATAGGGTTTTAAAGGTCCATGAAGCGGTTTGGCTGAAGGTGCATGTGGCCCTTTCTCTCGGAACCCAAAAAGGTTCGGTAGAGGTGGTAGCGCCTCCCCGCAACCACTTGAACTTGCATTAAACATATGATGAATAGCGCCGTGATATTTTTGAGGGCTGGCGTCATGGACCCTTTTTACATTTATCTCATTTTTATTTTTGTATCGTCTGGAACGATTACGGCGATACTCTTCCTTAGTCTGGCCGAACTTTTAGGCCCTTGGGCCCGGAAAATTTTCTTTCCATAGATCTTCCGCAACGGAAAGTGGCTCGATTTGTTTTTCGTCCCACCAGTCTTTCTCATTGCCACGCATGTGGAGCTCATGGTGGTGAGTGGCGCAGAGCGGGACGGTAAATTCATCTGAGACCTTTC
>CANJVX010000070.1 GCA_947478405.1 Beijerinckiaceae bacterium | reverse complement strand
GACGCCCAGCAGCCGGGGCTTTACCTGCAGGTTTATAGCGGCGTTTCCGGAATAACCAAAAGCTGGATATATCGCTTCACCAGCCCCAAATCCGGTAAGCGCCGCGAGATGGGCATTGGGTCGGCAGAAGTCCGGTCACTGGCAGAAGCACGTTCCCTCGTCACGCAATACGGCAAGTTGGTTCTCGATGGCCTCGATCCGGTCGAGGAGAAGCGCCGCGAGGTGCTGAGTCGTCGGCTTGAACAGGCCAACACAATCACGTTTGACGGAGCGGTGCGGCAATGCATCGCAGCCAAGGCCCCCGAGTGGAAGAACGCCAAACACGCTCAGCAATGGGAAAACACCCTCGCCACCTACGCAAGCCCTATTCTCGGCACCCTACCGGTCAATTCCGTTGATACCGCGCAGGTAATGCGGGTACTGGAACCGATCTGGCCAACCAAGACGGAAACCGCGACACGCGTCAGGCAGCGCATAGAAAAGGTTCTCGACTGGGCCAAGGCGCGCGGGTATTTCACGGGGGATAACCCTGCTCGGTTAGATGGCAATCTGCGCGAACTGCTGCCGCGCGCCAGCAAGACCAAGAAGGTGCAGCACCATCCTGCCTTGCCCTATAAACAGATTAATCCGTTCATTACTGCGCTGCGAAAACAGAGCGGAAGCACTCCACTCGCCTTGGAGTTTCTGATACTGACCGCCGGTAGGACCGGTGAAGTCACTGGGGCCACGTGGAGCGAGGTCGACCTTGAAGCAAAAGTATGGACGGTACCTGCCACACGCATGAAAGCCGGGAAAGAGCATCGCGTCCCCCTATGTGAACGTGCCGTCGAGATACTTGCCAGCATCAACACAAAGCGCAAACCGGACGAATTCGTATTCCCGGGCTGGAAGACGGGAACTGGCTTAAGCAATGGTGCAATGCTCGTGCTGATGAACAAAGTGAATTTCGGGCAATACACCCCACACGGGTTCCGCAGCACGTTTCGGGACTGGGCAGCGGAGGAGGCGCACGGGTTCCAAAATGAAACGGTAGAAATAGCACTTGCACACACCATAAAGAATCAAGCCGAACGGGCTTATCGACGTGGCGACCAACTCGACAGACGCCGGGAATTAATGGGCGATTGGGGGCGTTACGTAGACATTGATCAATCGAAGATAAAGGGCAAAGTTATAAAGATTAAACGGAGGACAGCATGAGCGTCATAGATGGACAGAAACGACTGCGCAAAATAGGAAACCTAGTAGCCTCCGGATCTGCGCTAAGCAAAGAAGACCGCACATTTCTGAGCGCCGCACTTCGGGACATTGCCGATGGGGAAGATGCCGCTGAAGCTCTTGACGTCAAAGCAAAGCGCGGGGAGCGTAAAAGCAAAAAATCACGCGAGCGTAAGAAAACAATGCAGTTCGCGCTTGGATGGATCGCAGCAGCGAGACTACCGGAAGAAGAAGGCGGTTTAGGACTCACGCTTGAGGATGCCTGCGCAAAATTGGGTGAAAACGGTTTAAAGGCTTTCGGGTTAACTGAAGAAACCATTCGGTCGTATTGGAACAAGAACCCAGAGAACAGATCCGTTGAATTTAAAATAGAGGATTGAAATAGCGATTTGAGTCCTTAGACCGCCCTACATCCGGCACTTAACATTCGCTCCGAAGCTGTGCAAACACTATCGGAGACGAATAGACATGGAAAACACGAACGGCATCACCCGGGTCCTTCGCATGAAGGACCTGCCGCCGAAGATTGGCTTTCAGCCAAGCACCATCTACGAACTGATCGGTAACGGGCACTTCCCCCCTCCATTCAAACTGGTTCCCGGCGGCAGAGCTGCAGGCTGGCTCGAAAGCACCATCGACGCGTGGGTAACGGAACGGGCAACGCAAGGGGATGCGAAATGATCCCCAAACATGACACTGACTGGGACTTGTCCGCCAAAGGGAACTGGTGGCGTAGGCAAGACGGCACACCCATGATCGTCGGCAAGTCTAGAAGCGGCCACATCTGGGCGAGAGTCGGTGATGACTTCCTCGATGGTGAATACGACTCACTAACCGAAGCTAAAGCCGCCTGCGAACAGGGGGCCAAATGATCGCTTCCACACACGACCGCCAGCAGCTAATGGCCAGTTATGCCGAATCGGGTTTCGCGATGGTGCCGATTCCACTCGGGACAAAGGGGCCTACTCACCCAGGATGGAACGAGCGGACCAATGTCATTACAACCGTCGCGTCAGCCGCATCAATCAATGGAAACGTGGGAGTAGCACACGCATACTGTGAACCCGCCCCTACAGTTGCTCTCGATCTAGACGATTTCATTGCTGCAGAAGCATGGTTTCGCCAGCGCGGGTTAGACCTGAACACGCTGCTCAGCGCAGACGATTCGGTAATTATTGATTCAGGTAGGGCGAATCGGAAGAAGCTTCTTTACAGATTACCAATCGCGACAGCACCGATACGCAGCATTCAATACCCCGACCCAGACTCTAAGCAGATGATCTTTGAATTACGGTGCGCTTCCCAGAACGGCAAGACCTTACAAGATGTTTTGCCGCCATCTATTCACCCTGATACTGGGCAACCATACCGCTGGGGTGGGAACGGTCATTACTCACGCCTCCCTGTCATCCCGCAAAGGTTGCTTGATATATGGCTTGAATTAATCGCGAAGCAGCGGTCCGCCACGAGACATTCAAATAAAGAACTACCGTGCTCCATACCGGGCACACCGCCCACCAGAACCGCCGGACTCAGCCAAGTCCACCTTGCTTTGCTTTGCGAACCGGAGACTCCCCGCGCCATTGCCAACGTGCGCGAGATGCTGACATTCATTGATGCCGACTGCCCTTACCCGAAATACCGGGACGTAGTCTGGGCTGTTGCCTCGACTCGTTGGTCATGCGCGTATGAATTAGTGCGTGACTGGAGCCTTACTGCTCCACCCGACCGCTTCGATGAGGGGGTCCTTCAAACACTATTTGAGTCGTTTTCGTATGAGGGTGGAATTCGCTACGGAACCTTGATACACCATGCTCGCGCGGGTGGGTGGAATGGCTAAATCCTCCGCGCCGACACAAAGACCAAAGCTCTCGTCTGTGCTTGCCGCTGTGCAATCGGCGTTCTGCATAATGAAGTTGAGCGGCGAGATTCGTGTTATCGACACAACCGAGTTGGTTCAGAGTCAGTCTGGCACTGGTCGGCATGGGGTTCACTTTTACAAGAAACCAGATGCGGAGCTTCTGATCAAGCGTCATTTAGAAACTCTGCCCATAGCATCCGACACAAAAAAGGTCATCGCTGATTTCTGGGTAAACCCCAATACTTTTGTGTACGACGCGGTTGCCTTCAGCCCTCTTCCCACACCTGCAGCCACGCTCAATTACTGGATCGGCTATACCGCTATACCAAGACCGGGGAACTGGTCATTAATTCGGGAATTTTTACTGCTCGTCATTTGCAATGGCGACCACAGAGTCTTTCAATACCTACTGCGCTACCTCGCTCACATGCTACAAAAACCGGAAGAGAAGCCCGGCATCATGATCGTAATGCTCGGCATACAGGGAGCCGGCAAGGGAACTTTTTTTATCTTGCTGCGGCGTATCTGGGCCAAGACCACCCTTCAGGTTTCCGACGTTGATCAAGTGATTGGTAGATTTAACGCAGCACTCGAACAACACTACGCGATCTTGATGGACGAGGCGCTTTTTTCTGGCGACAAGAAATCCATTGAAAAGCTCAAGTCGTTAATCACAGAGCCACAAATTGGGATTGAGCAGAAGTACCAGCCCTCACGGACTATTGATTCTTTTCACCGTTTTTTTGCGGCAAGCAACAACGATCACTTTGCACACATTGACCGGGATGACCGGCGCTTCCTGTTCTTACGGGTGTCATCTGACCGCGAGGGTGATTCCGAATATTTCAATACTATTTTTAATGCGATCAATGATGACGCCGTAATCAGTGCGATGGTGCACGACCTGCTGCAAATAGATTTATCGAGTTTCAATGTGCGGCAGCGCCCCAAGACCAAAGAGCATTTAAAGCAAAAAATTCAGTCCCTGTCGGGGTTTGACCGGTTTTGGTATGAGGTGCTTGTCGACGGGGTTCTTCCTGAACAGCCTTACGCTCCTGAGCGGTGGTCATCTCCAAGATTCGTTTCTACCAAACAGCTGCTCAGAGGCTACAAGCAGTACGACAAGAATGCTGAGCGTTATCACACCGTCCAAACCCAGACCATAGCCGACAAGCTCGGGAAACTATGCCCCAGCGCACAGCAGAATCGTGCCACGGTAAATGGCACTCAGGAACGCGGCTACGACCTCCCCAGTATTGACGTTGCACGGCGGGAGTTTGACAAGGCCATGGGCGGCGACGTTGACTGGGGTTGGGGTCCTACCCCACAACAGGTACCTCAGCCATTGACCGAGCAAGAGTGGGAGTTGGAGTGTGAGCATATGCGTGAGGTGTACGACATGGATGATGGGTTATTGGGACCAGAGGATGAGGCGCTTGTTTAAGCCAGCGCTGCCGGGTCAAGTCAGAGGGTCTGGCTGCTGGAGAATGAGTCTGGGCGCGGGTTCCAAGGCATTTGCCAGACTTGCCATACCTTTTAATAAAGTAGGAGAAATATATGTATATACGTACAAAGCCAAAAGAGTTTTTCGGTTTTCTCTGGCAAGTCTGGCTACTCTGGCAAGCGCCCCGCCCGGGCGCAGGAGTCGATGATTTTAGATACTTCTATAACAAGTTCAGGAGATTCAACATGAGCATTTGCAAAGACGAATACCAGAAGGCTATTACCCAGCGCCAGAAACATCCACTCCACAGCGGCGAATACAAATTACGGGAGGCGGCAGACGGCCTAGACCGCTATGAGCAGGAAATCCACTTACTCGCTAAATGCCTTCGCCTCGGAACGCCACTGCGCGGTATGGCCACTTACGGAGACCATGCCCCTTGGCTAAAGAAAATGCCCAAGGAGATCGCCCACTTACTTGGGTATTACGTCCTGCCAGCGATCAGGAAGCTTGCCGCCGACGGCGTCTCACCAACGGTTCTGCAGCAGAAGTTACCTTGGTTCGACAAAGAAATATCGGGGGTAGTGGATCAGTGCGAGGCAAGCCTGAGAATAATGAAGCGCGGCATTAAGCATGAGTATGACCGTTGGAAAAACGGAGACTCTGCCCTGCTTCCCCTGATTCAGGAAGCTCAAGCCATCGTCGATGCGGCTCAAAATATGCTGCCGCCAACTGGCGGAACAGGTATCAAAACGGCTTAAAAAGACACGCACAAACCGCAATCTTCCATGAGGTAACCGAAAAATAGGCAGCCCCGCCCTGCCCGGCCCCCGTCGGCCGGTTAAAACTTAACTGTAAAGGACTTTACACACGATGCCCTTACCCTGCGTAACCAGATTCGGCGCTAAACAGTGCCACGCCAAGTGCAAGGCTACCCAGCAGCAATGCCGGAACCCCGCCGCATTTAATACCTCGGTCTGCCGCTACCACGGCGCAAGGCGTCCAGAATCAATCAAACGGGGCAAGACTCATCCGAATTACAGACACGGCGAGGAAACCCTCGAAGCCAAGGCCGAGCGCAGCAAGAAGTTAGGAGAACTGCGGGAACTCGAAAACATCATGCATCTACTGAAGATGACCACCGCAG
>CANJVX010000069.1 GCA_947478405.1 Beijerinckiaceae bacterium | reverse complement strand
GGGGCTTCATCTTCGTTCCTTCGTCACTACGACGAAGCCCCAACCCTCCTTAAATCACAACCTCAAATCTGTGCCATTGGTGCTGACGGGGGACAGTGCGCTGGCGGATCGTCGATCTGTGCCAATGGGTCTGGCAGGAGTTTCAGATCAGCATCGCACGGCAGACATTGAGCCGGGAACTGCGGAAGATGGGATACCGCAAGTTGTCGGCACGGCCGCGCCATCACGCCCAGGCCGTTGGCGCGATCGAGGATTTTAAAAAAGTCTCCCCGCCCGCCTGGACGCAATCGCGCAGGACAAGGGCGTCGCATCCGGCGATATAGAACTATGGTTCGGCGACGAGGCTCGCATCGGTCAGAAGAACAAGATCACCCGCCGCTGGGCACGGCGTGGAAGCCGACCAACCAGACCTTGCCAAACACGCCGTTCGCTGGATTTCCTTCCCTCGTGACAGCCGAATTGGCCTTTCATCGGGGAACTTTGATTAATATTAAATCGTAAAACTAGCTATTTTTGCTGACTACTCGAGTGGCACCTGCTTCGAGTATCGTCAGAAAGTAACTTTCCAGTCGTGAGTGTTGCATAGTGTTTCGTTCAGCCATTGGAACTCTGTCGCTCCTATCAACGTCCCATCTCTTTCTCGTTTGTCGCCCACGCAGCAGCCGGCGTTACCACACCGGGTCTGCGATCCCAGGATCTGCACAGATGTTCCCTGTATCCTCACTCCGAGCCACCTCAGCAGAGAAGACTTTCCGCAAAAACGTGGGGCGCTGCTTGTATTTATAGTGATATAAAAATGACAAGAGTCGCGATTATTACCGGAGCTAGCCGAGGGATTGGGTATGCAACCGCCCGCCGTTTCGCGGAGGCCCATTGGCATGTGATTACATGTTCGCGGACGCATATTCCAAAGGATGATTTTGTAACGTTATCGGGTGCTAAGCATATCTATGCGGATTTGAGTGATGAGGTCTCGGCGAAAGCGGCTATTGCAAAGATTCTCGATTTATTGCCAGAGAAGAGAATCCATGCATTGGTCAATAATGCTGGGGCTTCGCCCAAAACTCTGACTGGATCGAAACTCGGTGTATTCGATCTGGACATGCAGTCGTGGCAGAAAACTTTCCAGCTAAATTTTTTTACTCCCTTGCTTTTTATGCGGGGACTGATGGAGGAAATTTCTGCTTGCAAAGGCTCGGTTGTCAATGTCACGTCTATAGCTTCACGGCAGGTTCATCCATTTGCGGGAGCTGCATATGCTGCTACGAAAGCCGCCCTGACAACACTCACTAACTACGCCGCAGCAGAATTTGGTGCAAGAGGCGTTAGAGTCAACTCGATTTCGCCTGGCGAGATCCAAACATCCATTTTATCTGAAGGATCCGAGAATCTTATTGCGCAGATTTCTCTTCGGCGGCTAGGTTATCCGGAAGAGGTAGCAGCGGCGATTTATTTTTTATGCTCACACGAGGCTAGTTACATTAATGGCGCTGATATCCCAATTCATGGCGGAATATCGGCGTGATTCCGGAACCAATTAAACTCATTGCGAAAGAACTATTACGATCTAGGTTTTATCGAACCGCGCTTATGCTCGCTGCTACCGTCACAATAGTTGTTTATGCGTCGGCATTCCTGGCGAATCTGAAACTCGAACATAATCTTGTTCAGCTAAATCGCAGCCAAGCAAATAAAATTCTTACCGATCTACGCTACCAGATTGAGTACAGCCTAACTTTGGGATTAGATTTATCTGAGCTGGTTGGTGTGACGGCACTTCTGACTGCTGCAAGTGCAGATGCATCAATCGATATCATCGAAGTGCTCGACCGTCGAGAGCAGCCGCTTTTCTCCAGCGTCCCCAAGCAGCACTCTTCATTACAGGAACAACCCCGGGAAAACAGGGAGATAGTTTCTGAAACGATGGTCATCAGTAATAGCTTCGGTGAGAATTCGGGCGCTTTGCGGATAAGGGTTCGTCTAGACCGGGTCAATCAGGCCGTGAAAGAAATGCAGCATACAAGTGTTGGCGCACTTTTTCTGCTGAGCCTAACAGCAGCGAGTGCAGTATTTTTTCTATCACACATCACTTTTTCAAGTCTTATTTTTGGCCGGCAGACGACCAACGACCTCTCAAAGACGCTCGCATTTCGTCTTACTGGTCTAACTGTTGTTATTCTGCTCGTTGCAACAGGATTTTGTGGCTGGATGGCCATGCGATCCTTCGAACCAATAATGCAGCCTGAGCTTATACGGAAGGCACAACTCGCTGGTGTAAATTTGCAGGGCTCTATCAACCGGGCTCTGAGGTTTGGCATTCCACTCAGCCGTGTGGAGGGCTTAGAAGAGGCATTCACACGAACGCTGGCCGACAATCGTGAATTGTCCCGCATTTCTCTAGTAGATAACGATGGGCGTACTATACTCACACAGACAGAAGGTGGAGGGCGGGATACACACTTGTCCGTGGAGCATAACTATCCCATCTCGACGCCGGCTGTTGTTGTCAAAGTTTTTGACAAGCGGAACGATTCCGTAGGAAATATAATTATAGACCTCGACAAAGACTACATCTCGAAAAAACTATTTGATCTCATGATCGATGTGTTCTCGATGGTACTTGTTTCGATCCTTGTGGTTTTTGAATTTATGACGGCATTTGCTCAGCGTAATGCGGCTAGTATTTTTCTTAATAATCAACATGCTTATAGCGTGGACGCAACACGTGGCGCCGGCGACGAATCACGCTGGTTGGCGTCAGTTTCCATGCGACTGCCGGTCTTCCTATTGGCTATAAGTGAGGAGTTATCACGTTCGTTCCTTCCGGAGTTCTCCCGATCCCTTGCGCGGGACACTAGCTGGATAACGCCTTCGCTCGCGGTTTCTTTGCCGGTAACAGCCTTCATGCTGATCTGGGCGCTCTCTCAGCCATTAGGCATGTTCCTTTCTAGTCGTGCCGGCAACAGGCGTTGCCTTAGTGCCGGGGCTTGCCTCGTCAGTATTGGGCTCGTAGGCACTGTTTATGTGACGAGCCTGACAGATTTTCTGCTCCTTCGCTGCATAACGGCCTTGGGATATGGTCTTCTGTTGATCACCGCACAATGTTTTGTTATCAGTAATACGAATATGAGAAACCGCGCGAGCGGCCTCGCTAACTACGTTGGGGCACTGTTGGCGGCTGGTGTTTGTGGGCCGTTGGCTGGGGGCATTCTAGCTGACCAGTTTGGTATTCGTGAGACGTTTCTATTCGGGGCGTTGATGGCGCTATCTTCACTTGCTGCCATTAGTATATTCGCACGTCAAAATGGGACGACGCAAGAGCGCGCACACATTCCGGTAACCAAAATACTCTCTGTTAATGGGCAGATTATCAAGATTATTATCATGAGTGCCTTACCGACAAAGATGGCTGCTACAGCATTCCTGTTCTGCCTTGCCCCGATGATATTATCCGTATCTGGAGCTTCGAACGCAGATATCGGCCGCGTGTTGATGTTGTATTATATCGCTTTCATTTTGGTATCCCCGCTCTGCGCAAAGCTTGCCGATCGCTTGGGAGGACGCGCCATATTCATTGCGCTGGGTGGAGTTTTAACACTGGCTGCTGCTACGCCAGCCCTGATCATCGGTCCTCCCTGGGGTATTGCTATCAGCATCGCATTGTTTGGCGCAGCACAAGCGTTGATAGGCGTACCTCAATTGACCCTTGTGTCTGAGATCGCCGCCCGTGCGAATATATCCGAGGCCGGTGCGATCGCAATGATACGATTGGTGGAACGGCTCGGTGGTGCATTAGGACCTGTTTGTGTTACTTTTATAATGCTGACTTTATCGGAAGAGCATACGATGCTTGCTATAGGTGCGATCTGTGCGGTGAGTGGAGCCGCTCTGCTGGGGAACATCGGACGGGGCAGGCCAACTCATGCCTCTCCGGTTTAAGGAGCGGTCGATGTCGATCAGTCGCCGCCAATGTTTGGCTCTCGCCGCAGTCGCCGGCTCTGTACCTCTGCCGACATTTGCGCAAAGCGGATCAGTTCATATATTTATGGTGCTTGGTCGTGGCGAGAGTGCCAATGAGGTTGGGTTTCGGGAGTATTTGCGTCGCCAAGGCTTTAACGTCCGATACACCGTTCGCAATACAAGCGGTGATCTTTCCAAGATTCCCGACATTATCGCTGAGATACGGGCGGCGAAACCGGACCTGATTTACACTTGGGGAACCCCCCAGACGCTCGCGATTGCCGGACCGTGGGATGCACAAGACACATCAGGATATATACGTGATATCCCAATCGTCTTCTGTTTTGTGTCGGATCCAGTTGCTACAAGAATTGTGCCTGATCTACGCCAACCTCGCGGCAATGTGACTGGAACGATTCATATAGCTCCAATCAATGCGCAGATTAATACGCTTATTGCATATCGTAAGAGCTCTAAAATAGGCGTCATTTACAACCCCGAAGAAGAAAATTCGGTTACTGCTGTTAAAGGACTCAGGGATGAATTACACAAGCGTGGGATTGAAGTTCTTGAGGCGATGGTCACCTTAGATGCAGAGCGGAAGCCATTGGCTGTTTCTATCAGGCCGCTTATAGATGGCCTTGCGAAGCGGGGTGCACAATTCTTGTACATCGGTCCCGACACGTTCGTTGCTAATCAACAGCGGGCAGTGGTTGCTGAAGCTGCATTGCTGGCGGGCTTGCCGACATTCTCAGCGACTGAGTTGATAGTACGAGAAAATTCGGCACTTTTGGCCTTAGCTAGCAGCAGCCGAGCGATCGGCGCGTTTACAGCTCTCAAAGCCACCCAGGTTTTGGACGGCGGACGGCCCGGAGACATTCCTGTGGAAACCCTGCGGCGCTTCTCCGTTTTGATCAACATGACGACGGCACGAAGGCTTGGCATTTATCCATCCATTAGCCTCCTAAACTTTGCCGAGATCGTGGATCTGTGATGGACGCGTTACACCCAACGGCACTGGTTGAAGCACTTCAGGCACAGTCCAGCATGCTGCCAACGAGTTATGATGTTCGTCTGCTGGACGTAGCGGATATAGAGCAGCTTATTCAATTTCGGCTTCACATCGTGAATACGTTAAGCCATCCTGACCATTATCGCATGGCTGGAGAGGCCCCTAACTTCGTTCGCGATCATGTTACTGATAAAGGCGTAACCATCGGGGTATTCCGAAAAGACAAATTGATCGCGTATGGCGCCCTTGGGGTTCCAAAGGAGGGGGACTTGAATCGGGGGCGAGACCTTTCGCTGCCTAATGTACAATGGCCCCTCGTCGTTCATATGGCCTCGGCCATGGTCTTGCCAAGCGAGCGAAAGATCCGTTTACATCACTGGCTTATCAATGCACGTCTACATCTTGCGCGAGCTTTGGGGCGGCGGCATGTGGTGTCCACGGTAAGCCCATGGAATCATGTGAGTTGGAGTAACCTTGCGTCGTTTGGCATCTATCCTCGTCGATTGATTGATACCGGGATGGGAGCGAGCGCTTGCCGCTTTCTCCTGCACGGTGAACTGAATGTGGTTGAAACATTAGAACACGCGACCGCTCATCTGGTCCCTCTCCAGGATCTACAATCAGCATTTGAGATATTCAATGCCGGAAGAATTATTTGGGCGCGGACCAATATTGGTGGAGACTTTTATGGAATTTCCGGGCATGCACGCAGAGCTGGCTCGGGGAATCTGCACAGAACGATAAGTGGATTTTCTGCCTGACAGCGGCGAGTGTCCGTCGTCAGAACTTTTGGCACAACTGGCGGCGTAAATTAGTGGAGTGCGGGCCT
>CANJVX010000068.1 GCA_947478405.1 Beijerinckiaceae bacterium | reverse complement strand
CGATCGACTGGCCTTGCGAAGCCAGAACATCAACCTGGCGTAACTTCGCGACAATCTCTTCCGGCTTATGGCGCTTTCTAGGCATTTTGGTCCTCCTCTGTCCTAAAAGACATACCTCAGGATGGACCAGTTCAATGGGGGTGGATCAATGCAAACCAACAATAGTATTTTTGAAGAAAAACGCATCAAAATGTACTCCAACGCGACTACAGGAAAGCTAAATAAGTTTCTAGATTTTTTTCGTCAAAACAAACAAACTTGACATGCACTTTTAGTTTCTTTTTTCCTTTAATGGCAGAACGAATAGCAATTAATGCCGCCTCTTCCATTGGATATCTATAAATACCGGTACCAATTGCCGGAATAGAGATGCTGTCAATTCGATATTCATGAACCAGAGCGAAAATTGACTGATAGCATCCAATCAACGCCTCTGACTCACCACGGCTACCATCCAAATATCTCGGCGCGACGGCATGGATAACGTACTCACAAGGCAGGTTATAAGCCTTCGTTATGCGCGCCTCGCCATTTGGGCATCCACCTAACGTCAAGCACTCAGCTTCGAGCAATGGCCCAGCAGCCGCATGGATTGCGCCACAGACACCGCCACCAGCCAACAAGTTGGTGTTTGCAGCGTTGACGATTGCTGTGGTTGTTTCCTTCGTAATGTCGCCGGTAATAACTTCAATCATTGGGGTCACCTAACAATACTCCGCTACCGAAACCGAGACCAATCAAAGGCGCGTGGTTTTTCTGAAAGTTTGAAGGGTGCGGCATTTTAACGTTTCGGCTTTCTATCGGAGATTTCGGAAATATCTTTGACATCTAGTTGACGAACGTAATGCTCAAACCGACCGCTTATGAGATTGAAGCGAGGACGTCGAAGTATAATTTCAACTTCGCGCCCTTCAAATTTTTTGAATGTAGAAAGTACACTTGGAAGGTCAGAAATTTTTACGCCATTGATTGAGACTAGCTGATCACCTTCATTAATTTGCGCCTGTTCAGCCGTGGAGGCATCATCCACAAATTGGATGAACATCACAGAGGGGTCGTATCCAACAATCGTGGACCGAGCGATAAGCATTCCTGAAACGTAGACACCTTCTCGCTTAACCTCATCGAGCTTTGTTGGAACATTTAGCTCAATATTTTCAATTCTCTCGCCTCGCCTTACTTTGAAAAGGGCAATTTTTTCACCTCTCAAATGGCTAAGCACCCTAGATCCAAACCGGGCTGTTTCATCCCCATTTATGGCAAGTATACGGTCACCCGGCTGAAGTTTGCCAACCCATTCTTCACGTACTTGGGCGATAACTAGCTCGCGGTCCTTAGTAGTTGTTGCAAAATCAATTGGAAGCATCGGCGGTGCTGGGTTTTTTTCCTGACGTAAGAGATCTAGGATCCGACATGCCTGTTTGGCTGGAACCGCGAAGTTCAGGCCGTCGGCTAGTGACTTGGCAAAACTAGAAGAATTAATACCAAGAACAACCCCCGACTCCACGTCGATGAGGGCACCGCCCGAATTTCCAGGGTTTAAGGCGGCATCAGTCTGAAGCTTTTCTTCCCCGTCACGGGGCTTTGTGCCGCTAACGATGCCCCGAGTAGCCGTGTAATCCAAACCCCATGGGTGCCCAAATGCTATGACTGCGCGCCCCGCCTGTGCCTCGCCTTCACATTGCAATTTAGCTTGTACCGCATCTTTAGGGATCTTCGTTGGATCCATTTTGATGACGGCAAGATCAAGGTGATTGTCAACGTAGATTTTCTCAATCGCAGAACTGGGAAGGTCTTTGAAACTAGCTCGAATGGTAGATGGTGATTTCGATGCAACATGAGCATTGGTTAAGAACCAGCCGCGTTCCTTGTCTACCAAAAAGCCAGATCCCCGAGAGCTGCCTTTTCTATCAGATCCGAAAGGGTAATCGACCGCTGTCACTATTTTGATTGTATAGTGGTTTGCTTGTTCGATTACATCAAGAGCCTGTGCTTGGCATTGCTCGCTGGTCGCGCTGATAATAAGCGCAAGTGCAAAAAAAAATCGGCGAAACATTTAGATCTCCGTGAGGGATGTAACCACTTCCAATATATGAATAAGGCTTGCTTTCAGGGTAATTGCGGCTGTTCCACGTCACCGCAATAGAGAAAAAATATGACGTATCTTTAGATGGGAAGCTGAAGCGTAGGAAACCCACATAGTCTTTGCTCATGCTATTTGGGTGCGCCTTCCCGATGCTGGTAAAGCGCCCTCAGCAACACAATTTTACCTTGAACGAGCCAGAAAGCGTTTAGTTTAACGACTTATGGCAGACCTATTTTTTGAGGTTAGAAGACCTCTTTATGCCGATGCGTTGCAAATGCACATACCCCGCCTTGAAATATCTATTGCACAAGAAAGAACTTTATGATCGACTATTCACAACATCAAGAGACGGCATCTCGCCGTCGCCAACCGATCCAACCCGGACACGGTGGCTTCTGCTAACAGCAGGATGTGGCCCCGTAGGGCAAACAGCGGGCCGCATCCTCCAATGGAGGAGAGCATGTCTGACATCACCAAGTACACGAGACACTTACCCTTGATCATCGACATCCAACGATTGGAAGTCGAAACTATAGACAGCTCTACAGGTCGCTACTTCGTCAACCTCAGGTTGGCAGGAAATGATCTTTGGGTTCAGGGGACGCCGGTTTGGCACAACAGGATGAGCCTCCCCGATTGCCTCATCAGAAATGTTGTGAGCGGCGGAATTTTTGAAGCTAGCCTATCGATTAGCCACTGGAACAAACCATACAAAATTTGGATTTTCCTACCTCAAATTACACAAGCAGTCGCTTTGGAACAGCAACAAGGGCCATGGAATTTCATAGGCTTCGCTCAAAAAGACCTCGTTGATATTGAATTTGTCAGGAATGATGCGGAACGGTTGAAGAAAGAGGAGGAACTTGAAGAACTTGCGGGGTTGAAAGTCCTACGACCAGAGAAAGGGAAGATCGTCTAACAAATTTGCCCTGACGATTGGAGCTGTTCCCATGATCGAACGACGCACATTCCTCATAGGTCTTACAGGACTTATTTCCACAACCTTTGTTCGAAAGGCTGCTGCATTCGCTGAGCGCGAACACAGGCCGCTTCTCAAACCCTTAGAAGCGAAGAGCCAAACTGTTTTTTTATATGACTACGGGAAAGATGATGGTTGGAAATGGCGACTGACGCTTGGTCCTGACATTTGGCCCGCACCACCCCCGCCAACGTGGCGAGATTACCTCAGTGAGAAGGTAAAAGAGGGCGGACAGTTTAGTACAGTCGAAGAGAAATGCCGTGAGCTAGGTTTAGAGCTGTCGACATTGAACGACAGAGTGCCCCAGCGGGATTGGGAAGATTATTGGCAATATTATGGGAGCCCAGAGGCGCGCGCCTACAGTCTCCTTCGGGGCCTAGCTGTGGGGGCACCCGGAGATACCGCGGGACTAACAGCGGGCATGATCAACTTTGAGGCCACTGGCGGTAACCCAAGCGATAATTCCCGCTGGGTCGACCTCCGAGATGACCTATCAGCCTCATTGCTTCAGGCATGGCTATTGGAGAACGGGCATCCAATCGAACTAAAGATCGCGCCTGATTGAAGCAATAAGTCAGCGACTGAACCCTGCCCAGAAATCAGGCCGAGTGGCGACGGAGGTAAAAATGGCAGGATATGGCGTCAGCAGCGTCGCGATTTGCGGTCGAATGCGCGCGGCGTCACTACTCACAAGGGCTCATGCAGCCCTTTTCTCTTAACCAGACTGGTACACTTTTACCCCGCCAGCTGGCACATTTTGTCTCCGCCATTGACACGCGCATCGAGCCGCGCTACGC
Organism: Beijerinckiaceae bacterium; assembly: GCA_947478405.1. Lineage (GTDB taxonomy): Bacteria > Pseudomonadota > Alphaproteobacteria > Rhizobiales > Beijerinckiaceae > Terripilifer. Next base: position 2,506 of record CANJVX010000068.1, on the reverse strand, counting down.
TAAGTTTCAAACCCCTTTATGCGCGCGGCGTCACTACTCACAAGGGCTCATGCAGCCCTTTTCTCTTAACCAGACTGGTACACTTTTACCCCGCCAGCTGGCACATTTCGTCTCCGCCATTGATGGGTGCTTCAATGACTGTGATTAATACGAATGTGTCGTCTCTAAATGCTCAGGCAGCAATGGCGTCCAACGCACGTGGTCTCAGCAAGGCCATGGCACAACTTTCAACGGGCAAACGCATCAATTCGGCTTCTGACGATGCTGCCGGCCTTGCCATCTCGGACAAGTTGACAGCTCAGATCCGCGGCCTGAACCAGGCGGTTCGTAACGCCAACGACGCGATCTCGATGCTGCAGACAGCAGAAGGTGCGACCAACGAAATCACCAACATGCTGCAGCGCATGCGTGAGCTAGCTGTGCAGTCCGCAAACGATACTAACACTGACGGTAACCGATCATTCCTCGATTTGGAATTCCAGCAGCTAAAGGAGGAAATTAATCGCATTGGTAAAACGGTGGAATGGAACGGCACTAAAATTCTTGATGGAAGCTTTGCAGAAAATACCGGCACTTTCCGGTTCCAGGTAGGGGCTAATGCGGATCAGACCATCAGCACGACTGTCGACAATATGACAACCGGTAATCAAAACATCAAAACAATGAAAGTCGAAGATGCATATACAGCTGGCAATTCTGTGATCTTCTCAGACGGCACTAACACCGTGAAGTACACGGTTTCTGCTGATGCGTCGGCTTCGAAGAGTGTCATGGCAGCTGAAATTGCGGAATTAGATTTCTCATCTCTCGGCGGCGTCCTCACTGTGTCTGCAGATGGTGATACTGTAACGTTTTCAAATGATGCAGCTTGGGCCATTGATCACGAGGCTAACTTCACCCTGACGGCCGCAACAACAAAGGGAACCTCGAATGCTGACACGGTAGCCACTGCTGCGGGCACTACGGCCAAACAGGTTTCAACGTTTACATTTGCGCTTCCATCAGGTGGCTACAAAGCAGGTGATGCCCTTGAATTCACTGACGGAACCAATAAAATCAGCTATGTGGTTACTAGCGATGTGACTAACAATACCGAATTGGAAGCTATGGTAGCAGATATCACAGCGAACCTCGATTCCTCGAGCTTAACTGACAGCCCCACTATTACGGTTGACGGCAGTAATGCGGAGAAGCTTACGTTTACTTTCACTACGGACAACGTGGCTGTGGCGGGCTTGGCGTATTCTGTCTACACACAGGGTGAGACTTTAGTTAACACAGCAGCTGTTTCTGCAAGCCTTTCAGATGCCCATTTCAGTAACGTCAAAGATCAAGAAGCCGCAAATGATGCAATTAAGGCACTCGATTTGTCACTGGACGCTGTAAATGCTCAGCGTGCGACAATGGGTGCTACGGTCAACCGCCTCCAGTATGCGGTCGATAATTGGATGAATGTGTCTACACGTTCTTCAGAAGCTCGTAGCCGTATCGAAGATACCGATTACGCTCAAGCGACGATGGAGCTGGCTAAGCGTCAGATCATTCAGCAGGCTGCGACAGCGATGTTGGCGCAGGCGAACCAGCAGCCGCAGCAGGTTCTCACTCTCCTGAAGTAAGATGGTAAGGGGCTCTCTTTTCGGGTCTCAACCAAAAATGACCCTCGAATTAAAACTAATTTTAGAGAACCTGATTGGGATAGGCGGATTGCAGCCCTAAAGGATGTGCTCGTTTGGCCAATCGCTACTCTTGTATTAGCCTTGTTGTTTAGAATGGCTGGAGCTTGGATTGTTCGCGGCTTTCGAGGCCACTGACAAATTAGGTTTTTATCTTGCACGCCTCGTCAAACCTCATAAACGGCCGCCAGCTTCGTGCCGCCCGAGTTCTTGCTGGCATCACCCAGCGCGGGCTAGGGGAGGCTATGGGCGTCGATGAGCGCCAGATCCGGTTCTGGGAGAGGCGTGGCTTCTCCAAGCCCTCTCGCGCAAGGCTGCATCCCCATATCGAGCGCGTGCTGCTCGAGCATGGAGTTGTACTCTTCGCTGACCCTACACCGGGGGCGAGGCTAGCGAAGTAATTTCGTGGGGTGAAGTTAGTTCGCCGTTAGCTTTTGTTCACTAGAGATAATTCATGACATACGCGCGCGTGCGACCGGAAAACGGCGCCTAAAAGCACCCAAGCTGAATTTACGAAAGCAGCCATTCTGTGTGCATGGGTGCTACTAGCGGTGAGAGTTTACCCGACAAATCGAGACGCTGTTTATTGTTTGGCATTTTTTCGGCGCGTCCGGTCAATGTCCGGTTTAAAAATATTCTAGGCGCAGAAAAGCCAACGCTGAAGGTGCGATAACTCTCTGATATTATGGGGATTTCGAATGGTGGGTGATCCACCCCCATTGAACTGGTCCATCCTGAGGTATGTCTTTTAGGACAGAGGAGGACCAAAATGCCTAGAAAGCGCCATAAGCCGGAAGAGATTGTCGCGAAGTTACGCCAGGTTGATGTTCTGG
>CANJVX010000067.1 GCA_947478405.1 Beijerinckiaceae bacterium | reverse complement strand
GCACGCATCGGAGTACTTAGATCTGGCTTCGCGGCAGCGACAACGCCGAAAAGCGCTTTCAGAGGAAAACTCAGCCTAAAGAGTCTTGCTGCTCAGACGCTTATTCTTCTACCTCGGCAGAGTGCATCACGAAAAGTTATAGATAATGTGTTTGCTCAGGCCGGGCTGTCGCCAACGAGGATCGTCGAGGCAGGAACGTGCGAAATGGCTTGCCGGATCGCAGCGCAAAACGGCGGCGTCGCCCTCGTTCATTCCAATTGCGCATGGCATCATGCAGGGGATAAGCTGCACGTTGTCGGGGTTGGGAAGCTGATGCCTGAAATTGAATATAGTGCCTTTATAACTGACGAGCCAATCAAGCAGCACCTGATCCGAGAAATCACGCGGTCATATTTCGAAACTAAGAGCCCACCTCTAACGATTTGATTGACGAACATATAAACAGCGGAGGCAAAGTGTACCACTGAAACGGCGCTGATCTCTTTTTGAAGGAAGCACAAAAATGTACCTGTCATGTTTGGCCGTCATGATGCCTTTCAATGGTACAGACTGGCTGGAAGGATGTTCACAGTGGAATGATCCACCCACATTGAACTGGTCCACCCTGAGGTATGTCTTTAGGCAGACAGGAGGACCAAAATGCCGAGAAAACGCCACAAGCCAGAAGAGATCGTCGCCAAGTTGCGGCAGGTTGATGTATTTTTTCACAAGGCCGATCAGTAGCCGACGCAGTTCGGGCGATTGGGGGGGCCGAGGTGACCTACTATCGCTGGCGCCAGGAATATGGCGACCTTAAGAGCGATAAGTTCAGAACGATGACAAGTATGTTCACAAGAAGCAACGCCATGCAGCGTATCCTATTTCTGAGCATCTCTGGTCTCAGATAGGCTTTTCTGTAGGCTACATTATCTTCGGCTTGAGAGCCGGGAGACACCCTGCAAAATTGCTTATTGTTTGGTCACACATAATAAAAAAATGCTCAGTGACAGGGGAAAACTCTGTAAATGCTGACTTATTAAGGCTCAGCCCGGACTTAAGGCGGGCCCGTGGTACAAGGACCGCGATCCGCACCACCTAGGAACCGGCCCGAGGGGTCCGTGGAAGGCGCTAAACAGAGAAGCGCTGTTCGCTTGGACCAAGCGCTAAAAGACTATATCAATCACCTGAACCATAGGTCCTACAATGGCCGATTGCGCAACCCTAACCAGCTTCGCCGACCACTCCCGCGCTGGGTTCAAACCAAATCCTCAACTAACATAACAACTGGATCACCTCTTGGGGTCTAGCCAGTTTGCTTTTAAAGCGTTTCAATCTTTCCCACCTTAAGATCGCGATAAAACCGTTCCGCCCCGGGATGCAATGGCACATCGCGCGGTGTTGCGAATGTGTCTTCGAAGACCTGAGCAATGTCGCCCTTGAAGCCCGTGTCTTCCCAATGGATTTGATCTTGGCGGGCTGCAAAAGAGGCCGCTACATCATAGGCAAGCTGTTCGGACAGATTTTCATGGCAGTAAAGCGGCCAGCCGCTGTAATCAATGCACGCGTGCTCTTGTTTCAGGTGCGGAAAGAGATGCGTGGGCACTTTGTTTTGTCGCCAGCCAAGTTTGGCGAGATGAGCAAAGCATTCCGGCTCGATGTCGAGCGGCACCATTCCGTAGCGTAGCGCCTCATCAAACCAGATCGCCAGGCCCTCATCGAAAATCGCATCGAGTTGACCATCGGGTAAAAGTGACATGCGGCGTGGATCAGCCGGCGCTCCGGTCATATTCAGCTTGCCGCCCCATGAAATAATATCGGCGAGACTGAAACCATAAAAGCCCAGCACCTGATCGATCATCACCCGCGTGGAATGTGTTGCATCTTCCTTCACCGAGACATGCAGCGGATATTGCCGCTTCTTGATATCCCAAAGCGATTTGAAACCAAGCTTGGGGTGAACGACGAAAATAAACCAGTCCCATGTCGGATAGCTGCCAAGAACCCTGAGCGGAAGGGGGGTTTCAAACATGCCTGTTCCGCGATAGGCCTGTGTCAGCAGGCCTGATGGATTGATCATGGCGGCCTCGAGCGCGCCATTGGCGACATCATGGGCGAGAATGGGCGATCCGGTTGCCATGCGCAGCGCAGGGCGAAAATGTGTGCCAGAGCCATTGCCAACCGTGATGCACATGTCGCGATCCCCACCATAAGGCGTGGCCGGATTGCCAGCGACATTGAGGCCAAGCTCCCAAAGCATTTTGGCGCGTTTAAAATTGGAACCGCGAGGCAGGCGCTGCATGATTTTTATCCTTCTTGTTCTTATTTGATCAGATCGCGCGCGCGATCTGAGACACGTGCGGGCACGGCATAAATTTCTGCGATGATCTTTTCGGCTTCTGCGCCATTTGCCGGATTGATGTTCAAGCGTTGCTTGTCGGCAGCGGCGAGAAATTCACCGTCTTTCATTGTGGCGTCAAAGGCCGCGCGTAGTGCCGTGAGGCGGTCGGCCGGGATCAGTTTTGATGTCACATAGGGGCGGCCGAGCTTATTGGTGAGCGTCAGGAAGTTCAGAACGTCAATGTCATCCTTGTCGGTCAGAAAATGACCAAGCCAAGGCGTGTCGTCGGGAATGCCGACGCCTTTCCCAGGCGCTGTTTTGGCAACCACATGAACTTTTTTATCGCGGATCCAGTCTTCCGGAATGCCTTCAATCGTGCCGCATTCGCCATCCAGTTCGCCGCGCTCCATCGCCAGATGCACTTCCGAGCGACCTGGATAGCCGACCACAGGCCGCACATTCAGCTTCATGAGATTCTTCAGAATGCCAACATCATTGAAGGCGGCGGTCGCAATGCCGCCACCGCCGCCGACGTTTACTGTTTTGGCGCGCTTGAGATCGGCATAGGTTCGCACGCCCGACAATTCGGTGAAATAGCACATGCGGAAGGAATCCGTGGCGCTGCCAATCCAGCCGAGGTCCGTGAATGTCTTCTTGGCCCGTGTGGGATCGGTAATTGCATCCGTGATGATGCCCGGATTGAATGTGGTAATCACCGTGCCGTCTTTGGCTCCGGCATTGTCGAGATAAAGAACCGCTGTGAGCGAGCCTGCACCCGGCATGTTCTGGACGATGACGTTGGGGCGGCCCGGAATATGGTTGCCGATAAAGCGCGCGACGGCGCGCCCGAAGGTGTCATAGCCACCGCCCGGGCTGAGCCCGATGACCATGGTGACATTTTTGCCCGCGTAAAAATCAGTCAGAGATTGGGCTTGTGCAGACGTAGCGGCAGCAAGCAGGTATGAGCCCACCAAACAGGCCTGGCGCAATTTGCGCATGAATACCCTCCCCATATTTTTTATTGAGGCTATTCTCCTACGGGCTTTTGTCTAACGCAAGGGCGTGTTCAACCTTGGCTTTAGCGCTGTTGCGTGCCTATTCTGCGAGATTATTTCTTTTTTTATTCATTTGTATCTTTGTCGATAGCTCATTTGTAACATGAGGGCCTTGCGCTGGTGTTGCCCCTGAAAAGTAATCCTCCCTTATAACCTGATGGCTTGCACAACGACGACGGAGCCAACCCAGGGACGAGAAAAACGGCGGTGCGCAGCCCGCAATCAATTGTTGAGGATCTGGCCACCATCGTAACCGCAAGCAATGCGGCCGAGCGCAATACGCCCGGGCCGGTCGGGCGTCCAGAGCGCAGGTGCGTCGCTTGAGCTTATTGCGCCCTTGCGAAGAAGTTCCGAGACCAGCGCAGGATCCAATTCGGGCAGCGCTGCCCAGAGGCCTCGCGCTAGCTGCGAGGCCAGATTATGGTCCGGGTGTCGGGCGTTCTCCGGCGCACGACCGATTTGGTACATGTGAGTGACGGCGTCCCATGGCGCACGTTCGGCGGGCAGCCGCTCGAACAGGTCGGGGCATTCCTCCGCCACGTAGAAGCGGTTCAGTGTATCGAACAGTCGGAACCTGTAGCCGTTGGCGATCAGCAAGGGCTCCCACGACTCCCACATCGGCTCGCCTTTTCCGGGCGACACTGCCTCGGCGACAATGATTTTGGGCCGATACCGGGTCCAGTCATTGCCGGCTAGCACGTCGCCTTCAGCGCCCTCCACATCAATTTTCAGGAAGTCGATCGTCGAGACGCAGTGACGTGCGCAAAGGTCGGCCAGCGTGATCATGGCGGTGGGGGTCGCAGTATAGCCCACTCCGAAGGTTCTTGCGTTCTCAGCGAAGGTCTTAACAGTGGTCGAAAAGCCGTGCAGGTGATTGACCTGAAAAAAATCTGCTTCGCATGTCGATGCACCGATCAGCCCCCGATGTACGATATCGTCCGGTCGTATTGGGCCATAGAGTTTCGCCAAATCGCCCTGCGGTTCCGCCACGATGCCTTTCCAGCCGCGCTCGTAGAACCACAGAGAGACATTGTCGGCCACAGGGTGCCCCGCTCCGACATCGATATAGAAGCCGGCCTGCTGCCCCCCGAAGGCCAACGCCAGATGGTAGTCTTCCATATTCTGCGTGTAGGATAGCGGCACGACGGCTCTCCTTTGCAGGCGCGCCGTCTGACGCGGATTTTGTCGCTCAGTTCCGGGAAGCGCTCGCAGCTTCAACAATCATCAATATGGACGAATTTACCGCCATCACAATGGGCTTGATTTAGCCCCGCCGAAGGCGCGCCAAATCTCTCCCTGTTTGCGCCTGCTGCTTTTGCCGATTAGCATCTCGTGAAGACCGGTTGCAAGGTTCACTCAGGGGGAGGCTGTGATGGGGCACGTATTGGTTCTCGGGCTCGCTTTAGCTTCGATGATGAGTTTGGCTCAAGCACAAGAGCGATTTGTCGTGCGCATGGGGGTCATTGCCAATTCTGCGAAAAGCATTTCGCAGCTGGGACTGAATATTGCACAAAAACGTGGTTTTCTAGCTCACCAAGGGCTCGAGCTTCAGCTCGTGCCTCTTCCTGGTGTCCAGCATCAGGTCGAAGCTCTGGACAAAGGACTTGTCGATGTGAGCCATACGGCGACGCCTTATCTGATCGAAAATGTTCTCGCTGGTTCAGACAATGTCGCAATCGTCGGCGGTCTCGCCAACCCAGTCTTTGCCATTCTCGCGAATCCCGAGATCAAAAGTTATGCGGAATTGCGAGGCAAGGTGATCGGCCTGTCGCTGCCCGTCGATACTATCACCATCGGCACTGAAATGTTGCTGCACAAAGCGGGCCTGCAAAAAGGGGATTACAAGGTACAGACATTGGTCGGTACGCCGGTGCGTGTAGCATGCCTAGAGCAAAAAACTTGTGACGCTGTCCCGGTTGGACAGCCCGACGATCTGACCTTGATGGCTAAGGGATATGTGAATCTTGGCAATTCCCTCGAGGTGATACCGCATTTGCAATTCAATGTGATTGCTACGCGTCGTTCTTGGGCGGCGGATAATAGGGATATTGTGATGCGCTATGTGCGCGCCTTTGGTGCCGCTTATGCCTATATGGCTGATCCCGCCCAGAAAGCGGATGTTATCAAGTTGATATCCGAGACGACAGATGCGCCAGCGGAGATTGCTGAAAAAATCTATGAATTTTACTTCGAGCCACCGCGCGGAATTATGCCTAAACAAGCTGCAATTGACATGCAGGGCTTGAAGGCAGTTGTTGAAATGATGAGCCGTGTCGGCGTACTGAAAGCGCCGGCGCCTGAAGCGAGTCACTTTGTTGATTTACAATATCTTCAGGCTGCCGGGTTCCAATAGGGTTTATTTGGTCGGTGAGGGGCCAATATTTTTCCAGCGCTGAACGCGTTTGCCTTCATAGACTTCTGTGGTGAAGGCATTACCGCTAGAGTCGATGGCAATATTATGTACCCCAAAAAATTGTCCCGCCTGACGACCAAATCGTCCGTATGTACTCACCACTTCTCCATCGGCGCGACGAATGATTCTCATTTCATTATTACCGCCATCGACCATGACCAGATAGGATTGTTCTTTGTCAGGCCAGAAGTACAAATCCCAAACGGATCCGGCAAGAGTCTCTGGTCTGTAGAAGTATTCTTTAATGAAACTTCCGTCCTTACGAAAAACTTGTAGTCGATCATTCGTCCGATCACAGACATAGATCAATCCGTCATTGGCTATTTTCACACAATGCACCGGATTATTGAATGTTTGCGGAACGGGACCTTTTGGATCATAGGCATGGCCACCTGGATCACTCGATGTTGGGTTGAGCTCTGGTGCAGGAATTTTACCATAAGCACCCCAATGGCGCTTGTAGGTAAAGCTTGTTGCGTCAAAGACAATAATACGATGATTTCCATAGCCATCCGCGACATAAAGTTCATTGGCTTTTTGATCGACCCAAAAATCGGCAGGCTGACCGAGCTGTCCTGTGTCTTGATCGCCCTTGCGTGGGCCTGCGTGACCAAGCTGTTTTATGAACTTTCCATCTCGCGTGAATTTCAATAAAAAGCCATCATCCTTATGATTGCCCCCGAGTAGCACGCTGTCTCCCACGATGCGGATGCCATGCTCTTGCTTGGGCCAATCAAAGCCCGATCCCGGGCCGCCCCAAGCTTGAACGACATTACCCTCCCGATCAAATTCGATCACCGGTGGGGCGGGAATGCAGCAGGAGGCGCGTGGTGGGTTTTGCGCGGCCGCGGCCTCCAAGCGCGAGAGACTACGTGGCCGCTGAATGATCCAGATGTGGTCTTTCTCATCAACGGCAATTCCTGCGACTTGTCCCAAGGTCCAATTATTAGGCAAGGGTTTTGGCCAGTAGGGATCAACGTCAAGTTTTGGTGTATCTGCAGACCAGGCCAATGCAGACCAGAGGATGGCTGCAGATGCGAGAAGGCGACACATGATTTGCTGGATTTTCATGTCAGGCTCTCAGTCGTGTTAGCCGATCAGGGATTGATCTGGTTCGCCTAGGTGATCGGCCCCCATCTACGGGTCCACTTTCAAACTTAGTTCAAGGTCGGCCTTAACGCTAGCGCGGTCGGCGTAGCTGGTCCGGGTTGCGGAGCCGACCG
>CANJVX010000066.1 GCA_947478405.1 Beijerinckiaceae bacterium | reverse complement strand
TCTTATTTCGCAGGGAAAGCAATTTTCTGTTTCTGCCGGAGCTGTGATTCTTGCAACGGGGGACTTGAGCGCGAGCCCCAATGCTCTTGGCCCTACTTTGAAGAATATAGGTTCGGGGCTGACTAGCGTTAATCGCCACGCCACGGGTGATGGACACAAGATTGCCATTCAGGCGGGTGCTGCCGTTTCGCATGAGATTTTGGCGAAGCCGACCATTCGTTTCATGCCATCGGAAGGTTGGTTTGGTGTTCACAATCTGCCGACACATCCGTGGTTCGCACGGTTCATGCGTTTCGGGTTTGAACGTTTTCCCATGAGATTAATGCGTCCGCTGCTGTTGGGGCTTTTGGGCTCCGTACTGCAGCCTGATCCGTCCATCTTCAAAACTGGGGCGATTCTCGTTAATTGTGACGGTGAGATATTTTGCGATGACCCCGCCCATCTGGCAACAGAGCTGACGCATCAGCCAGGGGGCATGGGCTATATTTTGTTCGACCATCAAGTCACGCAGCGCTATTCCGAATGGCCGCATTTTTTATCTACCGCGCCGGGTCTCGGTTATATTTATATTCCGGATTTATGCCGATATCGCCGCGATGTGTGCCGGATATTCGATAATATCGTCGATCTAGCTGTACAAACCGGAATGTCGCCTGAGCTTCTCGTGCAATCTGTCAAATCGCATAATGAAAAACAGAGGCTGGGCGGCTTTGCGGGAATCCTAGAGGCGCCGTTTGTTGCGCTCGGGCCCGTTCGACCGTTTCTGGTTCTAACGGACGGCGGTCTGAAGGTCGATCCCAAGATGCAGGTCAGGAAACCCGACGGGGGTATTTTGCGCGGCCTTTATGCCGCTGGATCGACCGGGCAGGGCGATCTTTTGCTTCAAGGGCATGGGCATCATCTGGCATGGGCTTTTACCTCCGGCCGTGAGGCGGGCGTGCAGGCTGCATCTTATGCACTCAAGTTGCGTACAGAAAAGTCTGGCACAGATTATTTGGGATAATCGTCTAGTTGCTGGCGTATGAGATGACGAAGGACAAGGAAATGGTAGCCATGGTACCGATCGGAGCGAAAGATAGCTTCCGTGCTATGATACCAGGTATAGCGGTGGCGTCCTGCCTCGCTGTTGCTGCCAGTTTCGTGGCGGCTCTGATTGCGCCCATACTTCTTATTCCAGCTCTTCTGATAGCAGTGATCGCGGGCATTGCGCTCAATCCGTTTTTGTCTGGGCCTCGCTTTGGGAAGGGATTGCACTTTTGCGTTTCGCGTCTATTGCGTATTGCCGTCGCTTTGCTCGGACTGCGCGTGGCGTTGGGCGATATTTTCCAGCTCGGCTGGTCCGCCGCTCTGGTGGTTATCGCGGCCATGGCCGCTACCATTTTCTTTGGCCTGTGGTTTGCACAGTTTCTTGGCCTGTCTCGCGCCTTCGGTGCTCTGGCCGGCGTTGCAACAAGTGTCTGTGGTGCGTCGGCCGCGCTCGCGACCTCCATCGCCCTACCTGATTACAAAGGAAAGGAAGCCGATACCGCGTTTGTTATTATTGCAGTCAATCTTCTCTCGACGGTCGCTATGTTCGCCTATCCGAGGCTCGGCCATTGGCTGGGATTTGATGAGACGCAAATGGGCTTGCTTCTGGGGGGAACAATTCATGACGTCGCACAGGTTGTTGGCGCTGGATATTCGGATGGTGAAAATATCGGCGCAATATCAGTCATCGTGAAATTGTTTCGCGTTCTGCTGCTTTTGCCAGTTATTTTGATTGTCGGGCGTCTCTTCGTGCAGCCCAATAGCGGCGTAAAGGTTTCGGCGCCTGTCTTTGCGTTTGCATTTCTGGTATTGTGTGTTGTCAACAGTTTAGCGCCGCTGGCGCCGAGTATTTTACCGGGTTACAGTGAAGTTAAATTTGTTGCCACTTATGTGTCGAATTGGGGTCTTCTGATCGCGATCGCTGCCTTAGGGATTAATACATCTCTGCAATCGATTACCAAGATGGGATTGCGGCAGGCTTTAACGGTAACCGGGACAACGATGGTTATCCTAGCGTTCGTTGTTTGCGGAGTTGTGATCATTAGATAACATAATTCACTTATGTTTTTTAAATTAGGTATCAAGTGTTTCCACTGCGAAGAGATTGGCTGGATCAATGGTCTCAGCTATGAGCCCCTGATCATGTGCATAGCGGATGAAGCGCTCCAATGTTGCGCGGTTGCTTCGAAAACCGTTCTCCCATGGATCGCGTCCGAAGTCTGCCCGTTCTTCCTCAAGATCTTGCAGTCCCCAAGCTAATAAAGACCAATTGGGATCCTCATAATAGGATTGGGTGATCGCGCGAGCTGCTTCAAACATGTCGTAGAGCGCGCGGGCAATTCCTGGATGTGATGCGATCAGGTTAGCGCGTATCGCCATTACATGCATAATGGGAAAGTCACCCACTTTTCGGAAATAATTCAGTTCTTCCGCGCGTGGATCAGCAAACAGGCGTCGCGCGCGTGTCTTGCCCACGGAAACTGATTTCGGTGGGTGGGGCAGGAAGAAGGCGTCTACTTCGCCGCGCTCTAGTGCTTCGCCAAGGCCTTGACGGTTGCCAATATAATCGACTTTCACTCCGGGTTTCGTTGGAATAGCAATCTTCTCGGGAGAAGTTAAAAGCCAGTGTATCTCTTCCCATGGGGTGTCATAAAATTCTTTTAGGTCGCCTCGAGCTAGCAACGAGAGCGTTGTCTGGAATGCGCTGAGCGCAACTTTCTTACCAATAAGGTCGCGCGGCGTGTGGTAGGGGGCATCCGGATGCACCCACATTTGGCTCATGCTAAACAGGCGGCGCGGAAAGATGGGGATACCGACGATGGGAACTCCGTTGTCGCGCGCGATGAGAAAACTCGAAAGGGAGAATTCAGCGACATCGTAATCGCCCGCCAACATGCGCCCATGTCTGTCTGTACCATCGCGCAGCATTGTGCTCTGACCGATCTGGTGGACATGCAGGTCGAGCCAATCGGGCGTGGGTACAGTGCCGTCGAAAAAGGGGAAATGACGATCATAGCGATCGATTCCCATCCTTAACGTCAATCTCTCAGCCATCTAAATGCTCCCACTGGGTTCTTGATTAGATTAAGCCCGCGCGCCAGCTCGCGCGCAAGGGGGGCAAGGGATTCAAAGGTCGGATTAAATGCGAGGCCTATTCGCATCTGCAATATTGACTTCATAGTCGGCGCGCCTCTCCATAGTGTAGGTGGAAGTAGGTTTTGGAGGGGAAGCAAATGCGACCGAGTAAAATGGACCTTCGGTCTGCAGTTTTGGTTGCGGTGCTCACAGCTCTCGCGGTCCCGTCTGCGCAGGGTCAGGCGAGCGACCTGTTCTATGCGGGCAAGACGGTTCAGTTCATGGTGGGTTACCCGCCAAGCGGCGCATTCGATGCTTACACGCGAGTGGCGGCCCGTTTCATAGGAAAACATATCCCCGGCAACCCCACCGTGATCGTACAGAACATGCCAGGCGCATCTAGCCTTCAATTTGTCCGATATTTGCAAGATCAGGCGCCCAAGGATGGCACGCAATTCGGCATGTTTAATCGTGGCCTCATGCCTAAATCGGTGCTCGAACCAAAGGAGACGGGCGTAGATTTCACCAAATTTGCTTGGATCGGCAGCATGAACAGCGAACTTGCTGTTTGCTACATGTGGGAGACCTCGGGGATCGCCTCCATTGACGATATGAAGAAGCGCCAGTTCACGCTGGGCGACACGTCCAAGAACAGCGGCGGCTATCTATATACGTCGATCCTGCGCTCTTTCGCGCCTGAGAATGCGAAGCTTGTTTTAGGCTATGCGACGACAGGCCATATTTGGCTTGCCATCGAGCGCCGCGAGGTGGATGGAAACTGCACTCTGGTCACAAGTCTTGAAAGCCAAAAGCCAGAGTGGCTGACGCAGAAAAAGATAAACACGCTCGTACAATTCGCTGAGACGAAGCATAAGGATCTGCCGAACGTTCCGACAATTTTCGAGCTTCTGCAGGACCAGACCAAGAAGCAGGCGATCAATTTCCTTATAGCATCCGAGGTCATTGGAAGGCCGATTATCGGTCCGCCAGGCCTACGTGAGGATCGCCTCGCCACGCTACGCAAAGCCTTTAACGACATGATGAAGGATCCTGAATTTCTAGACAACGCACGAAAAGCAAAAATGGATATGGATCCAATATCCGGGGAGAATGCTGCTGTGATCGCCGCCGCGATTCAAAACACACCATCCATCGCTGTCGAGGTTGCGCGCAAATTCATGGATTGAACGCGTTTCCTAAAATCAACACCAAATTGATCCATCTTGAGGCTGGCTTGATATTTAGGCCTCTTATAAGCGTCACCCCGTGTCTGTCGGTTCAAAATATAGTCGAAATTTGTGGGATCTAGCAATTGTCTCACAACACTTATAACTCGCATCCAGCTATTTTTAATGAACGAAAGTTCCATATGTATTTAGGCTATTTAGCTCCGCTTACTGTCGATACATAGAGTGCTACTGCTTCGACTTGTTCGCGCGTCAGAATGGTATTGGCTGGCATGGGCCCAATACCCTTTGTTACAGCGGTGCGTATTCGGTCTGCAGTTGGCTTCAATTCATCTAGCACTGGCCCGACAGGGCCGGTTGAACCAGCGTCAGCTAACGTATGACACAGCGCGCATTGGGGCTCTGACAATTCGAGAAAAACCTTCTTGCCCAATATCATCGCTGCATCTTCAGAGTGCGCTTGGTGTAAGCACATGCTAACGGCGAGCGATAGAACGAACAGACCAGATACCCACTTTATCATATTACCAATACGCATTACTCATGCCACCGTGATCTTTACAGCAGGCCCGCGCCAGCCATTGTAGCCATAGCCTGAGCCGTTGAGTGGTGAATCTTCGGGCTGCACTTTGCCTTTGGAATCGCGGGCGCGGCTCACCAGAGTATATTCGCCGGGCTGCAGGATGGCCGGCAAGACGAAGAGCCGCCAGGCGAAGCGGCCGAGATTTGGTCCTGCAAATTTTGCGGCTTTCCAAGTCTTGCCACCATCAATTGAAACATCGACCTTTGCGAGCTCGTTCATGCCGCCCAGCGCAAGACCTGTAATCTGAACTTGCCCAGCTTTTTTATCGGTTAGCGGCGAGGTGATCCAAGATTTGACTGGTTGCTCCCAGACAGGCTTCTGATCTGGTGAAGGCTTCTCCGTCATGGAGTGATAGCGATAATTAGCGCTCTGAATACGAGCGTCTGTCTGCGCTGCGGTCAGCGCTACGGCTTTAACATATTTCACATTATTGACGCCGGAATAACCCGGCACAATCATGCGCAGCGGCCCACCATGGGCGACGGAAAGCGGCTTGCCGTTCATCTCCCATGCCAAAATAACATTGTCCAAATTACTCAGCGGCACGGAACGCTCGACAATGAGATCTTTTGGATTGAGGCCCGGCGGAATCTCTTCTCCGCCTGTGCCGGTGATGAATTTCACGCCGGCGACTTGGCCGCCGAGCGCGTCGACTACGGCCTTTAAGGGAACGCCACTCCATATTACACATCCTGAGGCCCCCACAGTCCAAGGCGTGCCGCTCATCTTCTGGTCGCCGCTCAGTTTGTCCATGAAGTATTTGCGGCCATTTCCGGAGCATTGCAGCACTGTGGCTACCGTGACGACACCCATACGCTTCAAGTCACCGAGCGTGAGGTTTTTTGGGTTTTTCACGCCCTTGAATTCTACGCGCCAGCTATCGCGATCGGCTGCGATAGAATCCGGCGGAGCCTTCACATTATTACGCACGAATAGCCGATCTTCTGGCGTGATAAGGCTCGAGCCGAATAGATCCCGCCTCATTTCGAGCGTTTGATCGGAATGTATGATCATTGCATTCGGGTCTTTCCAGCCAACATAGGCAGGAAGCGGCTTTGCTGGCTGCTGAGCGAGTGCCTCGCTGGAGTTGGCAACACTTGCTGCTGCCATCGCAGACAATCCGCCACCAAGAAATCCGCGACGCCCAATTCTCAGGTCTTTGCTCATGTCGTATTCCTCCGCAATGGCGATGCTTTTCATTATTTGTTGAGGATAGCAGAGGCCTGCAAACCTACAAGGAGGCACATTTCCAGCGACCCCGGTCTTTTCCCCGATTATACGGACAGTTTTGTGGTCTATTTAAATCTTTGAGGTAACTGCCGGGTGAGGTGGTGGCTAAGCCGCCTGTTAAATCTCCCGATCTAACCTTCTGACCTTGGCAAGTTCCGGGAACAGCTTCGGCATGCTGATTGCTGCTAGTAGTACCACCAGCCCACCGATTGCCACTGCTGGGACCGCGCCGACGAAGGCCGCCATGGTTCCGGCTCGAAATCCGCCGATCTCGGTGCCTATACTGGATGAGATCGAGCTGACAGCTCCGACCCGGCCGCGTAGATGATCGGGTGTCGCCATCTGCATCAGCGTCTGGCGCACATTGGCGTGGACCACCTCGACGCAGCCGACGATCGCCAGCATGGCGACCGACAGCGGAAACGAAGTAGAGTAGGAGAATATTATAACCGCCGCGCCGTAGAGGGCGCAGGCCATCACCATGGTCAGGCCGGCGTAGGTGACCCGGATATGGGTAAAGATGAGCGCTGCGCCAAGACCGCCTAGGGCCATGGAACTGCGCAGGATGCCGGCGCCGTCGGCACCGACGTCTAGAATGTCCTTGGCGAAGATCGGCAGCATTGCCTGAACGCCGCCCATCAGGGCGGCAATCAGGTCGATGGCTATGGCGCCCAGCAGGATACGCTTACCAAAGACGAAGCGGACGCCTTCGAGTAGCGTCTTCCAATCCAGAGAACCACGTTTGTGCACTGCCTCGCGGGGCTTGATCATGTAGGTCGAGGCAACGCCGAAGAAGAAAGTTAGCGCCGCCGTGCCGTAGACTACCTCTGGCCCCAGTAGATAGAGGAACCCGCCTGCTGCCGGCCCGCAAATCTGCGCCGTCTTGCTCGCCGTCTGGTTCCAGGCTACGGCGTTGAGGTAGATGTCGCGCGGCACCAGGTTTGGGATCAACGAATTGGTGGTCGGCCCCTGGAAAGCCCTTGCAGTACCAATGCAGGTCAGCAGCAAGTAGATCAGCCAAAGCTTGGTGATCCCCAGATAGGATTCAATGCTGAGGCCAAGCGCGCCCACACACAGGATCGAGTAGCACGCGAGCAGCACATTCCGCCGGTCGAAACTGTCGGCGACATAGCCCGTGAACAGCGCGAAGCCGAAAACCGGCACGATCATGCAGAGGTTGATGAAGGCGACGTTCATTGGGTCGCCCGTCAGGTCGTAGATCTGATAGAGCACCGCTACTAGGATCATATGATAGGTGCCGGCGGCGAAGAATTTGGCGAAGAAGAAAAGGCAGAAATCCCTATGACGGAAGGCGGCAAAGCCAGTGACCTTCCCATCAGGTTCCTTTGACCGAGAGGCTGCGTCTTCGCTCAAACTCTGCTCTTGGTTGGCCGCCATGCGTCCTCTCCGGTCCGGGGGGACGCGATATGTTTTTCTAGGATCAAGGCTTGCCCTTGTTGTAGAGGAGCTGTGCGAGGGGGCAAGTGATCGGCCCCCATCTACGGGTCCACTTTCAAACTTAGTTCAAGGTCGGCCTTAACGCTAGCGCGGT
>CANJVX010000065.1 GCA_947478405.1 Beijerinckiaceae bacterium | reverse complement strand
TAACTTCGCGACAATCTCTTCCGGCTTATGGCGCTTTCTAGGCATTTTGGTCCTCCTCTGTCCTAAAAGACATACCTCAGGATGGACCAGTTCAATGGGGGTGGATCAGGATCACGCCGCCCCTTGTCGTTGGAGATAAGGTCAAGACGCCCACCGGCCTTGTCTACGAGCTGCTTGACGAGTTCGACGGCGTCGCAAGACAGCCTATCGCCAAACACAAGCAGGTAGTCCCTCGCATGCTCGTGTGGGGCTTCTGCTGTTTGGCGTGCGGGGAGATGGCCAAGACCACGAGAGTGGCGTCAGAGAAGCCCGTAGCGGTCAAATGCACTGCCTGCCTCGCAGCAAGGCGGCGGGTAACATGATGCCCAATCAGGCAGGAACCAAAATAGCGGCGATGTGGCAGTCGCCTGCTACCCCGACCGCGCTAGCGTTAAGGCCGAGCTTGAACTAAGTTTGAAAGTGGACCCGTCGATGGGGGCTGATCATACCGGTGGTTATGCTAGTCGACGTTGGACCTGTAGCTAGCGTTGGGGTTAGGCGTGTACGCTCACCGCACTATTGCGGTCATAAAAACCACCTACCGAAGCCGGCAGCGCTATGGCTGGAGTAGCCGATTGCGCAACCCGGACCAGCTACGTCGACCGCGCTAGCGTTAAGGCCGACCTTGAACTAAGTTTGAAAGTGGACCTGTGGATGGAGGCCGATCAGCATCGATTGGTAACTCGCAGAATGATCAGCCCGCCCAGGCCATCCATCAACTAACATTCAGAATGGACCAATCAGTGGGGGCTGATCCGGTCACGCTTTTCTCGGAGGCCTTGCCTTCGCTTGATGAATATTCCCGCAAAAGCATCAAAAGCCGAAGTTGAATTGGGGTCGGCAACCAGCCGGCACGGGTGATCAAGCCATCTGCATTTTTCGGTATGCGATGAACCGACGGCAAGGAAATAAGTCGAATCTGGTTCTCATCCTTCATCATTTCACTTCGCGTGAATAGGGTAATACGATCGCTTGAAACGATCAGCTCCTTCTGCATCTTCACAGATGTCGTTTCGATCCGGACAAGAGGCGGCTTTCGGACCCCAGCAAAAAGTTGGTCGAATGATTGGCTCCGAAGGCCTCCCGCGGCGGGCATTATCCATTCATATGCCATTAGATCTCGAAGGGTCAGCTTTTTATTAGCATTAGAAAGAGGATGGCCTCTTCGCACAACAATGACATATGGATCATGGAATAGGATCTCTTCAACAATGTCGTTGTATCCGGATGGAGCTCGAAGCATGCCATAGGCAAGGTCAATATCGCCATTTCGCAAAGCATTCAGAAGTTCGCCATATCGCATCTCAACAATCTGAAAGCGCGCATGCGGGAATTCCGAGGCAACGTTGTTCAGTGCGCGTGCCAGCAGGGTGGCGCTCACTAAATGCATAGAGCCTATCACAATTCGAGATCCGACCCGGCCCTTCTGCGCAAAGATTTCTTCCACACCATATTCAATTTCCCGAAGGGCAATTCGCCACCGACGCGCCAACTCCAAGCCGTGGGCTGATGTGGTGAAACCCAGCCCGCGCCGATCATAAAGTTGGCGCCGAAGAATCTGTTCAAGCTCCCTCGCGACGCGCTGCAGTACTGGTCGTTGAATCCCAAGACGTCGAGCCGCCTCTTCAAAAGACGCACTTGCCGCAACAGCGATAAGTACCTGAATATGAATCGATCGCAGTTTTGCGAGCATCGCGGCCGAATGCACCGCGTCGACAATTGGTCCGCCACCAATAGGCTCAAGTATTGCAAATTCGAGTTGCGAAAAAAAACGGCCAACTCGTCGGGCGAATGTATATCCGGATGGGGTAACGAATGAGCCGCCACGCTCGCGCTCCAAGAGTTTATCGCCAATCCAAGTCTCAAGCTTGGTGATTGATTGCGTGAGAGCGGGCTGCGATAATCGGAGCTCTGCTGCCGCGCTTGTCATACTTTGCCGGCGCGCGGTCGCCGCAAACGCTCGCAATTGGTTAAACTTTGGAAATTCGAGGGAGGCGCGCAAGAAATGACTGCCTTTGATTCATAGCTTCCCGAAGATCGACACCATTTTGTGTCGAAAGATATGTAAAATGCCAAGGGTCGTAAATCGCCTTGGTAATCCCAGATGATAGCTTCTGAGGATTAGCATTCGTAACAATTTTTTATGACACTTCATAAATTTCCTATGATCCCGTAATATGCTGTTTGTGCATCATAAGCAGGCCGTTGGCCTGCTTCGGCTTAACGGTCAGGGTAAAGGTGTGCGCTTATGGCACTGGCAAGGCAAATGAAAATTGCGGTCTTCATGGGCGGCGACTGCAACTATCATGCAGCGGGATGGCGCCATCCGAAGGCATATGCCGATGCGGGACTAAACTTCAAACACTGGAGCGAGTTCATCCGCACGATGGAGCGCGGCAAGCTCGATATGCTCTTTGTGGCAGATGTAATCGGCGTACCCGGCGCGGATGATCCCGAGCGGTTGAGCCAGACGCCTCGTGTTGCGAAATTTGAACCTTTCACTGTACTTTCAGCGCTATCAACGATCACAACACATATTGGTTTGGTCGCCACTGCGGCAACCACATATAACGCGCCTTATACAGTAGCTCGGATCCTTGCCTCGCTAGACTATTTGTCCGGTGGCCGCGCGGGTTGGAACCTTGTGACAGGTGGCAATAGGGAAGACGCCTTCAACTTCAGCATGGACGCGCACACGGCCCATGCCGATCGCTACGTTCGCGCTGAGGAATTTGTGGATGTTGTCCGTGGGCTTTGGGACAGCTATGAGGACGACGCGTTTATCCGCGATAAGGCCTCTGGTCGCTTCTTTCATCCCGAAAAGATGCATGTTCTAAACCATAAGGGAAAATCATTTTCCGTGAAAGGCCCGTTGAGTGTGGCGAGGCCGCCTCAAGGGCATCCAGTCATAGTTCAGGCTGGAGCCTCGGAGCCGTCAAAGGAGTTGACGGCCCGTGTCGCCGACGTGATGTTCATGTCGCAATTCTCCCTAAAAGAAGCCCAGAAATTTTACGCAGACGTGAAGTCAAGGCTTTCAAAGTATGGCCGGTCGCCAGATGATTTGAAATTGATGCCGGGCGCATTCATCTGTGTCGGCCGCACTTCGTCTGAAGCTGACGAGAAATTTGCAGAGCTTGAGTCTCTGGTTCCACTTAATGTTGCGCTGGCCCGACTGAGCCACAAGCTCGGCGGGGTCGACCTTTCGCAGTATCCTCTTGACGAGGCATTCCCTGACTTCACGGGCAATATTGCGCGGATGAGCGCACCGGAAAGCTATACCAGGATTGCACGCGCCGAAAATCTCACGCTTCGACAAACAGCATTGCGCGCCGCGACCTCAAATCATCATTGGGTGGTAAAAGGCTCGGTGAAACAAGTCGCCGATCAACTAGAGGATTGGTTCATCAACCGCGGTGCCGACGGGTTCAATTTGCTACCACCTTGCGTGCCTGGCGGAATCGATGATTTTGTTGACCTTGTTGTTCCGGAGTTACAACGACGCGGAATATTCAGGAAGGAATACGAAGGCACCACTCTGAGGGAAAACCTAGGAGTTTCGCGACCACCGCACCGCAGTCAGAGAGAGCGGGGGTTTGCGAACGCGTAGACTGAGATGGCAGCGGGCAAACAACAAACAAGAAGCGACATGGGAGTTTGGTCGTGGCCAGATTGCAGAATAAAGAGTCGATGCTAGCGGTTACGCTCGTGCTTGCAACCGCAATGCCTTCTATTGCTGCAAACGCGCAAGATGTTTCCGCATTTTACGCGGGAAAGACCGTGCCTCTTATCGTCGGCTTTCCCACGGGAGGGGGAAGCGACCTGTTTGGACGAGCTGTTGTCCGGCACATCGGCACATATATCCCCGGCTCGCCACGTGTCATCCTACAGAACATGCCGGGCGCTGGCAGCATTATTGCTGCAAACTATATGTTCAATACAGCCCCAAAAGACGGCACGGTCCTCGGCGGTATTTCACAGGGCGCGCCCCTTGGAGCAAAGCTCGGTAATGCACAGTCGCAGTTCGATCCGGCAAAGTTCAACTGGATCGGTCGGCTGGCACCCACACCCGCCGTTACAATGGTGAGAAGCGACTCAAAAGTGGATTCAATTGAACAAACGCTTAGCAGGGAAGTGACACTCAGTGCTACCGGCGCTGGCTCGACGGTCTCGCTCTTTCCTGCCGTTATGAATAAGGTCTTGCAGACAAAATTCAAAATCATCCTGGGCTATAAGGGCAGCGCCGAAGCGATGTTGGCGATGGACCGCGGTGAGGTTGAAGGTCATTCGACCAGCTGGGTGCTTGTTAATTCGATACATCCGGATTGGATCCAGACCGGGAAAGTAAGAATTCTTGTTCAACATGGTTTGTCGCGTATGCCAGAGCTTCCCAACGTTCCTACCTCGGTCGAAATTGCAAAAGGTGATGATAATCGTGCAATCATGCATGCCATCATGGCTTCGTCTGAAATCGGACACTCTTACTTCACTACTCCCGACGTACCAACGGAGCGCGTGGCGGCGCTCCGCAAAGCATTCGATGACATGATTAGTGAGCCACAATTTGTTTCCGACGTCGTTCGTACCGGAGGAGAGGTCCGGCCTTTGACAGGTGAGGCGATGCAGAAGCTTATTGGCGAGCTCGATGCGATGTCACCGGCTCTGCTTGAACGGATTAAAGAGATCTATCCAGTGAGCGAGTAGCAAATGCAACCCTTCCTGATCAATTCCGACAATGGCGTGACGTGATCGTATTTGGTGGCGACTACGCCCATACGCGCTGGATGTCAGAGCGGACAACGCCATTTCGTGGCCTAGTGTACAAAGGCCGACCCCTCAGCGAACTATATCGAATGATACTCGCGCGCGACGATTTTGAGGCCAGCGAGTTTTCTCTATCCAACTACATCATGTTGAGAGACAAGCCGGATTGTCTCTTGGAAGCGATCCCCGCATTTCCAAGTCGGGCGTTTCGCCATTCCAGCATGTACGTGCGCAAAAATAGTGAAATAAGAGATTTTCGAGAGCTCGCTGGAAAAAGAGTTGGAATAACAGAGTACACGATGACGGCCGCGGTTTGGTTGCGTGGTATTATGCACGAGCACTACGACACGCACTGGCGAGCCATAAAATGGCTGTCACGCCCCGAAAAGCGATTTCCGCCGCCAGACGCTGCAAACGTCATGGAGACTCACGCCGACCTTGAGGAATTGCTTTTGCGTGGCGATATAGACGCTCTGCTCAAACCGCAACCTAGAGACCGTCAACGACCGCCGGAAGAACGGGAACTTCGGCCTTTACTGGACGAGGTTGTTGGCGTTGAAGCCAAGTATCTCAAGGATACCGGCATATTTCCGATCATGCACACGGTGGTAATTCATCGTGATATTCTGGCCGAGCACCCCGAATTCGCAAATGCAGTCTATGCGTTTTACGAAATGGGAAAGGCGCGGCAGGCGCAGCTGCCGCGCGATGATATCGCTCCATATGGCATTGGTCCGGATAACTTGAGAACAGTAGAAACCTTGTGTCGATATCTTTCTGAACAAAAGCTGATTGAACGCTCCGTCGACGATGTGCAATCTTTGTTCCTTAAGATCGAGAAAGGCAGTCGCTCCTACAAATTTGGTGGCGGCGAAGGCACGTGCGGTGCTGTTGGTTAAAATAGAGAGTTGCTTCGCTATTGTATTAGATGATCGGCCGAAAATTGACCGCTATTACAAGGACACTCGAATGAAAATTGCTTTTTTTGATGACTGGCGGCTTGGCGTTCTAAAAGGGCTGGATCGAATCGTTGACGTGAGTGCGATCGCCTCGGGCGGCGAAAAAGAGCAAGACCTAATCAATGCCGTTATCGGCAATTGGACCGCATTACGTGGGCAAGTTCTAGAATGTGTGGAGAACAATGCGGGCTTACCACTTTCGTCTATTAGGCTGCGCGCACCGTTGCCACGCCCTATGAACATAGCCTGTATGGCAGTGAACTATATGGAGGACGGCACGCGCAAGGAGCCCGCACCGATAAATACCTTTATTAAATCGCCTATGGCTATTATCGGCCCGGGCGAACACATGGTCCTCCCAGATATTCCGTCGACTGTTTTTGAAGGAGAAGCGGAAATTGCACTTGTTATTGGAAAGACTGCTACGCGTGTGCCAGCTGCAGATGCAGCTGAGTATATCTTTGGCTACTTAAATTTTATTGATGGGTCGGCTAGGGGCGTACAGCCAGCTGCTCAGAGTTTCTATCAGATGAAGTCCCGCGATACATTTGCTCCGATCGGACCCTGGATTGTGACCGCAGATGAAATTCCTGATCCCCAAAACCTCCAGGTCCGGCTCTGGAACAACGGCGTCCTTAAGCAAGATTATAATACAAGCGACATGGCGCACAACATCCACCGATGCGTGGAATTCGTTTCATCCGTTCATACACTTGCGCCTGGTGACATCATCGCGCTCGGCACCAATCACCGAGGGCTTCACGCATTTCAAGACGGTGATCAAATCGAACTGGAAGTCGAAGGTCTTGGCCGTCTTGCCTTCGGTGTTAGCGACCCACTTCAGCGCACTTGGGAGCGTGAAACGAGGCTTGAGCGACAGCAGTCTGGACTTGATCCCATCGCTCCGCAGACCGGAGGCAAATACGCGAAGCGAACGTGAGATGCCGACTAGCCCGCATTATGCAGCGCTTTGACTTTGCTGTCGCGGGCGCGCTGTTTTCGGAGTGATCGAATCACGGTTTCCCGACTCGGCGACGCGCGTTCTTTGTTCCGGCGGCAGCCCAGAATTTGTTGGTGAAGTGTTTGCATGTTGACGGGACGGGCTTTATTTTCGTGGCTTGACGACCCTTCGTTCAGGTGACGAGGCGCGGTATTCGCACGAGCGCTAAGCGCATGCGCCTCGATGACCTAGCGTTACCTCGGACGTGAAACCAGTATTATAAGGCACCTCAATCTCAGTTTGGCGATTATCGGAACATTGGAAGCCCAGCATCCGTTGATACGAAATTTCCAAAGCGGCCCCAAAAAAATTACCTTTGTAAAGCAGCCAACCTGTGACCATATGTAGTTTAGGACTCGCAATCGAAGAGTGCTAACCGCCCCCAAAATGCTCAGCTTGCTGCCTAACGGAGAACCCGTGCGTGGGTAGTTGCCAGAAAGGCAAACCATGAAGTTCCGTCCCCTTGTCAACGGCGGCGACAAAATGTGCCAGATGGCGGCGTAAAAGTGTACCAGTCGGGTTGAGAGAAAAGGGCCGCAAAGCCCTGGTGAGTTTTATTGCCGCGCGCATTGAGGCGTGCGGAGCGTAGCGAAGCGCGGCTCCATGCGCGCGGTGGCGATTTTGATTTACGGGTCGGCGTCTCCCTGGCTGTTTGTCTTCACGCTTGCATTTGGCGCGTGGCTTTGTCGGCGTTGCGCTTTCTTGCTTGTGGCGAGCCGGAAGCTTTCGCCGTTCATCTCCAGGATATGAACGTGATGGGTTAGGCGGTCGAGGAGCGCGCCGGTGAGCCGTTCCGATCCGAGAACGGAAGTCCATTCATCGAACGGCAGATTGCTGGTCACCAGCGTCGAGCCGCGTTCGTAGCGCTGGCTGAAGACATCGAAGAGAAGCTCTGAGCCAACCGCTGTGAACGGCACGTAGCCGAGTTCGTCGACGATCAACAGTTTGACAGTGTTGAGGTGCTTTTGCAGAGC
>CANJVX010000064.1 GCA_947478405.1 Beijerinckiaceae bacterium | reverse complement strand
TTCCTGTTTCAATGCGTGAGCGATGTCTGCCTTTCTATCTTGTACAAGTGTTCGGAGAAGTGAGCCTGTAATAATCGCTTCTTTCTGCATGATGAGGTTAAGCGGTGCTGAATAAGTTGGTTTTTGCCCCGATGAGAGATGGGTGATGCGACCGCGCATGGCGAGTGCCTGCAGATTTTTTTCCGCGTAAAGCCCACCCGCCATATCAAGAATAATGTCGGCGCCGTTCTTATTAGTTGCTGTCAAAAATTCAGCGACAAAATCATGCACGCGATAATTGAAACAGCGCTCTGCCCCATGCTTTACAGCAAAAGCGCAACGTTCGTCGCTACCTGCTGTTGCAAAAACGCGTGCACCGAAGGTGCGCGCTAATTGGATTGCCATAGTCCCAACACCACTAGCGCCCCCGTGGATCAGAACGATTTCACCGGCCGCAAGGCCACAGAGATCAACGAGATTATGCCAGGCTGTAAATAGGGCTTCTGGCAGTGAGGCAGCGTCACGAAGGCTGATTTGATGTGGTGCGGGAAGTATAAGCCGATCTTGTGCTACAACATAATCTGCATAGCCCCCGCCATTAACGAGTGCGCAAACATTCGTGCCCAACGGATAGGTCTTTGCTTGCGCGCCACAGGCGACAATTGTACCAGATACTTCAAGGCCCAAAATATCAGTAGCGCCCGCTGGCCCCGCGCCGCGCTGGCGCTGGTTGATATCATGACGGTTGACGCCCGCATAAGCGACTTTAATCAACACATCATTGTTCGAGGTTTGCGGAATGGGTCGCTTGCCAATTGTCAGCACCTCCGGTCCGCCAGGGCCTGCAGGAAATACGGCGCGCATCGTGCTGTTCATCAAAGCCTCGTTTGACGTTCGTAGCGTTCAAGAAGTGCCGGTCACCGTAATAGGGATTGACTCCTCCTGCCCCGACTGTCAATGTTGCGAAAAAGAAAATAATTGTTCGCGTTAATAGAACAGCCTGCTGAAATATCAGACATCAGTCGGATAAGGGAGAATGCGATGTCTCAGGGGGCTGTTGTCTGCATATCAAAACGCGCGGCATGGTTCGCCGCAGCTCTTCTGTTTTCGAGCACGGTCCCAACCTTGGCGCAGATACCCGTTGTTTTTGCATCCGTAGGCGGTCTCACAGATGCTGGCCTTTATCTCGCCGAAGAATTAGGTTTCTTTCGTGAAGCTGGCATGAGCGTGCAGATGAAGCGTATCGCCAATGCGCCAGCTATTATAACCTCTGTTGCAACCAATCAGATTGATGTTGGCGGCGCCAGTATCACGCCGGCCATGTTCACTGCAGCGCAGCAGGGAATGAAAATGCGTATTGTGGGCGACAAGCAAAGCGTCCGTCCCGGATTTGCAGCCACGCGACTGGTGGTGGCAAAAGCGCTGCAAGCCGAAACACCCGAGAAAATGGTTCAGTCTTTGCGCGGCAAGACAGTCGCCGTCAGCGCTAAAGCGGGTTCCTCTTATTATAATGCTGTCATGCTCATGAAAGAGCGTGGTGTAAATCTCGCTGACGTTAAAATCAAAGAATTATCCTTCCCCAATATGGCAGCAGCGCTGGCGACAGGCGCAATTGATGGCGCCTATATTATTGAGCCCTTTTTGTCAGAAGTGGTGCGCAAGGGCGAAGCGATCGATGTCTCCAATCCGGGACATTTTGCTGCTGCAGGTCCGGCCCGTATCAATGTGCCACTGGTCTACAGCGAAAAATTCGCTGCCAATCGCGCCATGGGCGAAGCCTTTATGGTCGCTTATATGAAAGGCGTACGCGTCTATAATGACGCCTTTGTCAAAAATATTGACAAAGAAAAAATCATCGCGATTTTGGCAAAACATGCAGGTGTGCCAATTGAGACGGTGCGCGATTCCAATCCAGCCGGACTTGATCCCAATCAGGACATCGATACGCAAAGTTTCACTGAACTTCAGGCATTCTTTGTCGAGCAGGGATTGATGGATAAGGCTGTACCGCTCGGCGATCTGATTGATGCAAGCTTTGCCAAAGCAGCGGTGACAAAACTCGGACGCTACCAATAAAAAAACGAAAAATTGCGAGGGGAACAACGCGATGAATAATGGCATGATTACCGGGACAACGGAGTATATTCGTTATCCCATTCTGGCAAATATCAAGAAGGGGATGCAGGTTTTGGTCGTGACTGACACGGCGCATGATCCCCGCGTCTGGCAAGTTGTGATGAGCACGATTTCTGAAGTCGGTGCTGAAGGCACGCTGGCCATGTTTGATCCACGCCCTGCTGATTATTTTGATCCGCCCCGCGCAGTTTGCGAAGCTATGTTGAAGTCGGATGTCAATATTTTACTTGCGACGACGGGCATGCTGCATGCGCCTGCCAATTTTGAAGCCATGCGCGCCGGCGTCCCGGTGATCTGCATGGATGGCGGTATGACACTTGAAATGTTCCAGTCAGGCGCCGTCACGGAAGACCAGCGGCAAATGGCTGTGCGTCAGCATTATGTGGCGAAAAACATCTTTGGCGAAAATGCCAAAATTTGCCGCGTAACCAGCAAATATGGAACGGATTTTACCTATAGCGTTGAAGGGCGCATTTTCATTCCGGCTTTGCCAGACGAGACTTTTGTGCCTTATAAAATCAACTATATGACACGGAATGCGAAATATCCCCGTCCGCGTTTTCTCTACCCCAACGGCGAATTCAATGTGCCGCCTGTTGAAGCCACCGGCAATGGCAAGATTGTGATTGATCTCACCATGCATCAATTTGGTCGCCTGAAAACACCGATTGAATTGACGATCAAAGACGGCCGCATCACGAGCATCGACGGCGGACCGGAAGCATGGACTTTGCGCAATTATCTCGAAAAATTCGGCGATGAAAACGCAACCATTTGCCCAGCTGAAGCCTCCATCGGTATTAATTCAAAAGCAATGGTTCGCGGCGTTCAGCGCGAAGACAAGAATATCCTTGGCTCGATCCATTTTGGCATTGGAACAAATGTGGATGTCGGCGGCACAATTTATTCCAACATTCATATGGATGGTGTGATTCTTGAGCCGACGCTTTATGTCGATGGCGAAATGCGGATGGAGTATGGTCGATTCTTGCGTCCAGTCGAGGGTGAGGCCTGAGAGGCTCCATGCCCATGAAGCGCAACCCGCTCGGTAAGTCTTTGGATCTCCTGCGCTGGATGCTCGAGAATGATCTCGAGAGCGTCGGCGTGCGCCCAGCAGCCAAAGCGCTTGGTTTGACGCCAAGCGGTGCGCATCGGCTGATCACCAGTCTCGTCGAGGAAGGGTTCCTGCAACGGGAAGACGGCGATACGGGCCGTTATGTCCTTGGCGTTGAAATCATGCTCATAGCCCAGCGTACAGCTTCGCGTTGGCCTTTGCGAAATATCGCCATGGCGTCCATGCGCGCACTGAGTGAAGAATCCCGCGAAGCTGTTCTTCTGAACCTCTTTGATTCAGCACGCGGTGAGAACATTGGCATTGCCAGTGTCGAGACCCAGCAAGAAGTGCGCTACGTCATTGAATTGTTCAAATGGAAACCCGTGCATGCGGGTGCGGCCGGTCTCGCTGTCATGGCGTTCCTGCAAGATGATGAGCGTCAATGTATCATTGAGCGAACAGGCCTGGCGCCCGCAACGTCACGCTCATTATCTTCTGTAGAGGCGCTTGAGGCCACACTCGAAACCGTGCGTCAGCGTGGCTATGCCATTACGCTTGGTCAGCGCATTGAAGGGTCGGTAGGAATTGCAGCGCCTATTTTTGGATCGAGACAAAGAGTTTTTGGCTCCGTGGGAATTTCCATGCCCGAGCAGCGCTTCAAATCGCAGATCGAGGCACGCTTTGCACAACTCGTGATGGAATGCGCAGATACAATCACGCGAAAACTTGATGGCCGCCAAGCGGCCCATCTCCCTTTGCGTCCGATATCCGATATGAGGGCCGCATTATGAGCCCCTCGCTGCGGATGAGCCATTTACGAAAATCTTATCTCACCAAAGAAGGCGCGGTTGTCCGCGCAATTTCGGACTTGTCATTTGAATTAAACGCTGGCGAAAGGTTAGCTATTCTAGGGCCGAGCGGCTGCGGAAAAACGTCCTGCCTGCGCATTTTGGCGGGTCTTGATGAGCATTATTCGGGTGTGATCCATTGGGCCACAAATCTATCACAAGATGCGTCGCGATTGCGCAGCGCGACAGTATTTCAAGGTGATTCAACGCTACCCTGGATGAGTGTCGAGCAAAATATCGCAATTGGCATGTCTGGGCTTACACTTGATGCCGCGAGCAAACGCAAACGGGTTGAGAAATATCTTGATCTGGTCGGCCTTCGTGATTTTGCCCGCGTCTTCCCGCATGAATTATCAGGTGGCATGCGCCAGCGTGTTGCCATAGCGCGTGCGCTGGCGACAGAACCTCTGCTGCTCTTGATGGATGAGCCGCTCGCAGCACTTGATGCGCAAACCCGTCTCGTCATGCAAACGGAACTGCATCGCATCTGGGCCCAGACGCGCTCGACCGTGGTTTATGTCACTCATGATGTCGACGAAGCTCTGAGTCTTAGTGACCGCCTTCTGGTTATGACTGCTCGACCAGGTCGAGAAAAAGCAATGATGGGGGCATCCTTTGATCGCGTCATGGAGCCGCTTGAGAGGCGCAGCCTGCCGATTTTCGCACAAATGCAGGCCAAAATCTGGGGCCTTGTTGCTGAAGAAGTCGGTCAAAAACTCACGCGGGAGACCGCGCCATGAGTCATGTTGAGACTCTTGCTCCCCAGCCTGCGGCAGACGATGAGGCTTATGTTACAAAAACGTTGCGCATGCGACGCTTGCTTTCGATCCGTAATTTGCTGCTTGGTGTCGGATTTCCCATTGTGCTCCTGCTCGCTTGGGAAGTTGCGGCAAATTTCAATCTGCTTGACAAGCGGTTCTTTCCAAGCCCATCGACGATTGGCGCCTCCATTAGCGCGTTTCTTTCAACTCAATCGGGCCGCGTTTTGCTGGCAGGGCACATAAATGCCACTTTGCTGCGGATTGGCATTGGCTATGGAATTGGGGCTACAGCGGGTGTTCTTCTGGGTGTTATTATGGGTCTGCATGGTCCGACACGTGCAGCCATTGCACCGACCCTCTATGCGATTTTTCCGCTTCCGAAAATCGCCATCTATCCGCTGATGATTGTCATTTTCGGCTTGGGCGATGCATCCAGTTCCGCGCTTGTTACGCTTGGTGTTTTCTTCATGACCTGCATCAATACATTTTCAGGCGTGCGTTATGTCGATACCATTTATCATGATGTCGTGAATGCATTTCGCTTCCCGCCTTTCGTGCGCTGGCTGCGTGTGTTCATCCCCGCAGCCATGCCGGCGATTGTTACGGGCCTCAGACTGGGGCTTGGTCAGGCATTAGTTTTGGTCGTTTCTGCGGAATTTGTTTCAGCAGATACAGGCATCGGGCGCTTCATCTGGGATTCTTGGCAAGTTCTGAATGTGCCTCGCATGTTTATGGGCCTCGCTGTGGTGCTGGCTTTTGCAGGAATCGCCGCCACGGTCGGAAATTTTGCTGAAAAAAAACTCATCCCATGGAACCGTCGGTAGCCCGAGGACGCACATGAGCCAGCCAAAAACAAAAATTGCCATTATCGGTGCAGGCATGGGCGGCCTTGCTGCTGCTGCCAATCTTTCCCGCATGGGATTTGATGTGCAGGTCTATGAGCAAGCCAAAGCTTTCGGGCGTGTGGGTGCTGGCATTCAGCAGGGACCTAATTCCGTGAAAGTCTTGCGCGGCATGGGGCTCGAAGAGCGTATCCGCGATGTGGCATTCAAGCCTGAAATGACGCGATATCGCGAGGCTGATACGGGCGAGCTGAAATGGGAACGCGTGCAGGCAGCTGAATATGAGGTCAAATATCATGCGCCTCAATTATTGCTGCATCGTTCCGATTTGCATGATGTGCTCGCCTCGCAGGTTCCGCAAGAGATAATCCACTTTTCAAAAAGGCTTATCGATTTTGCGCAGGATGAGCATGGGGTTGCAATCACCTTTGCAGACGGGACAGAGGTGAATGCCGATATAATGATTGCCGCAGATGGCGTTCATTCTTTGGTGCGTGAGCGTTTCCTCGGGCCAGAAAAACCACGCTTCACCGGTCGCGTCGCTTATCGCACAACCTTTCCTGCCGCTCTCATTAAAAATGCAGAGATTGACGGTAGCACAAAATGGATGGCAAAAGATCGCCATATTGTTATCTATTATATAAATCCGCGATTGGATGAAGTTTACTTTGTCACAAGCACGCCAGAGCCCAGCTATAATGTTGAATCCTGGTCTCGCGAGGGTGATCTTGATCAATTGCGCGAGGAATACAGCGCGTTTCATCCCACGGTTCGCGTTGTTCTGGATGCTTGTCCCGCGGTACATAAATGGGCTCTGGTCGAACGCGATCCGCTACCATTTTGGACACAAGGTCGCGTTGCCTTGCTCGGCGATGCCTGCCATCCGATGACGCCTTATATGGCGCAAGGTGCGGGCACAGCTATTGAGGATGCTGCAATTCTTGCGCGTTGTCTTGAGCAAGCGAAGGGGGAGAAGCTCGCAGACGCGCTCAAACTCTATGAAATCAACCGCAAACCGCGCACATCCTGGATACAGGCTTCTTCCAGCACCAATGATATTGAGCGATTCCGCCGTGAGCAGGATCAGGTCTTTTCCTATGATGCCTGGAATGTGCCTCTGGTTCGTGATCCAGCGCATGCATTTTGACAAAAGGGCAGATGTGATGCGGGTGAGGTTAAAGAACGGTTTGTCCATTCAATATGGAACGCGCGGCATGGGGCAACCCGTTCTCTTGATGCATCCTGTGGGCTTGCGCGGTAAATTCTGGCGCGATGTTGTTGCAGAACTCGAAAACGAATGCCGCCTTGTTTTTCCTGACTTTCGCGGGCATGGCGGGAGTGATGCGCCTCCGACACCTTTCACTTTGTCTGATCTTGCAGATGATATGGCAGAGATTCTGAAGGCATTGGTTGGTCCAGCTCTGGTTGTCGGCTGTTCCATGGGCGGCATGGTGGCGCAAGCCATGGCGGTGCGAACACCCAATCTTGTTTCTGGTGTTGTGATCGCAAATACAGCCCATCTGCGAAACGATCAGGGGCGCGCTATTATGGAGCAACGCGCCCAGACTGCCGAGAAAGGCATGCCGGCGACACTCGATACAACTTTGTCACGTTGGTTCAATGCAGCCTACCAGCTCCGTCATCCGGAGAAAGTCGCTTTGATGCGTGACTGGTTGCTGGAAGCCGACCCCACTGTGCATGCCTGGAGCTGGAGGGCTATTCGCGATCTCGCTTTTGCTGATGGTCTGCGACAATTGAAAATGCCTGCTATGGTCATCGCCGGTTTGGATGACCAGTCGACACCTGTTGCAGCGATGAAGGCCATGGCATCAGATATTCCCAATGCTCTTTATCGCGAGATTGATTCTGGTCATCTCGCGCCACTCGAGCAACCCAAGCAATTTGCGAATTGCTTGCGTGAAATGCTTGCCCAGTAAAAGGTGAATGCATTGCAGGACCGGTAAAGGGCTGCTAGCCTTGAACATAATAAACGGATCTTAAGGTCCAAAAAAGAAAGAAGGGGAGGAAATGAAGCCCGCGCCGTTTGGCTATCATGACCCGAAAACCATTGAGGATGCAGTTGCGCTGATGGCGCAGCTCGAAAATGTTCGCGCACTGGCAGGCGGTCAGTCGCTCGTTCCGATGATGAATTTTCGCTACGCAATGCCCGACCATCTGATTGATCTGAACGGCGTCGCCGGATTAGACATGTTAGAGATTGGTGACAACATTCGCATGG
>CANJVX010000063.1 GCA_947478405.1 Beijerinckiaceae bacterium | reverse complement strand
GCAGCCATTGAAAAATCCCGCGAAGACGGACGTGCGCTTGGCTATCAACAGGGTCTTGAAGCCGCGCGCAAGGAACTGGGAGATGCTCTGAACATTCTGCGTCGTATCGAGAACGAGATTGTTCCGCTTGCAGCTGAAACACATGAACGCAATGCAGAATTAATGGCACAGCATGTGCGCCGGCTTGCGCAAGATTTATTTGGCGCTGTTTTTGCAGAAATGCCCGAAAAATTTGTCGAACGCATCAAGAACGCGGCGGAAATGTTCACCAAAGCGGGTAGCGAATTTACCCTTTCGATAAGCCCACATGATGCCGTTTCTCTAAGTCATGCACTCAAGGCTGAAGACATTTTTTCAGCAATCCGCATCATCGAGGACGACGAATTACCATCGGGTGCCTTCCGTCTCTCTTCGCGCGATCTCGAATATGATGACACACCGCACATTGAGGATGAAAGAATCTAACCATGTTGGATCCATCCATCATCTTGGACCGTCGTCTCAAACAGATTCAAGGTACACGCAAAACCAATGCAGCTGGTCGCGTGCGCCGTTTTGATGGACAAATCGTTCACGCCTCGTCCTTTCCTGCCGCAGTGGGTACAGAATGTCGTATTGCGTGCGAAGGTGGTGGTTGGGCTGACGCTGAAGTCATCGGCTTTCTCGATAATTACACCGTCATGGTACTAACCAGCGGAAACGCCCCTTTGCTCGCGGGCGCACGTGTTGAAACCAAAAAACGTGCAGATGTTGTTCCCGTTGGCGAAGGCTTGCTCGGTCGTATTTTCGATGGTGCTGGCAATCCGCTTGATGGACAGCCAGCGCCTCAGCTGCTCCATCAATGGCCGCTTCGGGGCGAGCGCGTAAATCCTCTGCGCCGCAAACCGGTGCGCCAAGCGCTTGATGTGGGTGTTCGCGCGCTCAACGGTTTGTTGACGGTCGGGCGCGGCCAGAAAATTGGCATTATTGCTGGTTCTGGCGTTGGCAAATCGTCGCTCCTGTCTTGCATCGCGCGCTATACGGAAGCTGAAATTGTCATAATCGGACTGATCGGCGAACGCGGCCGTGAAGTGGCTGGCTTTGTTGAAGAGCTGTCGCAGCATCCGTCTTTCGCCCATACCATTACAGTGGCCGTGCCCGCCGACCAATCGCCGGTTCTGCGTCTGCGTGGCCTGCATCGCGCCACAGCCTACGCCGAATATTTCCGCTCCAAGGGTAAGAATGTCTTGCTCATGGTTGATAGTCTGACACGTGCGGCCCATGCGCAGCGCGAGCTTGGTTTGGCTCTCGGCGAACATCCCACCACCAAGGGCTATCCGCCATCGGTCATTTCGCTGATTGGTTCTGTGCTTGAACGCTCCGGCCTGGATGCACAGACCGGGGGCAGTATCACCGGCGTCTACACCATTCTTGCGGACGGAGATGACACGACCAATGACCCGATCGTCGACGCAGCCCGCGCCATTCTCGACGGCCACGTCGTGCTGTCGCGTAAACAGGCGGAACAGGGAATCTTTCCGGCCATCGATGTGAACGCATCGATCAGCCGAACCATGAACGATTGCGTCTCGCCCCAGCACATGCAGCGCGTGCGGCGCTTCCGCCGCTATTTGAGCCTGTGGGAGCAAAACAGGGATCTGATGATGCTCGGAGGCTATCAGACTGGCCAAGATCCAGAGCTCGACATGGCCTTCCAGCTGCAGCCGCAATTGCTTGGCTACATTCAGCAAGGGATGCATGAACGCTCGACATTCGTGGAAAGCGAAGCCCGTCTTCAATCGCTTCTGCCATGACCCACGAAAAGAGCGCCTGAATGAGCCGCGCCCGTATTTTTGAATTGATGGCCTTGAAACAGTCGATTGAACTCAATGCCTATCGGCGCGAGGCCGCCCGGTTGCATGAGGAAATAGACCGTCTCAACAAACGCCGCCTGCAAATCACCGATCTCGATCAGGGTTACCGTGAGCAACTCGCAGCCCCCGGTCTGACCGCCATTGAATATCGCGACATCACCCAGATTATCAGCCGACTACATGAGCGAACTGCGGTCGATCAGGCCCGTCGTGAAATCCTTGAAACAGAACGTGAACGTGTCGCTCGGATCCTTGCCGAGCGAAAGCGGAAAATCGAGCGCCTTGAAGAAGAGGCCAAAGCGGTAAAAGTCAAAGAACGGCATGCAATTGAAGAAAGCAATCTGATGCTTATGCCGGAACGCCGACGCTAATGGCATGAAGTTTGCTGCTTAGTCCCTGGGCGTCAGCAAACCGACACCCTAGAGACCTATGGGAAAAAGCACGTGCAAACGCTCGGACTGACAACACCTCTCAATGTGACGGAAGCGGGCACCGAAAGTGCTGTGCTGCCGCAGGGCGTTGTTTCAGGCGAGGCCGGCGCAATCTTCAACATCCTCATGACCGCCGCAAGCGTTCCCGCTGCCGAGCCTTTGGCGACCGGGGAGGTAGGTTTGACACCGGCCATCGCGGATCGGGTCACGAAAACGCTCGCAACAGATTTGGCCGTCGACATGGAAAACATGATCCAGGCACTTTCTATCACCGCGGATGTTGTCGCCAAGGGAATGGCTGCCAGCAAAGCGCCAGTGAACGAAATTATTCTCACCGTCGAGGCCCCTTCGGCAAAAACGGTGGATCCAATTCTTCCCGAACTCAGCGCATTCGCGCCGGCGCAGGTTCAGGGTCCGACCCTAACGATCTCAAAAGCAGATGTCGCAACTAATATTGATCCAGCGATCGCCTTGCTAATGCCCGCACCAAAGGCAATCCAGATTGAACCGAGCAAGAGCGTGACTGTTGATTCGAAAACTTTCTCATTGACCGAAGCTGACACTTCACTCGTGGTGCAAGAAGCAGCTCCGCTGCAGGCTCATTTGATTCCGACCGAAGAGACTTATGGTCCATGGCGCGCAGAAATCCAGGGCCCGATTCTGGATTCTAACAACACGCTCATCACAAAGCCGGTGCATGTTGCGATCATCGAGATGCCGCAAGACATGTCTCAAACCACGCCCCACGACATCCAGCAGCCAATGCCGGAACACACGACTGACGTGGCACTACAAGTCACGCCCGAACAATCTGCCACCCTTCCACAAACAATGCAGGAAGAGGTAGTCGTTGAAAACGACCATCTAACGCCCCATGACAGCATGCTGGTGCATGTTGTTCCCGGCCATGAAGTCATCCGCACTGTTACAATCCATGTGCCCATCTTGCGCCAAACGGAAAAGGCGGCGCCGGACACACGAACCTCCGACGTGCACGAGGAAACGCTTGCACCAAAAACGGATGACCTGGAAATCCACGCCGATATCGTAATGAAATCGGCTGATTTGAATTTTCTGCCACAGCAACCAATTCTCGTTGTCGTGGCGGATCCAAAACTTGGTCAGGCCGCTGTGGTCGATCAGGCGGTTGCGGGCGCCTCCACGGATGTACTGGAGGCTCCGCGCCGTGCCTGGCCTGGCACACCAACCCAGATACCAACACCTGCCTTGTCCTTGACGAATGCCGATACGACGCTACGTCAAACAAACAACCGCAGCGTCACTGGACCACTGTTCCAAGCTCACGAAGGCGAGCTAAACACGCCGCTCCAGATCTTGCCCGAACAGCCGGAAAGTGTTCCGACCAAAGCACAATTTCGCAATCCGATAGACGCATCAGAGGAAATAACTGTTCCTGATACAAAGGTCGCAAATAATGTTGCTAACTCTTCCTCAAGGAGCAATGGCAATATTCGTGACCTGACGAAGTTCGGGGTGCATGAAATTGAAATACTTCAGGGCAATGGAAGCCAACAGGCCACCGGCATGACGCCGCAAATTCAAACTCAAACTGAAACATCCGCGCTCGCGAGCAATACGCAGGCCGTGGATGGTTTTGCACCGACAGCCAACGAGTCTGGCAATATCGAACGTCGCGCGCAGGCACATGAAGTTCGCATGCGCGCCATCGAGCGCCAAGTGATTTCAGCTGCGCGTGCAGGAGTAGATACGATTCGCATGCAGCTTTATCCCCCAGGCCTTGGTCAAATCATCATTCGTATGACCATGGACGGGTCAAAACTGAAACTTTCCACACGCGCCTCCACCAGCGAAGCCGCTGACAGTCTGCGCACAATTGAAGGTGATCTACGCGACGCCCTTTCAATCGGCGGCCTCGAACTCGCCGGTTTTGATGTCTCCGATGAAGGCGGCCAGAGCAACGACCGCCGCAACGATTCAAACCCAGCCATTAAGGCTGAAAACCATAACCGCAGCGCGAAGCCCGAAAGCTTCGCCCTTGACATGAACGCCTGACAGAAGGGGCGCCCGAATGGCCGCGGAACCGGAAGAAGAACTAGTAGAAAAGAAAAAGGTCTCGATTGTTAAAATCGCGATCATGGCCCTTGTTGGCCTTGTGCTCGTCGGCGTTGGCGCCGGTGGCACGGTTGCCTATTTCATTTTGACGAAACCTCCAGAGGATAATCCGTTGGCCATCGTCATTGAGAAAAAGGCAGGCGGCGATGCACATGGTGCAGCCGGCGGTCACGGCGATGCCAAAGAAGCTCCAAAAGACGGTCACGGCGCACCCGCTGCACCAGCAGGTCCAGCGGGAAAACCTGTGCCGTCAAAGGAAGCTTTCGCGACGACATATTTCGAATTCCCGGGGAATTTCACCACCAATTTACGTGGGTCAAAGCGCTTCATTCAGGTGAGCATCGGTCTTGCGACGCAATATGACAAAAAGGTCATTGAAAACGTTCAAAAGCACGAAGTTGCGATCCGCGCTGAAGTTCTGGCACTTCTCGCCGAACAAAGCGAAGTGGAAGTCGCAGGCGTCGAAAATCGCAAGCGCATGCAGAATACGATCCGTGATATGATCAACCGTGTTCTAATGGAGCGAACTGAATTTGGCGGCATAGAAAACGTCTACATCACCGCCCTCGTAATGCAGTAAGAGCGCCATGTCAGACAATCGCAAACTCAGCAATGAAGAAGTGTCTGCGCTGATCGAGGGCTTGAACAGCGGCGAGATCGACACCGCCCCCGGTGCT
This sequence comes from Beijerinckiaceae bacterium, assembly GCA_947478405.1. Taxonomy (GTDB): domain Bacteria; phylum Pseudomonadota; class Alphaproteobacteria; order Rhizobiales; family Beijerinckiaceae; genus Terripilifer. The sequence goes on along the minus strand of CANJVX010000063.1, from coordinate 4,967 downwards.
CGTCAACCCGTTGAATGCAAGCCCTATGTGTTTGGCGCAGAAGACGCCGGATTGCTGGGAGATTTGCACACATTACGGCTCATCAACGAGCGCTTCGGCCGCAATCTGCGCAACGTGTTGCTGCCAATGCTGCGTTTCATGCCGCGCATATCGACATTACCGCCGGAAACGAAGAGGTTTGAAGAGAAATTGCGTGCCATGAGTCAATTTGAAAGCCTCAGCATCGCGCGCGCTGATTTGTTAAAAGGAACGATTCTCGTCACCGTTCCACCAAGGCTCATCAGCATCTTGGTAAATACCTTTTTTGGCGGACGTGGAGACCCCGGCGTCACAAACAAGACAGAATTTACGCCTACTGAGGAACGAATCCTCGAAATCATCGTCGAAGGCGCACTGAAGACACTCGATGATGCCTGGCACGAGGTTTTTCCAGTCTCATTTCAATATATGAACACAGAGACCAATCCCGCTTTCATCTCCTTTGTTGAAGGCTCGGAAAGCGTTGTCGTCAGCTCGTTTATCGTGCAATTGCCGTTCGGAGATCCGCAAAGTATTGAAATCATGTATCCGCGTCAATCACTGAAGCAGATTGCAACCATTCTGCGCAGCAAGATCCAGCGCGTGGGCGATGCCCGCGACATGAATTGGGAGCGCCATCTGGTAGAGGCTTTGCTGCACGTTCCGCTTAGCTTTGTGCCAAGGATTGCAGAACCTAAAATCAGCCTGAAACAATTAATGAACGTTCAGGCGGGTATGATTGTCGATATTCCCGCTTTTGATAAAGTTCGCGTCTTTGTTGAAGGCGAAGAATTCTTTGAAGGCATGATGGGCGATCGCGACGGCAAACTTGCCGTGCAAGTCGTTGGTTGAATGAGAGAGAGAAAAGACCATGTCTAATACAGACACCGAACAATCTGCTGGCGATGGCGCTTCTCCCAATCTGAAGCGCCTCGAGAACATCGAAGTTCAGCTCACCGTAGAAGTGGGCGGAACGAAGATCTCCATTGGCGATCTGCTGAAGTTGAATGACGGTTCGATCGTCGAGCTGGATCGTCTGGCCGGCGAACATCTGGATATTCTTGTCAACGGTACATTGCTGGCCCGCGGCGAAGTGGTTCTGGTGGGCGAGCGCCTCGGCATTCGCTTCTCGGAAATTGTATCTCCTGAAAAGCGGGTTCGTAGCCTGTGAGTTCAAGCGGTCTCTATAGCGTCGTCATGGCGGTTCTTCTTTGCGTTCTGGTGGGCGTGGGATTGCTATTGTCCCGCTATCGTGACCGTCTCAATAAGGCCTTTGGGCCCACTCAAAAAGCTTTCAAGACAAGCGTCGATGTCGCCCCAGGCGTAAAACTCGCCATTGTTGAGATTGACGGATTAAATGTCGTGTGTGGCCTGAACAAGACCGGCATTACCGCTTTGCATGTGGTCGGCCCCGCCGATGGGGACAAAAACTGATGCGCAAGATTCTTCTCTCACTGCTTGCATCATTTTTTGTCGCTATTCTCGTCTGCGACCCCGCCGCAGCCCAAAATGCGATGGACATTCCCCTGCTGCGATTGCAATCGCAGCCCGGTGGAGGCCAAACCCTTTCATTGTCCTTGCAAACGCTGGCGCTGATGACAGCGTTGACTTTGCTACCTTCTCTTTTGCTGGTAATGACCAGCTTTACGCGCATCATCATCACGCTATCAATCCTGCGCCAAGCGCTTGGAACACAGCAAACTCCGCCCAATCAGGTGCTTGTCGGCCTCGCTCTTTTCATGACGCTTTTCATCATGGCGCCAACGTTCAAGTCTATTAATGAAAACGCCTTCACGCCCTATAATCAGGGACAAATCCAGATCGAAGAAGCAGCGACACGCGCGGGTACAAGCATGAAGGAGTTTATGCTCAAGCATACGCGCGAAAGCGATTTGTTGCTGATGGCAGAGTTTCAGGGTGAGAAGGGTTATGATTCGCCTTCTGCAGTTCCCTTTCAGGTGGTTGTGCCAGCCTTTGTCATGAGCGAATTGCGCACATCTTTCACAATAGGGTTCCTGCTCTTTTTGCCGTTCCTCGTGATTGATATCGTCGTGTCAAGCATTCTCATGTCCCTGGGTATGATGATGCTCTCCCCGACGCTGGTTTCACTGCCTTTCAAACTCTTACTCTTTGTGGTCGTAGACGGATGGAGCGCGACAGTGACTTCACTCGTCGAGAGTTTCATGAAGGGCTGAAGATGCAATATCAGCAGTTCATCACCATCGGCCACGAAACAATCATGAGCGTACTCATGCTCGTCGGCCCTGCACTCTTGGCATCGCTTGTCATCGGTCTGATTATCGGCATTTTTCAGGCTGCCACCTCGATCAATGAAGCAACATTGACCTTTGTGCCAAAGCTAATCGTGGTTGTCGGTGTGTTGGCGCTTTCCGCACCGTTTATGATGTCGACAGTCTCCGGGTTTTTTCGACTTGTCTTTACTGAGGTTGCGAGGGTTAATCGATGATCCTCCTCAGTCAGGACATGGTGATGAAACAGCTGGCAATATTTTTGTTGCTGGCAGTCCGCATCGGCGCGATGTTCGCAGCCGCACCAGTCCTATCTGCCACCGCAGTCGCTCTGCCCATCCGCATCGCTCTAACGATGGGTTTCACTCTGGCTCTTGTCACCTCGGTCAAAGTACCGGAGGTCGATCTGCTGTCACCGATTGGTGCTCTCACCATCGCGCGTGAAGTTCTACTTGGCCTATCGATTGGCCTTGTGTTTCAGTTGGCCTTTGCTGCAATCAATGTCGCTGGCGAACAAATGGCCGGTGCGATGGGTCTGGGCTTTGCTGCGATGGTAGATCCGCAAACTGGCGCGCAATCTCCAGTCATCTCGCAATTTCTCTCAATCATGTTGACCATGATCTTCCTGGTGACAGAAGGTCACCACATCATGCTTCGCTTGCTGGTTGGCAGTTATGAGGCACTTCCCATCGGTACCGATTTTAATACCGATATGTTTCTGGGTATCGTCAAAGCTGGAACGCTCATTTTCTCAGCGGCACTTCTGATTTCCGCGCCGGTCGTTTTCCTGATCTTCCTGACAAATCTAGTTATCGGATTTATGACGCGCGTTTCACCGCAGATGAACATTTTCTCGATTGGGTTCACCATCACCATTTTCATTGGTTTTGCGGTATTGCTCGTTTCGCTGCCAACGATCGGAAATGGAATGTCTGGGCTGTTGCATGCGGTAGCAACCATCGTCCGCGACCTTATTCTTGGAAAAGGAGCGCCCGCGTGAGCGAGGAAACTGGCCAAGAAAAAACCGAACAACCAACTGGTCGAAGGCTCGAGACGGCCATCGAAGATGGTCAGATTCTCACCTCGCGCGACCTGGTTATGGCCGTTGTCATGTTGGTTGGCGTTTGCCAATTCTATTTTTTCGGCCGCTTCTATTACCAAGAAATGCAGTCAGGATTCCGCTTTGGTTTGGATTTCTACAATCCATTAATGCGTGACATTCCTCTTTTGTATGTGCTCGGCGACCGCTTCAGCGGCGCCTTGTTTTTGATGCTGGCATTCGCTTTCCCGATTATGCTGGCTGCTATAGGGACACAGATCAGCCTCGGTGGCTTCAATTTGGTTTGGAAAAATGCTCTGCCCAAAGGCAGTCGCATTTCACCCATGGCAGGATTCAATCGCATCTTCGGAGCACAAGGGCTGATTGAATTGGGCAAGTCGATTGTCAAAGTCACCGTACTTGGGCTTGTCGGCTATATTGTACTCAAAGGGTATCTACCCGAAATACTGAACCTCTCTTCGATCCCGTTTGAATCGGCGGTTGATAGTTCGGGTGATATTCTGATTCTCTCCTTACTGGTTCTTGTTGGCGCCATAGCCATTATTGGCGCCGCTGACGCCTTCCTGCAATGGTATCAACATAACCAGCGCATGCTCATGACTCGTCAGGAAGTGAAGGACGAGCATAAGCAGTCAGAAGGCAATCCGGAAATTAAGAGCCGCATCCGCAAGCTGCAGCAAGAAGTTGCGCAGCGTAAGTCTGTTAATAATATTGCCGATGCTCAAGTCATCATCGTCAACCCTGAGCATTTCGCTGTTGCTTTGCGCTATGATTTTGAGGAAGGATCTGCGCCAAAGGTTCTTTCCAAAGGCACAGATAAAATTGCGCAGAACATCCGTGAAAAAGCAGAAGAACTGGGCATTCCCATCCTCGAGATTCCGCTCCTTGCCCGTGCGCTCTATTACACGTCAGAAATAGGCTCCGAGATTCATGCCGAACTTTACCGCGCGGTGGCAACGGTCCTCAGTTTCGTGCTCAATGCCGGCGCGCAAGGCGAAATGCCGGATGTCGATGTTCCTGACGAGCTGCAATTCGATGCCAACGGACGTAAAGTGGAGACGCGCAAATGACGCAAACCACCTGTCAGGTCTCCTGTTTCGGTTGCCGCTATTTCCACATCACACATGAACCGGCACGCCCCTATGCGTGCCGCGTGTTCGGTTTTCGCTCGAGTCGCCTACCGGCACTCGAGGTCATGTCATCTTCAGGTTCACCGTGCCGCCAACGCGCGGCAAATGACGCACCCAAGAGGAGCGCAATGCAATGAGCAAGGCCCCCAAAAAAACCGCAAGCGCAGCCAAGGTCGATGAGGCAGGTCCTGACGAGTCCTCTGTAGCTGCTGCTGCACGTCCGGGAGAAGAGCCGGCTATAGAAACCGGCGTAAAACTTGAAAAAATGGCCGCCAAACCGGCAGCCCAAGAAGGCCGCTCACCCATCGAAGAAGCCATCGAGCTGGCTCTCGCCTCTGCGAGCACGGCTGTGGATTCGGCACAGGAAATTCAGCGCTTGCGCGGTGAGGTTCAAAAGCTCATCGCCGGTCACAATCGTAACAATAAGATTCTGATCTATGCCGTATTGCTCATTCTCACTGTCGCCAGTGCAGGCGTTTTCGGTGCCCTCGTTTTCTACAAGCGTGCATT
>CANJVX010000062.1 GCA_947478405.1 Beijerinckiaceae bacterium | reverse complement strand
GATGACCGGATTCATTCGCCGAATGAAAAATATGAAATGAGTTCTTTCACCAAAGGCGCACGCTCCTGGGCGCGCGTGCTGGATGGGCTGGCGGGGTGAGGGCCTTGAAGGCCCTCATTGCTTCGCCTTCGGCTCGCAATGTCGGTTAGTAGCTGTGGTCTGCGTCCGGAAATGCGCCTGTTTTCACCGCTTCCACATAAGCGCGCACGGCTGCTTCGATACTTGCCGCACCTGCCATGAAATCCTTGGTAAAGCGCGGTTTCTTGCCGGGGTAGATGCCCAGCATGTCGTGCAACACGAGCACTTGGCCGGCGCAATCGGCGCCAGCGCCGATGCCAATGGTGGCCATGGTTTTCAGCGCGGCCGTGATTTCTTTCGCCAATGTTGCCGGAATCATTTCCAGCACCACAAGTGCTGCACCCGCATCTTCCAGCGCATGCGCATCTTCGCGCAAGATCAGCGCGGCGCCTTCACTCGAGCCTTGCACACGATAGCCGCCGAGCTGGTTCACCGATTGCGGCGTCAGGCCAATATGTGCGCAGACCGGCACGCCACGCTCCACCAGAAAGCGCACAGTTTGCGCCATATGGCGCCCTCCTTCCACCTTCACCATATGCGCGCCTGCTGCCATCAATCTGGCAGCATTGCGCATCGCCTGTTCGGGGCTTTCCTGATAGGTGCCAAATGACATGTCAGCCAGAACCATGCAGCGCGTATTGACGCGTGCCACGCAAGCGGTGTGATATTCCATCTGTTCTTGCGTGACGGGCAGTGTCGTCTTGTGGCCTTGCAGCACATTGCCCATGCTGTCGCCCACCAGCAGAACATCTACACCGGCGCGCTCCAGCAATGTGGCAAAGCTCGAATCATAGCAGGTGAGCATGGCGATCTTTTCAGATTCAGCGCGCATGCGGCCAAGTTCGGAGAGCATCACTTTCTTTCTTGTCTGCGCATCATGAGCGAAATTCATACCTTTTCTCCTCCTGCTACGCCGACATTGTCGATAAGGCGCGTCTTGCCAATGCGCGCGGCCACCAACAGACGCGACGCCTTGTCACGCGAGGGAGCGCCCAGCGTCAAAGCATCGCGCCATTCCAGATAATCGAGGGTAAATCCGCTTTGCACGATCCGGTCCCGTCCATAGGTGAGCGCGCCCTGCGCATCCTCGCCTGCGGTAATCGCAGCAGCGGCTTCGCTCAGCACGCGTTGCAGAAGCGGCGCGATCGCGCGTTCCTCAGTTGAAAGATAGACATTGCGCGATGACATGGCCAGACCATCGGCTTCACGCAAAGTCGGGCCTCCTGCAATGGTGATCGGCAGATCGAGATCTTGCGTGAGTTGGCGGATGACGGCGAGTTGCTGAAAATCCTTCTCGCCGAAGACAGCCAGATCGGGCATGGCCTGAATGAGAAGCTTGGCCACGATTGTGGCGACGCCGGCAAAATGGGTGGGCCGAAACCGGTCTTCCAGATCAGCGATGGCGGGGCCGGTGAGCGAGATCGTTGTTGCGAATGCGGCTGGGTACATCACATCAGGCGTGGGCGCGAAAATCGCGTCGGCCCCCAGTGCGGCGATTTTTGCGCGGTCCGCTTCAAACGTACGCGGATAGGCGGACAAATCTTCGGTCGGCGCAAATTGCGTCGGGTTGACGAAGATGGTGTAGACGACGTGATCCGCGCGCTGCTGTGCAATGCGGCCCAGCGAAATATGGCCGTCATGCAAGGCGCCCATGGTGGGCACCAGCGCCACTGTCTGCCGGCGCGCACGCCATTGTGTGAGGTGGCGGCGCAGCTCGGCAATTGTGTTCAGGACCACAGGTTCCGACATTCCACTTTCCATTCATGCCAAAAGCACATCGAGGCTTTTCACCACGGCCTTGGGCGCCAGTTCGGCATATTCATCAGGAAGGCCCGCGCGGTTCACCCAGACACAGGTAAAGCCGAAGGCGCTTGCGCCCGCTATATCCCAGCGGTTCGAGGAGAGAAAGGTAACTTGGTCCGGCGTGGCGCCAAAGTGCAGCCGGACCAGCTCATAGGCGGCGGGCGCCGTCTTGTAGATTTTGAGCGGATCCACCGAGATCACAGCGTCAAAGAGCCCGTCGAGCCCGGCGGATTTGATTGCCCTGTCCAGCATAGCAGGCGTGCCATTGGAGAGAATGGCGGTCTTGGCCCCCCTGTAACGTAGGCCCTTCAGCACGCCCCGCACTTCGGGAAAGGGAGAGAGTTCGGCATAGGCCGCCAGAAGCTTGGCCCGTGTGATCGCATTGAGCCCCCCGCAACGGTCGATGGCATAGTCGAGGGATTCTTCCGTCAGCTCCTGAAAATCGGCATAGCGGCCTGCCAGCGAGCGCACCCACGTATATTCGAGCTGTTTGCTACGCCAGAGATCTGACAGGCGGGCGGCCTGGGCGCCCACTTCGTCTGCATGGCGGGAGACGGCTGAGTGGACGTCGAACAAAGTGCCATAGGCGTCAAAAACATAGAGATTGGTCATGTCGGCTCGGGTCCGGCGGAGGTTCTGCGCCTACGACACAGACATGGGAAGTGGCCCACTGGCAAGCGCACCTTTTCAGGCTTTGGCGGGAGCGCTGCGCAGGCCCTTCAGCGGAACGCCCACGAGGCGCAATCCGACAAGAAGCACAAGGGCATAGGTCAAAGCGCCGACCATACCGAGCAAGCAAAGCGCGGCTTCCTTGGCGAAGGGCAGTTGCGCTGTCATCTCTGTGGCCGGGCCTTGAGCGAAAATTGCGACGCCCGCGAGCGCGAGACAGGCCATGAGGCTTGCCAGCACAGTCTTGCCCAGCATGGCATCGAATTTCATCGCGCCACACCGCAAAGCCAGCACCACCAGAAGACCGAAATTGACCCAGGCGCCCGCCGCTGTGGCCAGCGCCAGACCGGCCGCGCCGAGCGGCCCATAGAGAAAAAGTTTCAGCACAATGTTGAATGCCACTGCCGCCAGCGAGATGAACATGGGCGTTTTGGTGTCGCCGCGCGCCTGAAAGCTCGCCACCGCTGAGCGGATCAGCACGATGGCAAAGAGGCCTGTCGCATAAGCGGCCAGCACATGCGCAGAGGCGCGCGCAGCATCTTCCGTAAAAGCGCCACGCAGAAAGACGCCGCGCATAATGAGTTCAGGGATCAAAGTGAAAGCGACGAAGAAAGGTGCCGACAGTGCAATCGTCAGTGCCATTGTGCGGTTTTGCGCGTGAAAGGCGGCGCCTTGATCGCCGCTCGACAAGCGGCGGCTCATTTCCGGCAACAGCACGGTGCCTGCTGCAATGCCAATCACACCAATGGGCAGCTGATACAGGCGGTCAGCATAATAAATCGAGGAAATGCCCCCTGCGGGCAGAAGAGAGCCGATGATCGTGTCGGCAAACATGGCGATTTGCACGCCCGCCGAGCCGATGACAGCAGGGCCAAGTGCGGTGAAGAATTGCTTCACATCCGCGCTCCACGCTGGCTTGCGCCAAGGCGTGAAAACACCTGCGCGCCGCGCGGCTATGATCAATAAGGCGAGTTCCAGCAGGCCCGCTGCAAAAACGCCAAAGCTTGCAGCCAGTCCTGCATCTGGAAAGAGAAAAGTCAGAGCGAGAAAGCCGATGATGGCGAGATTGAGCAGCACGGGCGCAAAAGCAGCAGCCGCAAAACGCCCATGCGCATTGAGTACGCCTGAGAGCAAAGTTACCAGCGTGATGCAGGTAAGATAGGGAAAGGTGATCCGCGTCATGGTGATCGCGGAGGCAAATTGTGCGGAGTGATCGGTGAGGCCAGGCGCCAGCAGTCGCACCAATTCCTCGGTAAAAATCCAGGCCGTGCCCAACAGCACAAGCTGCGAGATCAGCAAGAGCGTGAGGATTTGTCCGCCGAAACCGCGCGCATCCGGCGCGCCATGTTTTTCCAGCATGCGCGCATAGCTTGGCACGAATGCGGCATTGAAAGCCCCTTCACCAAAAATCGCGCGGAAATGATTGGGGAGGCGCAAGGCGATGTAAAAAGCATCCGCCAGCGCGCCCGCCCCCAGAACCGCCCCCAACACAACGTCGCGGAAAAAACCACTCACGCGCGAAAGCAGCGTGAAGCCAGCGACGGAGAGGAGGTTTTTGATCATGTCAGATCGGCGCGTGCGGGATGGGGCGTGCCGGGTTTTGCGGCGCGACACTGGCTTCATCTTCCAGACGCTCCGCGACGAGGTAGAGCGGGCGGCGTTTCACTTCAGCAAAGATCCGGCCGATATATTCGCCCAAAATGCCCAGCGACAACATTTGAACGCCGGCAAAGAAAGTGATCGAGACAATGAGCGAGGCATAGCCTGGCACGTCAATGCCATGGAAAATCGTCTGCAAAATATAATAGATCGCCATGAAAAGCGAAAAGGCCGAAACCACAAGGCCGATATAAGTCCAGATCTTCAGCGGCAAGGTCGAGAAGGACATGAGTCCGTCCAGCGCAAAGCGCGTCAGCTTGCCATAAGAAAACTTGGTCGTGCCGGCATGGCGCTCGCCGACTTCAAAGGGCACGCCAATCGATTTGAATCCGATCCAAGCGTAAAGACCTTTCGAGAAACGCGCGCGCTCGCCCATGCTCTTCAAAGCTTCGACCGCTTGACGATCGAGCAAGCGAAAGTCGCCTGCGCCATCTGGCAGGCCCGTCTCACCGAAAGTTTCAAAAATGGAATAGAAGCGACGTGTCAGGATGCGGCGCAGAGCTGAATCCGCATTGCGGTCGATGCGCGTGCCATAGACATTCTTGTAGCCTTCGCGCCAGCGCGCCACAAAGGTCTCGATCACTTCCGGCGGGTGCTGCAAATCCGCATCAACGATGACAACAGCCTTACCGCGCGCATGGTCGAGGCCGGCTGCAATGGCAATCTCCTTGCCGAAATTGCGGCTGAAGGACACGGCCCGGCAACGATGGTCGCGCTGATGAAGAGTGCGCAGAATGTCCATGCTGGCGTCAGATGAGCCATCATCGACAAAGATGATTTCATGGGAGGCGGCGACGCGCGTTAGCACCGGCACAAGCCGGGCGATGAGAGCCTCAAGATTATCGGCCTCATTGTAGACGGGAACGATCACCGAGAGTTCGGGTGTTCCTATGGAATTGCCGCCTGACGTCGTCATTCTCTTTGTGTCCCGTGCCGGGCAGATCCCGGCGGTCTTCGATGCCTATTGCGGGGCGGAATTTTGTGCAAGCCCGTCCGCAAGGTAGAGTGGTTGGCCCTGCTTGAACCGGACATGAACATGCTCACCCGCAGTCTCACCATTTGTGCCGATGATTATGGCCTGACGCAGGCGGTCTCGGGCGGGATTCTGGAGGCCATCGAGGCCGGGCGGCTCGATGCCACCGGCGCCATGACCACCCGGCCCCATTGGAAGGTCGCGGCGCGCGATCTGGCGAGCCTGGGCGGGGGATTGGAGGCGGGGCTTCATCTTGACCTGACTTTGGGTCCGCCACTGACCGGCATGAGCCGTCTGGCACCTGACGGGCGCCTGCCCGCCATCGGGCGGATGATTCGGCTGGCCCACGCGGGGCAATTGCCGGAAGCCGAGCTCCGTACCGAAATCGCGGCCCAGATCGAGGCTTTTGGTGTCCATTATGGCCGCGCGCCCGCCTTCATCGATGGGCATCAGCATGTCCATATGCTGCCGGGAATTCGCGACTGGCTGATCGAAGAAGCGCTGAAGCAGGGCTTGGGCGGCAAGATCTGGATGCGCGATAGTGCCGATCGCATGAGCCGGATTTTGACGCGTGGCGTGCAAGTGCCCAAGGCCATGGCAGTGGCGCTGGCTGGTCGCGGCTTTGGCGAGGCTGCGCGCGCGCAGGGCTTTATCACCAATGAGGGTTTTGCGGGTTTTTCAGCCTTTGATCCACGTCGCGACTATGCTTCCGATTTTGCGCGCTTTCTGGCTGCGCCGGGGCAGAGGCATTTGATCATGTGCCATCCGGGACGTGTGGATGGTGAATTGGAGCGGCTCGATCCGGCCACTTATTCGCGCGAGCAGGAATTGGAGTTTCTGCTGTCGGATAAATTTGGCGCACTGGTCGAGATGTCAGTGCCTGGAAAATAGTTCCGTCATTGCGAGCCGCAGGCGAAGCAATCTAGAAAGCCACACGTGAGGCCTCTGGATTGCTTCGCTACGCTCGCAATGACGGGATCGGTGCTTTAGCGGCTGTAGCTGACTTGCGGCAGGGCTTTCAGCTGATCTTTGGTCATGTTGATCACGGCACGATCAGGATACATGCGCGTGGGGGCCCGAGCGCCCGATGCTGGGCTATCGGTTGACACATTTGTGCTGCCCACCGGACGATTGGTTGAGCCCGTTGTCGTCGAAGCTGCGCCCGATGCGTTGCTTGCAGTGGAGCGTGGCTGGTCGAAGAATTTCACATCTTCGAATTTCAGTGCGATCCGACGCGAGCCCATGCCCAGAAAGCCGCCCGCATCAACAACGACAGCCAGGGCTTTGCCCGAATGGTCGATCAGCACATCATCAATCTCGCCGATCTTTTCATTGTTGTTGTTATAAATGTTCACGCCATCAAGCTTGCTGGCGCGCCATAGATTCCCGATTTGGTCATTGTTGAAATATTGCATGTTTTGCGCAGCTGGCGTGGAGACCGGGACAGCGCTCGGCGGGCTTGTGACGGCGGTCTGTGCCAAAGCGGGAGCTGTCAGGAAAAGGGCAGACATGCAGCCAAGAGCGAGCTTGTTCATTTGGGTTTCTCCTTATGTTCGCCCGTGTCAGGGGTCGGACAGAGAACAGCGTCACTGCATAATGGTTGCTTGTGCGGGTGCAGGTTTTCAGGGCTTGTTTCGCTTTGAGTGCTTTGGGGGTGGCCTTTACGGGGAGGCGTGATCGTGTAAAGTCGCGCTCGGTCCGCGGCGGCATAGCTTGTGTCGCGCGTGAGTCGCTTGCTGCAACAATAAAAAGGGGGCTCTCAATGGCGTCCATCTTCCAATCTCTTCCGCGTACACTTCTCGCAGGTCTTGTCCTGCTGATTGCCATCGTCCTCGTCGCTGGCGCGATCACCGGCCAGCCGGTTCAGTTCAGCCATGCTTGGGGCGCTTTTGTGATGCGTTGGCTGCACGTCTTGTCTGGCGTGATGTGGATCGGCCTGCTTTGGTACCTGAACTTCGTTCAGATCCCGACCGTGCCCAAGATCGAGCCCGTTGAACATCGCGCTGCGATCACCAAGTTCATTGCACCAAACGTTCTTTGGTGGTTCCGCTATGGCGCGCTCGCCACTGTTGTCACCGGCCTGTTGCTCGCGTGGATGAACGGCTATCTGATTGAAGCACTCACGCTTCAGAAGAACGTGCTCGCCATCGGCATCGGCATGTGGATGGCCCTTGTTATGGCTTTCAACGTCTGGTTCATCATCTGGCCCAACCAGAAGAAGGTCCTCGGAATTGTTGAAGCCACAGCTGAAGAAAAGGCTGCTGCTGCGCGCATCGCCATGCTGACCTCGCGCTTCAACACGATGTTCTCGATCGGCATGCTCTACATGATGGTGGCCCAGCAGAACGCGGGCCTCTGATCAGAGCTTCAGTTTCGCATCTTTGCAGCGGGGCCCTTCGGGGCCCCGTTTGTTTTTCAGGCGCTTTTAGGCCCGAGCCAAGCTTTTTTGCAAAATAACGGCGCTTTGGGGTAAATAGACGTAGAATTATGACATGTGCGTCTGCTCCGGGATTCGATTGAAATGAAATGGATTGTGGCCGGGGCCGGTGTGCTCCTGAGCATTGCGGGCCTCTACGGGCTGATCACAGGCGCGAGCATCGTCCAGGTGGAGCGCGGCTGGGCATCTGTCATTGCCGGTTCGGTGATGCTGTCGGGTGGCCTGATCATGCTGGCCATTTGCGCGTTGATGGCCCGCGTCGAACAGCTGGTTGTGGCTTGGACCGGCGCTGTTGTGTCGCGCGGCGATCTGGTTGCGGAAGAGCCCGTAGCCGCCAGCGAGCCGTTCCGCCCGATTCCGCCAATGTTTGCGCGCCCGCCCGCGCCCGAGTTGCAGGAAGAGGCGCCGCCCGCACTATTGCGCGATGTGGATATGCCGAAGGTAGGCATGTTCCCCGGTCTGCCACCGCTGCGGATGCCGGAGCCTGAAGTTAAAGCTGAAATTAAACCCGATCCTGCGCCAGAGCCCGTTTCGGTTGAGTTCGAGTCCGCGCCCGTCATCGCCGGGCCTGCCATTGAACCTGTGGTGGAAGAGCGGCCCGCGGCTTTGCGTGATTTCCAATTCGTCTTCCCGCCGCTGGATGAACAACTGCCGGAAGATAAGGCAAGCGAGCCTGTGTTCGCCACGCCCGCCATTCATGAAGACGACCGTGTTGAGCCGCTGAGGCCGCTCGATACAAAGCCCGCCGCCCGTTTCAATCTGGGCTGGTTGCGTCGTAATCGTGACGATGCGCCCGCGCCGCCCGAACGCATTGAGCCTGAGGCTTTCATTGCGCCCGATCCTGCGCCGCAGGTCGAGCCGGAGCCCGCGCCTGAGGTTTTCGCCGAGCCGGTCGCAATGATAGAGACTGTTTCAGTGGAGATCGAGCAACAGGTTGAAGAGCCGCGCGCTGGCTCTGCGCACGAGCTGCCGGTCGAGCCGGCCAAGACACCAGATCCATTCAGCTCTGATTGGTTGGAGCGTGCGCTCTCTGGCGCTGACGAGGCCGACGAAACGTCAGCGCGCCGTTTCGTGCCGCCCTCGCAACGCCGCACGCAGGCGGAAGCTGCGCAGGTTCTATCGGGAGAGGCGTTGGAAGAAACATTGCTGCAGGCACCCGCTGTGCAAGCCCCATCTGCCGAGGCTCCGGTTGAGATCGGCCGCTACCGCGCCAATGACGTTGCCTATATCATGTTCTCGGACGGTTCGATCACCGCCGAGACGGCCAATGGCACGTTCCGTTTCAATTCGCTGATCGAGTTGAAAGACTTCATCGAACGCGGCGCGTAATCCGTCGTTGGTCGTCATTGCGAGCGCAAGCGAAGCAATCCAGGGGCCTCACGTGTTGCCTCTGGATTCCCGCGCCGCCTTCGGCCCCTCGCAATGACAGCGTCTACTTTTCTGCCGTCGTTACTTTCTCGCCTAGCCCTCGTGGGCCTGCACGCAATCAATGGCGAAGGCATATTCGCGTGCAATATCTTTTAGTGCGTCGAAGCGCCCAGCAGCACCCCCGTGGCCCGCGTCCATATTGGTGACAAGAATCATCGGCCCACCATGCGTCATGCGCTCGCGTAGACGCGCGACCCATTTGGCGGGTTCCCAATAAGTCACACGCGGATCGGTGAGGCCCGCTTCCACCAGCATGGCGGGATAGGCTTGTGCACGCACATTGTCATAAGGCGAGTAGGACAGAATGGTGCGAAACGCCTGTTCATCAGCAGCCGGATTGCCCCATTCCACCCATTCGGGCGGCGTCAAAGGAAGCTCTGCATCCAGCATTGTGTTGAGCACATCGACAAAGGGCACATCTGCAATAATGCCAGCAAAAAGCTCCGGCGCCTGATTGGCCACAGCCCCCATCAACATGCCGCCCGCCGATCCACCCAATGCCACGATGCGGCCTTGGCGCGTGAATTTTTCAGCGCAGAGATGACGCGCAGCGGAGATGAAATCAGCAAAAGTATTGGGCTTGTTTTCAAGCTTGCCGTTTTCATACCAGCGCCAGCCCTTGTCCGTGCCCCCGCGAATATGCGCGATGGCATAAACAAAGCCACGATCCACCAGCGAGAAGCGATGCGCGGAGAAGGAGGCGGGGCTCGCATGGCCATAGGCGCCATAGCCTTGCAGCAACAGCGGCGCAGAGCCATCGCGCACGAGATCTTTGCGATAAAGCAGCGACACAGGCACCAGCTCGCCATCATGGGCGGGCGCGAAAATGCGGCGTGTTACATATTGGCCAGCCTCATGGCCCGAGGGAATCTCTTGCCGCTTGCGCAGAATACGGGTGCGCGTCTCCATGTCGTAATCATAGATCTCGCGCGGCGTTGTCATCGACGAATAAGAAAAGCGCAGGGTCTTGGTTGAAAATTCGAGCATGTTTTCGAGGCCGAGCGCATAGGCTTCTTCATCAAAGGCGATGTGATGTTCTTCGCCGGTCGCCCATTCGTGCACGATGATGCGCGGCAATCCATTCTCGCGCTCCAGCCGCACGAGATGATACGCCAGCGGCACAAAGGACATG
>CANJVX010000061.1 GCA_947478405.1 Beijerinckiaceae bacterium | reverse complement strand
CGTTGACCGCGCCCTCACGCGTGCGGACCATGATGACAGGTGCATCACCCACATGTGTGAGTTTGTAATCGCCTGCATTGGGCACTTCGATATCAAGACCTAGGAAGTTCCAAGTCGGTCCCTGAAAGAGGCGTTTCTGCTCAAGCGCATAAATTTCAGCATCGGTATAGACAGCAAAGGGTACGCGTGTGAACTCACCCGCTGGCCAATTCCATGACCGCTCTGGGGCAGATTGAGACAGCTGCATGCGCTCCTCCTTTTTAAAATTAGAGCAAACTAACTCGCTTCTGACAATGTGTTCTATAATCATTAAGTTAGGGCTCCACTATCGAGTGGCAGCCGGGCTCCCCAACCGCGCCGGTCGCGACTGCCCATAATATCATCAGCGGTGGCTTTTCACCGGCAAGCATCGCAGGCGAGCCCGCCTGCATTATCGATGCATCCGACTGCGCACAAAAATAAAACGCCCCGGAGTTTTCACTCGTAGCTCGTTTTGTTTGGTTTTTTTGATTTGGTTGCGGCGACCCGCAACCAACGAAATTGAGATGCCAGATATAATCCGGCCAGGGCGGAAAAATTGATAACCCCGCCTCGCAGCCTGCAAGTTTGATATTTAAGCTCAGCATAAAGACTATGTTAGATCTGTATCAGATCCCGAGGATCATCTTATTGCTCACCGGGACGAGGTAGATGCAGCGGCAAGCCGCGCCCCATATCCTTGCACGCCTTGTAGACCCATTGCGCAATCGCGAGATCTGCGGCCGCTGTCCCGTTATTATTCGCGTGATAGGTAATCTGCTCGTCACTGGTCCGGCCCGGTGCTGTGCCTATTGCAATATCGCCGAGTTCGAAGATTTTGTCCCAAGTGATGATCCCTTCCTGAAGGGGATCGAAAATGCCGGCTTGCCGCTCACTTTCAATAGATTCCCGCCAATTGGTGACGATAATGTCGGCACGCCTGACGGTCTCGTCGTCGTTTTCGCGACGGCCTTTTTTCACCCAGCCGCCTTTCACGAGCGCACTGTTTGACCCCACGACCGTGACAACATGCTGCCCCGGCTCGAGCCAGGCTCCATCGAAGACAGGTACATTGGAGCTCGTGGCACAAATCACCACATCCTGCCCTGTGATCGCCTCACGCGGCGTTTCCACAGGTATGAATTCTGCATCGACCAATTTGGATATATCCGCACAGAATTTTGCACGATTTTCGGGGTTGCGGCTGTAAACGCGATAGGTCTCGATTGCACGCTCATTCTGCAAGGCGAGCACCTTATGCAAGGCCTGCCCACCGGTGCCGAGCACGCCAGCTGTCTTGGAGTTCTTGCGTGCGAGATAGCGAAAACCGACGCCGCTCGTCGCCGCCGTGCGCAGCGCCATCAAGCTGGAAAAGCCAACGCGCTTATCCGTGATCTCACCGATCATGATGCATTTGAGTTCGGCGGTAGTTGAATCCCACATCAGGTAAACTGGATGTTCGCGGTAGGGATAATCCTGATTGGTAGCATCCGGCAAAACCTGCTCGCCGCGCGTCAAAGAGCCGATGATCCCTAAACCATCGACACCGCCGGGAAAATTCGAGACGCGCACATTCTGTCGGGAGTGAACCCGTCGGCGCGGCGCGTTGATGATGGGAAACTCGGCTGCCTCACGATAGCCCTGATCAACCATATCGATGGCTGTCCCCATTTCGATGACATCCTTGATGTCTTGCGGCTGCAGCAACAACACCGAAAAATCATTCTTGCGCATTAGGGCGCCCCTCCACTGTTATTTTGAACCAATCTTATGAAGACACATGTCCGGTCAGCAAGCGCCAGTTCACTGCGTGAAAACGCCGATTGTAAGCCCGACAAGGCTCCCGATAGGTTTGGCTAAATACGTTGAACCTTAAGCTAACCCTAGCATGCGGGCCATATGACCGCATCGACGCCTTGGCTCAGAAGAGCATTGCAATCGAGGGCGTAGACCTGCGGGTTGAAACCATCCAATCACCCCGTGAACTCTTCGACCGCGTTGAAAAAGGCGAGTTCCAACTGACGGAACTCTCGGCTTCCGAGTTCGTCTCGGAAGTTTGCGGGCGCGGATCACGTTTCGTCGGATTGCCCGTCTTTCCATCGAAAGTCTTCCGGCATGGCTTCATCACAATCAACACGCAGTCCGGCATTCAGACTCCGCTCGATCTTGCGGGAAAGCGTATCGGCGTGCCGCTTTACACCCAGACTGCGGCCATTTGGGTGCGCGGTATTTTGCAGGAAGAATACCGGGTCGACCTGTCCAATGTCCGCTGGATCCAAGGCTCAGTCGAGCAGCCCGGATCCCATGGCGATGCGCATCCTCCGGCTCTGCTCAAGCCTGTCAATCTGGAAAACAATGAGACCGGACGCTCGCTCGGCGACCTGCTGGCTACCGGGGAAATCGACGCCATCATCGGTGCGCGCCTACCACCCTTGCTTGGCAAAGATGCGCGCATTGCCCGCCTCTTCCCCGATTTCAGGGAACGCGAAAAAGATTATTTCCGGCGCACGCGTATCCATCCAATTATGCATCTCATCGCCATCGACAAGTCATTGCATCAGGCGCATCCTTGGCTTGCATCACGCCTTTACAAGGCTTTTGTCGCAGCAAAGGAACAAGCTTGGAAAGACCTGAGCTTTTCTGGTGCGCAAAAGACAATGCTGCCCTGGCTCTTTGCCGATATAACCGAAGTTGAAGATGTCTTCGGAGCAGATCCGTGGCCCTACGGGCTCGAAGCAAACCGACCGGCTCTGACAAAGCTCATCGACTATATGCACCAGCAGGATTTCATCGCACGGCGCCCCTCGCTTGAGGAATTATTCTTGCCGCTCTGAACCGGAGGATAGAGCTTATGACCAAGATCAGCGTGCCTCTTGCCTGTGCGGGCATGGCCGCACTCGCTGCATCAGCGGGCCCCGCTGCAGCGCAGGCGGATTTTTACGCAGGCAAGTCGATCTCGCTGGTTGTGGGTTTCGGTGTGGGTGGCGGATACGACCTGTATGCTCGCCTCGCCGCCGATCATTATGGACGTCATCTGCCCGGCACACCAAAGATTCTGGTCCAGAATATGCCGGGAGGTGGCGGTCGCCGGTCAGTCGTTTATCTCGCGGGCAGTGCGCCACGCGATGGGACGGTCATAGGCATGTTGCCGCAGGCCATCGCACTAGACGCGTTGCTCGGCGAGATTCCAGCCAATATCAATATCGCTTCGCTCGAGCCTATCGGACGCATTACCGACAATATTGAATTGCAGGTCACGTGGCATACTTCACCCACCAAAACATTTGCCGATGCGCTGACGCGCGAGACAACAACAGCGGCAACGGGGGCTGCAGGCATTTCGAGCTTCGTGCCACGCGTCACAAATCTTCTGCTTGGGACAAAATTCAAGGTGATTGACGGCTATCGAGGTTCTGCCGACATGGTGCTTGCTGTTGAGCGCGGAGAGGTCGAAGGCATGGTTCAAACTTGGCCGGATCTGAAATTCAATAACCGGCGCCTACTTGACCAGAAACAATTGAACCTTGTCTGGCAGATTAGCATCAACCGGCATCCGGATTTGCCGGATGTTCCGGCCATCGTCGAATTCGCCCAAACGCCCCTTCAAAAAGGCGCATTACAAGCCATTGCAGGCACTGCGGAAGTAGGCCGTTCTCTGGCTGCGCCCAGTGGTGTGAGCGAAGAACGCGTGAAAATCTTACGCACCTCGTTCGAGAAGATGGTCGCAGACAAAGCTTTTCTGGAGGACGCAGCGCGACGCAACCTGCCGGTCTTGCCAGCCTCCAGCGATCAGCTCAAGCGCTGGATTGCGCAGACCATGGCCACGCCGGCAGAGGCGATTGAACCGCTTCGGATCGCTCTAGCAGAGAGTTCAAAATAGTCACCACACGCCGAAAGGCAAGCCGCGCTTCTTATGCGTCCCTGTGCGCTTGGCAATATCTTCATCCGAAATAGTGGTCCGCGATTTGCGATGCAGCGCCCAATCCGCGAGGAACTCGTGCATCTGAGCGCGAATTGCAGCTTTTGATGGATCTGTACCGAGGTCCAAAAATTCCTGCGGATCATTCTGCAGATCGAACAATTGCGGCCGGAAACCTTCGTAGTGGATGTATTTCCACGTAGCTGTGCGGACCATATAGGCACGCGAGGCTGTGGGCCCTATACCCAATTCGAGGCGGGCCTCGCGGAAGGAATAATCGCATTCGCTGATTACCGCGTCGCGCCACGTCTGTACCGTGTCTGCGCGCAGAGCAGGCATGAGAGACCGGCCTTCGAGAATATGGGGAAGCGGCTTACCCCCGAGAGCCTCTAGGAATGTCGGTGCAAGATCAATGGATTCAACCAGTCGGTCATCTACCCGTCCGCGCGTGGCATCGGCAGACGAATCCGGATTGTAAATAATCAGGGGGATGCGAATGCTTTCCTCGTGGAACAATTCTTTCTCGCCGAGCCAATGATCTCCGAGATAGTCGCCGTGATCGCTTGTGATGACGATCATTGTATCGTCGAAAAGGCCGCGCGCCGCCATCCATGTAAAGAGCCGCGCCAGATGATCATCCAGCTGACGGATCAAACCCATATAGGCGGGGATCACGGTCTCGCGCACATCGTCG
The DNA here is from genome assembly GCA_947478405.1 of Beijerinckiaceae bacterium. GTDB lineage: Bacteria > Pseudomonadota > Alphaproteobacteria > Rhizobiales > Beijerinckiaceae > Terripilifer. The sequence continues at coordinate 6,330 of CANJVX010000061.1, read as the reverse complement.
CGCGAGAAATTGATGCTTTCCTCGTGATGCATATAGGCTTTCACAACAGGGTGCGGATCGGCGCGCTCCCGATCGCTGCGGTTGGGCGCAATAATGTGCTGTGCGCCGAACATATTGTGATAGGGAGCGGGCGCAATATAGGGCCAGTGGGGCTTGATATAAGACAGATGCAGACACCACGGCTGCGAGCCCGCCTCGGAGATAAAATCCATGGCGCGGTCCGTCATATAAGCCGTCTCAGAATGCTCATCGGCCACGCGCGCAGGCTCGCGTGCATTGCGCATCAGCCAACCGGAAAGAGTCTCGCCGCCCTTCTGAGCGGAATTGGCAACCGTATGCCACGGATTGTTGCCCTCATATCCTTTTGAGCGCAAATATCGATTATAGGCAAGATCTGCCGATGCGGGCTCATCCGGCCACAAGCCATCATCTCGTTCAAAGGGCTCGAAGCCACACTCACTTGCAAGCACACCCTCTTGCGAATGAGGGTTCAGACCAAGACGGGCAAAGCCAGCAAGATCTGCCGTCATATGCGTCTTGCCGACAAGCGCTACACGGGTTCCCAGCGTGCGCAAATGATCGCCCATCGTCATTTCGCCAACACGCAGCGGCACACCATTCCACGTCGAGCCGTGCGTGCTCATGTAGCGGCCGGTATAAATGCTCATGCGCGATGGCCCGCACACAGGCGCCTGCACGAAGGCACGGCTGAAACGCACACCTCGTGCCGCAATCCCATCCATGGCGGGCGTTTTCAGATGCGGATGACCGTAGCAGGAGAGATAGTCAGCCCGCAACTGGTCAGCCATGATGAATAGAATGTTCTTGATCGGCATGACTGATCTCAGAACGGCTTTTCGCCGATCACAGCCGTTCGCTCCATGCGGCGACGATTGGGATAATAATCATTCGCAGCATAATGCTGCGTCGATGAATTGTCCCAGAAAATCACATCACCAACGCCCCAGCGGAAGCGGAATTGAAACTCTGGCACATGCACCTTCTCGAACAGATAATCGAGAACGACGCGGCTCTCATCCTCATCCAGCTCGACGATCCGGATAGTGAATTGCGGATTGATATAGAGGCATTTGCGTCCGGAAATCGGATGTGTGCGAATGACCGGATGGATTGGATTGGGGTAAAGCTCCTCCATTTTTCGCAGACGTTCCTTATCTTCCGGCGTCTTTTTGAACAGCTTGCGGAAATTCTGGAAATCGTGAACAGCGGTGAGGCCGTCCAAAAATTTGCGCATCGGAGCACTCAGCTTTTCATAGACAGCTTCCATATCGCACCAAAGCGTATCACCCCCGACCTCCGGGAGAATCTGCGCACGCAGGATTGTATATTTGGTTGGCTTCTCACGAAATGTCGTGTCGCTATGCCAGACATCGGTTGAAAGGACGGGATTATCCTTATGATTGTCCAAAACCATGATTTCGGGAAACTCGCCCTCCGGCCGGAAGGGATGCACTTCAAGATCCCCGAAATTGCGACTGAGATCGACATGCTCTTTGGTCGTCAGATTCGCGCCGCGCACATAAAGAACCTTGTGCTCAACAAGGGCCAACTCAAGTGCCTGGAACGTATGCGCATCCAAAGGCTGTTTCAGGTCTAGCCCAATCACTTCAGCCCCCAAATGACTGCCAACCCGCTTGACGGCAAAGGGGCGCGATCCGGCGGCGGGAGAGATGGCTGCTTGCGTGCTCATGAACGGGCTCCTGTTCTTTTGTGGCAATCATTCCTAAGCCGCCCGCACCTGCGCAACCGGCCAGTTCACTCCGTGAAAAGACCATAAAGGGCCGGCGCGGTTCACCACGTGAAAAACCGACTTGTCCTGCCCAAGGGCGCAAATAAGCTTCTGTTCAAATGAAAGCGGGGCAAATCTGCCGGAGCGGGAGGAGAGCTTATGCGACGCAAAGGACGCATTAGTTTCATGCTGGGCGCGATGCTTGTGGCCACGGCTCCCTGCTGGTCTGCTGAAAACGACGAGCTTGAGGCTTTTTATAAGGGCCGCTCGGTCTCGGTGATCATCACCGGCTCGCCCGGATCCATCTACGATATGTATGCCCGCACGATCACGCAATATATGAGCAAATATATTCCGGGAAACCCCACCTTCGTACCGCGTTCGATGATCGGAGGCGGACATCTTGTCGGCACTAATTATCTCTACAATGTGGCTCCGCGTGACGGATCAGTCATCGGGTCCATTGGTGAGACCATGCCCCTCACGCAGGTTCTCGAACCCGAGGCCACGCGTTTCGATGTCAGCAAGTTTAACTGGATCGGCAACCCAAACATTGCAAATCTAACACTTGCTGTCTGGAGCAAAAGCGGTGTCGTATCCTTGCAGGATGCCCTGCAGCGGCAAGTGGTGATCGGCGCCAGCGGCGCCAATTCGCCCTCTGGACAAACGCCAACTCTCTTGAACAATATTCTGGGCACTAAATTTAAAGTGGTGAACGGATTTCCGGCAAACCAGCTTGATATGGCAATGGAACGCGGCGAAATCGACGGTCGCGGCAGCGCGCAATGGCATTGGTGGAAGTTCAACCGCTCTGATTGGGTGCGCGACAAGAAGATCAATATTCTGGTCCAGATCGGCCCGCACAAAGATCCCGACCTGCCCAATGTTCCGCTCCTCAGCGATCTCGCACGCACACAGGAAGAACGACAAATATTCGATCTCTTTTCATCGACCGTGACGGTCGGCCGCCCCTTGTTGACGCCGCCCGACGTTCCCAAAGAGCGCGTGAAAGCGCTGCGCGCGGCTTTTGACATTGTGATGAAAGACAAAGCCTTTCTGGAAGATACCAAGAAGCTCAATCTCGAAGTGGATCCCCTTTCGGGAGAAAAGCTTCAGCTGGCTGTAACATATGTCACCAAAACACCCGCTGATGTGATTGCGCGAGCGAAGATTGCGCTGGGCTTAGCTAAATCGGGGCCGTCCGGAAAAGACGAAACAGAAAAATAATCAAAAGGCACAAGGAGATTCTTATGCACCCGCTGAAACTAAGCATTGCGACCTGCGATTACGACCACTTCAGAGATTTTCGCTTCGGCTTGGTCAATGCTGAAGGTATCCAGCAAAATTGGCTCACCTTAGGCCATCATGAAATCTTCGCCCGCTTCACCTTCAATCGCGAATTTGATGTCAGCGAATTGTCCTTTGCTAAATTTATGGCACAAGTCACGCGCGACGAGCCGGACATTATCGGCCTACCAGTGATTTGCTCCCGCCTTTTCCGCTTCGGTTCCTTCTATGTGAACAAGAAGAGCGGGATCAAAACGGTCAGCGACCTTAAGGGAAAACGAATTGGATCACCGGAATGGGCCCATTCCGCAGCCGTTTATATGCGCGGCTGGATGCATAATGATTGCGGTGTCAAACTGCAGGATGTGCACTGGTATCAAGCGGGAACAGATGCACCGGGCCGGATTGAAAAGGTCGAATTGAACCTGCCTGAAGGTGTCAGACTGACCCGCAAGGATGACACGTCTCTCTCTGACATGCTCGTTTCGGGCGAAATCGATTGCGCCATCATCGGACGCCCGCCTGCCTGTTTCAAAGCGGGCCATCCCGATATCGTGCGCTTGTTTCCCAACTTCCTCGAAATGGAGGAAGACTATTTTGAAAAGACGGGCATTTGGTCGATCATGCATATGATGACGATCAAAAGAAGTATTTTGGATCAAAATCCGTGGGTCGCACGCAATCTATACAATGCCTTTTTGGAGTCAAAGGATCGCGCCCTTGAACGTCTGATAGATCCCTCCATTTCCCGTTATCCTGTGCCATGGGGATCGACCTATGCACGGCGCATGCGCGACAAGTTCAACGGCGACATGTTTCCCTTCGGCATTGAACCAAACCGCAAAACCTTTGAACAAATGCTGCTCTACACCTACCAGCAAGGCATCGCGCACAAGCATGTCACGCCGGAGGATATTTTTCCAGCTGGTATCATGACCAAAATCGTTGTGTAAGAGGGAGCGGATATGTCGATCGAGCGCGCAATTAAGGATCTGGTCATTGCCAACCGTATTCTTGCCAATGAGAACGTCCTGGATTCCTTCGGCCATGTGAGCCTTCGACATCCTGAGCGTCCGGACCGCTATTTTCTGGCATGCTCCTGCAGTCCGGGGATTGTGGAAGAGAGCGACATTGTCGAATTCACGCTCGATGGTGTTCCGGTCAACCCCGAAAAGCGCCCGCTGTACCTCGAGCGACATTTGCACGGCGGCATGTATGAAACACATGCGGGCGTGAATGCCGTTCTGCATGCCCATGCAGACGATATGCTTCCCTTTACGATTACCGACATTCCAATGCGCCCCGTCATCCAGTCGGTTGGCGATATGGGCGCAAAAATTCCGGTCTGGGATATTGCAGACAAGTTCGGCGACGATACGGATCTTCTTGTCTGCACTATGGATCAGGGACGCGATCTCGCACACTGCGTTTTGCCCAACAAAGTTGCGCTTCTGCGCGGACACGGGTTCGTTTCGGTCGACGTCAATCTGATCGGCCTTGTGCGCCTTGCCGTCTTCCTGCCGCGCAATGCACGCGTGTTGCTGGCGGCAACCGCACTCGGCACGTCGATCAAGAGCTTGAAAAGCGGCGAAATCGCAGCTCGCCTGCGCCTCGATCCGGCCTCCCCTTCCATGCGGCGGGGCTGGGAATATTGGGCGCGGGAAGCAGGCTGCGGTCATCTCTTGTGAAGGAGCCACCCTCATGGTGCATTCTCATTTATTTTTTTCAGCAGCTTTGTGCATCATCCCGATCGCGGCGGCACAAGCAGATCCTGTGTCGGACTTCTATCAGGGGCGCACAGTATCCCTGATTGTCGGCTTTCCTCCGGGCGGCGGATATGATGCAAACATGCGCGTTTTGAGCCGCCATATTGGCAAACGCATTTCCGGTGAACCCACAATTACGGTTTCGAATATGCCCGGTGCGGGATCCTTGACTGCTGCCAATTTTCTCGCCCGCTCCGCCCCGCGCGACGGCACGGCACTCGCAATGTTTAGTTCGTCTGCTGCAATGGAAGCCATCTTCCAAAACAAAGCGGCCACATTCGATCCGCAGAAATTCAGCTGGCTCGGCAGCATGTCGCAGGAGGTAACCTTCTGCGGTGTTTGGCAAGGTCCGAATATCCCCACAAACTTTGCCGAAATGATGAAGACAAAAACAGTTTTCGGCTCGGGCGGGACGGCCGCGATCACATATCAGCATCCGATGGTGTTGAAGAATGTTCTGGGAGCGAATGTCGAAGCCGTCACCGGCTATGCCGGAACGCGTGACATCAATCTTGCGATGAATCGCGGTGAAGTGAACGGAAGCTGCGGGTTGTTTGAATCCTCTATCTCATCGCAATGGGGGAACGAGGTGAAAACCGGTCAACTGAAGCTGGTTATCCAGATGGGAGCAAAGAAAACCGACTCTTTCGGTCCGATCCCGAGTGTCTACGACTTCGCCAAATCCGACGAGCAACGCGCTATTCTCGATGTGCATTTCAAACAGCTCCTATTGGCTCGCCCGGTTGTCGCTCCACCCGACGTCCCCGGAGACCGGCTTGCTGCGCTGCGAAAAGCCTTTGTCGCTACGCTGAGTGACCCAACCTTCCGTGCAGATTCCGATAAATTGGGGATCGACATCGACTATGTGAGCCCAGAAGCCATTCAGGAGCTTCTAGCCAGCTTTGCTGCTATGTCGCCGGACATTCGACAAAAAGCTTTGGCCGTCATTGGCCGATAGGCCCTCGCTTTTTTAAGCAGGGATGCTAGCCTTCGGAGCAGATGACGGGGGACATCGATGAGGGAAACAAAAGTCAAAAGCGTACGCGCGTTGGAACGCGGACTTTTGGTTCTGGAAACAATCAAAACTCTCGGTTGCGTCAACTTGGCAGAGCTGCACAACCGGACATCCCTGCCGCGCGCGACGATTTTAAGATCCTTGCGTACCTTGCAGGAAAGTGGATGGGTTGTTTCACGCGGGAATGAAGCCGACTACCGGCCCGGGCCGAAACTTGCTGGCGCAACAGTCGCGAGCAAGCCGAGAATTGCCGATCTCTGCGCACCTATTTTGCACAAATTGACAACGACCGTGAACCTGCCTGCAGATGTGGCCGTGCGACGCGGCACACGTATGCTGATCGTCCAGAGTTCGAGACATCTTGCATGCTTTCCGATCAATGCACGACCCGAAGGCCGCCAGCCATGTCTGCTACGCTCCGCGCTAGGCCGCGCCTATCTCGCCTTCTGTCCGGAAGATGAGCGAAGAGAACTGATCAATCTTCTTGAACAATCAACCGACCCCGATGACCG
>CANJVX010000060.1 GCA_947478405.1 Beijerinckiaceae bacterium | reverse complement strand
TTGGCCGCGCGGTCGGCTCCGCAACCCGGACCAGCTACGCCGACCGCGCTAGCGTTAAGGCCGACCTTGAACTAAGTTTGAAAGTGGACCCGTAGATGGGGGCCGATCACCACGTCTTGGATGAGAGGTGACGAGTTCGTTTAATTACTCCTGGATCATACTTGATTAGATTTTTTTCGCGATTACGCAACGACCTCGATTGCCAAATTTTCCCATGCGGTGATATCAATAACCTCCAAACGCGAAACGTCTTGGCGTTAGTTAGATCGCGATAGAACACTTGATTACGGCAAAAAAAATAATATTAAAAATTGATTAGATCGGTATGTAAAAAATTTGAGTTATGTTAAACTTAATTGTTGGTTTTGTAGGAGGATTAGATGCAGGTTGAAATTAAATTCCTAGATCTACCTGTAGAAGGCGGGTCTGTTACGTTTGATTTTCCTGATCTGAAGCAGGAAATTCTCATTATAAAAAAAGGTGGTCGATTTATGGTCTACTCGAGTTTCTGTCCCCATTTTGGTGGGCCTTTAGAGCTCAAAGGAGACAGGCTTCATTGTTATTTTCATGATTATGAGTTTTCGCTAACTGATGGAAAGTGCCTCAATCGCGATACATCCGTAAAATGTTCGCTATTTAATTTTAGTATTATTGAAGATGGCATCTGCGTAGATATCACATAGTAATGAGGTCCAAAAAATGAAAATCCTGAAAGTAGTATGTGAAAATTTCGTGGCTGCGACACCTGAGGTCGTGAAATGGAACTCTTGGGATAGCGAACATTTGAACTCGGTTCATGGGGCTTACGATGCCCCGAAATATCTCTTAACGAGAGAGGGTGAGGTTCTTTTTGTTGATCGTGTCAAGGTTCCATTTTTTAGAATTAGGCTTAAATGTCTCGTATTCGCCATCCAATGGGACTCCGAAAATCAAATAACTTACACCTTGACGCCATTTTTTTTAGCAAAGAATACGATAAATGTTCAGCAGATCAACGATGGTACAACACGAGTTCGCGTTATATACGAATTTTCCGGCAACTGGATTCAGGCATTATTATTTCCTATTTTCAAGATTTTGATCCAACGTTGGAATCAAACCGTTTGGGAAGAGGATCTTCCACTTAAATTGAGACGTCAAAAAGCGCTTTCGTATGGGTTTATAGATTTTCGCGGAATTCCAGATAAAATGGAGATGAGGAAGGATAGGACAGGAATATACAAAGCAAGTATACCCGTTCCAACGACTCGCAATGTGGAAGAGTTTTCTCATCCATTTTTTATCTCGGGTAGGAGCTAAACTTCTTCATTTGCTTGGTTTTTTTGAACTTTCCCGTGTGGTGATTGAGTAGTTTTCGATAGCTGCTGTTCCGCCACTTGCCTTTCCCATCAATCCTGATTCTGATTTTGTTCTTCGCCAGTAGACACGTGAAGGCGCCGCTCGTGAAGGGCGGATTCTTATCAGTATTAAGGATTTTGGACTTGTCATTCGCGCAACGGCTCCGTGGTCCAGCTCTATATAGAAAACCTTTTCGAACTTGATCGGCAACTTCTAGATTAGGACCTTGCGGCTGGACAATTCGTTGAAAAACGCAAGAGAAACCATGCCAAATGGTATCAGGATATATTTGATTTTTATCGCCCAGGCCCGACGGATAAGCTTCGCCAGCCGCTTGCATGGGAGATAAGGGTAGATCGTATGCTCGGATCCTTGTTTGGACGTGCTCGCACGGAGGGACATGGCTTAGTTGCCAATTCGCTGCATAAACTGCTGTTCTGCAACTGGGACTTGTAAAGCTTTATTAGAAAAATTGCCCAGACAGATCCTCAGGACCTTCGCTCAACAGCTCTACGGCAAATCTTCTCTCCTTTCAATCACGGCTTTGTGGTCGGCGACAGCCCGACCTCCCCGATCGATTACAACAAAGAATCCCTCTCGAGCGACATCTTCCCTTTTTTGGCGCGGAGCGTTTTAACGTCAATAGCCGACTGCGCGGGTTCAATTTTTGCTTCGCCGCTGAATACCCCAAGGGCTCCGCATATAATTTACTCTCTCTAGGACTTGATGTGTTTGGGTTTAACGTCAAATTACTCGCCCATATCGACCACATTCTTTTCGTCCTTGATTGCGGCCAGGGCCAACTTTGATTTAAAGCCCGTGTTTCGGTTCCAACGATGTCGCTTGCTAGTACTATCTCCCATCCTTGGCATTAGGGCGGGTTCAGGCTGATTTTTCACTTACCAAGCTGTTCAGATTACCTCACTAGCTATCGTTATAATCGGTCATCCAAATTGCTGGTTGATTAACTCACAATGAAAACCTGGCTACAGCTACCAGCATACTACCTCTTAGGTAAGCTGCTCTTGTCTCTTCTCTTTTGTTGGCCTTTCGGAGGCAGCAATTTTTTCATTCAAAGGTCGATTAGAAAGTTCATATTCCACTATAGATATAGGCTCATTGTTCAACAGTCTATAAATTCGCAATACATATTCTCCCAGCACTCCTATTGAGAGAGCTAAAATTGAGAACGTTAGTAACTGGAGAATGACTATGGTCGCAAAACCGGGTGGCCAATCGAGTTTAAAAATTAGCCTGCCAGCCGCATATACTCCGGCAACAACCAACACAATTAAAGCGGAGGCCACGCCTATTAAAGATGATAGGCGCAAAGGTAGTGTGGAGTGGCGAACTATTCCGTCAACCGCTAAGCTAAACAGCCGTGCTATATTAAATTTCGTAACGCCGCCAACCCTTGCATTGCGCACATATTCGAAACCTGCCCTTGGGAAGCCCAAAGAAAATATAAATCCCCGAAGATAAAGTCGAGGGTCGCGGTTTTGCTTAACAAGGTTTAGTATTGCTCGATCGATTAACATAAAATCGCCCGCATCGGGTGGCAAAATATCTTCGCTAATGGCCTGGATCAACCTGTAAAAGAGTTTGCGTAAGCGCTCAAGCCACCTTGGTTCACTACGTTGGGTTCGAATTCCATAGACGATTTTAACACCGTCAGACCAGTGACCGAGCATCATTGGAATAAAGCTAGGATCGTCCTCTAGATCGGCATCGAGTTCGATCGCGGCGTCGCCAAGCGCTAGTGTATAACCTGTCCAAATCGAGCGCTGGTAACCAAAATTTCTTGAAAGTTTTACGTAACGAACGCGTGGATCATGCTCCATAATCTTTACTATTATGGAGCGCGTAGCGTCCGTGCTGTCGTTATCAGTAAAAATGATCTCAAATCGATAGTCGGGCGCTAAAGCATCCACGACAGCTGATACTTCTCTGTAAAAGCGCTCAATATTCGCTTCTTCATTGTAGACTGGAGACACAATCGATATTAGTGGCACGGAAAGCCCTTTCATCACAGGAACTCAATGCCGCGATCAAACGTAACCTTGGCGCGCCAATTGGGCACGCGTACGCCGACGAACGGGTTGGATGTGTGGCAAGGGTACGCTCGTGCGCCCCAGTGAATGTCGACTGTCAGCTTGCGAGACCTACAGTAGGTCTCAATCATCTGGCGTAGCGTCAGTCTTTCCGGCCCCGGGATCCAGAACCGCCGCAATCCGATCTTTGAATCAAGGGATGCCGCAGCTAGGAAAGCTTCGGCGAGATCGCCCGAATATATAGGCCAGAGGTACTGTTGGCCCTCTGTCATATCCAGCGGCTTTCCTGATTGAGCTGCCTCGTCGACTAGAGACAGTATCTTTTGGCGCGGATCGTTGGGGCCGTAGCTATCGAACAAGATTAGGTTGATGACATCAATGCGGTGAGCGTAGAAGAGCGCTATTTCGTCGGCTGCATTCTTCAAGGCGCTATATAGTGTTGTTGCTGCAACCTTGTCGCCGGCTTCTCCATATTGCCAATAAGAGCCGGTATAGATGACGCGTCGATAGCTGCCGCTTACCGCAGCCTCAAAGAGCGAAATTAAACTCGCCATGCCAGCATTAACTACATCGCGCGCAGACGCACCATCAAGGATTCCCTTCGGAGCAATGAGGTGGACAGCAACATCAGCAGATTTATCATAGGAGGTAAATGTAAAAGTACTATCATCTGCGAGCCGAGACTGCGACACGTGGCCAACGAACTCCGGAGGCACCTGTATCGGCGTTCGTCCGACAGCATGAACCCTCAGACCGGATTTGACCGCAGCCGGAACTATCGCCTGACCGGTGAAACTTGATGCTCCATATAGCGCGATGCTTTTCATATCCATAGGAGAGCCACGCCGCCGATAATAAGGGCTATGGCTGCAGCTTGGTGAATGGCAACTTGTTCACCATTGTAAGCGGAAACTGCGAATATTACCACATAGCCTATAGCTTGCATCGGGTATGCGATATGGACTGGAATCCACCGCAGAGCCCAAACGTAGATAAGAAGCGATACGAAGTATACTGCTCCGCCGGCAATGAAATACCAAGGCTCGATGCCAAACAGTTGCAGTCTACCGCCCATAGATGACTGCCTGAAGAGCAACTGCCCAGCTACGCCAAGCATGGATGACAGAAATAAAATGCCAAATACAAGCAATTCCTTTTTCATCACCACCTCAGAAGTTCAAACCGAAGAAGCTCTCGATAGTCTCGGCGATGAAATCAAGCTGCTCTTTGTCCAATCCCGGATAGATGCCAACCCAGAAAGTATTGTGCATCACATTATCTGATACAGGAAGTTCACCGTGAACCCTAAAATTTAGACCTTGGATGTAGGGTTGCTTGCTGAGGTTCCCCCCGAAGAGCAATCGCGTTCCTACTTGGTTCTCGTCTAGCCAAGAAATGAGATCAGCCCGCTTGAAGTTAACGGTGTCTCTCATCGTAAGGGGAAAGCCAAACCAGGAGGGGTCGGATCCCGGAGTTGCCTCCGGCAACTGCACGAAGTCAGCCACCTTGGCCAACCTCTTCTTTAGGTAATTAGCATTTTCTCGCCGCTTGGCTATGAAGCCCGGCAGCTTGTCGAGTTGTGCCAGACCACAGGCGGCCTGCATGTCCGTAATCTTGAGATTATAACCCAAGTGTGAGTAGGTATACTTGTGATCATAGCCCTTTGGCAGGTTGCCAAGCTGCCACGAAAAACGGCAGCCGCACGTATTGTCTTTGCCTGGCGCGCAATAGCAGTCTCGTCCCCAGTCGCGGAACGACTCGGCGATGATTTTTAGCTCGCGATTATTGGTGAAGACAGCGCCGCCCTCCCCCATTGTGATATGATGGGCAGGATAGAAGCTAAGCGTGCCTATATCACCGAAAGTCCCGACATTCCTGCCCTGGTAAGTGGAGCCTAGCGCGTCGCAGCAGTCTTCTACGAGCCACAGTCCATATTTGTCGCATAGAGTGCGGATGGTGCTTAGATCAAAAGGATTGCCCAAGGCATGGGCGATCATGATTGCCTTTGTTCGCGGGGTGATCGCGGCCTCAACGAGCCGCGCGTCAATGTTGTAGGTGACTGGATCAGCGTCGACGAAGACAGGGATGGCACCAAATTGCAGGATCGGATTGATCGTCGTTGGAAACCCTACGGCCGCCGTGATGACTTCGTCACCCTTTGATATTGACCGCGCCCCCAGCCGCGGCGACGTCAGCGCGTTGAACGCTATCAGGTTAGCTGAGGAGCCTGAATTAACCGTCAGCAGATGCTCGATGCCGATGAATTCTGCTAGGCGCTTTTCGAACTGATCATTAAAACGCCCTGTTGTCAGCCAACCGTCGAGAGCTGCCTCGATCATCAGCGCGATCTCGGCCTCGTCGATCACCTTTCCCGCAGGCGGAATGAGGGTTGTTCCTGGTACAAAAACACGCGCGGAAACTTCGCCGCGGTATTGTCTTACAAAATCAAGGATCTGTTGATTCATATCAGCTCTCAATTGCAATTGGGGATGCGGAATTAGTGTAGTTGGCGATATCTCGCTCGCATAGAATACGGGCGTCTGCACCCGACAGAAAGTCTTTGTACCATCGGATCGTAAGTTCCAGAGCATCGCGCATGGTCCACCGCGGCATCCAACCGAGAAGTGCAAGGGCTTTAGAGCTGTCCAGCGTCAGATTAAACGCCTCATGCAGGTCGGCGTTGTCAGCAATAATGTAGCTCGCGCCGTCGCCCCACAAGCGGCAGACCGAATCCGCAATCCATTGGACGTTCTTGATACTGGTTTGGTCAGGACCGAAGTTCCAAGCCTCGGCGAGGCGACCGTCTTCCATCATTTTGGCGGCGAGAAGCAGATATCCACCAATCGGTTCCAGAACGTGCTGCCATGGGCGGGTCGAGCGCGGGTTGCGGATAAGGACCTGCTGACCCAAGGACATGGCGCGGACAAAATCCGGGATCAGCCTGTCGGACGCCCAGTCGGCGCCGCCAATCACATTGCCGGCCCGCACCGACGCAAGCCGGATCCCCGCAGGCTCAAAAAAAGAGCGGCGCCAGCTCGCTGTGACAATTTCTGCGCATCCCTTGCTGCTACTGTAGGGATCATAGCCACCGAGCTGATCCGTCTCGCGATAGCCCCAGGGCCACTCCCGGTTCTCGTAACATTTATCGCTAGTGACGTTGACAACTATCTGTACCGTCGACGTCTTGCGAATTGCCTCGAAAACAGAAATTAGACCCATTACGTTCGTGGAATACGTCTCGACCGGATTCCTGTAAGAAGGCCTAACCAGCGCCTGGGCAGCCAAATGGAACACGACCTCTGGCCGGAAGTCTGCGAGCACTTTTTCCAAGCGATCAACGTCACGGATATCGCCAATCTCGGATCGCCCAAGTTCGGCAAGGCGTGCCGCATGATAAAGGCTGGGAGTGGTCCCCGCCTCCTTCGAATAACCGCATAACTCCGCACCGGACAGGGCCAGCATTTGCCAAAGCCAACCGCCCTTGAAGCCAGTATGTCCCGTAACTAGGACGCGGCGCCCGCGCCAAATACGATCATACATTACCAGGTCCTCCACGGAGCGTGACCGGAGGTCCAGAGCTCTTCAAGGTACGTCTTATCCCTAAGCGTATCCATTGGCTGCCAAAAACCGCTGTGTACATAAGCGCCGAGCTGCCCGTCTCGGGCCAGACCCTCAAGAGGCTCGCGCTCCCAGTAGGTCTCATCACCGGCAATATAGTCGATCACCTTCGGAGAAAGAACAAAGAAGCCACCATTGATTAGGCCGCCGTCCCCTCGAGGCTTCTCACGAAACTCCGTGACGGAGCCGCATTCAATCACGAGTGCGCCGAAACGCCCAGGGGGCGTTACGGCAGTCAGAGTAGCAAGCTTACCCGAAACTCGATGCTGTGCGATTGCGGCCGAAATATCTACATCTCCAACACCATCGCCATAGGTTAAGCAAAAAGCGTCTTCACTTCCAAGGTAGCTTGCTACACGCTTGAGACGACCGCCAGTCATTGTCTCATTGCCCGTGTCGATCAGTGTAACCCGCCAAGGCTCAGCAGAATGTTTGTGAATTTCGACTAAGTTATTTGAGATGTCTATCGTCATATCAGACATATGCTCAAAATAGTGCATGAAATACTCTTTGATTATATACCCTTTATATCCGCAGCAGATGATGAAATCTTTTATGCCATGCGAGGAGTAAGTTTGCATGATATGCCAAAGGATGGGGCGCCCGCCGATTTCGATCATCGGCTTCGGGCGTAGGTAAGTTTCCTCAGAAATTCGGGTTCCAAGCCCACCAGCCAAGATGACCGCTTTCATTTTAACATCTCCATCGCACGTGTTTTTCAAAAAATATCCGCGTGAAAACGGCTTTCACATAAGCCGCGATCAAGAACAAGTTTATGAACGTCACAAACCATCTGGCTAAAGCCCGCCGCATAGACCGCAGAATCCGCGAGATCTTGCTTAACCAAAATATCGGTCACCCGGGCCTTAGGGTGACGTTCATCCTGCGAAAAAATCACTTGAAATGCGATATCCTTAGCGGCGCAAACAGTCTTCAATTCATCAAGGAGAAAGAGATCTCCTTCGGTTCTATTTCCCCAAAGCAGTGTCTTCTGTCCGCATAAACGCGAATGATCATCGTCCATTCGGCACAAAAGAGCGTATATAGGAACGATACCTGTGCCGGTGGCAACAAACCATGACCGCCCAACCGCTTGCTCCAGAAGAGCGAAGCAACCCATTGGACCGCGCATCTGTAGCAATTGCCCAACTGTGGCACGCTCGGTAAGCCAATTGGAAAATTTTCCGCTATTAAGAAGGCGAATGTAAAAAGTAATCTCGCGGCTAATGGGATCGACAGAAGCGATAGAGTAATCACGCGTGATACCGTCGACAACTGTCAGGCGAGCGAACTGACCGCCGCAAAACTCCATAAATTTGTTGGGGGGAGTGACTATGACAAGCCGAACTACGTTCTCGGTGATGCGGTCGATGCTGCGGACCTTCGCCCGATAAGCGCGGACAAGTTCGGGTGCGCGGAACGGATCGCCTTTTAGCCGGTACTCGCTGGGCGTAAGCGAATGTGTCATGCAAAGGTAGACAATTTTTTCGGCTGTCGGCGGTATACCATCCGACAACACTAATTCCGCTTTGCATTGGCCGCAATCACCGCGCTGGCAAGAGTTAGGTACCGGCACTCCCGCGGCCACGGCCAACTCAAGGACAGATAACTCTGAATTTGCGTCGAATGACCGCGAGCCACCTGGCCATGATAGAGTTATTGAAAAATCCATCAACCCATCCTCTTCATAACTAGGGTTCCACAGCTAAACGACGGACATGAAATCAGCGGCAAGAAACGAGCATCTAGTATAATTTCTTTTTCCCCGAATGATGTCTTAGTATAATAAAAAATAGCAACTATGCCTTGATGGTCGTTTACGGGCAATTATTGCACGCAGCCATTGTTGGGTGCCATTCCGTTACGGAATCCGATCATAGAACGTGCGCCTATTTCGCCAAAATACGAAAAGCACCCAGCCGGCGATAAGAAAATAAGCAAGGGAACCAATATACAACGCTCGAACCCAACCGCTGACAAACCGCAACTCGAAGAAGTGCGTGCCAGCAGGTATTTCTAGGTAAGCTGGCCAGCCACCCTTTTTGACCCAGGAGACGGCCTGACCATCAACATAGGGAAGCATAAAATAATTGGCCCAAAGTAGATAAACAAGCCGGCTGGGCTCCGTACCCTTTATAGTTGCGGAAAGGCGGGTGCTCCAATTCGTTCGAAAATCAGTCAACGCCGCATTTTTGCTACCTGCCTCAAGGCGCAACATTCCATTGTCAAAAACAGGCCTCCACTCATCTGTTGGCAGATCAGCGATTTCCCGAACGACAATATTTGTAACAGCACCGTCAAAATCAGGCGAGCCAGTGAACCAAAGATCGCCTGCCCCGGTGACCGTATAACGATGAGCGATGCGCCCTTGCTGATTGCCGGGAACAGGAAGTCCCGAGACGCCACCAAACGCAATAATCACATGGCCCTTGGTCGATCCAATCAGATCGAAGGATACCTCATAAGTAGCTCCTTTCACCGGCCAAAGATTGACGGCAAAGTGGTGCAGAAGTCCCTCTTTGGTTTTCTGCATCCGGCCGCCCTCGAGGCGCCAGCCGTCAATAGTACTCGCTCGCCACGCGGAAGGATCTGCTTCAGGAAACGAGAGCAGAACCGATTTCTGGCCAATACTTGGTGCCTCTACATACTTCAACCGGGCAGCCATGAGACCGTTGCCCAAATGCATGGTCGGGCCAAGCGTTACAGTATCGATCGTAATTTGGTTTAACTTCCATGCGCTCGGTGCATTCCAAACAACAAAATCTGCACCTGTACGAAGTATCCAATTACGGTTGAACCGGCCATACCACCCCCCCATCATTTGGTGATAATCATTCTCAGTAGCCAGATGTTGTTCATATCCAGAAAAATTCATAAACTTGAAATCGCGCGAAATCAGCCAGCCATAATTGTATGGCAAGAAGCTGTCGATATCATCGGATAAGTTAAGAACCTTCGGTAAAACCTTGCCATCCACATTCAGAGCCGCCGCGATGCGACTTGCTTGATCCCGGGAATAGCTTATGTGCGTCTGCGAAATCTCTTTTTTTCCGAAGATGCGCTGCAAGCTATACCACGGAAAAAGCGTCGACGTCAGAACAGGCAGAGCTATCATTGCAACTGCAAACTGGGAACGACCGAGCGCGAGGGTGGCCATGGCTGAAAAAAGCAAAAGCACTTCTGCAATCAGCTGATTTGCGATGATGAACTTAGGTGGAGATTCAGACGCAAATAACCAGAACGATACGACAAACCACGAAAGCAAACCGCCGGTAAAAATAAACGCGCGCTGGCGGGCTGTGGCGACATCGACAATATATCCTGCTGCGCTTGCAACCGAAAGCGATAAGAAAAGCTGACCGAACATAAGAAAACGCTGATAGAGGTGCATCTGCCCGAGCATCGGAGCAGTATAGAAAAAGGTATCAGAGGCAATTGTGTCCTGACCGAGTGAAATGAGCAGAACAAACAGAAACAAACCCAGAGAAAATGCTAGGGTAGAGATAATACGCCGCGGAGCCTGCTCAATGTTCAGCGCAATCAGCGTCAGACCAATGACAAGCACAAACACCGGGACGAGGCCAAAATACATGCGTCCTTCGAATGGTGAAGCTCCAAGAACGCTTGACGATAACGCCGCAAACAAGTCGCGACCATTAAAGCTGTCGCCATGAGCAATAAATGAAAGCGACTTTGGTGCGCCTGGGACAAGAGCAAAGAAGCTGCCTTGACCAAGATAAAACGGTAGAGCGATCAGTAGAGCGAGCCCAATTGCTAGGCCCGGCAGGGCCAGCCGTCTTAGGGAGCTTCTAAAATCAAATTCGAGCTTCATTTCCAAATAGAGGACGTGGAGGCAAATTAGCACCGCCGTACAAAAGCCGGCAGCCATCGTCGGGCCATAGCTTGTCAAAAAATACAGCACAACAATGGCCGAGCCAGCCACGCTGGACGTCCATCGACGCGCATAAAGCAATTGGCAGAGGGTGTAAGCGAGCAATGGCACAAGAGTTAGCTGGAAGAAAAATGGCGTGAATGCGACGTAAAGGCCGGCCTGATAGGAGAGAATATAGAGACCCGCGAACAAAACGCTTGAGCCAAGACCCAATCCTAGAAAACGGCGTGCAAGCATCACCGAGAAATAAAGACCAACATAAACATGGATTACATGCATTGCGCAGAATGCAGCTCCCGCAACGCGAACATTGTCTATTGGTAGAATCAAATAGGTGAGCAAAAATGGCGGATAAATAGCCATAACATTGGCCCGTAGACCAAAATTGCTCGAACCGCCGTGGGTTAGAAAATCAACACCGAATATACTGCCCTGCCAGAACCTATGATATCCCTCCACAAAATGGGGAAACCAAAGCATCCTGATATCGCCGGTCAGCATGAAACCGGGCCACAACGAACCACCGCTACGATAGGATCCAAGAATGGGAAGCAGAAACAATATAGATCCAAAAAGAGCGGTCAACGTAGCGACACGATGGAGTGCATTTTTAGATTCCACCGACACCTCGTACACGCGACCCTTTTCAGGACTTGCCGGGAACATATCCATTCCGATTTATCCTCATGTCTTAATGCAGTAAACTAGACTGATTCACTTCTACGGGCTCAAGTTTGGCTACCCAAAGGCTTAAGTGGCAGAATAAAAATTATCCTGGATTCACATTCGAAGTGCAACGCGGTTTAGCGACTGACTGAAAAGCTCGTGTGGTGTCTTGAACGCCAGTCGCTTTCGGGGCCGATTATTCAACAGGTCTTCAATTTGAGCAAGTTCAGTATCTGTCACTGACGATAGTGGTCG
>CANJVX010000059.1 GCA_947478405.1 Beijerinckiaceae bacterium | reverse complement strand
GCAGGGGGACCCGAAGGGCGGCGCCAGCAAAACTTCTAAGCTCCGCACGTCGCCGTGCCTGTGTGGAGCATTTGGTTGCCAAGCATGGCATCTCTGAGCGGCTTGCTTGCCGAGTTCTTGGCCAGAACGCTCCACACAACGCAAGAAGCCAACCAGACCTGATGATGAGGCGGCACTGACCGCTGATATCACGGCTATAGCCATCCAGTACGGTCGCTATGGCTATCGCAGAATCACGGCGATGCTTTGGCACAAGGGTTGGAGGGTGAACGCTAAGCGGGTCGCTCGGATAACGGCCGGAGTTTATCGCCCATAACTTACGTACCTGGCTCGCAACACTAGGCGCCAAGAAACCCTACATCATGCCCGGCAGCCCCTGGGAGAATGGCTATTGTGAAAGCTTCAACTCGAAGCGGCGAGATGAGCTTCTGAATGGCGAGATCTTCTACACGCCGAAGGAAGCAAAGATCGTCATTGAGGATTGGTGGCGGCACTACAACATGATCAGGCCGTACTCATCCCTGAGATATCAACCACCTGCACCAGAAGTCCTACAGTGGCCGGCTGCGCAACCCCAACCAGCTTCGCCGGCCATCCCAGCGCTAGCTTCAAACCAAATCGTAAACTAACATAACCACCGGATCACATCGTGGGGGCTGGCCAAGGTCATTCCCAAGAGAATAGCATAAATTTAGGGTTAACCCGCGTTGAACATGCACCTGTCTTTGTGACGTCGACAGCGACCCAACAAAACGAAACATCGATATGACTCAAGTTCGCGATACTAAAGTAACAAACCCATAGCTTTTAAGTTAAGGATAAAAATCTTTTTGTTACTACGCATTTTGGCCACGATACCAGATTTGAGGTAACGGGCTCTATCCCATCTAGCACCTATACTGGTGTCGTAGTTCTGAACCAATGCGGTATGTAGTTGACGAGATAAGTTTTAAACACGGTCCATTCGTGCGCCACCTCGACGGGGGGCATTAAATAATAAACAGCGGACGTACAAATCTATAAGAGATCTGCAAATTGGAGTTGAACATGCAAAATAACACGCTGAATTATGTACGAATTTTAGCGTTAGGTGTTTCTGTAATTGGTTATCAATTCACCGCATCTGTTTATGCTCAAACGCAGGAAATGACGCGCGTCAGTGTTGGCTCGGTCGGTGGCCTAACGGACGCCGGTATAATTCTTGCCGATCAACTCGGTTTTTTCCGCGCGCAAGGAATTGACGTCGAGAGGAAGCGCATGGCTAGCGGCCCTGCTCTTTTGAGCGCCATTGCGAATAACCAACTTCAAGTCGCCGGAATATCGGTAACGCCGGGACTATATGCAGCTGTAGATCAGGGTATCTACCTTCGCATCGTTGGGGACAAACACATGGCAGTTGCTTCCTCGAAGACGACAGCGCTGGTTGCCAGAAAAGCAAGCTTTCCATTCATACATGACGATGCTTTTCCCGACATGAAGGGTAAGACGGTCGCCATTGCATCAAAAGCATCTGTCGTTAGCCTGCAATTGAGAGATGTTCTTGCAGAGCGTGACCAAGATACGGGAAGCATACGAGTAACAGAAATGAACTATCCAAACATGGTCGTAGCTCTTTCAAATGGCGCCATCGATGCCGCCGTTTTGATTGAACCCTTCCTTTCGGAAGCGCTGCGACAAGACAAGGGATTATTCGTTCCATCTGTCGCATGCGGGTTCATGGCAGCGCGGCCGTGCGACGCAGAGACCAAGCGCGCTGTCTCGACAGTACCGCTCGTCTACAGTGAAAGTTTTGCCGGCAATCGGCAGCTCGCTGTCCGTTTTATGGTGGCTTATATGCAGGGCGTTCGAGTTTATAATGACGCTATTCGAAAAGATAAAAACAAGTCCGGCATTTTTCAAATTCTATCCGACCAAACTGGTACGCCTATGGATGTACTCGTTAGCGGATCAACACCTGGCCTTGATCCCGATCAGCATGTCGATGTTGATTATCTAATCTATGCTCAGGATTTTTTTCTGAAACAGGGTTTTCTGACGAAGCCCATAGATGTCAAATCCATGATCGACAAATCTTTTTCTGAGGACGCTATGCTGCAACTCGGTATATATAAATAACGAGGTACAAAAATGTTCTATGAACCTGGCATCACGAAGAGTGGGCTGAAATACAATCCATTCAAATCTTGCTGCGTACCAAGACCGATTGGTTGGATTTCGAGCGTCAGCAAGAGTGGCATCCATAATCTTGCACCCTATAGTCAATTCCAAAACATCAGCTACGATCCGCCGGTTATTATGATTTCCTCGAGTTCGCGTCCGGACGGAACAAACAAGGATACCGTAGCAAATATCCTAGAGACCGGCGAATTCGTATGGAACATGGCCACCCTAGACTTGGCTGAATATGTTGTTGGAAGCGCCGTCTCTTACCCGCCGGAAGTGGATGAATTCGAAATCTTGAAAATCCAAACGGCCCCCTCACGGTGCGTCAGTGCACTACGTGTAAATGCCTCCCCGATCCAGTTCGAATGTCGCCTGAAGACTTCGATATTCTTTAAAGGTAACACTTCTGAGGCAAATACAAATGTTATTTTTGGTGATGTGGTAGGGATACACATCGCAGATTCCTGTATCAAGGACGACATGATCGACCTCATCGGTCTGAAGCCCTTGGCGCGCATTGGTTATCTAGATTACATCTGTATTGACCGGAGCTTCACCGTCCGAAGTCCACATGAAAAACCGCTCGGCACTGTTCCCTTTCTAAATGAGGCCGGTGGATCAATCTTGAAGTAGATAAAATTGGCCTGCCACATCTCGTTGGGCCGGGTGGTTTTTGTATGGAATTCGTTCGCGGCCTTGATCACCACGTACGCCGCGCTGGTGATCAGGTTGTGGGCCTTGAGAAGCCGGTAAAAACTGGCTTCCGACACGAAGTGGCGGGTCTCGTCAGTGTCCTCGCGTGGCCCGGCGTATGTCCTTCATCACCTGCCCTGCAGGCTTTTTGGCGCTTGAGGTTCTACGGCTCATCTTGGTTCTTTCGTAATGACGACGAGACCAAAACTCTCCTTAAATCACAACCTTAAATCTGGGATAGAGCTGCTGATGGGGAACAAAGCAAGAAATAGGGCGTCCAGCGTATTAGAGACGAGACTCCTTTCGTAGATTTCTGAGCGGGTCTCGAAATTTCTTGCGCGAAGTATACCGATGATCCAATCTGCCCCTAATCAACGGGTTTAAAAAAATCTGGGATTGTCAGCGGGGAGGTTATCATGCGCTCAGGCAATGTTGCCGGCGGGAGCTTGTCGGTTCTTGTTGCGTGCTCTGTTCCGGCCATGGCCGATCCCATCGCTGACTTTTACATAGCAAAACAACTAAATATCATTGTAGGCTCCGCCTCGGGCGGCGATTATGATATGTGGGCGAGGTTGATTGGCAGGTACTTTGTAAAGCATATACCGGGCAGCCCTGAAGCAATTATCCAGAATATGCCCGGCGCTGGGGGCATTAGAGCTACAAACTTTACATATAATGTAGCTCCTCGTGACGGCAGTGTTGTCGCTATGACAAGCCGCAACGCGCCTTTCAAGGCCTTGTCAGGCGATAAGATGGTTCGGTTTGATCCGACAAAGTTGAATTGGATCGGCAGTCCTGAAGTGACTAACCGTGTCTGCATAGTTTCGGATGTGTCGTCTGTTAAAAATGTAAAAGATGTTTTCACGAAAGAGCTCATTTTGGCGGGTTCGGGTCAGGGATCTGCGCTAAGCACGATTCCTCCAATGCTCAACCGGCTGCTCGGCACAAAAATGAAACTCATCGAGGGCTACAAGAGCGCGACAGACGCAAAGCTCGCCATTGATCGAGGTGAAGTCCATGGCGTCTGCCAAAGTTATACGCAGGTAAGCCGTTTGTATGCGGATGGCCTTGTCAGCGGCAAGATAAAAGTTCTTTTCCGGATGGAGGAGGCCAGTATTTCTGGTGTCGATGCTCCGTCCATATATGATTTCACAACAGACGAGAAGCAAAGACAGGTGCTGTCGCTCTTCTCGGTTGGTGTGGTTCTAGGCAGACCGCTGTACGCGCCCCCGGATGTGCCGGTCGAACGTGTTGCGGCGTTGCGGCGCGCATACGCACAGGCCCTGAATGATCAAAATCTCAAGTCCGATGCCGAGAAGCAGGGTCTCACGGTCACCCATACGTCTGGAGAGGAAATTGAACGTATTGTTTCGAATCTCATGAAGACTCCCGCAGACATTCGCGAACTCGCGGGCGATCTAGGTGAATAATCAATTAAATAATAGGGATGAGGTTATGGGACAAAGAAAATTGCCGCTTTCTCGCTTCCGTGTTTTGGATCTCAGTCGTGTGCGCGCTGGACCCTGCGCTGTTAGGCAATTGGCAGACTGGGGGGCCGACGTGATCAAGATCGAAATGCCTCTTGCAGAGGACGACGACACCGGAAAGCGCGACAAAGCAGATTTTCAGAATTTGCATCGCAACAAAAGAAGCTTGACACTCAATCTGAAGAGCCCTGAAGGCAAAGATATATTTTATAGGCTGGTGAAGACAGCAGATGTTGTCGTCGAAAATTACCGTCCAGACGTTAAGTTTCGCCTTGGAATCGACTATGAGACCTTACGACAAATGAATCCCGCGCTGGTGTACGGGAGCATCTCTGGCTTTGGGCAAGACGGACCTTATGCCGACAGGCCAGGTGTCGATCAGATCGTTCAAGGAATGAGCGGATTGATGTCGGTCACGGGCGCGCCTGGCCAGGGGCCCATGCGCACTGGGGCCGCGATAGCGGATGTTGGAACAGGTCTGTATCTGGCTCTTGGCATTCTGACGGCGTTGCTCGAGCGCGACGTGTCTGGTGAGGGGCAGTGGGTGCAAACGTCGCTGCTGGAGTCGATGATGGGTATTCTCGACTTCCAGGCTGCAGCCTGGTTATTCGATAAACGGGTCCCTCAACAAGCTGGCAATAATCATCCAAATACGATCCCAACAGGGACATTTGAAACTCAGGATGGTCATCTAAACATCGGGTCTGGTTCACAAGGCCGATGGATCAAGCTCTGCCGGGCGTTTGGTGATGAAGCGCTGACTTACAGGGAAGGTTTCGCTACGCCGGATGATCGACGCCGCAATCGCGATGCTGTGAATGAAGCTATAACAGAACATTTTCGTACCCGTCCGACTGCGGAATGGATCGAGAAGTTGAATGCGGTCGGCGTACCATGCGGACCTATCTACACCGTGGATGAAGCGTTCAACGACCCGCAAGTGCAGCACCTTGGCATCGCTGTAAAGGTTGACCATCCCCGCTTAGGACGGAGGCATGTTGTGGGCCAACCGATCCACTTGTCTAGAACACCTTGGGAAATGCGGAATGCTACACCTGATGCCGGTGAGCATAACAACGATATTCTTTCGGAGTTAGGATTCAGCGTTTCGGAAGTTGATGAGTTACGTAGTCAGCAAGTCATTTGAGTTATCTGTAATCGGAGGGGAATTCATGAGCGAACAAGAGGCAATGGTTCTTTCCACCGACCGAATGAACGCCTTAAAGGATGGCGGGATTGGTTGGATTACCTTCAACAATCCGGCGCGCCGGAATGCAATCTCGATTGAGATGCGAATCGCACTGATAGAAATCCTGACTGAATTTCAGCGGGATGGAGCAGTGCGTGTTGTTGTCATGAAGGGCGCAGGCGACAAGGCGTTCGTTGCGGGCTCGGATATTTCTGAATTCAAAGATCGGCGGGCGACACCGGAACAGGCTGAGGAGTACAGACTGGCGAGCGATAACCTTGATCGCGCGTATGAGAAGCTGGAGAAGCCTCTTATCGCTATGATTCAAGGCGCCTGCTTAGGAGCGGGTCTTAGTACTGCTTTAAAGGCGGATTTACGCGTGTCGGCAGGGGACGCGCAATTTGGAATCCCAGCAGGCAGGCTTGGGCTGGTATACAATTATCAAAGTCTCAAGCGTGTCATGGAAATCGTGGGCCCTGCAAGGGCAATGGAAATGGTTTTTACCGCCCGACGGTATAGTGCAGATGAAGCGCTCCAGATGGGGCTCGTTCATGAAATAGCTTTGCACGGCAACCTTGAAACGCGAGTACGCGAACTCGCTGCGACAATCGCACAGAACGCTCCGCTCAGCGTCCGGGGCGGCAAGCTCATGATCAAGGAAATGATGAAGGATCCGGCAGAGAGAAATCTCGACCTATGCGCCTCTCTCGTCAAGGAGGCGTTTGCAAGCGAGGATTATCGTGAGGGACGCACCGCATTCATGGAGAAGCGCGAGCCGCAGTTCAAGGGTCGATGATGCCCGCCTGCCTAAGGAAGCGGGAGCATTAAATGATTGGACTTGGCTCACAACTACTTTGGAGACGATGATGGGAACTATGATATCGAATGAACTTGCTGACGATGTGGCTATAGTCACGGGGAGCGGTGTTAACACAGGCAGCGTGATTGCTATGCGGCTCGCGGCGTCTGGGGCTGCAGTTGTTGTCAACTATCGGCGGGCCGAAAAAGGCGCAAATGATACGGTTGAAAAAATCCGAAGTGCAGGCGGCCGGGCTATCGCTGTTCGCGCAGATGTTACACGGCAGGATGAGGTAAACTCGATGGTTGCGCAAGCTATCTCAACCTTTGGTTTACCTAGCGTACTCATCAACAATGCTAACGTCAGAAGCTATCGTCCTATTATGGACATTACTATTGAGGAATGGCGGCAAACGCTGGGACCGACCCTTGACGGCACGTTTTTCTGTGTTCAGGCCTGCGTTCCACACATGCGTAAACGCGGACGCGGCACGATCGTGAATGTAGGGGGCGGCTCCGGACACTCCGGTCGACCGCAACGCTGTCATGTCGCCGCGGCAAAGGCTGGCCTTGCTGGAATGACGGGATCGCTTGCGGCTGAATTAGCCCCAGATGACATCACCGTTAATTGCATAGTGCCCGGTAAAATTGATATTAGGCCGCCCGGCAATGGTCGCACCACTCTTATCTCGCATACGCCTTTGGGCCGCGCAGGTGAAATGGACGAAATTGCCGCTTTAGTTGAATTCTTATGCACGTCAAAATGTCGATATATGACGGGACAAATGTTGCACGTAAATGGTGGAGCTTATGTGACGATTGCGTAATCTTCACATAATTGGTCCGTTGATAGAAGGTATCCATTCCAAAGTCTGCGCGAATTGTTGTTTTTTGCCCGTCTGTCAACTGATCGGCCCCCATCAACGGGTCAACTTTCAAACTTAGTTCAAGGTCGGCCTTAACGCTAGCGCGGTCGGGGCAGCAGATGGCTGCCACATTCGCCGCTATTTTGGTTCCTGCCTGATTGGACATGATGTTACCCGCCGCCTTGCTGCGAGGCAGGCAGTGCATTTGACCGCTACAGGCTTCTCTGGCGCCGCTCTCTCGGTTTGGCCCGGGCTCCCCGCACCCTAGGGAAGCGCGCTCGCAGGCAAAGCCGGTAACGGGCTCTGGATGCCTTCTACAACCATCAGCCGCCTCACGCCGCACATGGCAGGCAAAAGCCTGCTGTGGTTTACTGGATCGAGATGCGACCTGACCGGCAGGCATTAACTTGCGTCCCAAAACTGTTTCGCCGATGGGGAGCAGATCAGAGAGACCTGAGCGCGGGATCAAAAAAGGAACGGGTATGGAGAATTGGAAATGTATCTGAAATTGATGTTCGCCGCTTTGAGCGTTGGTCTGTGGTCGAGCACGGCAGTGCCGGCACAGGAGGCTGGGTCCGTTGTCGTAAAGCCGATTGTCAAGACGTTCAAGAACGACGCAGGACAGCCTATCACCTTTCCCCGCGGCCATCTTGAGCTTACCGTTTCATCCTATGACATTCCGGTCGGTGCGCGCTTGCCTGTGCACAAGCACAAGGGCCAGCGTTATGCTTATGTGTTGCAGGGCGACTTGCGTGTCGAGCAGATCGGCGGTGCATCGCGCATCTATCATGCGGGTGACTTTGTGGTCGAAAGCGTCAATCGCTGGCATGTCGGCGAGACCGTCGGCACGACGCCGGTTAAGCTTATCGTGATCGACCAATTGCCGCGCGGAGCCAAATCGACGGTCTTGCAAGCTCAGCACCGGCGCTAGGTTTTTGGCACCAAGATAAAGGGGGGCCACGTCGGCGACGGCGCAGTGTATCTCGTAACGCAGAGAGCACTTGCGCAACACTTTCGGTGAGGGGCATCAGGGATGCTGCCAACGCGCGCCTTGCAGCATCCCGCTGCTTGGCTTGCCCCCTGAAAAGTGATCCTCCCTGATCTATGGCTTATGAGCCTTGAGGAGGAATGGGAATGGCTAGGAAAAGGCATAAGGCGGAAGAGATTATCGCCAAACTTCGGCAGGTAGAAGTTCTCACAGCACAGGGGGGCCAGTTGCCGAGGCTGTGAGATCGATATCCCAACCACGTCTGGTCTTACGACTTTGTCGAAGATCGAACGCATGAGGGGAGAAAATATCGAATGTTGAACATCATTGATGAGTTCTCACGCGAATGTCTTGCGATCAGGATCAACAGGAAGCTCAAGGCAACGGATGTAATCGATGCCTTGTCGGATCTCTTCATACTTAGGGGCATCCCAACGCATAGGGGATCTGGAAATGAGTGTTTCTCAAAGGGCCTTTCTATCAGGTCTTCCAACGATGCTTGGCGCTTCGTCGACCGGGGGCCTGACCACCCGCCACGACATCCTCAGCTAGTGCAAGGTCAATCCGTTATTGTCGGTAGGCTTAGCGCGGTCTGGGTTGGAACCGGAATTGGTTTGGCTGGCTCGGTCAAAAGCCCGTGTTTCCCAGAATTATTTCATTTTAGCCTTTCTAAGGCACCGGAATATTTTAAGCACATTGGGGAGGATTATCTCTTAAATTCAATTAGATACGAGTTACTAAATTCATCCTCATGGGCGCGCCAAATATTCTTGCTTCGAAAAGACAAATCCCGGGACCGTTCGGAGTGGCCTGTCCTCCTTACTGGATGGACAATCGCCGGAGCCTAGAAATCACATCGGTCGGCATGGCATAGACCCGGTCGATCAATTGCTGCACCTCTTCGCCTGAACGTGGCGCATTGATATCGAGCGCCTGACGCTTGGCGTCAGCTTGAAATGCGGTGTCGGCAAAGGCGGCCATCATAGCTTTCTGCATGGCTTGTGCACGATCTTTTGGCACGTCTGGAGGAAGCAGGAATGGGCGGCCTAAGGCGAGCGGCGCTGAGGCTGCTTCCAGCAGCAACTGGTCATCCGGGTTCTTGATCAAATCCTTCACAAAGGGCGTATCGGGTAGGTCTTTTTCCTTGATAGCTCCCCATTGGAGAACAAATTGCGTTTTCTGTTCGCTGATCCATTGCGGACGCAAGGCCTGAACCGCGCCCCAGAGAATGCATGCATGGCCATCGACTTCACGTTTTTCAATCGCCAGCAAAGCATTGGCCATGCCTGTATAGCCAACAATCGGTCGCGCCTTAATGCCCAGCAACTCGCTCATCAGGCGGGCCGAAACACTGGGGTTAGAATTGATACCAGTCGAGGCCACTGTGATTTCTTTGCCGCGGAGATCCTCATAGGATTTGACGCCGGTTTCCGACCACACGGTGAAGACGCACGTCTCTGTGCTGGGCGTACCAAGCCAGATGAATTTGCGCGCATCAAAGGTTGCTTCTTTCACACCCAGCATGGGCTCGAAGGGGATGTTGCCTTGCAATCCTCCCATCACAGTGCCGTCACGCGCAGCTGTGCTGTAGAGCTGATTGGCTGCGGTAATGCCCCCGGCCCCCGGCTGATTTTTGATCACGAAATTAGGCTGACCAGGCAGATATTTTGGCAAATATGTCGCCAGCGTCCGGCTCATCAGATCATAGCTGCCGCCCGCTGCCGACGACACCATGAAACTAATCGATTTGCCGCGATAAAACTCTTCGACCGTCTGCGCCCGGGCAGGCGAGCTGAGCTGCACGCCGAGCGCAGATAGGCAGAGAAAAGCGAATGTGTGGCTTCGTGACATTGTGATTGCCGTCCTCTTGCACAAGCGCGTGAAAGGCGAAGAACTATTGCGGGATGAGGATCATGCCGCCGTTCATGGCGACGGCTTGCCCAGTCATATAGGAAGCGTCTGAGCTGAACAGAAAGGCTGCCAAGCCTGCCATGTCTTCAGGATAGCCGACGCGGCCAAGAGGAATGCGCTGCTTGCCCCGCTCAATCAATTCTTCGGGCGTTGTATTTTCCAAAGGCTGCGCCGTGAAGGACACCCCTGGGATAATCGTATTGCAGCGGACATTGTGTTTTGCCCATTCAAGCGCGACAGTTTTGCTGAGCGAAAGAATGGCGGCTTTCGAGCAGGCATAATTGGCGCCGTTGATCGCGCCTTCAAGGGCGCGGCCGGAGGCAATGTTGATGATAACGCCACGTTCGTTGGCAATCATCGCGGGTCCAAAAGCATGGATGATATGAAAGGGCGCGGTGATGTTGACCTGCAGCGTGCGGGCAAATGTGTCAACACTCATTTTCTCAACGCTGGCGCGCGGATAAATACTGGCATTGTTCATGATGCCATAAGGTGCGCCATAAGTTTTGAGGCTGGCCGCGATCGCCTGATCGATCGACGCGCTCGAAGACAGGTCGACTTTGAAGAAAGCCGCATCTCCGCCAGATTCACGCACGAGGCGTTCGGTCTCGCGGCCGGATTCTTCATTCAATTCCCAGATGGAAATGCGCGCACCCATTCGGGCCAATCGCTTGGAGAAAGCGCGTCCGAACCCCCCACCGCCACCTGTAATGACAATATGATCCCCGGTGCGCAGGCCATCACGCGCAATGCCGTCTTCGTACATTTAGCCTCCCTATGGACCAGAGCTTACCGCTCTTGGTCCTCCTTTATAATTACCTGTGAAATTATCATGAGTTGAGCCAGGAATGGCAAGTTAGCCTAAAGTTTCGAAAAAAATGTTCGGGAGGCCTGTGCTGCGTGCAAAGTGATCTGTGACGTAAATTGTGGGCTTTGTGACAGGCGGCAATAGGGTTTGACGCGCTTGCAGATGGCTCTGCGCTCAATTTCGCGCGGCCGCAGCGCTAACACGGCCGCTATAGGCCTGAGGCGGGTCCGCCAGGGTTCAAATGTCGCCGCCGGTCATTCTCAAACGCGAATGTCGTATTCCACTGGCTCGGAACACAGAGCGTAGACGCAATTGGGGGCCCCGCGATAAGCGCCCTGCCGGCGGTGGTCAGATCAATAAATTTTGACGGACGACCAAGGCAATCGTGCACAGGGGCCGTGGAGTTGGCGCCAACAAATCAACCCAAAGAAATGCATCGGGATTTCAATGGCAAAATCCGGAAAGCAGACAAATAAAAGAAAGATAATTTCGGAATGGACCTAAGTAGGTCCGAACTTGAAGCAAATAACAATATGGAAAATCCACCAATAGACAATAGCGCCATCGGCAACATAATAATGGTTCAACCTATAGCGGGCAGGACAAGCTCCTGAACGCCAAAAGCATATCTAGGGCCTAGTTTGCGTGCCTTCGAGTTTAAAAATATATGGGCCGGTCTCTGTATTTCGGTGAAGGCCATACATATTCAAGTAGGATTCAGCCTCTACGCCTTGACCATGATGCTGACGGCTGTAGGCCATCGATCCAGTTTCTCCGGTCGAAGTAATTTCGATCCAATAACGGGTGTTTTTTTTCAGCTCATGTGCGTTTTTAAGTGGGATCGCAAGCCACTGGTCGCCGGCCGTGAGGCCGCGAGCATCAAGGGTCGCTAAATCATCTAAAACAGCTCCCGGAAGCCCGTCTTTATTATCTAATAAAAAAATACGAATACTCCCATCCTGTCCCAAATTTCTTTTCCAACGAAGCGTCAAGACTGACAAATGAAGGGGGCGTTCATTTGTTGTAAAGGAGGCTCTCAGCCTAACGCTGGCGTTGACGGTGTCTAATTCAAAGGTGGGATTAGCCGTGCTATCAAATAAAACTTCTGCACTGGCCGGTGCAGAAATCAGCAATATTAAACTGGCAAACAGGGCGCCCAGGATCGGGCCGGGAATTCTCATCTAATGGCTCTATTGTTGATGTGGTGATGCCCTATCAGGAGATTTGATCGCCTTGTTAGCCGATGATCGGATTTCTAGCTAGCTAGCGGACCCCATTTCACTGCCGGACGGCGGTAGGCGTTTAAGGCCTGTATTGTCGGCGGCCGGACGGGCCGCCTTGGATGCGTGAATTGCTTCGGCGCGGTCTACCCCCGCAGGCAGCCGCCCCGTGCCTCGGCTAAGTGAGACCGCAAGCCTCCTCGAAGCCGCACAAAATAATCGGCTTCAGGTTGAGGCCCCGGGTCTGGAATTTGAAGTATTTGAAAGGCGCTCGGCGCCTACGATTTTGGTGGTAATGGTTAAAACTTTTGTATTTTCACGATAATGGTGAAGAGTTTTATTTTTCAATGACTTAAAATGCCCCGCCGAGCCACCAGACGGTAAACTTCTAGCCCAATCTCAACGCGAGACGGTCGCAAATGGCGTGGACCCGATGCCTTAAAGTGGGCCAATTCCTCCGACACGAACCCTCCTGCCCGTAATTTGAAGCCGAAGCGCTGAGCGCGGGTGCCCCCATTTGACCGAAACGACAAGCGCCCTCCGCCGCAGCTTGAGGCGCCCGAGAGATATCCGCCCCGCCTTTAAGACAGAAACCGAACCCTATTTCCGGCTATTTTTTTTGGGGGGGGGGGGGGGGGGG
>CANJVX010000058.1 GCA_947478405.1 Beijerinckiaceae bacterium | reverse complement strand
TATTCTGACCGCCAGCGATAATAGGTAACTTCCGTCACGCCTATCGATCTCACAGCCTCGGCCACTGGCCGCCCCTGTGCTGTGAGAACTTCAACCTGCCGAAGTTTGGCGACAATCTCTTCCGCCTTGTGCCTTTTCCTAGCCATGCGGATTCCTCCTCAAGGCCCAAAGCCATACATCAGGGGGGCCACTTTTCAGGGGGCAGACCACCGATTTGCTTGCTAGCGCCTAGCATTCCTCCCTTCTCACTATTGACACACAAGAACAAAAGCGAATGATCTAAGTCCAAGCGGATAAAACGAAAACAAGAGATCCCTGCGCACAGGCGCTTCTGAGGATCGGAGCCTTAATCTCTCTTCTTCACTATTTGGAGGATTATAATTGGTGTCGTCCCGAAAAAATATCATCGCCACGATGATCGCCGCCATTCTTCCCTTCCTGCCACAGAGCAGTCTTGCAGAAGAAGATTTTTACAAGGGAAAGGTCATTTCCTACAATCTTGCGACAACGCCGGGCGGATCTTGGGATTCTTACCTGCGTGTTTTCACCAAGCATTTTCCTAAACACATTCTGGGCAATCCGGGAATTATCATTCAATATATGCCAGGCGGCGGCGGTATTCGCGCGCTCAATTACGTTTATACAATCGCTCCGAAAGACGGGACCTATATAGCCACACCTCTGCCAACATCCCTGCTCTACGCGCAGATGAATCCAAAAGAAACGCCGGCCAAATTGGACCAGATCGTTTGGATCGGCAGCATGGCTCCCACACAAGACATTATTTCGGTGTGGCATACGGGACCTGTCAAAACAGTCGATGACGCTAAGCGCATCGAAATCACAATGGGCGCAACAGGCGCAGGATCGAATACATTCTTTGATCTGATGCTCGCCAACCATTTCCTCGGCACCAAATTCAAACCCATCCTTGGCTATCAAGGCACGGCTGAAATTGATATTGCCATTGAGCGTGGTGAGTTGGGCGGTCGAGCCGTTCCATGGGATGGTTGGGTTACCGGGCGTCCTCAATGGTTGGCGGAAGGAAAATTGATCCATCTCATGCAAGTTGGATTGAAAAAGTCTGCTGAAATCGGCGACGTGCCTCTTTTGAGTGATCTCATCAAAAACAAAGACGACAAGGAAATCGCTGATCTGGTTGGCAGCTATTATACGCTTGGCCGCACCATCTATCTCCCGCCGAATGTGCCTGGAGACCGGGTGAAATTGCTTCAAGATGCTTTTGTCAAAACGATGAAAGATCCGGAATATCTGGCTGAAGCTAAAGCCATCAAACTCAACACGGGTGAATTCCTCTCAGGCCCGGAAATTGAGAGCATTTTGAAGAAAACACTTGCGATATCGCCGCAAGTGCTTGAACGCGCCAAAACCATCATCACACCCTGATTTCCGACCAAACGAAAATCAGAAAAACGAACGGACCCGATCAATGGAATTGAGCATTGCCCTGAATCGCTATGACCGCCACTATCCCATCTTTGAAGGCTCCATTCGTCTGCCCAAGGGAATAAGTTTAAAACCTATGCTGGTTGGTGAATCTCACCAGCTTAAGGATGGTGGCAGCCGTCACGCGCGCACACTAAAAGATTTGGAATTTGATATTTCGGAAGTCTCCCTCGCATCCTGGGTGGCTGCCGTTGCGAATAATCCTGATTTGCCGCTCGTTGGCATACCAACTTTCCCGCGTCGCTTTTTCAGCATGGGACAGGTCTATGTGCCAAAGGATTCCAAAGCGACATCGCCCAAGGATCTCATCGGCAAAAAAGTCGGACTCCATTCCTTTCAGACGACGCTTTCTGTCTTGGCGAAAGGCGATTTGAAACGGGAATACGGTGTCGATTGGCGAAAGATTCATTGGGTTTGCTTTCGCCCAGAAATCATCAATGTCGACTTAGGCCCGGATGTCAGCATTGAATGGCTGCCACCGGAAAAAGAAATCGGTGAAATGCTCATGAGCGGCGAGATTGATGCCTTCATGTCGCCTGAACCACGCAAATCCATGCTCACACAAACACATCGATACCGTCGCCTTTTCCCTGACAGCGAAGCGGAAGAATTGCGTGTCTATCGTAAGCATGGCTTTTTCCCAGTTATGCATATTGTCGTCATCAAACGTGAATTGGTAGAAGCTCGGCTGGAACTGTGTCGGGAATTGCTCGAAATGTTTGAAGACGCCAAACGTCAGGCTTACGAATATTATGATGATTCCAATTATTCTCTGCTCGTCTGGGGCCGCAATCATTATGAGCGACAAAGGGCCGAACTGGGGCCTGATCCATGGGTGAATGGCCTCAAAGCCAATCATAAAAATCTCGTCGAATTCCTCGAAGATTCTCATGATCAGGGCCTGACCCCGAGCGTGCTTCAACCAGAAGCCCTTTTCCATCCCTCAGTTTGGAACACATAATCATTCTGTGCTCCGCATCAAAACCTCAGGAAGAGCCTCTCTGTGTCCGTCGAGATTCAAAAAAATACCAATGGCGTTGCCATCGTAACGCTTAATCGCCCGCAATCGCTCAACGCGCTCGATGTGCCAGCCAAGAAGCAGCTTGGAACGATTTGGGCCGAACTCGCTGACGACCCTTCCGTTCGCGCCCTTGTGCTCACCGGCTCTGGCACGCGCGCTTTCTGTGCCGGCTCTGACATCAAGGAAATGGGCCGAACGGGGCAAATGGCTGATACGGAGACTTTGCTCAATGCAATGCCAAATGCGGGGCATGTCATCAACAAGCCGGTCATCGCAGCCGTCTTTGGCGTGACGTTCGGGTTTGGCCTAAATCTGGCCATCCATTGCGACTTGCGGATTGCACAAGACAATTCACGCCTTTGTTTTCCGGAAGTGCCTCATGGCATGATCACGGGCGCGTCTGTTCGCTTGCCGCAGATTATCCCGCAGGCAAAAGCATATGAATATTTGCTTCTGGGCCAAGAAATTCCCTTGGAAGACGCCATTACTTTTGGCCTCGTCAATCAAGTCGTTCCAAACGCACTTGAGACAGCACTTCAATGGGCTGAGAAACTAGCGGCAATGCCAACCGCAGCCATTTCGGCGACAAAATCCCTGATTCGACTCTCTTCGCAATTAAGTGACGATCAACGCCGCGAAATTGCGCATCAACGTGCTTGGGTGGAAGCGCAACGCGACTTTATGAATAATGCCGCTGACTTTGATAAACGTAATCGCTGAGGCCCCGATATGGATATGATGCGCGCTGTCACCTTTTCGCAATTCGGACCGCCCAGCGTTTTACGCACGGTTGAGGTCGAGAAGCCAAAGCCAAAACCCTTTGACGTGACCATTCGTGTGGCCTCTGCCGGCATTTGCTACCACGATGTTCTCTCACGTGCGGGCATGATCCCGCGAGATCGGCCTGGGCTCATTCTTGGTCATGAAATCGCCGGTGAAATCGTTGAAACTGGATCTGAAGTTTCAAAGACGCGGATCGGACAACGTGTCGCCGTTTACGTTCGCCTTTATTGCGGTGAATGTTCTTACTGCCTCTCAGGTCGTCATGATCTGTGCCGCCGCAGCACGGTTGTCGGCGAAAATGGTGGTGGGGGCTATGGTGAATTCACCTGTGTTCCCTCGCGCAATGCCATCGAAATTCCAGACGGGCTAGATTTGAATGTGGCCGCTATGGCCTGCTGTCCTGTCGGCACAAGTGTTCGCGCTGTTCTTGGGCAAGCGGCTTTGGGGCCAGGCGATATTTGTCTCATCACAGGTGCCAGCGGTGGCCTTGGCCTGCATCAAATTCAGGTCGCCAGAAGCGTTGGCGCTCATGTTATTGCTGTGACCAGCAGCGAGGAGAAAGTCGCGCATATTGAAAAAGCGGGTGCAGATGAAGTCATCATCTCACCTGATCTTCAATTCAGCGGAGAAGTCTGGAAGCGGACACAAAAGCAAGGCGTGACTGCTGTCATGGAAAATGTTGTCACCGGCACATTCGAGCAGAGTTTACGTTCTTGCGGGCAAAATGCCGCCGTCGTGATTTTGGGCAATATCGGCGCCAAACCTGTTTCGCTTGATCCGGGCCTTATGATTGTCCGGCGCTTGCGCGTTATGGGCTCCGGCAATGCAACATATACGGATATGCACCGAGCGCTCCATCTCCTGTCAACGGGCCGTGTCAAACCTTTCATTGATCGCGTCTTGCCATTCGACGACGCGGCTGCCGGCCATTCAGCCATGGAAAATCGCAAAACAACGGGTCGTGTTGTTATGTCAGGATGGCGATGAATACGATCGGTGACATATTTCAATTCCACGCGGAACAGCGTCCCGATCATCCCGCACTGATCGATGAAAAGGATGCCCTCACCTATCGAGAATTCGCGACGCAGATTTTTAAAGTCAGTTGCGCATTGGCGGGTCTTGGTTTGCAACGCGGTGACCGCGTGTCTCTCCTTATGCCTGACACGCGGGAATATTTGATCAGCGATTACGGCATTATGTCGGGTGGATTTGTCCGGGTTCCGATGGATCCCGCACTCCCTATTCAAGATATTATTGCCCTCTTAAAAGATTCCGCCGCGCATGGGATCATCACAGATCATGCCCATGCAGCCGACATTCTGCATCATTTGCATGATGCCCCGGAGGCATTGCCCGATCTACGCCACATCATTCTAATTCCAAACGCGGGTGACCGGCAAAAACCTGCCGGAGTAGATCGCCGTCTGATCTGGAACTGGGAAAGTTTTCTCGATCACGCCAAAGGCGAGAGGGCAAGCTTCCCGAAAGAGACTTTGGCCAGCATCAATTTTAGCGGCGGCACAACAGGCAGACCCAAGGGGATTGCGCTGTCACATGTCAATCTCTGCACAGTGCTGGAACATACCGCTGCGGGCTTCGATGTGCAGCCTGATTCCATCTTTTTGAACATGCGCCCGCTATGGCCAGTGGCGCAATTGGTGATGATGGCCTATCTGGCGCGCGGCACGACTGTTGTTCTTGGCGGGCGTTTTCAACCAACGCGCTTTTTGGATTTCATTGAAAAATATCAGGCGACCGACGCATCTCTCGTGCCGACACAGCTTTTCCGTCTGGTCCCCGATATTCAACCCAATGATCAGCGCTTACGCAGTTTGCGTTCCATCTTTATCGGGGGCTCCCGCGTGGCTGAAAATCTCTTTCAGCAAGCGCTCGAAACTCTGGGACCGAAAATCGGTGTTCTCTATGGCATGACGGAAGCACCCATCAGCTGCGTGCTCCATCCCAAAGCCATTGCGGCATCGGGGGGGGCAACAAGCGCAATCATCACAAGCGTGGGACGGCCTGTACCAGCTTGTCATATCGGCCTGTTGAAGGACGATCGCATTTATGAGGGTGCTGAAGCTGAGGGTCTTGAAGGCGAGATCGTCATTCAGGGCACGCATGTCATGCAAGGCTACTGGAAAAATCCCGAGGCCACGGACAATGCCTTTTTTCAAGGATGGCTGCGCACAGGTGACCTTGGTCAATTCAAGGATGGGCTGCTTTATATCACCGGACGGCTAAAAGAGGTGATCCGCTCAGGCGCATCTTCGGTCATTCCAGCCGAGGTTGAAGACGCGCTCCTCACCCATCCTGATGTGGCGGAAGCGTGTGTGATTGGATTGCCCGACCCCGAATGGGGGGAAGCCGTCACCGCTTTTGTCGTGAAGAAGGGGGGATCAGCTCTCGACGAGGCATCGCTCCTCACCTTTGTGCGCGATAAATTGGCGAGCTTCAAAAGGCCAAAGCGCGTGATCTTCCTGACCGCGATACCAAGATCGCACTATGGGAAAGTTCTGCGCGCCCAACTTCTCGAGATGCAGGCACAATCATCATGACAGCCATGGAACGACTGACGGGTTTGGGCCTGACTTTGCCGCCCGTGCCAGAACCGCGCGGCACTTTTGCGCCCTGGGTTCAAACTGGCTCTCTGTTGTTTTTGAGCGGCGCGATTGGAACGCAGTATGCCGATGGACAATGGTCCTTGCCCTTTAAGGGCAAAGTCGGGACTGACCTTGACATTGAAACCGCAAAAGCCTCAGCTCGCTTATGTGCCCTCAACCATCTCGCTGCCATTGAAGCTGCCGCGGGGTTCGATCGTGTCGAGCAAGTCGTGAAATTATCCGGCCATGTCTATTGCGGCAGTGACTTTACGAAGGGGCCTCTCGTCCTTGATGGCGCCTCCGAACTGCTGTTGGAGATCTTTGGAGAGACCATCGGGCACCATGCTCGCCTGTGCACCTATGTTCACACAATGAGTTTCCACGCGCCCATTGAAACAGACCTGATTGTAGCTCTTCGATTCTGAAACAGATTGGCACAAGACACTAGCCGAGCCATCCGGACGATCCCCGATATTTCTGAAGCTTTTGGAAAATGGCGCGCCCGAAAGGGCGAATCTGAGCACCTCAATATAATTGATTTTGAGATGAAAATATCTGTCGCATCGAATAAGAACGCCGTCGAGGAAAACCGTGTCGAAGATATGCCACGAGGCATAGAGCGTGCCCGTGACAGGCGAACGACTGTTCGACGTACCATTGTCATCGATCTTGGTTGTATCACGGGAGATACCCACAGCCATGCCAGCGCGAACACCGGGTAAGAACGCATAGTCCATACCGGCGGTGACAGACGACATCGTCGAGCGGGCCTTTTGCGAGGGGCCGTCATAGGCTTCCTTGCCGACCAGGATCATGCCAGAGATCCAAAGCGCATAGGCGGGCTCCAACAAGGAAGCGTTACGCGACTTCGCAGCAACGGCCTTCTCCGTTGCCATTTTGCGCTCAAGCACACCCGTGGCACCGCGCGTTTTGTTTTTCAGATCCTCAGCCGGATCCGCATAAGCAAGTGGCCTGCCCCCTGAAAAGTGGTGCTCCCTGATGTTTGGCTAATGAGCCTTGAGGAGGAATGGGAATGGCTAGGAAAAGGCTCAATACCGAAGAGATTTTCTCAAAGCTTCCATAGGTTGAGTTTCTGCCCGCACTGGCACAATTTCTAATAGAGGCTGTAAACAGGCCTATTGGACCGCATAATGACATGCGCCTAGAGCGGTTTCTTCGGGGGCCGGGTATCGACGTTTTCAGCGGCCGGCTCCGCAACCCGGGCCAGTTACGCCGGCCACCCCAGCGCTAGCGTCAAATCAAATCGTCAACTATTACAACCGCCGGATCACTTCATGGGGTCTGGCCAATCATAAACTCGCACGAGTTTTAGGATCGCGCAGCTTCCAGGAATGTTGATACTTCCCGTTGCCAAACTACTCGCTCATTAAGGTACGAAGCCGAGCTATAGTAGCTTTATCTGCGGAAAATGCAGAAGTAATGAAGCGTTCTATCCATTCAGCATAAACCGGATGGATTTCTTCACCGATGCGTTGAGCGTCTTCAAGAAAACCTGGGTCGACCACCATGCCTTTGAAAGCCTTTCTGATTGCGACCGCTATGTTTACATCGACGCCTGGTGGCAATGCAAACGGCCGCGCCATTTGGGCTCCGCCAAATACAATTTGCGCTAATATTTTATCCTGTTGCTCCGTAATAACATCCCCCAGGCGCGGAATTTGTCTTTCGTTCAGTTCGGGATCTCCATCAAACGAGAGCTGCAGCAAGATCTTGATAGGTGCATCTACACTCACCCACTCCGGCTTATTTGCTTTGATGCAGGTCCAGCACCATGCTGCATAACCATCTACTTCTCCTCTTTCGATTGCTAAATTGATATCGGCACTGCCCTTATATCCATTGATAACATTGAAACGTGTTCCCACGAGGCGATTCAGAAAAGTGGGATAAACGGATGATACGGACCCCGCACCGGATGCACCAACACTCATTACTGTTTTCTTTGTGTCAGAAAAGGACTGGGCTTTCGAACTACGCGACGCGAAAAGAAGCGGCGTGTAGCTTGTTAAGCTGCCGATCCACAAAAAACGCGTCGGGTCGAACTCGACCTTTTGGCTTTGCAAAAGTGGCGCTAAGGCATTGGTGTCTGAGAAGAGACCGATCACAGTCCCGTCTCTGGGAGCTGAGTTATAGAGGTAACTTGCGACGAGTAGACCACCGGCCCCTGGCATGTTTCGAACAATAATTGATGGCTTGTCAGGTAGGTATTTGCCAATGTGCCGTGAAACAAGTCTTGATTGTGCGTCGGTCCCTCCGCCTGGAGAACTCGAGTTAACTATGCTTATCGTCTTTCCTTCGAAGGCCACCGTCTGGGCCGAGACGTTCGACGCAGAATAGGCCATACATGCCAAAACTAACACCGCTAGTCGTCTGTTTAAGTGTATCATGAATGTACTCCTAGCTAAGACTTCGAGCGTCCATGCAACAAATGGCCGAATTTCTCTTTCGCAAACTTGGCGTCTTCAGCTGAGGGCACATTCACCATCGCGAACTTATCCCTCCAGTGATATGGGCGGCATGCGTCTATGATGGCCCGAGAGTTAGTGAAATCTTTTTGTTCCCGCTTTTCAGGAGGGATGCGGGGATCGAGAGGAGTGGACCAGGCATTTTTTATAATATCGATGGACGTTTCTGGATCTGAACGCGTTACCATCGCCCAAATGAGTTCCTCTAGATTCGAAACGTCAATGTCGTCATCGACCACGATAACGTATTTTCCTGCGTAGGCGCCTACATGACACATCGCTGCAATGTGACCCGCTTGGCGCGCATGGCCAGGGTACCTTTGTTTGATTGCGACGCCTATGAGCATCCTGGTATTACCGACCTCGTGCGCCCACACTGCCGTTACATCTGGTACGCCAGCTTTTTGCATATTTTGTCGGAACAAAGCTGAACGAGTAATTGCTCGATAGCGAGCGATTTCGTCTGGGGGCCTTTGTGGCGGACAACCGAGCATGATTGGATTATTCCGATGATACACGGCCTCTACTCGCATGACTGGCTCGTCATTTGTTCGGGTCGAGTAGTAACCAGTCCATTCTCCGAACGGACCTTCAGGAAGTGTGTCGCCGGGCGTCATCCAACCTTCAAGCACGATTTCGGCGTTTGCTGGAAACGGCAAGCCGGTGATCTTGCCGCGCACGAGTTTTGTTGGCTCGTTCCTGTATTTTCCGACGATGTCGAACTCTGGTACGCCGTAGGGACTCTCAGTTGATGCCGCCAAAAAGGTCAAGGGGTCGCCCCCAAGAACCATCACGACCGGCATTCGCTCGTTACGCGCTTCGTACTTATCTCGGTGGATGCGACCATGTTTTCCTGGTGAGATGTAGAAGCCGACGGAATTACGATCGTGAATGACAACGCGATACGTTCCGATGTTAACCCAATCCTCATCTGGATCCTTAGTTACATTGTAACTACCAGTTCCGATGTAGCGGCCCCCATCAAGTTCGTGCCATTTCGGCGCAGGAAATTTGAAAAGATCAATTGCATCGCCTGTGAGAATATTTTCGAAAACTGGGCCTGCATCTACGAATACGGATGGAAGCGCTTCTTGCGTCATCAAGCGGTTATGAAGAAATTGGTCGCTGAGTTCAAGTTTCGATAAATTGGTTGGAAATCCAAGAGTCATACAGGTGCGGCGTCCGCCAAAAAAGTTCACGAGAAGCCGAAAGCCAGGAGTGCACCCGGGGATATCCTCAAATAGGAGAGAGGGCGCACTGTCGGATCGATTGACCAGTTCAGAGGCAAGTCCAATTTCTCTTTCGAGAGATGCGCCTTTGATAATTTCAAGCTCACCCATACGCGCAACTTCGTCGATCCACTCACGTAGGTCCGAGAAGCAAAATTGCGACTGGTTGTCAGAGGCTTGTGTCATTTAAATGCTTCCCAAAATAGAACGCCTGTTCTTTTATGGTACTTTTGTCCCATTACGGGCGGATATTGTCAATGACCTCGCTTCGCAATATGGAGTGCCGACACGATTGGAGAAATGATGTCAGATTCAAAAACTTACCTCTCGGCGGGTCGAGTGCGGCAGAAGCAGCGGACCCAGGAAGCACTTCTTACCGCGGCGGCAAGTCTGGTCAGAGAGGGCCGGGATTTCTCTATCCCCGAGGTAGCCGACTTAGCGAAAGTAGGCCGGACCACAGCGTATCGATACTTCCCTTCGGTCGAAATGCTAAGGGTTAGTGCAGCGCTCTGGGGAATCACCGGGTTGCACGAACAGGACCAAAATTTGTTTGTCGATCCAAATGTTTCTCTAGTAGATCGCGTTGATGCGGCCGTTAAGAAGAGCGATCAAGCGGTTCTGAAGCATCGGAACGCCTATAGGGCAATGCTTAGGGCGAGCCTTTCCGGCGCGTCTGAAATTTATCGTCCGGCTACGAGACTTGATATTTTAACTGCCGCTCTTTCTCCTTTGGATGGTAAAATTCCGGAGGCTGATAAAACCTTCATCCTGCACGCTTTGAGTTTAGTCTTAGGCATTGAGCCCCAAGTGATACTTGAAGACGTATGTCGTGTACCACCCCGACGAGCGATTTCAGTAAAACGTTTTGTCGCTAGGGCGGTTTGCCAGCTCGCTTTAAAAGAGTTTAATCTAGAAAAGTTGTGAGGGGTTGGTGAAGATCAAGCGAACGCTAGATTGCCGTCGCGGTCTCTAATTAGTCCGCGCCCGTTTTCGGATGACGGCATATTTGCGGGGCTCAAACCAATATCGTTTGGAGCGATAAGGCCTTTGAAAGTATCCGTCCAAACAACGCCGTTCTCGTCAGCGGCTGGAAGCTTCGGTGCCTTTCCCGCGCGCACGGTTTCCATCGCGATGCGGTAAATCCGACGAAGCATAATGATGCCCATGTCTGAGGTGCCCAGAAATTCCTTAGATCTGTCCGGGAACGCGCCCTGTGATTCCTGCAGAACGTAATCCTCTACTTGGGGCAGGCCCTCCCACGCCGGATATTTGCGGAAATCATAGTCCTTCAACTCGACAGTGCCACGCAACCCTTGCGATACGCCCCGCGCCTTGTCGGTCGCGACCGGATAGAAATGGGCGCGGAAATTGCCGGGGCGGATCAATTGAAATCGGAACATCTCGAAATGCGTGTCATCGATGATGCGCAGCATTCCGCCCGATTCTCGGCGATCGTTCGTGAAGTCGGGCGGCAGGCCAGCTGCAATCCCACCAAACCTGTAAAACGCTGGAAGAACAATGCTCCATGTATTTACATACTTGAGGTTCTCATCAGCCGTGTTGTGGACCAGCACGCATTTCATTCCAAAGTCCGTCTCGAACGTACGGTGCGTGATGCGCCGCCACTCAGTGTCCACGGTCGTATTGACGTAGGGCTCGACTTCGGGCGGGACCTTTCCAGGCTCCAACATGTGCATCACATAGATGTGGCCCATGTCGGCGAAATTCTCCATGAAGTTCAGATAATTGTAAGCGCGAATGTCGCCGCGCTCGAGCACGATCTCGCCGTCGGTGCGCGCGAGGATGTCGATTTTTGGAAGAGCCGGCGGATTCTCTTTGTCCTCGCCCATGTAGCACCAGACAACGCCGCCCCATTCCTGTGTCGGGTACCAGCTGATCCGGGCCTCGCTCCGCAACGGCGTGTCCGCAGGCTCGAGCGGCATGTCCGTGCAGCGACCGCGGTTATCGTAAGCCCAGCCATGGTAGGAGCACATCAGGCCGTGCGGTCGCACTTGAGCGTATTCGAGCGACGCGCAGCGATGCGCGCAGCGCGATGAGACAAGCCCAGTCGTTCCTCCCGGGCTGCGGAACGCGACGAGATCCTCGCCGAGCATGCGCACGGGGTAAGGAATATCCTTGAGGTCCTTGGAAAGGCAGACCGGATGCCAGAAGCGTCGCAAAACTTGACCGCCCAGCGTATCAGCGCCGGTTCTGGCATATTGTTCGAGGAACTCTGCGTTGCCCAGCTTGGAACTCGTTGGCTTATCGTCCATGTCAGCGTCCTCCGAGGTCGTTTGTTTATGAATGAATAATTCAGGACGAGCTACACCGTCAATGGTGAAAGCTCTTGACCGGTGCCATGGATAGTTCATTACTTCACGAGCGAACGTTTTATGGAGGCGGCGTTGAAGGTGGTCGTAACTGGCGGGAGCGGGTTGCTCGGTGTCGCGGTGATCAGGGAACTCGTCGGGGCTGGCGCCACCGTTCTGAGTCTCGACCGAAAGCCTCATCCTGACGGGCATCGTCCGACATGGACGTGCGACCTGCGCGACGCTGCGCAGCTCTATCAGGCGTGTGTTGGAGCTGACTCCGTCGTGCACCTGGCCGCCCACATCGCACCCAATCTGACGAGCGACACATCGACGTTCAACGAAAACGTATCGATGACCTACAATGTCTTAAAGGCTGCGCAGGACAACAGGGTCCGCCGTGTCGTTCTCGCGTCCAGCGTTGCGGCATATGGGTACATCTACGGGCCCACTGATCTACTGCCACACTTTCTCCCGCTCACCGAGGAGCATCCGCTGGCGGCGTCCGACCCCTACGGGCTTTCTAAGCAAATAG
This sequence comes from Beijerinckiaceae bacterium, assembly GCA_947478405.1. Lineage (GTDB taxonomy): Bacteria > Pseudomonadota > Alphaproteobacteria > Rhizobiales > Beijerinckiaceae > Terripilifer. The sequence goes on along the minus strand of CANJVX010000058.1, from coordinate 491 downwards.
GCGAGCTGCTGGGCGACGCCTTCGCCAGACGTGGCGCCATGTCCGTGGTGAGCTTGCGGTTGCCCGGGATCAATTACGATCCGACGTTCGAGCGCATCCAGTCGTTCATGAGCGATCCTGCATATCGAAAGTCCGGCTTCTGGACCTACGTTGATGCCCGAGACGCCGCCCGTGCATTCCGCCTCAGTGTCGAAAAAACGTTGGAAGGCCACCGCATCTACAATATCGCAGCTCCATCTAGTAACATGAGAGAGCCGACAGTAGATCTGGTTCGAAGGTTCCTTCCGGGATTGTCAGACATCAGGGAAATATCGGACAAAAACTGGAGCGGGATGAGCAGCGCAAGAGCCGCCAGCGAACTCGGTTTCGTAGCCGAGCACGTCTGGGAACAAATCCTGCGTTGAGGTTTTCTTGTTTGGCGCTGGAAAATAAAACGTTTTTTGCATTGCAAATCTGACAGGGTATGAAATGGCGAAATTGAGCTCATCGCG
>CANJVX010000057.1 GCA_947478405.1 Beijerinckiaceae bacterium | reverse complement strand
GTCCCTGGCGCATGGCCATTCCGCACAGGCTCTCCGATTAGGCGATCAACGAGCAATGGTAATTGTCGACCAGAGATCTGTTCATCTTCAGGCTCAACATGCCAGGTTGATAGAGCGCCACATGCAGTCAGCAAAAATGGAAGCAGAATAGTGGTCAATATTCTTTTTCTGCACTTAGACAAATTTGCCCCGATATTTTCTTAGTTAGGATTGAAATACGGCTAGTTTATTATAGTGCTTTATTCGGAAAGGACGAAGATTGGGAGATGTTTCTAAAAATGAGTGATGTATTAATCCCGCCGAACGCAAAATTGTTACTCATAAGATATTCTGCTTGCAGGTTCCTCGCACTATTCTGGATGTAATCCAGCTCGGCACACCTATCATCAATATTGATGCAATTCGCCGTGTGGCAGAACCACCCTTCCCGCATCATGTTAATCCCCAACCACGCTTCAATTGATCCGCAGGCACCTAGAGAGTGACCAAGATAACTCTTGATCGAATGGATCGGAACCTTATGTCCCAGAATGGTCGCAGTTGCATGCGTCTCTGCAATATCACCCCACTCGGTGGCTGTTCCATGCCCATTGACAATATCGATAGCCTCCGATGGGACAGCAGCATCTGCCAAAGCAAGGCGAAGTGCTTGTGCCATGGTCTCTGATTGGGGATGGGTTACATGGTTTCCGTCGGAATTGGTGCCATACCCAACTACTTCTGCATAAATTGTCGCGCCCCTCGCGAGCGCATGTTCCATATCTTCAAGAATAAGAGTGGCTGCCCCTTCTCCCATCACGAGCCCATCCCGATCTCGATCATAAGGACGTGGCGTAAGCGCCGGTTCGTCGTTGCGCGTTGATGTTGCAAAAAGAGTGTCGAAGACGGCAGAATCGGTAATATCCAGCTCTTCTCCACCGCCTGCAATCATAATGTCCGCGCGACCGAATTTGATTGTCTCAAAGGCAAAACCGATTGCTTGACTACCGGATGTACAAGCGCTCGAGCTCGGGATCATACGACCCCGCAACCCAAAAAAAATTCCGATGTTTACAAGAGCGCTATGGCTCATCATCTGAATATAATTCGTTGCATTCAAATTCTTCGAGGCGCCGTTCATTTTTAGCTCGTAAAATCCGAGCACTGCGTCGGGAGAGCCGAAAGAAGAACCATAAGCTGCTCCAACGCGCCCAGATGAAAGCAAGGACGTGCCCAACAAGCCAGCATCAATCAACGCCTGTTCTGTCGCTGCAACCGCCATCGCAGCAACACGTCCCATGGTCCGGGATTGTTTTCGTGACCAGTGCGGAGGCATTGTGAAAATGGCGGGAGCTGCCAACCGAGTATGAATTCCGGTATATCGCGCCCATTCATCAGCCATCGAGCGCACGCCGTTTCGACCATCCAACAGAGCTTCACGAATACTCGCCCAATCCGATCCTAAAGCGGTGATACCAGACATGCCTGTGATGACGACGCGACGCATCAGATCATGCCTCCATTTACAGAAATAACCTGTCTAGTGACATAGGCGGCGCCATCAGAACACAAGAACGAAACAACAGCTGCGACCTCGTCCGGAGTTCCAACCCTCCGCATAGGTATCATTCCAATAATATCCTCGATGGGAAGCCCAGAGATCATCTGTGTCTCGATCAAACCGGGGGCAACGCAATTGACCGTAATTTTTCTCTTGGCTAACTCGATTGCTAACGCCTTTGTTGCACCAATGATACCTGATTTTGCTGCTGAATAATTGACTTGGCCCCGGTTACCGGCGATCCCGGAAACGGAAGATAGTGTCACAATTCTACCGCCATTTCGGGCAGAAACCATCGGCATGACGAGCGGATGGAGGATATTATAAAACCCATCGAGATTTGTTCTGAGAACGCGATCCCATTGCATTGGCTCCATAGCCGGAAAGGCTGCATCATCAGAAATACCGGCATTCAAAACAGCCCCCCAATAAGGACCATGTACGCCGATATCCGCACCAATCACGTTCTTGCAAGTCTCCCGGTCTTCACTCTTGAACGAGATCAGGCGACCTCGTCCACAAGACGCTAACGTCTCCTCCGCACCTGCTCTGTCGGAATTATAATGAATAACAATTTCGAATCCATCAGCAGAAAGCTTCTTAGCAATTGACCGGCCAATCCCTTTGCTTGCGCCCGTGACAATAATTGTTTTTGTCATGATGCGGGCATTCCTGATGCGGGGGACAAAGAGCCGTCTTCAGGTTGGTAAACATTCAGGCTAGCTTCCGCTACGCGGCGACCGGCCAATTCGATATTGCAATCAAAGACGCCCATTCCACCCAGACGGAAGACGAGTTCCGCGTGCACAATTAACTTTTCACCAAATAGGAAAAACGGCTCTTCCACGCGGCAGCTCCTCGATCCCAACAAAAGACCGACTTGCACTTGCTTGCCGGCGTCACGCGCCTCCAGCCCGGCCCAAACCGCACAGGCTTGCGCCATCATTTCCAGACCTACATGCGCAGGCACACCCTCCGACTGCGCAAAAGCATGATCCTCATTGATAAAAGCAAGCACAACAACACCAGTTCTGGAATATGACACTAGTTCATCCACCATGCGCATCGGATTTGCATGTGGGACGAGATCTCCAATTGCGTTTTTAATCATGGCTCATGCCGACGCAGAATAACGACGGCATTGTTACCACCAAATGCATAGGAAGTGCTCAAACACGCTTTCAGCCCACGTGCACTATCGCGCAACCCGTCAGTCAGACAAATCTGCGCCAAAGCTGGATCAGGCTGTCCATCCCATAGATGTGGAGGTAACCGCAGCTCGCGATTGTGATCGGGTGACAAAGTCAGCCATAGAAAAGACGTTTCCAGTGCGCCCGCGCCACCCAATGTATGACCAGTCATCGCCTTTGTCGAACTGCACGGCACTCCGCCAAAAATCCGTTCCATAGCGAGTGCTTCCATTGAATCATTTAGCGCGGTTCCGGTTCCATGAAGGTTGACATAAGATATCTGGGACGGATGCATTTGGGCATCCCGTAGCGCGCTCAAAATGGCGGCTTCCGCGCCCCGTCCCGAAGGATCAGGCGCGCTAACATGATGCGCGTCCGAGCTTTCGCCAAGACCGGCAAGCTCAATTGCCGCAGGCTCCGGAGACAAAACAAAGAGAGCTCCCCCTTCACCTATATTGATCCCGTTTCGGTTAATGCTAAAGGGGTTACTAAGTCCGGGAGCCAAGGCACCAAGGGCACCGAAGCCGGCAAGAGTGAGCTTGCAGAGAGTGTCCGCGCCACCCGCAATGGCGGCATCGGCAAGACCCGCGCGAACCAGCCGACGCGCACTGGCAAGCGCACGCGCGCTTGACGAGCAGGCGGTAGCAACGACATAGGCCAGACCATCAATGCCCAGATATTGTGCTAGGAAACTTGCGCCGCCTCCGGTTTCTTGTTGCTGATATTCATAATCGTCCGGCCATTTTCCATGCTTTAGACGCGCACTCATTGCATCAGCGCCTTCTGAGATCCCCGACGTACTTGTTCCCAAAACGATCGCAATACGCGAAGAACCAAAGCGTTGCTTCAGAACCTCAATCTCTACGCGGATCTCATCTGCAAGCATTGCAAGCAGTCGATTATTGCGACAATTCCATTTCGACATATCAGACTGCAATTCAGGTAGATCGCGTGGTAAGCTTCCAACCGGCACCGCTTTCTCCGTGAGATCAAGACGCGGCTGCAAACCATTGCCCATGCCCCGAAACAAGGACGAGGCTGATTCCTCCTTGTTCATTCCCAGACAAGACGCAGTCGCCATACCCGGAAGGAAAAGTCTGGTCATCGCCCGACCTCCGCCGATCGTACGTCGATCACATAGTCCCATATATGATTTTTCAATCGAGCATGGCCCCGCCAACCAGGACGGATATATTCAATCGTTATGAGATCAATACCATTTTGACGGATAGTCCGCATCTTTCCTTCGTCGATAAGCTCAGCGCCCGAACCCTCAAATATTTGAACCAATGGAGCCCGCGGCCAAAAAATCAATATAAAATCAGCAAGCACACGATTGGGATCAACGAATGTCGGCAACCAATCCGCTTTCTGCGCATGATACAAACCATCGACGAATTCAACCGTCAAAGCGCGCCGACCTATAGGATCAGTCCCAACGAGTTTGAACCGGTCAGAGGCTACAGAAACGCGGGCTTCAAACAGAATTTTCTGACCGGCAACCTCGGCGGTTACCAGCTGCACACTTTCAACGCGACGACCAAGAGTAGCGGGCGAGGGCAAATCAAACTGCAGGCTTGGTGAAACCGTCGCGCCCGAGATTGTCGATTGCCCGCCGGCACAACCGGCCATTGCGAGAACAACTATCAAAAGACTGAGGAAGTGCGAGCGAGCTCTTAACACGCGATTCAGCCTCTCTCAACACGACGACTAACGATTCCTGCCTTCCCGCCAATTGGGGCGAGAAGATAGGCAAGCGGCAATCCAATCGCCATGGTCAATCCGAAAGACTTAACCGCAGCCGTGACACTCATCGCCAACATTCCGAACGACAACAAAGCGGTCAGCATGGCTAAAGCAACTGAGATCAATACTGCCGGGTCTTCGGAGCCGCTATCTTCAGCGCAAAAGACAGCGTAATCAACCCCCATAGAAAGAACGAGAACCAAAGCCATTGCAGAGAAGAAGGTAAATGGTTGCCCAAGAAGAGCCATGCAGGCCGGCGTTAGAACAAGAGCCAACACTGGTGGAAGTGTCACCCGAAGTCCGCCGCCCCAACCATAACGCCAGGCAAGTGCGGGAAACATCAACCCCGCAGAAACAAAAATCAAAACCAAAGCCCGCTGCCGATAAACTGCAAAGAGGCTGGAGTAATCGGCAGTGGGATCGACAAAGCGGATCCCAGGAATATCATTTGCAAGCATCCGCAAACTTCGGGGGTCTCGAACACCTTCAAGAACCACAATGTGCCCTACCCCTGCCGACGAGTTAAACAAAACAAGCTTAGGCATGAAGCCGAAAGCTCCAACACCAAGAACGCGTTCCAGACCAAGGTAATCGGACCTTTCGTCAAGAATAACCGCGTCCAAACCAATCTGCTCCTTATACGCCTGCAGTCGTTCCTTGAGCAGTTGAGAATAAACAAGCTGTCGGTTCTGTTCTTGCCGCTCGGCGGAAGGCACAAAGCGGGAGGGTGAAACAAAATTAACGAGTCGGCCCGAGTTTACTTCTACTGCCAACCGATCGGCTAAACGTTCTTCCAAACGCATAACACTTTCCGTGTTATCACCTTGCACAATGAAAAATTGGTTCGATTGCGAAAACCCGGCGATGCGAACGATCTCGCTTTGCTGCAGAAGCAATCCAGCGTTTAATGATTGCTGGTTCCTGATATCGTCGTCGGTAAAAATGCGCGCATAACCACTAATGCAAAGAACGATGAAACCTACAAAAACGAAAAAACGAGCCGAAGAAAACCTAGTGTGCGACCAAAATTGCCATAAGGAAGTTGCAATTCTCCGCATCCTGACTGGTAGTGATAAAAATTGCAGGCGATCAAAATACGGAAACCACAAAACAACTGTCAGAAAGGATGCTATCAAGCCTACGCATGAAAAAAGAGCAACTTGATGAAGCCCTGGAAACGGCGACAACGCCAAAGTTGCATAGCCTATCACAGTGGTCAGCATGCCTAATAAGAGGCCCGGAAACACCCGACGGAGCCTCTGATCGACATTATGGTGGAGGCAAAATGCCTGACCGAAATAAATCAACGCGTAATCTACGGCCACGCCGATTAAACTGGCACCGAATAATTGCGCTGCGACATGAATCTCCCCAAACCACACGAGACACAGGGAAAGCGCACATGTCATTCCAACGCCAATAGCTAACATAGCCAAAAATAGAGGTCGGGCAGAACGAAACGCTAAGATCAAAAGAAGGAATGACGCCCCTAACGAAACAAAACTCAAAACTGCGGTTTCTGAAAGCGCCAAATTTGCACTGGAATATGCAAAAAAAATAGCGCCGAGCCTCAGTACAGACACATCAGGTACCGAAGCGATCATTTGATCAAGCTGGGGAATGAGTTTTCGTTGAAATGTGAGTGATGCGCTATCATCAGATAATATGCCGGTCAGCAAAATATTTGTTTTCCCGTCCTCGTGTGTGCTCAAAAAGCCATCATCAAGCCTGAGCTTGCTCATCGGGACTGGCAAAGAATTTAAAAAAGCCGGGAAAAGTAAAAACGGATCGCGCGCTATTAGGCGGCCATCAACCGTCCCGGAAAATCCGTAAACTTGCGATAGGGAACGCCTGACAATATCATCTCCACGACCTTGCTGCAAAACTTCGCGATCCCCGTCTGAAAGAAGACCTGATCGATAGGGAAAATAAACACTGCCCAGTTCTTTAATACGTTCCATAGACGGAACGTCCACGACAGATAGCAAAAAACCTTTCGAAATGAGCCCATCCTGAATAAGTGCAGCAGCACTGCGGGCTTGCGCAGGATCCTCATGCGAAACGAGCAAAACAATCCGCTGCATCAACTCCCGTGTGACTAGATCCTTGGCTTGTTGCACCACATGATCTTGCTCTTCACTTGGCAAGAGCGAGAGAATATTCGTTTGCAATGGCAGGCCACGGATTATCGAGATGCCAGCATAACAGACATTTAAAACTACGACTGCGAGCCAGCAGATTGCTGCAATGCGCCTCATTTGGCCGCGCCCAAAGCTCTCAACTCTGCGTTAGTTGGTTCCCCCTTATGCAAAATCTGATTTTTAAAAATAAGCCGATCCCGGTCTCCACCAGGCTTCAAAATCTCAACCCTCTCAACGAAACGATCAATAAAAATATCCAATGATACTATTGCCAGGGCAGATGCTGCATCTGCACGCTTTGGTTCGAGCCGCAGACGCATAAACCGCCCATCAGCTGCAGAGGTTACCGAAAACTCATTTTCCAAAGCCAACAAATTACCGGTTAACGCGCCTGACAACATGTCATAAAGCCGAGGAAGGAATGGAAGTCGTGATGCTGTCAACCGCGCGGTCTCGCTACCGTCGACACTTTGAACGAGCCCATTCCCCGTAATCACCGTCATGACAGGAAAAGGGCTTTCAGCTTGCCAGATCAACCCAAAACCTGGAAGTAAAGCGAAACTACCCTCCGATACAACTGGTTTAGAAAAGCCAACAAGAAAACGTTCTTGGACGAAGCGTCCGCGCAGGACCTCTCCGTTTTTCAAAGTACCAGTCTGCGCGTGAACCGCAAATGTGGCAAGCAAGAGGTACGCCGAAAAAGCAAACCGTCTCACAGACACCTCCTCACCGCATCAATAAACACTTTTGGAGAATCCAAACTGACATCTCCGCTTTCCAACGAAACTGGAAACTGGACAGACTCACCTTTAGTAAGAACCTCGCCGCTTAAGACATCGAAAATACGATAGGATATCTGCAGCCTGTTCTCATATTCGATCAAAGTTGCAACCACTTTGATCTCCTGCAACAAAGTCACCGACTTCACATACTTCACGCGCAAATCAACAATAGGCCAAGAATAACCAGAATGAGCCATTTGCCGATAATTATATCCAATATGATCCAACAGCGCACAGCGTGCTTCTTCAAAATATCGGACGTAATTCCCATGCCAGACGATCTGCATGGGGTCGAGATCGTAAAATTGGGCCTTAATCAAGATAGAAGTGGAGATCATGCCCGCCTCCCCGCATGCCAGAAATCAAAGAAATTGTACCACTGGAGTGGTGCCTTATGGCATTCTTCCTCGAGGCGATGAGCGTAATCACAAATATAGCGGCGGACCGCCTCCTCACGACAGGCTCGAGGCAGCCGGACACGATCAGTCAGAAGATCAAAGGTTAAAGTCCATCCAACGTTTCCATCTCGAGTACAAAACAGCACGTAAACTGGGCAAGCTAATAGATTTGCCAAAACCCAAGGACCTTGCGGAAATGGCGCCGGCTCACCCAAGAAATCAACGGTGCAAACCCTACCATCAAGTCCGACTGGGGTTCGATCCCCGGCAATCGCAATCCACTCGCCCCTGGCAATCCTCTCCTGCAACAAGACGGCCGTTTCGGGACCAAAGTCGGTAACTTGGATCATGCTTTTCGCATCATCACCACTGTGATGTGCGATGAGGCGGTTGTAATTCAAAGCGTGCTTAGTATGAACAATCGATGTCAATCGTCCTGTAAGTTTTTCAGAAAGCAGAGCGCGCGCAACTTCGACATTTCCGTGGTGTGAAATGATCAATAAAGCGCCTCTAGAGTCCTCCGCAGCATTAGCGAGCGAGTGTTCATTTTTGAACACAAGATGCGAGTGTGGAATTTGCCCTGTCCATGCACGAAACGCGTCGAGGGCACGTAGAGCAAAATCATAGAAATGAAGATACGTCTGAAATCCACCAACAGGATGCCGTAAGACCTTGCATAAATAATAATCTGATGACTTCCGTTGTGCAGCGCCTGTCACCCAAAAATAGAAGACAATCGGCAACAGAAACGCCGACGATAACCGCCGACCAAAAAGACGACTCACCAAAGACGTCAGGCGCAACCCCCAACGTGCGCCACGTTCGCCAAGCGCTGCCCAATGTTCCGAGCTTTCAATCCTCGGCGGACGGTTTCTTAAAACCGTCCCCAGTCGATATATCATGGTAGAAACCAAACGCGTATGCATAAGACTTATTAGGACATTATCTTCCCACATGCGAAAATTTGATCGGTTCCCTACAGGATATGTGACCCTAACGGGGACGAAAACTGGCGCAACCCCGCACCAGAACATTCGAACCATAATGTCCGTATCAAAATCCATACGCTTGCCGACGCGGTCTCTGGCAAAGATATTCAAAGTCGTAGCCAGCGGATATATACGAAATCCGCACATGCTATCAACAATCCTCAGTGAAAGTGTTTCTATAAAAACCCAGACATGGGTGACCCAACGACCAATCTTTCGTGCTCGAGGAACAGTCTCATCATATATCGGACGTCCGCTCACCAGCGCGTCAGGGTGAAGCTCTGATACATTCATCAGCGCCTCAACAGAACTCAGATCGTGCTGCCCATCGGCATCAATCTGCAAGGCGTGCGAAAATCCCCGATTGAACGCACGCTCCAATCCTATCCTGACAGCAACACCTTTCCCGCAATTTTTCTCCAGACGAATGACCTCTACCGACGGACGGGAATTGCCTAGATTGATGATCGCCGTGCGCCCATCTTCGGCATTTCCGTCATCAACGACGATCACCGGCAGGTTTTTCAAAATAAGCGCATCCACAATCTGGGGAAGCAATGCCCAATGCCCGAAGGATGGGATCACAACACAATAGCTGTTACTCATGACGCAAGCCTCGCGGCACAAGTCGTGCAGATCCCGAGGAAAAAATCTGATCATTGTTGATATATTTGAAATTAAAAATGCCGCGCTCCTCGCTCCCCATAACAGACAAGTGCACGTACATTTCGGGTAGGACCATAGCCTGATATTTCACTTGAAAGTCTTGCGCCGAAACAGGAACTGGTAGCCCAGCATCCTTTGCCAAGAACAACGCCCAATGCAGCTGTACAATTCCTGGTAAAATCGGTTGAGACGGAAAATGTCCGAGAAACCAGAACAATGTACTGGGAATAAATAGCTCGAATTCCGCACGATCAACATCGATTGACCGACTCAAAATAGCCGGGAGGCGATCACTCATCGTGAGACCCCACAAACAATTTTCGGATCGCAACTGCACGTTTGCCGAGCGCGTTCATCGGCAGCTCATCTAGAAAAATCCATTTCTTTGGTAATCCGACTGAATCTATTCTTAACGATAATTTTTTCTTCAATGCTTGACAATAATTATAGTGACCAAACTGCAGAAGACGCGAGCGGCCGCCTAAGTTAAGAACAACGGCCACTGCAAGTACTGCTTTTTCCTGCCCCAACGAGATGACTGCACATTCTGCTACATCTTCGATTGACCTAAGGCCGGCTTCGACATCTCCCAGATCAATCCGCTTCCCTTCCACTTTGACTGTGCGATCAGCGCGACCAAGAAGACGAAAGCAGCCATCTGATTCAAACTGAACCCGATCCTGAATCTCAAAACCCGACCCGGCAATTATAAGAGGCGCATCGATTCTCAACAGCCCAGAATCCGTGCGAGAGAGCCGGTATCCAGGAAACGGAAGCCATAATGGATCCTTTGCGCTGCGCTGTCTTGTAGCGATGGCACCAGTCTCAGTGCTTCCATAGAACTCGTTAACCGGCAGGCCTAGGATGTCGGCTGCTTCCTTTGCCGAACTGTCGGATAGCGGTGCTCCGCCGGTCAGCACGGCTGAGGGTACCATATCCTTATTCAGCGGCTTCAACCCTCCCATGCGTGAAAGATGACTGGGGCTTGAAACGATTACAGCGCCGCATCGCAAGACCGGAAATAGCTCTTCCCAAAAATTAAACTGCTCCGCAAAAAAAGCCCGGTGAGTGAGCAGCGGCCATAACATATGAAACACCAAACCATAAACATGCTGATGAGGCACTGTAGAAAATGAAACGGCATCTACTCCCACGCGGCCGGGCCAAAGCGACTGGATGGTTTTCACCTCTGCTTCCATTTGCCAAAGATCGCGAACCACTTTTTTGGCAGAGCCAGTCGAGCCGGAAGTGAAAAAATCGAGCTTAAGCTCCTTGCCGTTGAATGAGAAATCACCGGTTTGTTCACAGACGAGAAAATCATCATCGATTTTAAGGGAGCAATCTTGTTCGAGGGACGCCAAAGTTCCACTCTGGAGATTGTGCGGGATCACCACACGAGCCCCGGCATTCATGGACGCAAAAATAGCAATTAAGAAATTCCACGCATGACTGGTTGCGATTAACACGCTGCGTGCGTGACCAATTTTTCGAGACGTGGCTTCAACAGAGCCACAGAATTCACGCCACAAATAAGTTTTACCATGCCCGTAAGAAAGAACGGAATTTTCAGAACGGGAAGAAAATCCAAGAGATGAGAGATCAATCACGCCGGATCTCGCCGTTGCAAATGACGACGAACGACTAATTCGGCGGCAAACAAGATCCCCATCAAAACATAACTCAGAAAACCGTTGTAGAAAAGCCAAACGTCTTTGTCGCCATTCAGAACCGTCAGTAAAGAGAGAGCGCAATTCAGAGCCAGAAATGCAGACCAGACAAATGTCAGTTTGCGCATATATTGCTTTGCTTTTTCGGTAGGTTCGGGCTCGTAAACACGAGCCAAAATTTCAATGAGTGACCGGCTGGATAGCAGGGACATCCCGAAGGCAGCCGAAGCACCGGCATTCATAAAAACCGGATAGAAAAAAGCCGCTTGCTCTGGAGCAAAAAGGGCGACAAGTGCAGTCGCCATGCCTGCAAGCATGCCGAAAACCAGAAATGGTTTTGCTACGCTCGAGCCCGAAAAAACCAAACGCAACAGAATAAAAAATCCGACCAACGATAGCAACACAGACGTTCCAAGCCGATCCAGCGCGACATAAACCGCAAAAGGATACGCAATGCCGATGCACGCTGAAAACACCGGTGCGATACGCCCAAAATTACTCTGAAAGCATATCATAAACGCGATCCACAACATCATCGACCGTGCGGACGGTTTTAAAAGCCTCCGGGGTTATTTTTTTACCGGTAAGATTTTGTAATCGGACGATGAGATCCACTGCGTCGATGCTGTCGAGATCCAAATCCTCCTGCAATCTTGAAGTGGACGAGACCTGTCCGGGATCAATCTCGAACATTTCGACGAGATACCCTTTGAGGGTTTCTAAAACCTCGTCCCGTGTCATCACGCCTGCGCCCCCGACTGTTCGCGAATGAATGCAGCCAAGGCCCGTACGCTTGAAAAGTGCTGCTTGATCTCGTCGGAAACAGTTTCAATGCGAATGCCAAAGGTTTTGCGGATAGCAACCCCAAGTTCGAGGGCATCTATGGAATCAAGCCCAAGACCGTCCCCGAAAAGCGCGGCATCGCTGGCAATATCCTCCGCCGAAATCTCCTCGAGCTCTAAAGATGAGATTATCAGCTTCTTGATCTTGATCTCTAAATCATCCATCTTTGTCATTCCTGCGGTAATAATTTTCGACGAAAGACGTCAGTTTTCGCGCGCCAATTGAATTAAAACCATATTCTAGAAAAGGCGCGATCTGCACACGCTCCCCAACCGTCAAACTTATCCGGGTCTTCTCAACAGGAACACGCCACCACGGGCTTCCCTTGTACAATATTGGCGGCTCACACGAGATAGTTAACATTTGTAAGTCGGCTTTGGCAAACAAGGCGAGGTTAGCAAATCCCCTTTGAGGCTTGGGATTGGCATTAGGCGGTGTCCGAGTACCCTCAGGAAAAACAATGAGATTTTGCCCGCTCTCTAACGCCTCACAACACGCCCTCAACAGTGCTTCCGGAGGAAGATCGTTGCGGATAAAACCCGCCCCCCGAACAGTCATCCGGAAAAACGGTTGCGACCAAAGTCCGGCTTTTACAACGCACTGAACGTCACGGACGCACGCCATGATCATTACGACGTCCAGAAGCGAGGGGTGATTGGCTATAATAATATGACCACGCAACCCCGAGAGACGCTCCAGCTCAAAAAACTCTATATATCCCAAACGCAAAGCCCGGATAGCGGCCAAGTAGACGCGAAATGCATAATGAAGAACAGTTTGAGCGCGGAGCCTACGTTTTCTCTGATCATCCGTGAAAACGTAAATCACCGGAAAAACGGTCAAGGATAGAAAAGTCCCGCCGAGACCTATAATCGAGAGAAAAAGCGCTGTCCCGAGACCACGCCAAATTCTGTCAGCCATCCGAGCGACCATGCCGCCTGATCCCCCATCTGTACCGATCACCAGCCCAGCTTCCCGACAAATCGCCGGAGAGCATGTTCCACGAAAAGTCATTTGAGGCTTCGGGCAGCTCATTGATAGCCGAAAAAACGACCTCTAATTTTTCCGGCTCCGGATCGGTCGAACGGCCCAACAAGATGGCAAAGGCCTGTGGACGCGTCGGTTGTTCAATCAGCTCGTTGAAGAATACCGGGAGAACTTCATCAAAATACAATAGCAAAACAGGCGTTTTGCTCTCTGCTAAACTGGCTGCAGCTTCGACAAAACCAAAGCCAAGAGAATCCTTTCCCGCGGCAACGGCGAGATGGCCGCCCTGGTTTTTTGTGACGATAGATAAAAGACCGGCGAGCGCATGATGTACGGAGAGACTGAAGTCTGCAGGAGAAACGTCCTCAGACTCATCAATCGAACGAAGTAAATCAAATGTACGCGTGAATTCTCCATGGCGCGACGACAAAACAATTTTCGGCTGTTCCTGAAAACGCGAAACGATAAACCAGCCGCATTCTAAACAGCGTCGTCCAACAGCCGTTATCCTCCGGCGAAGCTCAGTCGGAACTTTTGGAAGTTCGGTATCGGACCAACTCAGACAAATATTGTCGCCGTCAGAATCCCACGCCGCCCAAGCACGAATAGAAAAACTTATGGATTTTTTCTCATCAGCCCCCAATTTGGACCTCACCGTATTTATCGCTTCATTTTGACTAAAGTGCCTGTCAATTTGACTTCCGTGCGCGCACTCCCAATACCGCAATAATACATGGTCGTGCTCTTCAACGTGGAATCGCCATGCTGGCTCTCGATCAGCACGACAGCGTCACCATCCAGTTTTTGAGCTAGGCGCTGGAATCGACCAATCGCTGAAATCAAAGCTGCATGACACCCCAAGGCAGACTCTCCTTCTGTTTGTCCGGCACTCCCATGAGCCTTGACACTGATCTCTTCAATTTTCTTGGCAAACGCAGGATGCTTAGCGCCAAAATAGACTTTCACGTCTCCCCTTGCCCGAGAAGCCCATGTTGCCGCCAAACCAGCTTCGATTGACTGCTGAGTTCTCACATTCTTTGCGAATGTCGGTGTGGCTAG
>CANJVX010000056.1 GCA_947478405.1 Beijerinckiaceae bacterium | reverse complement strand
TCAAGTTGCTGGCCTGAAGACAGCGCAAGTAGCAGCGCTTTCAACGGCTGCGATTGCTGCACTGTCGACAGACCAGATCGTGGCGCTGACTTCATCGCAGGCAAGCGCCCTGACATCGACACAGGTCAGCGCCCTGACTGGTGACGAGATTGCGGCGTTTGAAACAGTCGACCTCGCCAAACTTTCAACTTCTGCGATTGCCGCTCTGTCAGGTGATCAGAGTTCTTATCTGACGAGTACGCAGTCGAGCGCCCTGACGATAGCGCAGATCACAGCTCTGGGGTCTTCTGCAGTGGCCTCCTTGACCACGAGCGCGTTGAGCGCTCTGTCGACACGCCAATTGGCTGCGCTGACGACGTCGCAGGTTGCCGCGTTGAGCGACGAGCAAATCGCTGCCTTGACCACAGATCAGTTCAATGCACTGGGGTGATATCAACGTGGAAGAGATTGATCTAAAGGGAGCACTCGCTCAGGCGTCACCGATTGATCGGCTTGAATTGCTGTTTGGCTTGCTGACGAAACTTATCGCTGGTTGCGTCACCCGCAATGATCAGGGTAGGCAATCCATTGATCCCGCGCTGGTGGTCGAGGTGATCGATGTCATCGATTTCCTGCGCGCACATTTACGGCCGGATCATCCTTCTGCATTCAACATGGCCTTTCGCAAATTTTATCACTACCTCCACCGCTTAATGATTGACGCCAACCGTGACGGTTGCAGCCAAAAGCTGGACCAGGCGCGCAATGCCATTGCAAAACTTCTGGGCCCCATGTTGGACCATGATTTCCTGCGAAATTGCCATGATGAGAGCCTCTTCGAACAAAAGCCTCTCGAAGACATAATGTTGCACCTGCATAAGCTGACTTTCCGGCATACCCTGCCCGCATCGGCTAAGGCACCTGCTACATGTGCAATGGGAACCCTGCACTAATCGCCGCAGCGGCCTAGGCCGGAGGCGCGTCAGAGTTCGTTAGGGCGTTTTGGAGGTGCTTGTCGGCTCCATATTTTTGCCTAATAAATAATCAATATGCACAAAAAATAGATTTAAAAATCCCGCTTTTTAGGCAGCTTACGGTACGCCTACCATCCCTCCGGGCGCTTCTGCGTAACCAGCGACCCGACTCCAAACAAAAAATGCGCCAGAAAGGGTGGGCCTCTATGGGCTCTCTCACTGGCATGAGAACTGCTTCGCTTGCGATAGGCGCCGGCAGGCACATGACGTGACCCAAGCGCTCCCCACTTTCAAGAGGGCGATCATGCCGAAGTTTAAACTCGAGTATATCTGGCTGGACGGCTACGAGCCGGTTCAAAATCTCCGCAGCAAGACCCAGGTCAAGGAATTCGATTCCTTCCCGACATTGGCCCAATTGCCGCTCTGGGGCTTCGATGGCAGCTCGACGATGCAGGCCGAAGGCCATAGCTCCGATTGCGTGCTCAAGCCCGTCGCCGTCTATCCTGACGCCACCCGCACCAATGGCGCGCTGGTCATGTGCGAAGTCATGATGCCCGACGGCGAGACCCCGCACGTCTCCAACCATCGCTCGACCATTCTGGACGATGCCGACGCGTGGTTTGGTTTCGAGCAGGAATATTTCTTCTACGAAAACGGCCGCCCGCTGGGCTTCCCGGAGCAGGGCTTTCCTGCGCCGCAGGGCCCCTATTACACAGGCATCGGCTTCAAGAATGTCGGCAATATTGCCCGCCAGATTGTCGAGGAGCATCTCGACCTCTGCCTGGCCGCAGGCATCAACCATGAAGGCATCAACGCAGAAGTCGCCAAAGGCCAGTGGGAATTCCAGATTTTCGGCAAGGGCTCACGCACAGCTGCTGACCAGATCTGGGTGGCTCGCTACATCCTGCTTCGTCTGTGCGAGACCTACGGCCTCGACATCGAATGGCATTGCAAGCCGCTGGGGGATACAGACTGGAACGGCTCGGGAATGCATTGCAACTTCTCGACGAAGTTCATGCGCGAAACTGGCGGCAAGGCCTATTTCGAAGCGTTGATGGCGCAGTTCGGAAAGAACCTTGAAGATCATATTTCGGTCTATGGACCGGATAATCATCTGCGCCTCACCGGCAAGCATGAGACGGCTCCGTGGAACAAGTTCAGCTACGGCATTGCTGATCGTGGCGCCTCGGTTCGCGTGCCGCATTCCTTCGTGAACAATGGCTATAAGGGCTATCTGGAAGATCGCCGACCGAATTCGCAGGGCTGCCCCTACCGGATCGCTTCACAAGTGCTGAAGACGGTTTCGGAAGTGCCGACGAAGTAAGGTCAGAAGCGCATCAAAGGCGCAGCATGTCTGCTGCGCCTTTGTTCTGCATCTCTTGTGTCGAAGCCGGAACAGGATCTCCGATTGGTCATGCGGCGGCGCGCGCCACTTAGCCGATCCCCGGGCCAGGATAGGCGCCAATGCCTGAGGCCCGCACCCCCGCCCCAATCGTAACGAACCACCACGGACGGCCTATAGAATCCTAAATTCCCTCCCCAGAACGAAACTCTCCCGGGGAAAGACTTTTTAGATTTTCCTTCCCTTCCAACCAAAAAGCCCTAGCCTCCGCCAAACTTGCTCGTTCTTCCGCTTGATTTTGCCCTGCGTCCGGTCGTAGGTCGTGACTGAGCGCTGAGGCGCAAAGTGAAAACGGATCTGCGGATGACTACGGTATCGGAACCTTCGGCGGCGCGGCCAGCATCAACCCCCTTCTTCGAAGAGCGGGTCCTCTCGGTTCATCATTGGACCGACACATTGTTCAGCTTCACAACAACACGCGATGCAGGCTTTCGCTTTCGCAGCGGGCAATTCGTGATGATTGGCATCAAGCTCGACGAGCGCCCGTTGCTTCGCGCCTATTCCGTTGCCTCCCCCTTTTATGCCGAACATCTGGAATTCTTCTCGATCAAAGTGCCGGATGGACCGCTGACATCACGGCTGCAGCATCTCAAGGTCGGCGATACAGTCCTGATTGGCCGCAAGCCTACCGGCACGCTGCTGCTCGACAATTTGAAGGATGGCCGCAATCTCTATCTATTGGCGACCGGCACAGGACTGGCGCCCTTCCTATCGACAATCCGCGATCCGGAAACCTATGAGCGTTTCGATAAGGTCATCCTCACTCACGGTGTGCGTACCATCGGCGAGCTCGCCTATCGCGAACTGATTGAAGAGCAATTGCCCAATGACGAATTGTTGGGCGAATATATTGCGCCCAAGCTTGTCTATTATCCAACCGTCACGCGCGAACCCTTCCGCAATCAGGGCCGCCTCACAGACCTCATCGAAAATGGCAAGCTCTTTACAGACATCGGCATGAAGCCATTCGACAAAGAGCATGACCGCGTCATGCTCTGCGGCAATCCGGGGCTTGTCACAGATGTACCGAAATATCTAAAGAGCCTCGGCTTCGAAGAAGGCAATACAGGCGAGCCAGGTGATTTCGTGATTGAAAAAGCCTTCGTCGAAAAGTGAGCTCCTATCCTTCCCCCAATAAAACGCCCCCCGCAGGTCTGCCGGGGCGTTTCTCCACTCCCAACCAAGTTTGACACAGCGCATCCGCGCGGATTTTGACGAATCGGATGTCTATAAAGGAAGAACGAACCAGACTTCGTTATCACGGGCTGCTTTTTGACGCTGCTCTAGTTAGTTGTGGTACCTTAACCCAACGATTGGGAACGCTTTACTTGAGAGAGCAACTGATTCATGCCCGCATTACAAAGTCCAAATCAGTCAAAACAGGCCCACCGCCTTATTTTCGCAGCCCCCATCATACTTTCCTCTTTTCTGATTTTTTTAATTCAACCCATTCTTGCAAAACAAATCCTGCCTCTATTTGGCGGGTCTGCAAGTGTTTGGAACACTTGTCTTTTCTTTTTTCAATTTGTATTACTGGGAGGCTATGCTTATGCATATATTCTCACCCGCTACATCACACCAAAAATTCAGTTCGTGATTCATGTAACCCTGATCGCAGCATCAATTACGACCATTCCTGATCTCATTACGCACACATGGGAAGATTCCACGAGCGGTCCAGCAATCCATATTTTCGGACTTCTAACGGCGGCAATTGGAATTCCCTATTTCATGCTCTCTAGTACAAGTCCGCTCCTTCAGGCTTGGTATGCGAGAGTCTTTGCAAAGCCCTACAGACTTTTTGCCTTATCTAATGCGGCCTCGCTGGCGGGACTTATTACTTATCCATTCCTGATTGAACCTTGGGTCGATGTCAGGACACAAACAATCATCTGGGCATCAGGATTCATCATCTTCGGCATCGCCTGTATGTTCGCCTCCTTTTCTCAGACGCGTATACAAAAACCAATCGACACCCCATCAATAGACCCGGCAATACAAATAAGCGGAAGCCTCCGAACACGCTGGATTTTTCTTGCCGCACTCAGCTCTGTTTCACTTGTTTCCGTTACATCCTTCATCGCCAAAAATATCGCGTCTATGCCATTGATCTGGGTGGCACCACTCGCGCTTTATCTCATCACCTTCATTCTGGCATTTGATAGCGGCTCGCGTTGGCAACGGAAAACTGGATGGATTGCAGTTTTTCTAGCCCTCGCCATGGCTATCATGGCGCCCCATATCGACTTCAACGCGCAAATAATACTCTCGCTGCCGCTTTACTTGGGTGGCTTATTTTTTATCTGCCTTTACTGCCACACCGCACTCGCAAATACAGCTCCGCCAGCAAATGATTTGGCGCTCTTTTACATTTTCGTTGTTTTAGGCGGCACAATCGGCGCATTTTTTACCAGCATCGTGGCGCCACT
This sequence comes from Beijerinckiaceae bacterium, assembly GCA_947478405.1. Taxonomy (GTDB): domain Bacteria; phylum Pseudomonadota; class Alphaproteobacteria; order Rhizobiales; family Beijerinckiaceae; genus Terripilifer. The sequence goes on along the minus strand of CANJVX010000056.1, from coordinate 9,388 downwards.
TATCTTTGCAGGAGACTTCGAACTACCGCTAAGCCTTGCTACATTTGGCGGATTGTTTGCTTTACAACAGAGACGCGCCGACGGCCCTCGATCAAAAATTGCTGCATTATGTTTCGCAAGCCTCATTCTTCTTGCTGCCGGACACCAAATCACGTCAGAATTCTTTGGCGCACGCCTGCTCTCTCGAAATTTTTATGCATCTCTGCGCATCATAGAGAGCGGAGAGGGAAGTCAGAAAATAAGGAGCATGGAACATGGCGGCATCAGCCATGGATCGCAATATCTTGACCCTCAAAGGAGACATGAGCCTCTCTCATACTACGGACCAAGCTCGGGCGTTGGTAAAGCAATAGCCGCCCAGCGCAAGAGAACAAAGTCGCCGCTCCGCATCGGTGTGATTGGCCTTGGAACAGGTACGCTCGCTGCCTATGGAGAGACAGGCGGGGCCGTTGATTTTTATGAGATCGACCCGCAAGTGGTTGAACTTGCAAAAACAGAATTCACATATATCGCCGACAGCAGGGCCCAAGTTCATATCCACCTTGGCGATGCACGCATTGTTCTGGAGCGGAAAGAGGCCCAGAACTACGACATTCTAGCCGTGGATGCATTTTCAGGTGATGCAATCCCAATCCACCTGCTCACACGCGAGGCCATCAAAGTCTTTAGACGCCACCTCAAGCCCACCGGGACCCTTCTAATTCATATCACGAACAGGTTCGTCAACCTTCAACCTTCATTGGCCAAACTTGCGTTAGCAGAAGGTTTAGCTGCACGTATAATTGTTGATGAACCAGAAGATGATGACGAGACCTCAAATCTCTATGGTTCTGACTGGATTGTCATGACTCAGAATGAAGATTTTTTGGATTCGTATGAGTTGAAAGATTCAAAAACGCTCGAAACGCCCCAAGACGGCCCCGCATGGACGGATGATTTCAACACAATTTTGTCGTCAATCCGACTGAAAGAGGCGGATTGATAGCTGTTAAAAAAAATAATCAAAACGCCCCAAACATTCCCATCGGGGCGTTTTGTTCTGTGGTCGGTTTCTGGGCCTGAAAAAAGAAGACTTGATGCCCGAATGTCAGACCTAAACGCTGGAGACGGCAGCGGATAACAATATGCACGAATATGGCGGGAAGACAGATATAGCAGGAGCCTCCCCGCATAAAATGATGAATTATTTTTTCTTCTTGAATGTCTCGGTGGTCGCGCTGATACCGCTAGTTTGCGAAAGCTTATACGCTGACCCACCCCCCTTGGAATCTTTGTCGCCCTTTGGTTTCTTGGCTTCTTTATTACCCTTCATCTGGCCCTTTGCCATCAAACTTCTCCTTCATGAATTTGGAACACCAGACTACAGCGTTCCGCGCAGTCTACAAACGAAGTTTGTCAGAGCAGACGCTTTCATGCCTCGATCACCAGGCTCTCAGCGCCGCTGCATCACGATCTGAACGGAAACAACCCTGAGAAAACAGCGGTCCGAGGCTTATGCTGGGGTCCCGACGATGAAAAATATTTGATTGAAAATAAAATAATGCCGAAGAAACAGGGGTGAGGCCGTCTTATATAAATGACCCTTTACATCAGGGAGTTAACAGGTCTCTCATCTTTTTCGCCTGTGCCTCAGGCGTCTGCAACAAGCGAGCCACTAATTTTTCGGCTTCTTCGCCGAAAAGTGGATCGATTTCCATTCCGGTTTTTTCAGCCTCTTGTAAGAAATCTGCATCTTTAACGACCGCCCTGAATGCAGTTCGGAAATCCTGCAAAACTTTCGCACTCATATTTGGCGGCCCGAAGAACGGACGAGAAAGATTGAACTTGGCGAAAACAAGTTCCATCATGGCTCGGTCTTCATCATTGGAAGCAAGCTCTAGCGCCGAGGGAACATCCGGAATCGCAGGGTGCTTCTGCATCCCCATTTGAACAATGATATTGATCTTCTTGTCTTTCAACCAGTCGGGCCGCGAAGTTGTAAGCGTGGTCCAATCTTTTCCGGCAGCCCCGTTTATTTCGCCCCGCTCGATTGCAAGGTCAGTTGCTGTTGACCCTTGATATCCATGAACAATCCGGAATTTCGTACCGAGCATTTTATTGCCGAGAACCGCCAGGAGAAAATTGTCCGAGCTGGTCGTAGAGGCGCCAAGAACCGAATCCTTGTTCCTGGCATCCTCCAGCGTTTTTACCGGGGAATCATGCCACGTGATGGTCACATAGGTTGACCGAAGCGCGCTTCCAATCCAACCAAATTTCTGCGCCTCGTATCGTGCATTGGCACCGTTTGGTGAAAGCGTGTGGTAAAGCTTTTCGAATATAACCCCGCTTTGCACGGTCGCAATTTCAGATCCGTCGCGTGATGCCTGATTATAAATATAATTGGCCAGGGTTAGACCGCCGGCGCCTGGCATATTCTTCACAACAAAGGGCGGATTACCTGGGAGATAACGCCCCCAGTGACGCGCGAGTACACGCGCATAGACATCATATCCGCCGCCGCTTGTCGTACCGACAAAAAGACTGACTCCCTTCCCCTGAGGCTCTTGGCCTAGCGACGGGCTGCTTCCGGCTGCGAGAAGCAACAAGGGTATGATGACGTGCTTCATCGGTTGACCTATTCGATCATGGGAGGAAGTTCACGCAGCAAAGTCCCAAGACCCTGCTTAGGCTCATGCACGCGCAACCGCTTCATGATCTCCCAAGCTTGTGCCACATTAGCGTGTACGACAGGAACCTGCAGATCTTTCTCCAGCATCTCGACAATGCCTTCGGTTCGCCAGGCGCCCCCCTGAATGTAAATGCCGTCAGCGCCACCAGCTTCGACGAAGAGTTTTTTTACATGGGCATAACATTCCTCCGGAGAGATTTGTCCTGCCTTGTTAAAGGGGACGTCGATTGGCTCCATAGATTTCACATGGAAACCGGCTTGGGTCATATATTTCGTCACAATCTGATTTTGTAGTTTCGAATAGCTGGCGCCGATGAATGACTTGATCCCCATGGATCGAAGCGCACAAACATGGTTCTGCCCGGCCGTAAAGACCGGCGTCTTGTATTTTTGAGACCACGCATCGGTCGTTCGGCGCTCTTCGTCATAACCCAGCATCATGAAGGCCGGCGTTCCACCAGGATGAATCATATCCATCCCCTGATCAGCGAGTTCCGCAACATATTTTTCATAGAAAGGAATAGCAGATGAAAACTCATCATGACTGCCCTCACGCACGTTCAGCAATAATGGAACAATGCCTATTCCCTGCGGGAGCATACGAATCAATTCTTCCAGTGAACCTGGACGACGCGTCGGTTTTACAAGGCCGACAACACCGCGCCACATTGTATAATGCATGTGATTTTCCCTTTTCAATTATGCGGTCAGACCGATGGAAAATTTTGCTTTCTGAAGAACATTGTCACGAGATCTAGCTACCTCTTTCAGAACTTTATTCTTGTCGACATCAAGCAAGCGGCCCTGCCATTTTTTAACTTTGCCGGCGACAAAAACACCTTCGATATGGCCGGCCGACATAAGGTTCACTGCCGCCGCATAGGCATTATTGAGTGGCCAAATACTAAGATCATCTGCCCGTAGCATCAGGAAATCAGCCTCCTTGCCTGGCGTGAGCGATCCTATCTTGTGGTCGAGACCCGCCGCACGCGCGCCATTCAAAGTCGCAAATTGCAAAACCTCCCGACAAGTCAGAAGCTTCTGCGTATCCTCTTCACCATTCCGCTGCCGTTGCTGAATTGCAAGGCGCTGAATGTCAAAAACCGCCCGCATCATGCCGAACATATCCATGCCCACTGTCGCAGCGTGGTCGCAACTCAGGCTCGGTCGCGCACCGGCATCCAAAGCATCCTGAATGGCAGGATATCCATGGCCCATTGCCATTTCGACGACAGGGGAATGGGAGGTCCGCCCCCCTGTATCACTGATAATCTTCCACGCCTCCTTATTGAGATGTGCGCAGTGAACGAAAAGATCACCCTCGCGCAATACACCCGCCTGAGAGAGAGCGATAAGGGGGCCGGAATTGACCCTGACATGCAGAACCGCTCGCAATCCATATTGCCGCGCCGAGAGGAAAGTTTCTTTCTCCACAGATACAGAGAGAGCAGGTGTAACAAGTTGGTCCTGGGATGAGAAATAACGAGGAAGAAGATATTTCATGCCGTCAGGATATTGAGAATCTGCACCGATGCCTCGCGACATGGCAAAGACAGAGCGCATACCGGAATCTTTGAGCGCTTGGACATTGGCCTCGACATGAGCGCGCGAGTGCGCGACCTGCGAAATATCAATCATGCTCGTTGTTCCCACATCGAGAAATCCGAGAGCTGTGATCAAAACGCCCTGATACGCATCCTCCGCCGTATAATGTGGTGTGATGGTTTTTTGGATATCCCGATCATAGTCGGGAAGGACCACGCCATTGGGTAACAAACCGCGCAGCAGGCCTTGATAGGAATGGCTGTGCGTATCGACAAAGCCAGGAATCAGAATTCGGTTTGTGGCGTCGAGAATTAACGTCTCTGCACTCACGTGCAGCGAAGGTCCGATCGCGCTGATCTTTCCATTTTCGACCAACATGTCTGCTTTTTCGAAGTCACCTACCTTCGGGTCGACCGATAAAATGATTGCATTTTTAATCAGATAGCGGCGAGCTTTCTGGAGTTTTTTTACTTCGAGTACCCCCGAGGCCGCCTCCGAGGGCACGGACGCAATGCTCACGGCCCCCGCCAGAAGTGAGGCGAGAAGAAGGCTGCGACGATCGGGTCCCTTTTCACCCTGTGGTCCGGAAACGCCGTTCGGTATCTTGCCCATCCCACAATCCTCCTGCGATTTTAATTGACGCCATTAAACAAAAGCTAAAACTGTCATTTCACTTTCCGTGCAAGCCAGTCGGCGATAACAGCTGCCACGTCGAGATTGTTTTTCTCAAGCATCATAAAATGCCCGTTCCCGCGAATGCCGAGCTCAGCCAATTTTACAAAATCATTAGCCACTCCTGCTTGTGTCAAAAAAGCCGCTCCACAATGCGCCGTTGGCATTGCGAAAGAGGCCTCTCCATGTACAAGCATGATTGGGATGCCGACCAATTTTGATAGTTTTCGCACCGGCTCTGCTTGCCGCCAGCAGCGCGCCAGGTCGGGCGCATCAGCTTTCTCCTGTTGCACAATGGTGGGATATTGATCGGGAGCGAGAGCTGGGTCAAAATCTACAGGCGTGCGGGTAAAGCCCCAAGGTTTACTTAAGCCTTCATCCTTGAACCAGTCTGGAGGGCCCTTCAGTGCAACTTCATGAAAGGCAGAACCTGCTGCCTCGATCATGATCATTCCCTTCACATGCCTTGGGCGATCATTAGCAATACCCCACGTATAAATACCCGCTTGCGAATGCGCCATCAGAATGGCGGGACCAATCCGGTCGAGTAACGCGACACCGGCTGCACGATTAAAGACCTCACGCAGCGTGCGATCCTTAAAGTCCGGTTCCATCATCGCTTGGAATTGATCAAAGTATGGATCCCCGACAACGCCTTCTCCTGGCCATTGCGTATGGAGTTTTGCTTGCGGAAAAAGATTATATCGCTCGTAGGCTATGAACTCGCGCTCAACAAATTTGGGAGCTTTCGGATTATTCTGTCCATAAACACTGTCGACATAGGCTGCGCGACCACGACCAACCTGGTCGACAATATAAACTACATAACCCTTCGAAAGAAAATATTGTGACCAGCCATCACGCCCATCGGGAGTGCCGCTCCAACTTGATCCAGCCGAACAGCAACCGTGAATCATGACAATCGGATAGGCTTGCGTACGGTTTTGTGGAATTTGATATTCAACATAGGCGTGACCAGCCAACACCTGCTCACCCGCTTTCTCAACATATTTTCCGCCGACGAAGAAATAACCCTGCTTGGCTATTATGAGCGGACCAACCTCTTGTGCCAAAGCGACATTGGAAAAAATTATGAAAGCCGACGCCAATAGAGGGGATATTTTCATACCCTTCAGATCAATCATGGCCCTTAATTTGGCAATTACTCCTGTGAGGATAGGCAAGACTTGCATTCTTAACGACATCCCTGCGCTCCCTTTTGTTTCACTATTGCCGTTTCAATTGGAGGCGGTAACCTGATCAAAAGGCAATTATCCTAAAGTGTCATATTCGAATTTGATGACCTTCATCTACTTGGCTATGGACAATGCCATATGCGCCTGAGCGTGCGAGTATGGAATTTACCTGCAAGGAGCATTTCAGCGACCCCGAATGACACGAGAGAATGAAATCTTCCCGTCTATCCGGATAAGCAGAAAGACCTCGCTCAATTAAAATATTCTTGGAAATCTCTAGAGTATCCTCTGATCATACATCGCTTCGCAATCATCGAGGGCTTTTATAATTTACCGAAGTCAGTTGAATGCGCTAAAATTGCGGATTCCTCACTCAACAAGCATTTCTAATAAGACGTGACTTGATAGAGGATATACCCCGAAAGATTTAGGTTGTTAGTATAAGCTGTCGAACAGCAAATCCGAAGAAATTGCCGCTTAATCTGGCGAAAGGCGCGGCGGGTTTATTTCAAAAATTGCTTCAGAATCTGCTCGGGCAAACAGCGAACGTGCGCTAGGCAATTCGTCAGCGACGGCTGGAACAGGCTACCCCTAGCCACTCATTTCATCTTAACCTAAGATAAACCTCTTGTTTGCTGGCATGCTAGACCGCCACAAAGCTGGAAATACATTATGAAAATTACAAATGTCGAACCAATACTTGTTTCGTTACCATACGAGCATGGCGCACCAAAACCTCATAGAAATAGTATAGGATCATGGAATACTCTCGATATTCTATTTGTGAAAGTTGACACCGATGCTGGAATAACTGGTTGGGGAGAAGCCTTTGGCCACGCATCATCCCCCGTAACTGTATCTGCAATATCCGAGATAATATCTAAACTCGCTGTAGGGCGGGAAATCGACGATAAGGGAATTTTAATTCCAGATTTGACACGCCGAACTCAAAGCATGGCTCGTGGAGGGCCTGTGGGCTTTGCACTTTCTGGCTTGGACATTGCGCTCTGGGACATAGCAGGGAAAGCAGCAAATAAACCAGTTTGGAATTTATTAGGCGGCTCTAAAACAAAACCCATTCCAGCCTACGCAAGCCTGTTTCGATGCACGACGCCCGAGGCAATTAGCATAGTTTCACGCAAAGCAGTTGAGTGCGGATACAAGCATATCAAATTACATGAGCATGATCCTGAAACTATTGCAGCTGCTCGGCGGGCCATCGGTCCAAATATATCATTAATGGTGGACACAAATTGCTTTTGGACGTCAGCTGAAGAGATTATTTCGATCTGCGAAAAAATTCAGCGTTACGATATTAAATGGCTTGAAGAACCTCTTTATCCTGCAGACTCCTATGATTTATTGGCTGAAATTCGTAAAAAAACAAAAGTCCCATTTGCCGCAGGTGAAAACTTGGGTAATTTTAATGACCTTCGGTGGCTGATTGCATCGTCTGCAGTTGATTATATTCAGCCGAGCATAGCAAAAATCGGGGGGATTACAGGCCTCTTGAAATCAGCAGAATTTGCAAGACAAAAATCTGTAAAACTTGCACCCCACTCACCCTATTTAGGACCAGCTTTGGTTGCCGCGATGCATGTGATCACTGCTATGCCAGAAGAAATAATTTGCGAGCATAGGTTTTGTGAATTAGGTGAAAATCCGATCGGTCAAACTATCGTAAGTAAAAATGGGCATCTTCATCTTACAGACAAACCGGGACTTGGGTTAGACATCGATCTCGATGTAATTCAAAAATTTCGTCGAAATTGAATATGTTAAAAACTTAATTATCGGATCCGACGTAAACCTCGGTTACCCGTCGGACAAGGTCTGACGGCGAATCATATAATTTATTGATGTAGCTTTGGACCTCATCACCGGTCAAAGGATTTGAATTTAGTTTGAATTTTGTTAGCTCCTGGACAAATTCCCGATCACTCATTGTTGCATCAAAACTCGATCGAAGTTGCTTAACTCGATCTGGAGGAACATCCGGCGGGGCTAAATATGGTCGGCCCATGGCTTCAAGAATAGAGCCGTATTCAACAATGTCGCGATCAGTATTGGAAGTAATGTCTAGAATATTCGTAACGCCATCGAGCTCCGGGATTCGAATAAGCGAACTATGCGAAACAACATTCACTTTTTTATCGTCGAACCATGAGGGGTGCGATGCTTGAAGTGTAAAAAGCCCTATGCCGCAAACAGCATCAATTTCACCCCGCTCCAAAGCAAGCGTATTTCCCTCTGTCGGATAACCGGTGATGACGTTAAATTTGGTGCCTATAATTTCATTATAAAGCAGAGGTGTCGTGCCAGACTTGCCGGTGCGACCAGTCGATCCGGCAGATAACGGCTTACCAATCATCTGTTTTATATCTTTATATGGACTAGTTTCCCAGGTTATACAAATAAGTGGCGATGAGGCGATTGAGCCCAACCAGTTAAATTTTTTGATGTCAAACTTCGCGTTTTTATTACCTAGCAAATTAGCATCAATAAGAGCGCTATATGTCGAGAGAATAGTGGTTCCATCACGTGGCGCAAGATTGTAGGCCCAATTTGTTGCGGCGAGGCCCGCGGCACCAGGCATATTTTTAACTATTATTTTTGCACGACCTGGAAAATGTTTCGTCAAATGCCGAGCCAAAATACGAGAGTAAAGATCGAAACCGCCGCCAGATCCGGATGCGACAACTATAGTCAATTCAGTACTTTTAATCGGAGAATTACTCGGCTCCTGCGCGAAGCATATGCTTGAGTTCATCAAAAGGGTGATTGTCATTGTAAGAGGCTTTTTCATCAAATTACCTCCAGACGGCCCGACCCATGAGGTGATCGAGACATTATGTTAGTCGATCATTAGACTTCTAGCTAGATTTGATGGAGCCGCGTGTTGCTTGTGTTGTTACGTTTCATGTCATGCTGTATTTTTTGCTATCGTTCACGCCGTCTTCTGGCTAGCCTTTAGAAAAGAGGCGTCTGGGAGAGACTATATGAAAAGGCAAAGCCTTCTGAGCCCTACTTTGGCTGTTCTCCTCCTATCTGCACCGGTTTGCGCACAAGATACTGAACAGGAATTCTACCATAACAAGACCATCAGCCTCGTCGTCGGTTATTCGGCTGGTGGCGGCTATGATACTTACGCGCGGCTGGTGATCCACCCCCATTGAACTGGTCCATCCTGAGGTATGTCTTTTAGGACAGAGGAGGACCAAAATGCCTAGAAAGCGCCATAAGCCGGAAGAGATTGTCGCGAAGTTACGCCAGGTTGATGTTCTGGCTTCGCAAGGCCAGTCGATCG
>CANJVX010000055.1 GCA_947478405.1 Beijerinckiaceae bacterium | reverse complement strand
CGTGCCGGAATAGGTCACATCTTCTGCAAGATTATGTCCGCAATTAACGCCCGAGAGAACGAGATCGGGCGGATTGTCGCGCATGAGCCGGCGCACACCCATGATGACACAATCGGTCGGTGTGCCTTTCACCGCATAACGATTGTCCGACACACGGCGCAGTCGCAGCGGATCATTCAGCGAAAGAGAATGGGCCACGCCTGATTGATCTGTTTCGGGGGCCACCACCAGCACATCATCACACAAAGTGCGCGCAATGCGCTCGAGGACATCAAGCCCTTCGGCATGAACACCGTCATCATTGGTGATGAGAATACGCATGAATTGTCCCATTCCGCGCCGTCATTGCGAGGAGCGAAGCGAGGAAGCAATCCAGAGGCGACACGTGCGGCTTCTGGAATGCTTGGCTCACGCTCGCAATGACGGGGCTAAATCTTCGTAATTGTTTCAAGGCCACCCATATAGGGCCGCAGCACGTCAGGAACGGTCACCGAGCCATCCGCATTCTGGTAATTTTCCAGCACCGCCACCAAAGCACGCCCCACCGCAATGCCCGAGCCGTTCAGCGTATGCACGAAGCGCGGGGTCTTGTCTGTGGCCGAGCGATAGCGGGCATTCATGCGGCGCGCCTGAAAATCACCGCAGACCGAGCAAGATGAAATCTCGCGGAAACGTCCCTGTGTGTCGCCATCCTTCTGGCCCGGCAACCACACTTCGAGATCATAAGTCTTTTGCGAGGCAAACCCCATGTCGCCCGTGCACAACGTCATGACGCGATAATGCAAGCCCAAACGCTTCAGGACTTCTTCCGCGCATTTTGTCATGCGCTCGTGCTCGGCAAGTGACTCTTCCGGCTTGGTGATCGAGACGAGTTCCACCTTGGAGAATTGGTGCTGGCGGATCATGCCGCGCGTATCGCGACCGGCCGAGCCGGCTTCCAATCTAAAACACGGCGTGCCAGCGGTAACGCGCATCGGCAAAGCGCTCTCATCAAGAATTTGCTCGCGCACGAGATTGGTGAGCGAAACTTCCGCGGTCGGGATCAACCAGAAATTATCGCCCGCCCGGAATTGATCATCGCGAAATTTCGGCAATTGCGCAGTGCCGACCATTGCATCATCGCGCACCAGCAACGGCGGGTTCACTTCAGTATAGCCATTTTGCTCCGTGTGCAGATCAAGCATGAATTGCATCAAAGCGCGCTCAAGCCGCGCAAGTGCGCCCTTCAACACAACAAAACGCGCACCCGACATGCGGGTGGCGGCCTCGAAATCCATGAGGCCCAGTGCTTCGCCGATTTCAAAATGCTCTTTGGGCACAAAGCCTGCAGGGAAAACCGGCACAATGCCATGGCGACGCGCTTCGACATTATCGTGCTCGTCGCGGCCCTCTGGCACTTCAGCCAATGGCGTGTTGGGGATTTCCAGTAGCGCGACACTCAAGGCATCGACCGCTGCCTTTTCCTGCACTTCCAATTCGGCCATGCGGGTCTTGATTTCGGCAACTTCCGCCTTCAGCGCGTCAGCACGGGCCGCGTCTTTGGCAGCCATAGCCTGACCGATTTCCTTGGAGGCGGCATTGCGGCGCTCTTGGGCGGTCTGCAGACCTGCAATGGCGCTCTTGCGGGTATCGTCCAGCGCGAAGAGTTTGTCTGAGAGGGACTCCAGCCCGCGGCGGCGGCGGCCGTCCTCGAACAGGCCTGCGTTCTCGCGGATCCATTTGATGTCGTACATGCGTGAGCCCTTGCCACAATCGTGCGTCCGGAATGGCACCGAAGAGCCGCGGATGCAAGGGGGCTAGTCGTTAGCCCCTGGCCCAGCAATCCCGGCATTGGCCATGGCCTTGGCCCGCTGTTTTTCGATGAGCCCGACCGAGATGATCGACAGCTCGTAGAGCAGGAGGGCTGGAATCGCGAGCGCAAACTGGCTGAAAATATCGGGCGGCGTCAGCACGGCAGCCACGATGAACACCAGCACCACAGCGTAGCGCCGTTTTTCCTTCAGGAAGGTGGAATCGATAATGCCGATGCGCCCCAGAAGCGTCAGCACCACCGGCAGCTGGAAGGTGACGCCAAAGGCAAAAATCAGCGTCATGATCAGTGACAAATATTCCGACACACGCGGCAGGAGTTCGATCTGCGCGCGCCCCGGCTCTTTCGACTGCTGCATGGCCAGAAAGAAATGCAACAGGTTCGGCGTCACCACGAAATAAACAAGCATCGCGCCCAGCGCGAAGAAGATGGGGGTCGCCACAAGATAAGGCGCGAAAGCCATACGCTCATGCTTGTAGAGGCCTGGCGCTACAAAGGCGTAAATCTGCGAGATGATTACCGGGCAGGATGCAAAGAAGGCTGTGAACATAGCGACTTTGATCTGCGTGAAAAAGAATTCCTGCGGCGCCGTGTAGATGAGCTTCGCGTCGGGCCCCGCCGCATGTTCAAACGGGACGACAAGCAGATTGTAGATTTCCTTGGCGAAATAAAACGATGCAATAAACATCACAATAAACGCCAGCACAGCTTTGATCAGGCGCGCGCGCAACTCAATGAGGTGTTCGATCAGTGGTGCGCGCGTGGATTCAATGTCGGCATCAGTCATCGCGCATCATGCCTTGGAGGGTTCGGTGGGCGCGGGCGTCACCGCTTCGGGGGCGACAAGCACTGTGGCCGCCGAAATCGTCGCTTCTGTGGGTGAATCAATATCAGCCGGCAAATCAGGCATGTTGATGATTTCGGGGGTCGGCCCATTCGCCAGCTGCAGATCTGGCGCTTGCCCCGTTGTCGCGCCATCAATAGCGCCACCAATTTCATTGCGGACTGTTTGTACGGGATCGAAATTCATATCGACCTTGGCGGCTTCGGCCATATTCGACACATCCTTGCGGATCTCGTCGATCTCGGCTTCGCGCATGGCTTCCATAAACTGGCCTTGGAATTCGCCAGCCATACGGCGCATTTTCGAGATCGCCTGTCCGAGCTGGCGCAAGACGCGCGGCAATTCCTTCGGCCCGATCACGATCAGCGCGACAAGGCCGATAACAATAAGTTTGCCGGCATCGAAATCGAACATGAACCCGCTGTCCTGAAACTCAAACGCCGCCGGCGCGGGATGCACGCACGGCGGTCTTCACGCAATTTGGCGCGTGTCAGCCAGCCTTCGGTGTCTCGTGAGCCGGATGGGCGGGCGCAGGATGTGTTGGCGCGGGCTGCGCCGTCTGGGCGGCCTGCACTGGGGCAGGTTGCTCGATGGTGCGCACGGGCTCGGGCTGGGCGGGCTTCGCGTCCGCGTCCTCTTCCTGCATGCCCTTTTTGAAGGACTTGATGCCCTTAGCGACATCGCCCATCAAATCGGAAATCTTGCCCTTGCCTCCGAAAAGGAGCAGCGCAATCACGCCGACGACGACCCAATGCCAAATGGAAAAGCTACCCATGGAAAACCTCCGCTCGGCCGGTTTCTTTCACCCGGGCCGGTATGAAACGAGAAACTATGCGCAGGGGGCGGCAAAAACAAGGACGGCAGACAGATTTGAGGCAAACGTGAGTGCGGGTGAGGTTCCTCACCCAGCTGCCCAGCGCCACCCTCTCCTACGGGAAGAGGATTTTAATTCCCGTCCTCATCAGCCTTGCTCTTAGCCTGACCTTCAGCTTCGGCTTCTGCCTCCGCTTGAGCGACCAGCGCTTCGGCCTCGTCCTCATCCACGGCTTCCAATGCCGCATCAATGGCCGCCACGGCTTCTGCCTTGGTGTCTTCGGTCACTTCCGAGAAGAGATCGGCAGCATCTTCTTCCAGCGGATCTTCCGTATCGGTCAGCTCCAGGCTGTCATTGGGGGTAGGCACCCCAAAACCCTGCGGCAGACGACCATCAAACAGGCCAGCGCCCTTCAGCTCTTCAAGGCCCGGAAGGTCGGTGATCTGCTCGAGGCCAAAATGCATCAGAAACGTATCGGTGGTGCCATAAGTGACCGGGCGACCCGGTGCCTTGCGGCGGCCGCGCAGACGCACCCAGCCGGTCTCGATCAGCACGTCCATTGTGCCCTTGGAAATGGCAACACCGCGAATGTCTTCAATCTCAGCGCGTGTCACAGGCTGGTGATAGGCGCAGATCGCCAGCGTCTCCAACGCGGCGCGCGAGAGCTTCTTCTGCTCCTGCGTCTCGCGCGACAACAGCCAGCCAAGATCAGCCGCCGTGCGGAAAATCCACTTGGTGCCCACGCGCACAAGATTGATGCCGCGCATAGCATAATCGGCCTTCAGTTCTTCCAGCACGACAGACACATCCGCGTCTTCCGGCATGCGCTTGGCAAGTTCCTTTTCCTCGACCGGATCGGTCGCGGCAAACAGGAGAGCTTCTGCGATACGCTTGCCCTCAGTCATGGCTGCGGTCTCCCCTGCGCCCTCTCCATCGTCAGAGGGCTGCTGCGGATAGAGTACGGCGATCTTTGCCACTTTTCTTCGTCCTTTTTGACCAAACGCTTTCAGAGCAAACCGGCCTTAGGCCGCCTGCCCCTGACCCTCCGGATCCTCTGGCGTCGCGGCCGGAGCCGTTGCTGCCTGGATCCGGTTCTTCATCCAGATCGGCGCAAAAGCGCGATCTTGGCGAATTTCGATAACCCCTTCGCGGACCAATTCGAGCGAGGAGGCAAAACAAGAAGCACGCGCGGTGCGCCGCAGCTCGGGCGCCACACAATATTCGATGAGGAAATGGTCCATCGTGGTCCATTCCGAAATTTTTCCTGCCAGCCGTTCCAACGCTACGCGTGCTTCGGCGAGTGACCAGACCATGCGCTTCTTCAAGGTGACGCGCGAGAGTGCCTGTGTCTGGCGCTGCGAAGCATAGGCCGTCAGCAAGTCGAACAAGCTTGCCTGCCAATTTGAATGGCGGATCACCGACATGCCTTCCGGGGCGCCACGCGTAAACATGTCACGGCCCATTCGCGGACGGTTGACGAGCTGACCGGCGGCCGTGCGGATGGCTTCGAGATGGCGCAGACGCGCGGCGAGCGCGGCAGCAAGATCGGCGGCCAAAGGTTCTTCGCCCGCTTCCTTCTCGCCCGCCACAAGCAGGCGCGACTTGAGGTAGGCAAGCCAGGCGGCCATGACGAGATAATCGGCGGCCAGTTCCAAGCGCACACGACGCGCAGCGTCGATGAACAGGAGATATTGTTCAGCGAGCGCGAGGACGGAAATTTTGGAGAGATCAACTTTCTGGCGACGCGCGAGTTCAAGCAAAAGGTCAAGAGGACCTTCAAATCCATCTACATCGACCAAGAAAGACGCTTCGGTCTCCCCCTTGTCGAGTTCAATATCGTCAGACTCAAACGGCAGTTCGGACGCCACGAATCACTCCGCTCCCCCCGGTCACATCCAGGATTGGCGGCGAGACTAGTCCCCTAGCCCGCCATCGCAAGCGCAGAATGGACCTCGGCACGGGCGTCCACAAGATCAAGCGGTGGACAAGTTTCGTTCAGGCGAGACAGGGCCTTGGCAGCCCGCTCCGCAGCCTTTCCGTCGAGCTGCGGCGAGACGGCGGCCACCTCTCGAGCCTCCTCCAGATGGCCATTGCAATGGAGCGCAACATCCACGCCCGCAGCAAACAGCGCCTGCGTGCGCTGCGTGAATGAGCCTGACAGCGCCTTCATCGACACATCGTCGCTCATCAGCAGCCCGTCGAAGCCGATGGCTTGGCGGATAACCTCCTGCACGACCTTTTTGGAGGTCGTGGCGGGACCGCTCGGGTCAATGGCTGCGTAGACAACATGGGCCGTCATCGCCATCGGCAGATGCGCCAATTTGCGGAAGGGCACAAAATCCGCACGCTCAAGCTCGGCGAAACTGGCCTCGACCCGCGGCAGTTCCAAATGGCTATCGGCCCCGGCCCGACCATGGCCGGGCACATGTTTCATCACCGGCAAAACGCCCGACCGCAAAAGCCCCTCGGCAGCCGCGCCGCCCAAGAGAGCGACGCGTTCGGGATCTTCCGCATAAGCGCGATCACCGATGACATTGTGGCCACCGGGTGCTGGAACATCAAGGACCGGCAGACAATCCACATTGATGCCGCAGGCACGCAAATCATGTCCCATCAATTGCGCGGACAAACGCACAAGCTCCGCTTTGCGTTCGGGCGAAACAGACAAAGCATTGAAGCGCGCAGCGGGGGCATATTTCGGCCAAACCGGCGGCCCCAGACGCTGTACGCGTCCACCTTCTTGATCAACCAGCACAGGCGCATCGGCGCGGCAGACGATTTCACGAAATTCATTTGTCAGAGCAGTAATTTGTTGAGGCGTATCAACATTACGCTTGAAGAGAATAAGGCCCCAGGGCGATGTCTCGCGAAGGAACACACGTTCTTCATCAGTGAGCGCGAGCCCCCCAACGCCACAAATAAAAGCCTTTGTCATCAGGATCAGCTGCGCGCGACGAAACAGGTCCCGCCCGATGCTTTCAGCTTCGCGCAGAGTTTGTTGGCATCATCACTCGACAGATTGATCACGCGCACACGAAACACTGTGCGGCCACCAACCTCCTCCTTCACAATCGTGGGACGATAGGCGCCAAGATCAGAGCGATATTTCGTATTGACGCGCTCCAAACCAGCCTTGGCTTCATCGGACGACGTCGTACCGACGAGCTGCACTGCATAGGTTCCAGACGTCGCTGAAGCTGTCGTAATGGGCGCTGGCGAGGGCGTGGATAAGGGCGCTGCCGCCGCGGCCGGATTGATATTCATCGGGGCGGCATTGGCAGGGCGCGCGGCCGATACGGGAGCTGCCACGGGCTTGGCCTCAGGCGCGCGTGCGACCGCTTTGGGCGGCTCCAAATTGGCTGTAGAGGCGACGAGCGAGGCCATATCCGTCGGCTTGCCGGCGGGTGCGGCGGCGGGCTTGTCGGCAAGTTTGGGGGCTGTCGAGGCTGGCGCGGGTGCGGCAGGCGTATTCGGATCAATGATCGAACCGTCTGGGCGCACCGCAATGGCCTTCACCTTCTTTGGCTCGGCAAACAAAGAATTGGCCACTGGCGGGGGTGGCGGGGGTGCCAGAGTTACAGGCGCACCGGGCTCTCCTGCGCGCGGTGGACGCTGGTTATTGCTGCGCGCCGCCGCGCCCAGATCAACAGGCTGCTCTTCGCTCTGCACAAGCTTGCTGTCTTTAGAAGCCGGAACACCGCGCTCCAGAACAGAAATATTAGGCTTGGAGGGATCCCCCACCGGCTGAGCCGGCTGCATCTTCACGGGTCCGGAATTGGCCAAGATGACCGGTGCTTCGCCGCCCGACCCACCACCCCGCAAAACAAAGGCACTGGCCAAACCACCGGCGGCCACGACAATCGCAGCACCGATCAAAAGCTTGGCACGGCCGGTTTTGCGCGGCTGCTCTTCGGCATAATCAGCGTAAGGGTCATATTGCGGCTGATCCATCCATGCTGCCTCGCCCTGAGGCTGCTGCGTGGGCTCATAGTCGTGCTGGTCGCGCTGGGCGTGCTGGGCCTGATAGGCATAATCATAAGCCGGCCCAGGGGGCAGAGGATCGGGCTGCGGGGCCTGATAGCTGGCACAATAGGGTGGCGCGCCAAAAGACGGTTCGCCATAGGCTGGCCCAGCATAAGTGGGCGAGGCTACAGGCGGCGGCTCAATCGGCAAAACGCGTTCGCCCGATGGGGGCGCACCAAGGCCTGAGGGATGTGAAAAGACCCTGCTGAACGGATCGGGGTTTGAGGCGCCAACAAGCCGGGCGAGTTCTGCGAGCGGATCGGCAACCGGAAATGGCGCAGGCGCGGGTGCAGGGGCCGGAACAGGATCCAGGCTTTCACGCAGACGGCGCTCGATATCATCGAGATCAATCGACACGCGCGGATCGGTGGACGGACGTCCCCGGAAGGTTGGATCACTCATCTCTCACCTCGTCACGCGATCTGATCGCACAGGCGCACGCGCATCATCCGATATTACGGAAACAAAAAGGCAAAAATAATCCCGCCTCTCGCATCAACGCATTTCTTCGGGCGCGCTCACGCCTAATATACCCAAGCCTGACGCCAACACACTTGTTAAGGCAGCCACAAGTGCGAGACGTGCACGGCTCAACTCTCGGTTTTCTTCGTTAACAAAGCGTAACTCCGGGTGGTCCTTGCCGCGATTCCAGTGCGAATGGAAGGCGCTGGCGAGATCATGCAGGTAAAAAGCCACACGATGGGGCTCATGGGCGCCGGCTGCTGCTTCGATCTGACGCGGATATTGTGCGATCAGCTTGGCAATGCCCCGCTCACCCTCATCTGCCAGCAAATCAAGGGACGCGGCAGAAAGCGATTCGCGCGACAGGTCGAGATCGGCGAATATATTTCGGGCCTGACGCATGATCGAATGGGCGCGTGCATGCGCATATTGAACATAGAAAACCGGATTATCCTTGGATTGTTCAATGACTTTCGCCAAATCAAATTCCAGTGGCGCATCATTCTTGCGGAAGATCATCATGAAGCGCGTTGCATCGACACCCACTTCATCCACTACTTCACGAAGCGTAATGAAGTCGCCGGAGCGCTTGGACATTTTGACCGGCTCGCCATTGCGCATCAGCTTCACCATCTGGCAGAGCTTCACATCGAGCGCGGCCTTTCCGGCCGAGACCGCCTTTACGGCCGCCGCCATGCGCTTCACATAGCCGCCGTGATCGGCGCCCCAGACGTCAATCATGGTGGTGAAACCACGGTCGAACTTGGATTTGTGATAGGCAATGTCGGAGGCAAAATACGTATAGCCGCCGTCTGACTTCACCAGCGGGCGATCAATATCATCGCCGAATTCCGTCGAACGGAAGAGCACCTGCTCGCGATCTTCCCAGTCTTCCACCGGTGCGCCCTTGGGTGGCGGCAAGCGCCCTTCATAGACGATGTTGCGCGCGCGCAGCTCCGCAATGGCCGCACCTACCTGATCGCCTTTGTCGCCTGTGGTGAGCCCGCGCTCCGAGAAAAAAACCTCGTGGGAAATGTTGAGAGCCGCGAGATCCAGCCGGATCATATCCATCATCATGTCGATGGCGAGCGCCCGCACATCTGCAAGCCAATCAGCTTCCGGCTTGTCGAGCAAAGTCTTTCCATAGCGCTTTGCAAGCTCCGCGCCGACGGGCTTCAGATAGTCACCCGGATAGAGACCTTCCGGAATATCGCCAATCACTTCGCCCCGCGCTTCGCGGTACCGCATGAAGGCGGACCGTGCGAG
Source organism: Beijerinckiaceae bacterium (assembly GCA_947478405.1). Lineage (GTDB taxonomy): Bacteria > Pseudomonadota > Alphaproteobacteria > Rhizobiales > Beijerinckiaceae > Terripilifer. Next base: position 5,246 of record CANJVX010000055.1, on the reverse strand, counting down.
CACATCGACCTGTGCGCCCGCATCATTGATGTAATATTCGCGGGTGACATCATGGCCGGCAAAGGCCAGCAGATTGGCGAGTGCATCACCAAAGACCGCGCCGCGTCCATGGCCGACATGCATCGGGCCGGTTGGATTGGCGGAGACATATTCCACGTTCACTTTGCCAGGCATGCTCGGCCCTTGCCCGAAACCCGGCTGGGTCAGCGAGGCGCGAATGACGCGAGCAAAGACAGCGGGCTTCAAACGGATATTGATAAAGCCGGGGCCGGCCACTTCAGCTTCAGCAACATCAGTATCCTGCGCGAGCGCATAGGCGATTTCGGTGGCAAGCTCGCGCGGATTTGGAAAACTTGCCTTGGCCTCCTTGGCATAGACCATGGCAGCATTGGTCGCCAGATCGCCATGGGCAGCATCCTTGGTCGGCTCGACCACGAAACGGCCGAGGTCAAGATCGGCGGGCAGTCGGCCAGACCCGGCAATTGTCCTCAGGATCGAGGCGACGCGGGTCTGGAACTCGGCGAACACGTTCATGGGATTTTCGGGCTCAAAGTCAGGGAAAAGTCAGGACGGGGGCTAAACCAATTCGGCCGAGGCGTCAAAAAGCGGAAGAAATCGTCAGTTCCGGCACAGAGCCGAAAAGTCGTCGGTGCTCCTGCGCGCAGAATCGATCCGTCATGCCGGCCATATAATCGCGCACCAGATGCATGAGCTTGGCCTCAACGTCGGGCCCATTTATGGCGCGCGCCGCATTCGACCATTCATCCGGCATTTTGGTGGGATCGCGCAGAAAAGCCGCAAACAGATTACGTACGATCTCGGCCGCATCTGTGCGCACCTTCATCACTCGCGGGTGGCGATACATATGCGGATAGAGAAAGTCCTTCATCGCGCGGTCTGCCGCCACCATCTGCCCCGACAAGGTCACGACAGGCATATCCGCTGCGCGCACATCAGCCGCGCTTTGCGGATTGAGCTGGGCAAGCCTGCGCAGGCTTTCGCCAATCACATCCTCAACAAAGCGGGTGATAATGCGCCGGCCCAATTCGTGGATCACGCGCGTGCGCTCCAAATGCGGGTGAGCCGCCTCGATCTCGCGCACAAGATCACCGACAAAGGGCACGTCTTTTAGATCAGCAATGTCAAAAAGCCCAGCACGCAAGCCATCATCTACATCATGTGTATTATAGGCAATGTCATCGGCAATCGCGGCTGCCTGCGCCTCGGCACTGGCAAAGGTGAAGAGATCAAGCGACCGGCGCGCATCACATTCCAGAATTTCGGTGGGCACACCCTTGTGCGCGTAGCGGTCAATGCCCTGACCCGCGCGATCTGTTAGCGGACCATTATGTTTCACCAGCCCCTCCAGCGTTTCCCAGCTTAGATTGAGCCCATCATAATTGGCATAACGATGCTCAAGCTTGGTCACAATCCGCAGGGCCTGCGCATTATGGTCAAAACCGCCTTGCGCGGCCATCAGCTCTTCCAGCGCGTCTTCCCCCGTATGGCCGAAGGGCGTGTGGCCCAGATCATGTGCCAGAGCCAGAGCCTCGGCGAGATCCTCATCAAGCTTCAGCGCGCGCGCCAGCGCACGCGCAATCTGGGCGACCTCAATCGTATGGGTCAGGCGGGTACGATAATGATCGCCCTCGTGGGGCACAAAGACCTGTGTCTTGTGGGCGAGGCGCCGAAAGGCGGTCGAATGGATGATCCGGTCACGGTCGCGCTGAAATTCGGTCCGGGTTGGCGAGACTGGCTCGGGGAAAAGCCGCCCACGCGAGCCCCAGGGATCGGCGGCAAAAGGCGCGCGCAACACACGGTCAGTGGCAGGGCTCAAGGAATCCAAAGGCTCACCCGATGAGGCCTTGCATTGAAGGCCTAGTCATGGGCCCTTATATCTGTGCAAGACGCCAAGGCAAAGCGAGGCCGAGACCAGCATGAGCGAAGCCGACACAATGAACGACCTACCCAGCGTAACAGACCGCGCCGCGCGCCGGATCAACACCATCCTGAAAAAGGAGCCGGTGGGTTCCATGCTGCGCGTTTCCGTCAAGGGCGGCGGCTGTTCGGGCTTCCAATATGCCTTCGACATTTCGCAGGAGCGCGCCGGCGATGATCTGGCGCTCGAAAAGGAGGGCGCGATGGTATTGATCGATCCCGTATCTCTCGACTTCCTGAAAGGTGCGCGGATTGATTTTGTCGACGACCTGATCGGCCAATCGTTCAAGATCGACAATCCAAACGCAACTGCCGCCTGCGGCTGCGGCACCAGTTTCTCGGTCTAGGGCCAAAGGTATTTATGGACGCCCTTTTTATCGGCCAGACCTATATCGACGTGACATTGATCGCCGATGGCATGCCGCAGGGTGATGAAAAAGCGGTGGCAAAAGATTATGCCGTCTCCTTTGGCGGCAATGCTGTGACCGCCGGATTTGCCTGCGCCAAACTGGGATTTGCGACGCAAATGCTGACATCACTGGCCGATGATTGGCTCGGCCACATGTTTCTCGATATGGCCAAAAAATATGCGATCGACGTACAGCCGCGTCGGGTGAAACGCTCGTCGCTGTCCTTCATCATGCCTCACAATGGCAAACGCGCTATCCTTCGCGCGCGTGACGATGATTATCTCGACCCCTTCCCCACGCTAGACCTCACAGGCGTGCGCGCAGTCCATCTGGATGGACACCAATCAGACGCTGCCCTCTATTATGCCAAAGCCTGCCGCGAGCGCGCCATTCTGACCTCTCTCGACGGTGGCGGCTTGCGCAGCAATACGCATGAATTATTGGGTTTTATCGATGCCGCTTTTGTCGCAGAGCGCCTGTGCGAGCAGATGAAGCTTTCGGCCGAATCGATGCTCGATTATCTGAAATCGCGAGGCTGCAAGGTCGGCGGTGTCACGCAGGGCGAACAGGGCTGCCTGTGGTATGACGAAACGGGCGCGGTCTCAAGACTGCCTGCCCTGCCCATCCCGACGGCGAAGATCGTCGACACATCGGGCGCAGGTGACGTCTTTCATGGTGCCTATATAGCCGCCTATCTGGCCAAGCCCCAAGGGAGCTGGCGTGACCATCTGACCTTCGCCGGGGCAGCCTCAGCCTGGAAAATCCAACATCTGGGAAATGAGGCCGGATTGCCCTCTCAAGCCAATATCGCTGAGATGGTCAGGCTTTACAGCTGAAAGAGGGGCCTCACGCTTGACGCGCGCCCCTCTCATAGGGATTGTGCGGCGCAGACAAGGACGCAATCAGGCATGACCGCTTTCTACCCCCTTACTGGCAGGAAAATTCTGGTTGCTGGCCACCGCGGCATGGTGGGCGCGGCAATTGTGCGCCGTCTGACCACAGAAGGCTGCGAGATCCAGACTTTGGGGCGCGAAAAAGCCGACCTGACACGCCAAGCGGAAACAGAAGCAGCCATAGCCGACCTGAAGCCAGATGCCATTGTTATGGCTGCTGCAAAAGTCGGCGGTATCATGGCCAACGATTCCTATCCGGCGACTTTTCTCTACGAAAATCTTGTTATCGAAACCAATCTGATCGAGGCCGCGCGCCGTGCCGGCGTGTCGCGCTTTCTCATGCTAGGTTCAAGCTGTATTTATCCAAAGCTGGCACCACAGCCAATTCCAGAATCCGCTCTGCTGACCGGACCCTTGGAGCCGACAAACGAATGGTATGCGATTGCTAAAATCGCCGGACTCAAAATGGCTCAGGCCTATCGTCGTCAATATGGCCTCTCCTATATTTCGGCCATGCCAACAAACCTTTATGGACCAGGCGACAATTTCGATTTGAACTCGAGCCACGTTTTGCCGGCACTTATCCGCAAGGCTCATGAGGCAAAAGTTTCGGGTGCCAATGAAATCGTCATGTGGGGCTCGGGATCTCCTCTGCGTGAATTCCTTCATGTAGACGATTGCGCTGATGGAATCGTGCATCTGCTCAAGACTTACGACGGCGAAGAACATGTCAATCTGGGCTCGGGCACGGATCTGACTATTGCTGAACTGATTCAAATTGTCTGCGATGTGGTCGGTTTTAAGGGCGCAATCCGCAAGGACCAATCCAAGCCCGACGGTACACCGCGCAAATTGATGAGCGGAGATAAGATCCGCGCACTCGGCTGGGCACCGAAGATCGGCCTGCGCGAAGGCGTGGCCTCCACCTATCAATGGTTTCTCGAACATGTGGCGCAGCGCTGACGCGCGCCGAAAAAGGACGAAGAAAAATGTCGAAAAAAGTTGCCCTCATCACTGGTGTCACAGGCCAAGACGGCGCCTATCTGGCTGAGCTTCTGCTGGAAAAAGGATATGTCGTTCACGGCATCAAGCGCCGCTCATCATCTTTCAACACGGGACGGATCGAGCATCTCTATCAAGACCCGCATGAACAGGATCCGCGCTTTATCCTGCATTACGGAGACATGACAGATTCCACCAATCTGATACGCATTGTGCAGGAAACCCAACCCGATGAAGTCTATAATCTCGCCGCGCAATCCCATGTGCAGGTGAGTTTCGAAACAGCAGAATATACGGCCAACGCCGATGGCATCGGCCCGCTACGCCTTTTGGAAGCTATACGCCTGCTAAAACTCGTCGACAAAACGCGGTTCTATCAGGCCTCGACATCCGAACTATATGGCCTCGTGCAAGAAGTGCCGCAGTCAGAAACGACGCCCTTCTATCCGCGCTCGCCCTATGCCGCCGCCAAACTTTACGCCTATTGGATCACGGTCAATTATCGTGAGGCCTATGGAATGCATGCGTCAAACGGCATTCTATTTAATCACGAGAGTCCCATACGAGGCGAAACATTCGTCACTCGCAAAATCACTCGCGCCGTTGCCGCTATCCACGCAGGCACACAAAACAAAATCTACCTCGGCAATCTCGATGCCAAGCGCGACTGGGGCCACGCCAAAGATTACGTCGAAGGCATGTGGCTCATGACGCAGAAGGACAAGCCTTCGGATTATGTGCTAGCCACCGGTGAAACACGTTCTGTGCGCGAATTCGTAGATTGTGCCTTCGCTCATATTGACACAAAGATCGAATGGACGGGTAAAGGCGTCAATGAAAAGGGCCTGTGCGCCAGGACAGGCCGCGTGCTGGTGGAAATTGACCCGCGCTACTTCCGCCCCACTGAAGTTGATCTACTGATCGGCAATCCCGCTAAAGCCGAACGTGAATTGGGATGGAAAGCCAAGACCAGCTTTGCCGACCTCGTGCGCGACATGATGCG
>CANJVX010000054.1 GCA_947478405.1 Beijerinckiaceae bacterium | reverse complement strand
TGAATTCCCGCTTCTTCGTTAACGTCAATGCCGATGAAGGGGTTCATTCCGAAACGTACTTTGCGACCCAGCCGGTCAGCACGATCACGCATATCCTTGATCGCTTCTTCCACGCCGCGCATTACATCATCTGTATTTTCGGCAGCTTTCGGATAGTTGATGAACCACCAGTCACAGGTCTGCGCAATGAAATCGCGTCCTTCGTCACCTGAGCTGACCGAGAATATTTCTGGTGAACGTTCACGCCCAGGACGCAACAGGAGGTGCGCATCCGTATAATTGAAGAAGTCACCCGAAAAAGAGAACTTCTCGTTGTTCCATAGGCCCCGCAGAATCTCGATGAACTCCGACGCACGCTTGTAGCGCTCTTCGCCGTGCAGGATTGTTCCGCCAAACATCTCGAATTCTTCGTCAAACCAGCCGTTAACAATATTTAAGGCCATACCGGATTTGCACATGCGGTCAAGCGAGACAGACATTTTGGCAGTTAAAACGGGATCAAGGAGGCCTGGATGAACAGCAACCAGTGGGCGAATGTTTTCCAAACGTGATCCTACAGCTCCCGCCAACAACCACGCTGAGAGGTCACTGCCGAGATGGCGCTCAGCAAAGAGACACAGGTCAAAACCCGAGCGATCTGCTGCTTCAATCAGCGCTAAAGAATGATCGAGCTGGAGGTCCCGATTTCCCTCGGGAAGAGGTTTGAGGGCATCAGCATGTGCTTTTGCGATTTCGGGCGAACCGACAGTTGCCATCGGAATGGGAGCGTATAGGCCGAAGTGCATGAGCGGTGTCCCCAGTTTTACTTTCTTGTCATCAGAACTAATGGGAGTGATTATTGTGTCTGGCAACCGTACTTCAAGGGACCATATCGGGTACGGGCAGGCCTCTGGAATTTGGAAAGTTGACGCTAACCAATTGATAAATAACGTTTTTATTATCTTTCTTCAGGTCTGTTTTTCGATAAATCGCCCTGTTTATTGCAATTTATTGAAGAGTGTATTGTGTCGCTCGGGGTTCTCTCCTGTGCTGGTTGTGTGATGCTGTGTCTAACAAAATAGCGATAAAGCGCACAGGCATGGGGGGATATATGTCCGGATTATCGACGTTCAAAGTTGGACTGGCATCACCGGCAAACACATTTTTTGCCATCTGGATGGCAAAAGCCGGCGGTTTCTATAACCAAAACGGCCTCAGCGTCGAAATCGTACCTGTTGTGGGGGGCAAGAATTCCGGTCCTGATCTTGAATCAGATCGAATTCAGCTGATGCACATCGGAATGTCGTCTGTCGTGCGCGCGAACGGCATGGGACATAATCTTATTACCATTGGTTCTCTCTCGAATATCATACGCAATTCTATGTTTTGTGCGCCCGGTATCACGACAGCCAAAGATCTCATCGGTCAGAAAATAGGCATCAGCTCTGAAGGGTCGGAAACAGATCCGACGACAACGCTGGCCCTACGCAAGCTCGGTGTCGACCGGAAGGACGTACAGATTGTTGAAATTGGCGTTGAGCGACTGACAGCGGTCAGAGAAGGCCAGGTGGCAGCTTCTTTGATGGGCGAGCCCTATCGCAGCAAGGCTTTCGCACTCGGCATGACACCTTTGATCGATCTTTACGCGGATCACACACCGTGGCTCTATAGCGGTCTCGTTGTTTCTCAGGATTTTCTGAAGAAACATCGCGATCAGGTGCTCGCTTTCGTACGCGGTACTGTCGAGGGAAATTACTTTGCCCTTGTCAATCCGGCAGAAGCCAAGAAAGTTCTCGCAACCGAGTTGAAGCTTTCGGATGAGAATGTCATCAATCAAACTTATGAAAACTTCCGTGCAGAGACACCACGAAATGCGGAGCTAACGGTTCAGGGCGCACAAAATATTGTTGATGTCCTCGAACCAAAAGACCGCAACTTGTCGCGTTATATGGACAACAGTATTCAGGAAGAGCTGATCAAAGAAGGTTTCTTCGGAAAAATGCAGCAAAAATATAAGGTTTAAGATTTTTCATAGCCCGTCCGAATTTGAATTCGGAGATGAAAATGCGCATTGAACAATTTATTCTAAGCGTTTCTCTCTTCATATCTGTTCTCTTCCCTTTGAGGGCGGATGCAGATGATTTCTACAAGGGAAAGACAATATCGATTGTCGTCGGGTCTACGCCGGGAGGTTCGTTCGACCTCATTTCCCGCGCCATGTCGCGCTATATTGGTCAGCATATTCCGGGTAAGCCAAATGTAGTTGTGCAGAATATGCCTGGTGCAGCCAGCATGACAGCTCTTGGTTATGTTGAGAGTTTAGCTGTTGCAGACGGTACAGTTTTTGGGACATTTTTGCCTGGCATCATTACCCAGTCGATTCTGACGCCAGAGAAGATTCGCGCCAACATGGCAAATCTTTCGTGGATTGGCGTCGTGAGTGCTGATTATTCGCGTGTCTGCTACGGCTATGGTCCGAATGGTATTGCGACCATGAAGGAGCTGACCGACAAGCCACGAGATAAGCCGTTCATCATAGGCACAACAGGAACGGGTGCGAGTAACTATATTAATGCGCAGTCTTTGAGCGAGGTTTTCAACGCGCCAATAAAAATCATAATGGGTTTTCCAGGCAGTTCCGAGATGCGCCTTGCCATCGAGCGGGGTGAGTTGGACGGGGACTGTGGTGGCCTCGCCAGCATACCGAAAAGCTGGATCGACCAAAAAAAAGCTCACCTCTTCATTCGTTTTGCTGAAAAACAAATACAGGGCATGCCCTCAAGTGCAGTCTATATCGGTGATCTCATCAAACGAGACGAAGACCGGCAGCTTCTCGATATTCTTTACGCGGGAGATAAGCTCGGGCGTCCTTACGTCGCTCCGAAAAAGACACCACCTGATCGGATTGCTTTGCTTCGGAAGGGTTTTGATAAAACGATGTCGGACAACGAGTTCGTAGCTGAGATGGAAAAAGTACAGGAAGCTATTTTTCCAGTAACGGGCGAAGAAGCGGAAAAAATGATCGCGCAGATGCGACAGGTTAAGCCTGAAACGCTGGAGCGAGCTCGAAAAATTTATAACTGATCTTTTGCGGCTTTGGGTTGTAGCCAGCTTGCATTCCGAAAACGGTTTTCTAAAAACTTCAGAAAGAGCTTCATAGATTGCGGCTGCTGCCGTGCATTCTGGTAGTATGCACCAATGGTCTGTTCGGGAATTTTGTAGTCCTCTAGCAGGGGCACGAGTGTTCCCTTGCGAAGATCGTTCGCAATGCAAAAGATCGGCAAAAGCGCGATACCAGCCCCATCTAGAACCATATAGCGCATGGTAATTGCCGTACTGGGTGCAACAACGCCAGAAACTCTTACATTTTCATGTCCATCAGGCCCTTCGAAGGGCCACGTATTCTTGATGAATGGTCGGAGAGTGCACAGACAGGAATGGGTCTGCAGATCGGTTGGCTTTTTCGGATAGCCGGCTTTGTTCAGATATTCCGGAGAGGCACAAAGAACCCATGGTATACGCCCAAGCTTGCGCATAAATAAATTTGAATCGCGGGGCTTGGTAAAGCGGATAAGCACGTCTGCGCCATAATGTCCGGGGTTGAAGGTCGTCTGCCAATTGTCGCTGATGATGAGGTTTGTTTTGACAGTTGGATAAAGCGACATGAAGGCCGTCAACGCTTTTCCCATTTCGAGTATGCCGAAAGACATTGGTGCGATGATATTCAAATGCCCGATCGGCTCTTCAAGCATATTTTTAATGGCACGTTCTTCCTGAAGGACTTCATCCAGAATGCGAATGCAAAATTCGAAATAGCGCTTTCCGGCATTCGTTAGGCTGACATTGCGCGTTGTGCGGTGGACAAGGGCAACACCGAGGTCTGTTTCAAGTTGTTGTAAACGCCTCGTCATGAGCGCAGGCGATACGCCAAGTGATTGCGCGGCGGCCGAAAAGCTTGAATGTCGCGCTACACGGACAAACGACTCCATCTCGATCAGACGATTGGCCGTCATCGGTCCTCCGGTGCAAATGTACTTTTCTTCGTTATTCTGTGTATTAGTTTATTGCAGATTATTGAAAACACAATTGCAATTTTCGGCATGGCTCCCCTCGTGGGAGCAGGTATGGTTTGAACAACAAGAAGGTCCTGAAGACCGTTCTAGGGGAGAAAATACCTATGGCCCATCCTGCCGCCTCTGCACTTTCAGATTTCATTGCGAAGACACATGCCGTCTGGGCTCATGAAAGCGATATGAAGACACGGATGGAGCAAACACAAGTACTGCTGACAGGCCTTGTAAATAATCCCGCAATTCAAGATTCTGCTAAGAATTGGCCGTCGACCGAGGGACATAAGAACCTGCTCCTGCATACGGACGAAACATACGGTTTTATCATCAATGCGGTTGTTCGTGAGCCCAACCGCAAGGGAAGCGTACATGACCATTCGCAGGCATGGGTTCTCTACGGCCTTGTTGAGGGCACTGAATCGCTCGAGCGCTATGACCGTCTTGATGACGGGAGCCGTCCCGATTATGCCGAGGTTAAGCTCAAAGGTGTGACAATTGGTCAGCCCGGCACCGTAGATATTGTTCCCCCGTTCAATATCCATGCGGAACAAGGCGGGCCAGGTCGCTCTGTGGCCATGATCTTCCGAAGTGAAAAACTGGTGGGGCGTATCCTGCAACACGGCTATGACCTGACGACCGGAAAAGTCACAGAACGCTTCGGGCCAACGCAAATAGAATTTAGCCTCGCGTGATCGGGAGCCCCGCATGCCGTTTTTGACGGTTCCCGGTGCCGATGTTCATTACACAGTAACGGGCAGCGGTCCGCCACTCTTGCTGATTGCGGGAACAGCCTGCGACGGAACCTATTGGTCACGCTATCAGGTACCAGATTTGGCCCGTGATTTTACGGTGATCACCTTTGATCAGCGGGGAACCGGCCAGACTGTGACTCATGTGCAGGATTACTCGACCAATAGGCTTGCAGCAGATTGCGCGGAAATTATTGCATCTGTTGGGCGCGGGCCCGCCTTTGTTGTCGGCCATTCTATGGGCGGTCGCGTTGCGCAGCTTGTTGCACTGGATCACGGCCAGCACGTCAAAGCACTTGTTCTGGCTTCCACCGGCTCCTCGTTCAAAGCAAAAGGCGGCATTGCCGCAAAGACCTGCCTCGGTATTCTTGAGCTGGGCTATGAGTCCTATGTCAGAAAACACTCGATCGGGATCGGCTTCAGCACGGAGTTCGTCGAGCAAAATCGTGCGCTCGTATCTACAATTATGGACGAGATGATGGCGACGCTTCCGCCGGTCGAAGTTTATTTCGCGCATATTTTGTCACGACAAGATCATGAGACAACTATGCGCCTTCCATTTATTCGATGCCCAACTCTCGTTCTTGTTGGCGGAGACGAAACACATGGTACATCGGATACGACCCATGTGGAATCATCCCGCGTTCTCGCACGCGGTATTCCTGGTAGCCAATTCGAAGTGATCGAAGGCCACGGTCATTTCTATTCGCATTCTGCCCCCGAGCATACAAATCAGGTCGTTCGAAACTGGATTTCTTCTTTGAAAATCATGTAGCAAAAAAAAATCGGGAGATTTGCATGCTTCGGAAGTTAGCAAGCCAATTGCTTTTCAGCCTGATGATCGCAGTGGCGTACGCATCGACGGTGGCTGCTGCAGAAACAGATTTCTACAAAAACAGAACACTCAATATTATTGTGTCGACCGATGCTGGCACTGGTTATGACATTTATGCGCGCACGATTGCTCGCCATTGGCCAAATCATATCCCCGGAAATCCGACCATCATCGTTCAGAACATGACGGGGGCAGGCGGCCTCAGAGCGGCCAATTTACTCTATAATGTAACAGCGAAAGATGGATTGACGCTTGGGCTCGTCCAGTCAACAGTTCCTTTCGAGCCCTTCTTCGGAAATAAATCAGCATCATTTGACGCTATGAAATTCAATTGGCTCGGTACGCCGAGCCAAGAAGTCTTGACTGTGATTGTCTGGCACACGGTACCCGTCCGGACCCTTCAGGATGCGCAAAAGCGCGGGCTTACACTGGCTGCAACCGGCGGGGCGTCAACACCAGCCTTTTATGCGCGTGTTCTGGGCTCGCTCTTGAACATACCGATCAAACTGATCGCAGGTTATAAGAGCCAGAATGATGTGTTCCTAGGCATGGAACGCGGTGAAAATGATGGTTCTGCGGCGGTCTTTTATTCAACTCTGAAGGTCAACAAGCCAGATTGGTTGTCCGAAAAAAAGGCGATCCCGATCTTGCAATATGGCGGGGCGCCAGATCCTGAGATACCGAACGTACCCTTTGTCATGAACCTGCTGAAAAATGCAGAAGACCGAGATGCTATGGAAATTGCCTCGGCACCATTACAGGTAGGCCGTCCGTTGGTCGCACCTCCCGGTGTTGATCCTGATAGAATTAAAATGTTGCGCAGTTCGCTTGAACAAACCTTCAAAGATCCCGGCTATCTTGCCGATTGCGCGAAGCAATTGATTGCCTGCGATTCCGCTTTAAGCGGTGAGGCCATCGCAGACATTATCAATCGAACATATAAAGCGAAGAAAAGCGTTCACGACCGCCTTGTCGAAATATACGAGAAGCGTGAGGAATGAAAATTTGAGGCAGCAGCAGCTATTGTATTACGTGTTTGAGGCAAATAAAGTTGCTCTTATCGAATATGGGCGTGCTCTGTCGGTGGAGGGTCCAACGGTTTTGAATGCTCGAAATGCGTTATGGCTCTGCTATGTCTATATTTTCATTATTTCGGCATCTGGATGAATTGCGCCACGGCATCGACGATGTCTTTCGGGCTATTGTTCATTTCCGCGATGAGTTTTTCCATCTCGGCACCAGAGAATGGGTCGACGTCGAGCCCGAGGCGGGAGGTTTCTTTCAAAAAGGCTTCGTCCTTCATGACCTGTTCGAATGCTGCACGGATGGCTTTGACGCGATCTGAGGGAACCTCCTGGCTCATCACAAAAGGATAGGCCATGGAAAATTTGCGGGCATAAAAGCGCAGCATTTCCTTGTCTTGCTGGTTTGTGGCAAGTTCGATTGCGGTAGGGACATCGGGCAATTGGCGCATGCGTGTCGTGCCAAATTGAACCAGCACGCGTACCTTACCATCGCGGAACCAGTCGGGTCGGGCGGAGGTCAGATTGGGCAGGATCGCGCTATTGCCCTGCACCTCGCCGCGCTCGACTGCGATGAAGACATCGTTCTGTCCCTCATAGCCAGTGACAATATCAAATTTTGCGCCCATCAGCCGTGAGAGGATCAGGGGCAGAGTATAATTGTCGCCGCCTACCGCAGTGGAGGCCAGAATGATCTTGTTTGTGCGCAGATCGTCGAATGTTTTGGCAGGCGCTGTGTGCCAAACCCAAAGTACATGCGGTTGCTGCAATGGTGAGCCGATCCATTGTAGTTTGTCGACATCAAACATCGCTTTGCCGCCGCCCTTGGAGAGCATTTTGAGGGGGCCTTCGAGTGCAATATTCGGATTGGTCATCCCCATGACCGTCCCGTCTTTCTTGGCGGGATTGGTTAGATAATTCATCATCGTCAGGCTGGATGCACCCGCCATATTCGAGACGACGAAATTGGGTTTGCCGGGAATGTATTTACCCATATGCGCAGTTACCGCGCGGGAGACGAGATCGTAAGCGCCGCCTGCGCCTGCGCCCACAATATGAGTGATGGTTTTTCCGGTGTAGAAATCTGCGATGGGATCGGCGGCTTTGCCGCGCTCCGCGCATGCCAGCCAAACGGCCGACGCGACTCCGATCAAGGCGTAAGCCTTCCGCATGAAACCCTCCCTGTGGCGTCCGGCCTCATGGACCCTCGCTCTTGTACGTGTGAGGCTATTCCGGCCGGGGGCTTGCCGTCAACGCGGCCACAGTTGCCGTTAAGGGGGGGAAGCTCTAGAACCCGCGAAAGCGAATATCAGGGGAGGAGAGACCATGGTGGCCCGTGTCGGCCTCATTATTCCGTCGTCCAATCGCATGGTCGAGCAGGAGATGGTACGTTTCTTTCCCGCCGATGTTGTGCCCCATGTCACGCGTCTGCGTATGACGGGCGCAAACAGAAAAACCATCGGCGATCTTTTGCCCGAGGTGGAGGCCGCCGCCGCTGCTTTGGCCGATGCCAAATGTGACGTGATCGTCTTTCATTGTACCGCCAATTCCATGTCGGAAGGCGCAGATGGTGAAACGCGGCTGCTAGAGGCGCTGATCCGCGCGGGGGCACCTCGGGCGGCCACAACGTCGACTGCGATCATTTCTGCGCTGCAGGCTTTGCGCGCGGTCTCCATCTCGCTTGTCACGCCCTATAGCCACACCGTCACGGAGCACGAGACACATTTCCTCGAAGAGCGCGGGTTCAGAGTGCCTTATGCAAAAGGTTGGGCTCTGGCGGGGAGTGATGCCTATTGTGCGACGATGCCTTCCATATGGTTTGAGCGCATGGTTGCGGCCCAATGTGACGCGGATGCTTATTTCCTGTCCTGCGCCAATGTGCAGGGGATCGGAATCATCGATGAAGTGGAGCGCCAATTGGGGCGGCCGATGATCACCAGCAATCAGGCAGTGATTTTTGACAGTTTGCGCCAGATCGGCTGGCGGGGCGAAAAAGCACCCCCTGGGCGCGTTTTCCAGACATTGGCCTGAACCCGGGCTGTCAACGGGCTTTGCATTTGCTATGGTTTCCAACGACGGGCCGATGAAGAGCCCGCATCTGGGGAGGAATGAATGGGGCTTTCCGCTCGGGCTTTGGTCCTCTTGTGCTGTCTTTCACCGCTGAGCTCTTCTGCTTTGGCGGACGAGGGCGCTTTTTTCCATGACAAGCAATTGCGGCTCATCGTCGGCTCGGCAGCGGGCTCGGGCTATGATGTGAATGCGCGTCTCTTTGCTCGTTATTACGCCAATCATCTCGCCCAAGGTGTCAATATTATCGTGCAGAACCAGATGGGCGCGGGCTCGGTGGCGATGGCCAACCAGATTTACAATACTGCCCCCAAGGATGGCACGGTTTTGGGTGCGGCTATCAATGGCATGCCCAGTGCAGCCTTGTTTACACCTGACGTGGTGCAATTTGATCCGCGCAAATTCAACTGGCTCGGTTCAACCAACCGCGACACACAGATCACTTACGTATGGCATACGGCGCCGGTGAAGAACCTTGCTGATCTGATGAAGACAGAAGTGGTGGTGGGGGCAACTACGCCGGGCACGACGCAATTTGAATATCCGCTTGTGGCGGCCAAATTGCTTGGCCTGAAATACAAGCTCATCTCCGGTTACAAGGGTACGACCGATATTCATCTGGCCATGGAGCGGGGCGAATTGCAGGGCATGGGTTCCAATGCATGGCTGAGCTTGAAAGCGCTCAATGCCGATTGGATCAAAGAGGGGAAAGTCATCCCCATTGTGCATTTCAATTTCGAGCGCCATCCCGATCTGCCCGATGTGCCGACGATCTTCGACGCGGCAAATACGGAATCTGATCGTCAGGCGATGAGCCTGATGGTGGGTCGTCTCGAATATGGGCGCCCCTTCTTTCTACCGCCCGGTGTTCCAGCTGCGCGAGTGAAATATATGCGTGACGCCTTCAATGCAACGATGAAAGATGCGGGTTATCTCGCTGATGCTGATCGCGCCAAGATTGACGTTGACCCGATCACCGGAGAGCGTGTGCTCGAACTGGTCGAGAAGGCAATGCAAACACCCCCCGATGTCGTGAAACGTGTGCGCGAGGCGCTCGAATCCGGAGGAAAGTAAGTTCAAATGACAAGAAGAAAAGAAGCGGGCTTCAGGCTCGCCGTGGATATTGGTGGGACCTTTACGGATATTGTTCTCGAGACACCGCATGGATTTGAATCGGGAAAAGTGCTGACCACGCCGGATGGCCCTGAACAGGGTGTGATTGACGGTGTCCGCATGGTCTTGGATAAGGCAAAAGTAGCCGCATTCCAGCTCGATCTCGTTATTCATGGAACGACATTGGCGACAAATGCGATTATTGAGCGTCGTGGTGCCAAGACAGCGCTGATTACGACGCGCGGATTTCGCGATACACTTGAATTCGCCTTTGGTCATCGCTTTGATCAATATGATCTGGAGTTGGAGCGCCCAGAACCTCTTGTCTCGCGCCCGCTGCGGTTCGAGGTCATTGAGCGTACAGCCGCCGATGGCAGTGTTTTGTTAGCGCTCGACGATGACAGTGTGCGTTCTGTCGCAGCGCAATTGCGCGATCAGGCGGTTGAATCGGTGGCTGTCTGTTTCCTTCATGCCTATCGCAATGGCGTGCATGAGCGACGCGTGCGCGAGATTCTCATTGAAGAATGCCCGGGGATTTTTGTCAGCCTCTCGCATGAAGTCTGCCCAGAAATCCGCGAATATGAACGCACGTCGACAACGGTCGCCAATGCCTATGTACAGCCGCTCATGTCGACCTATTTGGGCAAACTCTCTGCGGCCTTGAGCGAGCTGGGCGTTGAGGGTCCGCTCTTGATGATCATGTCCTCTGGCTCGCTGACATCCGTAGAGACAGCGCGGCGGCTTCCTATCCGTCTGGTGGAATCCGGTCCGGCAGGTGGCGCTATTTTGG
This sequence comes from Beijerinckiaceae bacterium, assembly GCA_947478405.1. Lineage (GTDB taxonomy): Bacteria > Pseudomonadota > Alphaproteobacteria > Rhizobiales > Beijerinckiaceae > Terripilifer. The sequence goes on along the minus strand of CANJVX010000054.1, from coordinate 5,692 downwards.
CACGCGATGTGGCGAAGGAAATTGGTGCGGAGCGTTCAGTGGCGCTCGACATGGGCGGGACAACCGCCAAAATCATAATGCTCACCGATTATGAGCCGCGTTTTGCGCGCTCTATGGAGGTGGCACGTGCTTATCGTTTTCTTGCTGGTAGCGGTCTGCCCTTGCGCATTCCAGTCATCGAGATGATCGAGATTGGCGCAGGTGGCGGTTCCATTGCTCATGTCGATGAATTGGGTCGCATTGCTGTGGGGCCCGAAAGTGCGGGCTCAGTGCCGGGACCTGCTTGCTATTCGCGGGGTGGTACAAAGCCAACAGTTACGGATTGCGATTTACTACTGGGTAAGCTTGACCCCGACGCATTTGCTGCAGGCTCCATGAAACTCGATACAGAGAAGGCGCGGCGGGCTGCGCTCGACCATGTGGGTATACCTGCCAGTATATCATGGGCTGATGCTGCCGGTGGCGTCTGTGAGATCGTCGATGAAAACATGGCCAATGCAACACGTGTCCATGCGGCTGATGCGGGTGAGGAGCTTGAAAGTCGCGTGCTGATCGCAACAGGCGGAGCTGGGCCTTTGCATGCGGCGCGCATCGCCGAAAAACTCGGCATGGCTACAGTGGTTGTCCCGAAAGCGGCCGGTGTCGGTTCGGCCTTTGGTTTTTTGAAGGCACCGGTCGCATATGAAGCCGTTCATTCCCAGATCATGCATCTGAAAAGCTTCGATGCAACTGCCGCCAATGACGTTTTCGCGCAATTGCGTAAGGAGGCTGAGCTGGTTGTGCGCGTGGCCTCAGGTGAGCGGTCCTTGCGCGAGCGGCGCTTTGCCGACATGCGTTACAAGGGGCAAGGGCATGAGCTGGCGGTTGAAATTCCCGCCCGCGTCTATGAAAGCGACGATGGTGGCGCGCTCGCCGAATTGTTTGAAGTCCAATACCAGAAGAGCTATGGCCGCCGGATTCCCAATCTCACCGTTGAGGCACTGACATGGACACTCGTTCTCTCGGCGATTGACGAGACGCCCGCAGCGCTTATCCCGACCACACCAAAACGCTCCCAGGCACCTGCGCTGCGCAAGACGCGCGTCTTTGATGCCGAGATCGGCGATTTTGTTGAAGCGCAGATCATCAGTCGTGCGGCAGCACCCCCTGGTGCAGAATTTTCCGGGCCCGCTCTGGTGGTAGAAGACCAAACGACAGTCTGGGTTCCTTCGAGTTTCGATGGGCATATTTCGCCTGGTGGTCACGTGATCTTGGAAAGGAAGCGCTGAGATGAGCTCGCAATTCCAGAAAATCCGCAATCAGGTTATGTGGGACCGCCTGATCTCCGTTGTTGAGGAACAGGCCCGCACCTTGATGCGGGTCGCCTTCTCGACCGTCGTGCGTGAAGCAGGCGATTTGTCAGCGGGTGTTTTTAATAACAAAGGCGATCTGCTCGCCCAAGCTGTCACAGGAACGCCGGGTCATATCAATTCCATGGCGCGCTCTATCCGGGAATTTTTGAAAATTTTTCCGGCTGACACAATGAAGCCGGGCGATGTCTATATGACGAATGACCCTTGGCGAGGCACAGGGCATCTCTTCGACTTCACCGTTGTCACACCCACCTTCCACAAAGGCAAGCTCGTCGCCATATTTGCTTGCACGGCACATGTGGCAGATATAGGCGGCAATGGACCAGATCCACATTCGTGCGACGTTTTTGCCGAAGGTCTTTTTCTTCCGATCATGCCTTTGGTGATGCAAGGAGAGATCAGTCAATGGCTGATGCAGCTGCTCTGCGCCAACAGCCGTGAACCAGAAAAACTGGAAGGCGATGTTTATGCATTGATTGCGTCTAACGAGGCGGGAGGCAAACAGCTCTCCAGCATGATGGAAGAATACAAGCTCGCCAGTCTCGATCAACTGAGCGATCACATTCTTGCTTCCAGCGACAAATCCATGCGCGAGGCCATTGCTCAATTGCCCAAAGGCACATGGTCGCACAAAGTGACTATTGATGGATTTGCAGATCCGGTCGAGATTGAAGCAAAACTCACCATTGATGGCGAGAAGATCTATATCGATTTTGCCGGCACATCAGGCGTGTCTAAATACGGCATCAATTGTCCAATTTGCTACACGGACGCCTATACAAGTTTTGGCGTAAAATGCCTTGTGGCGCCGCGCCTTGCAAATAATGCCGCTGTGCTGGCGCGCATTGTGGTCACAGCGCCCGAAGGTACGATCGTTAATGCGCCATTCCCGTCTCCCGTTACCGCACGTGCGTTGATTGGCCAGATGTTGCCTGATGTGGCATTCGGTTGTTTTGAAAAAGCCATGCCCGGCCACGCGCCCGCCGAAGGCACGGGTGCGAGCTGGAGCCTGCGTTTTGGTGCCGGTCCCGGTGTCACTGGGCCTGATGGCAAAGGCACGAAGTTTCTTTCGCAGAATTTTCAAAGTGGCGGCATGGGCGCTCATTGGAACCATGACGGCATTGCGGCAACGCCCTATCCCTCAGGCGTGAAAGCCATTGCCATCGAGATCACCGAAGCCATGACGCCACTCGTCTTCTGGCGCAAGGAGTTGCGTCGCGATTCCGGCGGCGCTGGTTTTTATCGCGGTGGATTGGGACAGACGATTGAAGTGGGTTCGCGCGAGGCAGAACCCTTCGCTATTTTCGCGCGATTCCAGCGCGTGAAATATCCAGCCGCCGGTCGCGGCGGTGGGGCGTCTGGTGCTGCCGGCACATTGCATCTGGCGTCAGGTGCTTCTGTGCTTCCACGTGGTACGCAGGTCATTCCAACAGGCGAGCGTCTTGTGGTGGAAATGCCTGGCGGCGGCGGTCTCGGTGATCCATTGAAACGTGATCCCTCCGCGGTGCAACGTGATGTTGCCATGGGCTATGTCTCCAAAGAAGCGGCACGTGATCTTTACAAGGTTGTGCTGGATGCCAAGGGCGTTGTTGATGCTGCTGCGACGCGCAGCGCGCGGGGAGGTTGAACCATGCTGAAAGGTCATGTGGCTATTGTCACAGGCGGCAGCGTAGGTCTGGGCCGCGCAATGGCTGAAGCGCTCGCACATGCGGGTGCTTGCATCACACTGGCGTCTCCGCAAACGCAACTTCTTGAAGAAGTGGCGGCGCAGATCAACGCATCTTGCGGCGCTATGCGTGCTTTGGCAGTCACGGCGGATATTACTAAGCGTGAGGATTGTGTGCGTGTTGTGGCGCAAACACTATCTACTTTTGGGGATGTCTCGATCCTCATCAATAATGCGCGGCGCGAACAGCGCGGTCCTGACCTGCCGACAGAGGGAAATAATTTTGCCTTCTGGGAATCAAACCCCGATATTTGGATGCAGGCTGTGAATGTAAATGTGTCAGGTACATTTCTGATGTCGCGCGAGGTAACACCTCATCTGATCAAACGCGGATGGGGACGTATAATAAATGTTTCCACGTCGCTCGATACAATGCAGCGCCGTCACAATTCGCCTTATGGCGTGACCAAGGCCGCCATTGATGCGGCTTCGCTGATCTGGGCAGCGGACCTTGAGGGCACGGGTGTCACCTGCAACATTCTTTTGCCGGGTGGCATGGTCGATACCGACGGCACACGCCCGTCAACGGCGCAGAGGCGCACGTTGTCGGTGGATATTATGAATGACGTGATGCTCTGGCTCGCCTCGCCCTTGTCTGACGGGCATACGGGTGAGCGCTATGTCGGCAGCCTTTGGAATAAAGCGCTTCCCCCCGATCAGGCGGCCCAGGGTGCCCTCGAAGCCCCGGTACTACGGCCACCCTCACCACGCAGCTAAGGGGGAAGTTTTTTCCGACGATCCTGCATGACAGGAATTGTCGCTTGGCTAGTTTAGATCTTGCTCGGGTTGGGAGAGCAGGGCGCATGAGTTTCGACAAAGCAGAACAATTGATTGGATTGGCCCGCAAGGCAGCCGCTGGCCGTCAGGGCCTAATGCTCGATGATGTGGTAGAACTCTACGGGGTATCACTGCGCACGGCGCAGCGTATGTTCCGCGCGCTCGAAAGCAATTTTCCGGAAACAGAGACGTTTACGGATTCTGCAGGTCGTAAACGCTGGCGGCTAGCCAATGGCTCGATGCGTGAGTTCTTTTCCCTTTCGGCTGAAGAGGCTGCAGCCCTTGAGCTTGGAGTGTCTCACCTGCTTCATGCCGGTCTGTCTTTAGAAGCGAAAACCTTGCAAGGTTTGCGGGACAAGGTGCTGGCACTTGTTCCCAACCAACAGATCACGCGCATTGAGCCAGATAGCGATGCCATTCTCGAAGCTCAGGGTTTTGTTGCACGTCCGGGCCCTCGCCCGCGTGTGGATGAACAGGTGGCACATTGTGTGGCCGAAGCGATAAAGGCCTGTCGTTGTCTCGACATCACATATCGCTCCCATCAGGAGGCGAAATCCAGCGTGCGCCGCGTGGCACCATATGGTTTGCTATCAGGCGCGCGGCGCTATCTTGTCGCGCATGATCCCCAAAGCTCACGCAATGCGATCAAAACCTATCGCATGGATGCGATCAGCGCGGCATCGATCACGGATAAATATTTTGAACGTCCCCACGATTTCAATTTGCAGCATTTTGCCAACCGTGGCTTTGCGCTCTATCAGAACGAGAGGGAATACGGCGAGATTGTCTGGCGTTTTGCTCCCGAGGCGGCGGAACATGTGCATGGAACACTTTTCCATCCCCAGCAAAGGGAAGAGACTTTACCTGATGGTTCGGTCATCATCCGCTTCAAGGCTGCGGGTCATCTGGAAATGGCCTGGTATCTCTATCAATGGGGCAACAAGGTCGAGGTTCTTGAGCCCCAAGCTTTGCGAGATATGGTGCGAGATTTTCAGCGTGGAGATTTTGCTGCTTTGCCGTGAAGTTTGTGTGGTGTCTTCATCGTGGCAGGCTATTGTCACAGGCAGCATATACCTGAGCGTCCGGACTCCATGAACAGCCCTTTTATCGTCCTTCTGTTCGGCTACGTGCTGAGCCAGTTCTACCGCGCGTTTTTGGCGGTGATCGCTGGCGATTTGTCAGTTGATCTTGGCATGGGCCCGGCGGCACTTGGCAATCTGTCAGCTGTTTGGTTTGCCTCTTTTGCTTTGGCACAATTTCCGGTGGGGCTGGCGCTTGATCGCATCGGTCCGCGGCGCACGATGGCGGGGCTTTTTCTGGTGGCTGTGGCGGGCGCTGTATTTTTTGCCCGCGCCACCGGATTTGACGAAGCCATATTTGCCATGTCGCTCATTGGCATCGGGTGCTCGCCTATTCTCATGGGCAGCATGTATTATTTCGGACGCACGCAACCACCTGAAAAATTCGCGCTGCTGGGCTCGATGGTTGTCGGTTTTGGGTCTTTCGGTAATCTCCTGGGTTCAGCCCCACTCGCTTATGCGGCCACAACCATTGGATGGCGCAACAGCATGTTGGCAATTGCCGTGATGACAGCGCTGTCTGCGCTTTCGATTTTTCTGGTCATTAAAGATCCGCCGCAGGTGAAACACGAGTCAGGTCTCCAGCACGGATTTGTTGCAGGCCTTCTAACCATTTTCACCATGCGGCCTATTCTTTTGATGTCGGCTTTTGCTCTGGTCAGCTACGCGAGCGTGGCGGCGTTGCGCAGCCTTTGGGTTGCCTCCTATTTCGGAACGGTTCATGCTTTTGATGCAAGCGCGCGTGGCCAAGCGGCATT
>CANJVX010000053.1 GCA_947478405.1 Beijerinckiaceae bacterium | reverse complement strand
TCGCCGGATTAGACATGTTAGAGATTGGTGACAACATTCGCATGGGCGCTATGTTGCGCCAGCGTCGGATCGAATTTTCTGAAGAATTGCGGACGGCCTGCCCTATTATTCATGAAGCTTTGCTCCATGTTGGACATCGCCAGACGCGCAATCGCGGCACGATTGGCGGTTCTCTGTGTCATCTCGATCCCGCAGCCGAAATGCCCGCAATGATGCTGCTGCTGGATGCGCAAATGATGGCATTTTCTGTGCGGGGTGCCCGCATGATGCGTGTTGATGAATTTGCAATAGGCTTTATGACCACGGCACTCGAGCCTGACGAGTTGCTGACCGAGATCCGCTTGACACCTTGGAAACCAGGTCATGGCTATGGCTTTCATGAATATGCACGCCGCCATGGAGATTTCGCCATTTGTTCGGCAGGTGTCCTGATCGAAGCTGACTTGAAGGGTGCTGTGTCGCGCTTGGCAGTGGTTGTTGGTGGCTTGGGCCCTGTGCCGCAGCGGCTTTATGAAACCGAATCTGCAGCCATCGGCCAGCCTATCTCTGCCAAACTGGTCGAAGATATTGTTGCAGTTGCCGGCCAAGTTGAAACCATGTCAGATGCTCATGTCAGCGCGGAATATCGGAGCCATCTTGCGGGTGTCATGACGCGACGCGCAATGACAACGGCCATTGCGCGGCTTGGGGTGAAAGTACATGTCTGAAACACGCACCATTACGGTTGAATTGAATGGTCGCTCTTATACGCGCACTATTCCCACGCGCCTGCTACTTGCTGATTTTCTGCGCCATGAAATTGATCTGACGGGTACACATGTTGGTTGCGAACATGGCGTGTGTGGCGCTTGTACAGTTCTTGTCAATGGAACAAGTGCGCGATCTTGCCTGATGTTTGCCGTGCAGGCCGATGGTCAGAACATAACTACGATTGAAGGTTTGGCAGAGGTTAACGGTTCGCTATCGGTCCTTCAGCAATGCTTTCATGAGCATCACGCTCTGCAATGTGGCTTTTGCACGCCGGGCATATTAATGACCTTGACAGAACATTTGCGGGATAATCCTGAGCCGGATGAGGTAGAGTTGCGGACGCTTCTCACCGGTAATCTTTGCCGCTGCACCGGCTATCAGGCGATAGTTAAAGCCGGACTTGAAGCTGCCCGATGCATGCGAGAGCAGGGAGGCTTGAAATGAGCGAGGTGTTTTTCGGAGCGTCCGTTTTGCGCAAGGAAGATGAAGCGTTACTTCGTGGGAAGGGCAAATTTGTTGATGATGTGAAAATGCCCGGAATGTTACATGCTGCTTTTGTTCGATCCTCTGTCGCACATGCAAAAATCCGTAGGTTTAATAAGCAAGCTGCCCTTGATCTGCCGGGCGTTCATGCAGTGATTACGCATGAGGATTTGCCTGAACCAATGCGTTCACGTCACCTTCCGCTTTATGTTCCCAATCCACATATGAAACAGGTTTTCATGCCTTCTGTTTTGGTTAAGGAGGAAACGGTGTTTGTGGGCGAGACGCTCGCTATTGTGGTTGCCGATAGCCGGTATATTGCCGAAGACGCTGCCGCCTTGGTGATTGTCGATTATGAGGATTTGCCAGCGGTTGTTGATCCGCGGGCGGCCATCGTTGTAAATTCTCCGCTTGCACAGGCTACCGCAGGTGATAATATTATTGCGCAGGTTCCGATCCATTTTGGGGATACTGATGCTGCTTTCCTTAAAGCAGCGCATGTCTTTTCTGAAAGTTTTTTTATGCATCGTGGTGGGCCTTTCTTCATGGAATGCCGTGGCGTTGTTGCACAATGGGATGATGCAACCCAGAAATTGATGATGTTTGCATCTTCACAAGGCTCACACCGTTTCAAGCGCGCCTTCATTGACCTATGCGATTTTGACGAAAGCCAAGTTCAGGTTATTACAAATGATGTGGGCGGAGGATTCGGACCGAAAGGCTCTTTTTACGTAGAATATGCTGCTACTGCCGCCGCTTCCATGATTCTTGGGCGTCCCGTTAAATGGATTGAAGATCGCCGCGAGAATTTCACCGCGACCCAGCAGGAGCGCGACCAATATTGGGATATGGAAGTCGCAGTCGATGATAGTGGTAAGCTTCTCGGCCTGCGTGGACGGCTCGTGCATGATGCCGGTGCTTACGTCACTTGGGGGCTGGTTCTGCCTTGGATAGCAGCAACATCTGTTATCGGGCCCTATGTCTTGCCCGCTTATCATCTCGAACTGATTGTCGCGATGACAAACAAAGTGACTTGCTCCCCAGTGCGAGGTGCCGGGCGTCCGCAAGGATGCTTTGTCATGGAGCGCATGATGGATCGTATTGCGCGCGAATTGCAGATCGACCGCGCAGAAGTGCGGCGGCGTAATTTCATTCAACCGAACCAGATGCCCTATAATGTTGGGCTTACATTCCGTGATGGTAAGCCGGCCATTTATGATAGCGGCGATTATCCGAAGAGTCAGCAAATAGCCTTAGACTATTTCGATTATGCGGGATTTGAAGAGCGTCGAAAGGCAGCCTTACGGGGAGGCCGCTATATTGGCATCGGCATTTCCAACGCTGTTGAAGGTACTGGGCTCGGGCCATATGAAGGTGCGACGATCCGTATTTCAACGAGTGGAAAGATTGTTGTCTATACGGGGGCAACACCGCAGGGTCAGTCACATCAAACGACCTTGGCGCAGATTGCAGCGGATCATCTCGGCGTATCTTATGATGATATCCGCGTTGTGACTGGAGATACATCTTCTATCCCCTTTGGTATGGGTACATTCGCCTCACGTACAGCGGTTAATGCGGGTTCGTCTGTTCATCTCGCTAGTATTGAAGTTGCGAATAAGGTCAAGAAACTCGCGTCCGAGCTTCTCGAAGTTTCACCGGACGATCTCGTTCTGAAAGATGGCGGTGTCGAGGTGCTTGGCGTTCCTGAAATGAGAAAGAGTCTGCGCGAGCTCGCTCATATATCCTCTGGTATGTATGGGTTTTCGATGAAGGGTGATCGTGACCCTGGGCTTGAAGCCACTAGCTATTTTAAGCCGGAACAATCTACCTATGCCAATTCTTGCCATGTGGCAGAAGTTGAGGTCGATATTGAAACAGGGCATGTGAAGGTCACGCGAGTTCTCGTGAACCATGATTGCGGACGCGTGATCAACCCGATGATTGTGGAGGGGCAGATAGTTGGAGGGGTAGCGCACGGTATCGGCAACGCCCTCTTTGAGCAATTGCTATTTGATGAAAACGGGCAGCCCCTCACTACAAGTTTTGCTGAATATTTGATTCCTATGGCAACGGATATGCCTAAAGTGGATGTGATCCATACCGAAACGCCGTCACCGCTTAACCCGATCGGTGTCAAGGGTGCAGGAGAAGGTGGAACGATCGCGGTCATTGCTGCAATTGTCAGCGCAATTGAAAATGCGCTCATTCCATTTGATGTGACGCTAGCGACCATGCCGGTCACGCCGGAGCAGATTGTTCTATTGACACGAAACAAAACGTCTTTTGTGGCGGCATCAAAGAGGTATAAAACGCATGGCTGATTTTGAGTTCCCTATTCGCGCAAGCGGTGGAATTATGCGTATTGATCTGGGCCGTCCGGAAGAGGGCAATACGCTCACCCGTGGCATGATGCGCGATATTTCTGAAACCATCCGTAATGCTGCAGCTGATCCTGAAACGCGCGTGATCGTGATTGAATCGCGTGGTTTATATTTTTGCAAAGGCCGTGATGGGCGTGGTGAATCAACGGATGGCCTTGCACCCTATCAGGTGCGTGAAAAGATGATGGGCGCAGTTCTTGGTGTTTATTCCGCGATTAATGCGAGCCCCGTGCCGGTTGTATCGCTTATGCATGGCCCGGCCATTGGATTTGGCGCGGCTCTTGCTGGAGGATGTGACATTACGTTGGCGGCGAGCAATACGAGCTTTGCCTTTAGTGAAATCAGACATGGAATTCCGCCAACCCTCGCTATGGCTGCCGTGATGAAGAAAGTGCCACAAAAAGCGCTGGCGTGGCTCATTTTCTCTGGCGGAGAAGTGTCTGCGACAGAGGGGTTGGCTTGGGGTCTTGTCAGCAAGACATTTGAGCAGGCAGCTTTTGTACAAGAGACTGATAATTTCCTCACGGAACTCGCATCTCGTCCTCGTCTGGTGCTTGAGACAATCAAGAAATTTTTGCTAACGGCACAGGATATGTCTGCCGCTCAGCAATCTGAATATGCGGGCACTCTGCTCGCTCTCGTACGTTCGTGAGGCCCATCATGACAAAAGAAAAAACAAAGCCTAATCCGCCGATGGATTTTCATGCACACCTTGATGCACTAGACAAGGCAGGTCTATTGGTGCGCATTGACACGCCCGTTAATAAAGATACGCAATTGCAGCCATTGGTGCGCTGGCAATTTATAGGCGGCGTGCCAGAAGATGAGCGCCGAGCTTTTATGTTCACTAATGTAGTAGATTCGAAAGGCAAACGATACGATATGCCTGTTGTCATTGGCGCGCTGGCTTCCTCGCCGCGCATTTATGCAATGGGTATGGGGCGTCCTGTTGAGGATATTGGTGCGGCCTGGACACATGCCGTGACTAATCCTATTCCTCCGGTCATTTTAAAAAAAGGCGTCTGCCAAGAAGTGGTCATGCAGGGCGATGATCTGACGCGCGAAGGCGGCGGTCTATCGAGCCTGCCTGTTCCGATCTCGACCCCCGGCTATGATGCCGCTCCCTATCTCACGGCCACACTGTGCGTGACTGTTGATCCTGAGACTGGTGTACAGAATACGGGGATGTATCGTGCTGCATTGAAAGCGAAAGATCGACTTGTCGTTAGAATGGTGGCACGTCCGGGTGGTGCAGGCGGTTGGATACATTGGAACAAATATCGTATGCGCAAAGAGCGCATGCCCATCTCGATTGCGCTTGGGGCTGCGCCTGTGGTTGTGTTTACCTCTCCGCAGAAGATTGCCGTTGACCTCGATGAATATGCAGTCGCAGGTGCTGTTGCTGGTCAGCCGATTGAGATGGTGAGATGCCTGACCAATAATCTTTTGGTGCCAGCGAATTCTGAAATCGTGATCGAAGGCTATATTGAGCCAGATGTTCTGGAGCCAGAAGCTCCATTCGGTGAGAGCAATGGCTATGTTGCGCTTGAAGCGTTCAACATGCCGATGCAGGTGACGGCAATCACACACCGCAAAAATGCAATCTTTAATGCAATTATCAGTCAGGTAACACCGAGTGAATCGAGCGTCATTAAGAAGGTTGCTTATGAGCCGCAATTTTTGACCCACCTCAAACACGCGCTCGGCATTAAAGGGATCAAACGGGTTGTTCTACATGAGCCGCTAACCAATTTGCGCCCCGTGATTTTCCTACAGTTCGAATATGGCGCACCGCAGACGGAAATTTGGCGTGCACTGCAGGCGGCGAGTACCTATATAACTGCTTTCGGCAAAGTTGTCGTCGCGGTCAGTGATGACATCGATCCTTCATCAGTCGATGCCGTACTTTGGTCAATGGCCTACCGGTCCAACCCGAAAGAAGATGTCGTTATCTTCCCCTATCGCGGTGGCGGGCAGGGCTCGCAATATGGCGAACGCAAGACAGATTCTGCATTGCTGATAGATGCAACGCGCAAGCGCCTTATGGCGCCGCTCGCTTTGCCTAAAAAAGAATATATGGAAGAAGCGCTAACGCTTTGGAATGAGCTTGGCCTACCGCCCCTTAAGCGCCCTTCGCCATGGCATGGCTATGAACTTGGTAATTGGGGGGATGACTGGACGCAATTTGCGGAAAATGCGGTGCGTGGTGAATGGGAAAGGAATGGTCTCGAAACGCTGAAGCGACAGAGACATGGTCTTGAGGCTGAAACAACCGTGCGGTCGGTCGAAAAATAAAGCTGAATCGAAAAGCTGGCATACCGGTAGGGAAACAATATGCGTTTACATCAGATGGCTTTTGTGGTCCTTCCTCTCTCGCTGTCGGCTAGTTCAGGCCACGCACAGACAGTGGAGCAATTCTATTCCGGTAAGACAATAGAATTGATCGTTGGCTACCCGCCAGGCGGCAGTAATGATATCTATGGGCGCGCGGTGTCCCGGTTTCTCGGTAAACATCTGCCCGGTCAGCCTAATATCATCTTGCGACACATGCCTGGTGCCGGTTCTATTGTTGCGGCTAATCATATTTATAATGTCGCGCCAAAAGACGGCGCGGTTCTTGGCCTACTCGCCGCGACCAATACGATTGACGAGAAGCTCGGCGCCGCTGGCGTTAAATTCGAGACCGATAAATTCACATGGGTCGGACGAATCGCTTCTTCCGTAAATGTCACGGGGATGTGGCACACGTCTAAAGTTAAAAATATAAAAGACGCCTTAGCGATCGAATCGACCCTTGGTGCCACAGGAACTGGTTCGACGGTCTATGTCTATCCTCATGTTCTGAACCGCGTTTCAGGAACCAAATTCAAAATGGTGATGGGCTATGGTGGTTCCAGTGAAGCTATGCTCGCCATGGAGCGCGGGGAGGTTGATGGTCATTCAACCAGCCTAGAAGCTTATAAATCATCGCATCCCGAGTGGATTACGCAAAAGCGCGTTAATTTCATCGTGCAATATGGCTTGAAGCGCCACCCCGATTTGCCGAATGTTCCGACTTGTGTCGAGCTTGCACGCGATGAAGAGGAGGCCATGATCTTGAAGGCCGTCGTCAATGCAACGGAAATTGGTAAGTCTATTTTGTCAACGCCAAATGTGCCGATTGATCGAGCCAATGCATTGCGAACCGCTTTCATGACAATGGTTGCCGATGCTGAGTTCCAGAGTGAACTTGATAAAATGCGCGTCGAACTTACGCCTATGAGCGGTACTGAATTGCAGGCCTTGGTCGAAGAAGTCGGTCGTGTTCCCGAAGCCCTCCTCGAGAAAATAAAAGCCGTCTATGGCAAGACCTGACGAGCTTCAGGTCTTTTTCTGCAGTGCGGGTGACACCATAGTGAAAATGTTGTCCGCGTCGATCCATGCATAATCGCGATAGCCGAGGCGAGCAATCGGACGCATGAGATCTGTCACAACAATACCTTCGCTAATATATGCATCTTCAATATGAATCCCCACGACAAGGCCGATGATCACTGCGTGAGGTTTGGCATCAGGCGTTGCTGACGGCAGTTCAACGGTCTTCCAGTATCGACATTCAAGTGCTGCGGGGCTTTCAGCAACTCGCGGTGGCTTAACGAAATGGGATGCTGCCGGCGTGAGACCTGCATAATCAAATTCGCTCTCGTCATATGGCAGGCGCGCCGCTGTGAGATTCATTTTTTTTCGTAAATCATAAGTGGCGACGGAACAAACAAACTCTCCAGTTTCTTCCGCATTTCGTCGAGTATCTTTAGAGCCGCTAGCAGAAAACATAACGTATGCTGGCTTTTCTGCCAGAGCTGTAAAAAAAGAATAAGGCGCAAGATTTGAAATACCATTTTTACTAAGTGTCGAAACCCAACCCACGGGGCGTGGCGAAACAAGAGCCTTAAAGGGATCGTGTTTCAAACCATGCTCGTTCTTCAACGCATCATAAAACATCGGCAGCCGCCTATTGTTTGTTATTGTTCATTATAGACTGCTTTTACGCGCTCAATAAGATCGTTGGGGAGAACATCAAGCTCGGCGATGAGTTTTTGAACCTCCTCACCCGTGAGTGGTACGAGGTCACCACCTAATTTATTGAGACCTTCGATGAATTGCGGGTCTTTCAGCATAGAATCAAAAGCCCGGCGCAGTGCTGTCACACGTTCCATTGGTACGCCGGGGGTCGTGAAATAGGCTTTACCAACTTCTGCCGAGCTCATGATCGTGCGCATGACTGCGCGATCAGCATCGGTTTTAGCCAGCTCTACCGAGGTCGGAATATCGGCCAGATCTGGATTGCGATACAGCGAATGTTGCACGAGGAAACGCAATTTCCCTTCCTTAATCCAGCCAGGCTGCACAGCTTTGATGACATCCCAAGTTGTCGAGTGGCCTTCGACCTCACCGCGTTCCATGGCAAGCATCGCCTCTGGCGACCCCTTATAGCCCATCACAATTTTGAATTTTGTTTTGAGTATCTCATTCATCACGTTTGGATAGAGCGCAACTGTGGAGCCCGCACCGGTGCCGCCGAGTACGATTTCATTCTTGAGCGCATCGTTAAAACTGTGCGCCTTTGACGTGTGCCAAACTACCGTAACATTGCCAGAGGGTGCAACACGCCCTAGCCAGTTGAATTTGGACGCGACATAACGTGCCTGTGGGTGGCCGAGACGACCTTGCAAGGGAATTCCTTGCGAGATAGCACCGAGGATAGTCCCATCTTTTGAGGAGGATGCATAAAGATGATTTGCCGCAAGAAGGCTGCCCGCGCCTGGCATATTTTGCGTAATGACACGCGGCACACCGGGAATATGTTTGCCAATATTATTTGCTACTAGGCGAGCATATAGGTCATTGCTGCCACCTGGTGGGTAGCCAACAACCATCTCGACATTTTTACCGGCATAGAAAGAGGCGGCATCTTGTGCAGCGACGCATGTTGTCTGCCCTGTAATGATTGTTCCAGCTAAAATTCCTGTGGTGATGCATGATTGAATTAATTGCGCATGTTTCATGCGGATTCTCCCGAATTTCCGAACTTATGCAAGCTTGCCCAATTAAATTGCCTTGTCGAGCTGCCTCAAATTAAATCGAAGTCTTGCCGTTACCAGAAATGAATCCCTTGCCAGCGTTCCAGATCCCCTCTGCGAGAACTTTTGCACCTGATATATCGGTCTGTAATTTAGCATCCGCTCCCGCATTGAGATCGGCTTCTAAATTTTTTGCAAATTGGGCCATGATGACTTGCACCGTGCTTTGGAAGATGCCAACACCGCGGCCATATTGTGCAATCGATCCTGCCAAAGTGATATCGCTTTCGACCATTAATCGCGTGCCACTCTCGTTTGGGTGCAGGGTGAAAACGACATCTGCTTTTGCCGAGCCGCGCGCCTTTTCCTCATTCCCATGCGCATGAGCAATAACGCGATATTCGGCGGGGTTTCGCTCCTGAAAAGAAACCATACCTTTGAAGCTGAGCGCTACGGGTCCGAGTTTGACGGAAATCGTACCGATATGGCTGTCGTCTTCATGCGACTCCAGCAATTTTGCACCTGGCGCACAGCGGGCCACACGCGCCATATCATTCAGCGCCTCCCATGCCATTGCCAGTGGAATCTGGAGCTGGAGCTCATTCGTCATTTTCATCTGTTATGGGATCCCCTCGATGGCCCGATCTCTTGCAGGCAGACTTTATGTTTTACCTTTGCAAGATGCGACTTGCGCAGTGCTGTTGTCAATCAATGCGTCATGACTGGATTTTATCGCTGCCTCATATAAACTTTGCGGCAAGCGGGGGGTCAGACGACCGTATGGGGAGGCGTTGTTCATCGGATGAAATTGACGCGATTTACAAGAAAAGGGCGTGTGAGCATTGGCGCCCATGTGAATGGCGGGATCATCGATCTTGGTGCGCGCATGAAAGAGGTTTCTGATGTGCGGGAGCTTCTTGCAAAAAGCCTTGTGCCGCAGGCTGAAGAGATGGCTGCAGGCTGCACGCCCGATTTCGCAGAGGGCGATTTTACTTATGATCTGCCCGTCGATGCGCCCGATAAAATTATTTGTGTTGGCATCAATTATCCCGAGCGCAATGACGAGTATAAGAGTGAAAACTTTAAACCAGCTTCACCCTATCCAAGCCTATTTTTGCGGACAGCCCGTTCGTTTGTAGCGCACAGCGCACCGATTCTCTGTCCGCCGGAATCGGCGCAGCTGGATTATGAAGGCGAGATTGCGCTTGTGATCGGAAAAGGTGGACGCCGGATCGATGAGGCGAGTGCGCTCTCACATGTTGCGGGATTTACTCTTGCCAATGAGGGAACAATTCGTGACTGGCTGTATCATTCCACACGGCAGATTACGCCCGGCAAAAATTTCGATGCCAGTGGCAGCATAGGGCCATGGATTGACACACTTGTTCGCAGAGACCAGACCCTGCGTTTGCAGACACGAGTTAATGACGAATTGCGCCAAGATGACACTACGGATCGTCTGATTTATTCCTTCCCGCGTCTTATTTCTTATATATCAACATTCACCCAACTCTGCCCTGGGGATATTATTCTGACCGGGACACCGACTGGTGCCGGTGTGCGTTTTGAGCCGCCACGCTTTCTCAAAGATGGTGATGTCTTGCGGATTGATGTCGCAGGTATTGGTACGCTTGAAAATCCAATCCGTAATGAAGTCGTTTGAGTCGTTTTGGAGGAAAAGAAAAAGCCGCGGGATGATCCGCGGCTTTTGCTTACTTATTGTTGAGCAAAGGTATATCTTTGCGGGCAGGTGGTTTGGGCACTGAAGCAAGATAGGTATGAATATCCGCCATCTCGGCGTCGCTCAGAATTTTAGCGCTATAGGGCGGCATATTCGTTGAGGCCGCATTGCGCACGAAAGAGATAAAACTTTCGAGTGCGAGAGGATCCGGACCCAGCCTAGGACCAGTATTTGCTCCCTGTCCGACCGTACCATGGCATTGGTAGCAGCCCGCTTTTATGAATAGTTCCTGTCCGCGCTTGGCATCAGCGGCAAATGCTGCAGAAGACAAGATTGTTCCCGCGGCAAGGCTTAAAATCATTTTCATCATGGCAAGTCCCCTCAGCGCGGCTGCGTTAAGACATCGACGAGAACAGGCTCGCCGGCTTTGGCAATTTGCACTGCGCGTTTTAGCGCCGGGGCAAGCTCTTTTGGATCGCCAATCGGACCAATCCCTTCCACTCCCATGGATTTTGCCATCATGGCGAAATTGATATGCGGATTTTCGAGTGTTGTGCCGATATTGGCGCGCCCCAAACCGCGATCTCGCCAATTTCCGACGCGCTGCACATGCATAATTTCCTGATGATAGGCGCGATTATTGTGCATGACGGTGAGCAGCGGAATATTGTGATGCGCAGCTGTCCAGATACCACCCGGGCCATACATCATATCGCCGTCACCCTGTACGTTGACGACAAGTCGCTTGTGTTCGCGATGGGCAAGTGCTGCACCAACCGCTGCACCGAGGCCATAACCCTGGCCAGCGCCGCCGGAATCGCCGATGAAGTGGTAGTGCTTGTCGAAATTCCACATCCGATGAGGCCAATTACTCAGGCGTGCGTCACGTGAGACCAGAGCCCATTCATGTTCTTTAATGGCAGCCCAAAGTTCTGCAGAAAGACGTGCTGTCGATATGGGTGAAGCATCCCAGCCATAAACAGCATCTTCACTAAGTAGTTTTTCAAGATTTTTTGCTGCCGCCGCACCCGCAGCCGCTGTGCGCTTTTCTGCTGCCGCTTTATGTTCAGGCGTAGTGGCAGATTTTACCATTTCAATGAGGCCGGGCAGGCTTGCTTCAGCATCGGCCGCAAGCGCCAGATCGACATCCTGAAAACGCTGGAAGTCTTGATAATTGGCTTTCATAAAGACATCGCGCGAGTTGATGCTGACAAGCTTGACGCTGTCTTTGAGGCGACGTCCTTGCTTGGGCTGTGCGACATCCGAATAGCTGTTCACTATGCCCCAGAAATCAGCAAGTTCGAGGCCGAGGATCACATCGGCATTACCGATGACACCACGCGCACGATCAGTTGCATTGAGGGGATGACGGCTCGGAAAATTCTGACGTCCCAATTGATCGACGACAGGCGCGCCGAGCAATTGCGCTAATTCCACAAGAAGGGGCTGGAACCGATGTGAGCGTGAACCTCGATCCACCACAATCACCGGATTTTGTGCATCGACCAGCATGCGCGCCACTTCTTTGAGTGTGTCCATATCTGCCGACGGCGCCGAGACGCGGGTCATTTTCGGAATTTTCAGATCATTCTCTGTAAAGCCTTCCTGGAGATGCGCATCCAGCGAAATGGCCACTGGGCCGTAAGGCGGGGTCATCGTGATCTTATAAGCGCGGAACAGGGCTTCAGCGCAGGCCTGCAATGATTGCGGCTGGTCATCCCATTTTGTGAAATCGCGAATGAGAGCAAGCGGATCTTGCGCTGCATGAGTTGTCGGCACGCCGGGCGGCCGATGCGCAGCATCCAGATGGTTGCCGGACATGATCAGCATCGGCGCTCTGTCAGCCCATGCATTATAAAAAGCCATGGTTGCATGCTGAATGCCGACTGTTCCATGGAAGAGCAGCCCCATGGGGCGGTTCGACACTTTTGCGTAGCCATGTGCCATGGCCGTTGCGATTTCTTCATGCGTGGCTGTCAGAAGCTCAGGCTTTTTATTCATCGCATAATTGTTGATGGATTCATGCAGGCCGCGGCAGCTTGAAGCGGGATTGGTCGCGACATATTCAATGTCGAGCGCACGCAACACATCGACCATAAAGTCTGACCCTGGCCGTGCATTCGGTCCTACGCTTGTGACAGCTGCAGGCAACAAACGCGCTTCGCCAATTTCCGCCTCCATTTCGGCAGCACTTGGAGGCGCTATGCGGGCAATCGACGGTACTGCTTTGGCTTCATTAATGCCCGTTGGCGCAGTGACAGCAGCAGCGCCTGAGGCGGCAGCGACGGTCAAGAAATTGCGGCGATTGACGCCGTTTTCAGGCTTCCCCATGCGAGTCCCCTCCCTTTATTTTTTATGGAAGCATCTTAGTCAGCATGAAATCTGACGCAAGAACCCGACGTTTGTGCAGAGCAGCAAAAGCTGTTCGCTTCAAAGAAATATACAAGACATCAGATGATTGTAGCCTTGCTCTTGCGACATGAACATGATCCACCCCAGCGCTAGCTACAAACCCAATGGTCAACTAACATAACAACCGGATTACCTCATGGGGGCTGGCCAATAGACTAAAGTTTCCTTGCTAACCAAAATCCAAACCGGATTTATTGAAAAATAATTATGCGGAGATGAAAACCATACGGGTGAACCGGGAGCAAGATGCACGGAGCTTGGTGGACTTGCTACGCGCGCGCAAGCTGCGGTCCTTTCTTGTTTCCTTTTCGTCTGGGAGTTACATTCATGACCAAAAAAGCGTGGCTGGCGTTGCTCCCGCTCCTCCTGGTCAGCTCGCAATATGCAGCCGGTCAAAGCGTAGAAGAATTCTATAAGGGCAGGCAGGTGCGCGCGATTGTTGGCACTGCTTCAGGCGGCGGTTATGATACGTGGATGCGTCTTATCACGCGCCATTGGTCCAAACACATCCCGGGCGCTCCAACGTTTACAATTCAGAATAGCCCCGGCGCCGGCGGCATCATCGCAGCAAACTCGTTCTACCAAACGGCCCCGCGAGATGGTTCAACCATAGCGATGATTGGAGGCAATCTGTCTTATCAAGCGCTCATGAAGGAGGAGGGAGTTCGTTTCGATCCTTTGAAATTCAACTGGATCGGAAGCCCGGAAGTCACGAGCCGAGTCTGCGTGGCGATGGATGGGTCGGGGATTCGAAAAGCCGAAGATCTTTTTACGCATGAACTGATCGTGGGAGGCGCCGGCGCGGGGACCGGTGTCTCGATGACGCCGCGCGTCGTGTCCGCACTCTTTGGAATGAAATTGCGTGTGGTGGAAGGCTACGGCAGCGCAATCACCGTCCAACTCGCCATGGAGCGTGGCGAAGTGCAGGGCATCTGCCAAACCTTCAGCACGTTGCGCGCCTGGCGACCCGGATGGATGGAGGAGGGTAAGATGAAGGTGCTTTTCAACATGGAACGCACGCCCTTGTCCGAATTTGGAGCGCCATCCATCATGCAATTCGCCAAGACGGCAGAACAGCGACAAATATTGACGCTTTTTTCGTCCGGCGTCGAGCTAGGACGCCCGATCGTCGCGCCTCCCGACGCGCCGCTTGAGCGCGTCAATGCGCTGCGGCTCAGTTTTGAGCAAACTCTCGCCGACAATGATCTCAAGGCCGAGGCTCAGCGATTGAACATGGATGTGTCGCTCGTCAAAGGCGAGAATCTGCAGGCCTTTGTTGAAGACCTTATGGCCACGCCTCAGGAGGTACTCAATAAAGTTCAGGAGATGATGAGGAAGTGAGTTCGTCAGGTTTAGCCGCCCTAGCTCGGCTAATGCACCCCGACAAAGACAGGCTCCGTTCTTGCGAAAAAGCTGAAGGCCGCCGAATAAAATCACAGATAGTTCTTTGCAGTTCCCGCAGTGTGGGCGACGCACGGAAGGAAGACGGCCTCCAGGTCGGACGACATCGCGTGGCCCGGCTGATGCGAGAAAATGGCCTGAGAGCCATGAAAAAGTGCCGTTACAAGAATACAACCGATAGCAGTTATGGCAGCCCGGTCGCCGCCAATCTCCGCGACCAGGATTTCGGTTGCGAGGGTCCCGATCAGAAGTGGGGTGCCGACATCAGTTACATCTGGACGGCCGAGGGGGCTTTATCTGGCCATCGTTCTTGATCTCTACTCACGTCGCATCGTCGGCTAGGCGACAAGTAACCGATTGAAGAATGAGCTGGCTCTCAATGCTTTACGCCGCGCCATTGCCCTTAGTAGCCCGCTACCCGGCCTGATCCAACATACCGACCGTGGCAGTCAATATTGTTCACATGACTATCAACGGTTGCTGAAGGTGCACGACATCATTCCCTCGATGAGCGGCAAGTGAAATTGTTACGATAATGCAATGGTTGAAACTGTGTTCAATACGATCAAGAACGAGTTGGTCTGGAGAACAGTCTTCCAGACACAGCTCCGCTGCTGAATCGGCTCTTGGCCGATACTTCGATAGCTTCTACAATCTGGGCCCCCAACAATCTTTTCTGGGATACAAATCGCAAGTATCATTGGAAGCCGAAATGGCCATCATAGAGTGAAGGTCTTTCTAGCAAATACGGGCAAGTCCACGCAGATCTTCACAAACAAGCAAGTTTTCTACCCGTCTGGAGGAATGCTATTGCTATTAAAACCATATTTTGCGATCAGGCCTTCGGCTATCGATCACTTTACTATTCGCGGGTTACGCTATCTTCTGCGCACATGGGGCGATCCAGATGCACCCCTGTTGCTCTGCCTGCATGGGCATCGTGATGCTTCGGCTACGTTCCAGTTCATGGTTGATTGCCTCAAGAAGGATTGGCGCATCGTCGCTCCAGACTGGCGTGGACACGGCGACACAGGCTGGGCGCCGCAGGGCTATTATTATCAGGATTATCTCGCCGACCTCGACGCCATTGTGGATCACATATCGCCGGGTGCGCCTGTGGCAATGCTCGGTCATTCGCTTGGAGGAAATATAGCCACGGTTTATGCGGGCGTCCGCCCACAAAAGGTTAAGCGTTTTGCCTCAATAGACGGCTTCGGACTAAGGGGACGCCATTCAGTTGAAATGCCCGATCATATGCGCGACTGGCTCGATGCATGGCGTCGCAAGGCTTCGGGGCGTGTTTATCCGAACGAGGACGCAATTGCCGACAGGCTGATGGCGACCAACAGGCGGCTCACGCGCGACAAGGCTCTTTTCCTAGCCGCTCACATGCACAGAGAAGTGGAGGGAGGCTATACATGGAGCTTCGATCCTGGTCATCAGCGCCCGTTTGCGACGCTCTATCGCCTTGAGGAATTGGCCGCCTTCTGGGCGCGCATTGAGGCGCCCGCGCTCTGGATTGTGGCGGGAGACCGCTTCGAGCGCATGGCGCGCACGGGCGAAGGCGGTTTTGAATGGTGCCTGGCTCACATCCGCAACGGTGAATACGTACAGGTTCTGGAAACAGGCCATAACATTCACCATGATCGTCCCGAAGAGATAGCGCGCATCGTCGATGACTTCTTCACGCGTGACGACTAAAAAATACAAAATGAATGTACGCGGCGAGCTTAGTTTAACAGGCGCTGCGGGTGGGGGGGAGAATAGCGCATGCGGCAGATGAAGCTGGGCCTTTTCCGGCCTCCTGAAAAGTGGTCCTCCCTGATTTATGGCTTATGAGCCTTGAGGAGGAATGCGCATGGCTAGAAAAAGACACAAGGCGGAAGAGATTGTCGCCAAACTTCGGCAGGTAGAAGTTCTCACAGCACAGGGCGGCCAGTTGCCGAGGCTGTGAGATCGATAGGCGTTACGGAAGTTACTTATTACCGCTGGCGGTCAGAATATGGCGGCCTGAAGGGCGATCAAGTGAAGCGCCTTAAAGAGCTTGAGGCGGAGAACAATCGCCTTCGCCGAGCGGTCTCAGACCTCACGATTGAAAAGTTGATTTTAAAAAAGGCCGCAGGGGGACCCGAAGGGCGGCGCCAGCAAAACTTCTAAGCTCCGCACGTCGCCGTGCCTGTGTGGAGCATTTGGTTGCCAAGCATGGCATCTCTGAGCGGCTTGCTT
>CANJVX010000052.1 GCA_947478405.1 Beijerinckiaceae bacterium | reverse complement strand
TCTTCTCGGCTGAGGTGGTGATAGGTCATTGTGCTTCTTCGACTGCCAGGTCAAGGGAACCGAGAGCTTATCGCAATCTCAGCCACCTCAACAGGTTACGGAAAGTTGCACTTCGAAATTGAATCTACGATTATTTGTTTTTATTTAGTTCACTTGAAAATTTTTCAACAGCCCATGCCTCACAATCTCTTCCGCTCTGAGCAAATACCTCTCTTCCGGTTTTCGTATCGATCAGACTCAAATCGTAGTAAATCGCCGCAGAACCGGTAATGCAGAAATCAAACTGCCTCGCGTTAACGAGCAGCCTGTAGCGTGTGTTATAGCTTCTGTATGTTTCCAGAGATGTATCTAATCCTATTCGCCCTTGTGTTCGAATCGGTCCTGAATCTACTGCAAGCTGCCAACCGTCATTACTCAAACGTCTTTTTATTGGCCCGACGAGAACACCATTACCGACGGGCACAGTTATAGATTTCGCAGCCGGGTCAATCGGGGAGTAGCGCTCGACATTGCTTGACATACAGCCCGACACTGCCAACACACTGGTGAAACAAAGAAAAAAATGCGCGCGAGCCATTTGGCACCAGCAAAAAAGAAAAAAAGACGATAACAAGTTTATCTTTATTGAAAACTAAATCAACAGCATCCGAATCCAAAATGCAGCGCACCGGAAGCTGAAGTTACAGCGTCCTAAGCTCAGATCTTTTTGTTTTAAGTCTGGATTGCCGCGTCGGCCTTCGGCCTCCTCGCAATGACGGCGCTAAGGCGTCGTCACTCCCACTCAATCGTGCCGGGTGGCTTGCTTGTCACGTCATAGACGACACGGTTGATGCCGCGCACTTCATTGATGATGCGTGTCGCAGCGCGGCCCAAGAAATTCATGTCGTAGGGGAAGAAGTCCGCCGTCACGCCGTCAACCGATGTCACCGCGCGCAAGGCGCAGACGTGATCATAGGTGCGGCCATCGCCCATCACGCCGACTGTGCGCACAGGGAGCAACACGGCGAAGGCCTGCCAGATGTCATCATACAAACCAGCCTTGCGGATCTCATCGAGATAGATCGCATCGGCTTGGCGCAGAATGTCGAGTTTTTCTGGGGTGATCGCGCCTGGAATACGAATGGCAAGACCCGGCCCCGGAAACGGATGGCGGCCGACGAACGCTTCCGGCAGACCAAGCTCACGGCCCAAAGCGCGCACTTCATCTTTGAAGAGTTCGCGCAAAGGCTCGACCAGTTTCATCTTCATGCGCGCGGGCAGACCGCCGACATTGTGATGCGACTTGATGGTGACGGACGGGCCACCCGTAAACGACACGCTTTCAATCACGTCAGGATAGAGCGTGCCTTGCGCCAAGAAGTCGGGCGCGCCTTTGCCATCGCTCGCAATCTTTTTGGCTTCCGCATCGAAGACATCAATGAAGAGTTTGCCAATGGTCTTGCGCTTCTGCTCGGGGTCAGAGACGCCATCGAGCTCTTTCAGGAACAGGCCAGAGGCATCCACATGCACGAGTGGACTGTTGTAAGTGTCGCGGAAGAGACGCACGACTTCTTCCGCCTCACCCATGCGCAGCAGGCCGTGATCGACGAAGACGCAGGTGAGATTTTCGCCAATGGCTTCGTGAATGAGAACAGCTGCCACAGCGGAATCGACGCCACCCGACAGTCCGCACAATACGCGCGATGACCCCACCTGATCGCGGATCGCTTTGATCGCTTCCTGACGGAAGGCGGCCATGGTCCAATCGCTCTTCAGGCCAGCGACCTTGTGCACGAAATTGGAAATGAGTTTGGCACCATCAGGCGTGTGCACGACTTCCGGATGGAATTGCATCGCATAATAGCGGCGCGCTTCATCAGCTATGGCCGCGAGCGGTGCATTTTCTGAAATGGCGATGCGCTTGAAACCTTTCGGCAGCTCCGTCACGCGGTCGCCGTGGCTCATCCAGACGGTGTATTTTTTGCCCGTCTCCCACACGCCATCAAACAGCGGGCAGCTTTCGGTGATTTGAAGTTCCGCGCGGCCGAATTCGCGGTGGTGGCCAGCTTCCACTTTGCCGCCGAGCTGCACGGCCATGGTCTGCTCGCCATAGCAAATGCCCAGCACCGGAATGCCCGCCTCAAACACGGCTTGGGGCGCGCGCGGGCTATCAGCATCCGTCACCGAGCAGGGACCACCCGAGAGTATCACAGCTTTGGGCTTCAGATCGGCAAAAGCTTTGTCAGCGGATTGGAAGGGCGCGATTTCGCAATAGACGCCCGCCTCGCGCACGCGGCGCGCAATGAGCTGCGTCACCTGCGAGCCGAAATCGACAATCAGCACCTTGTCGTGGTGGCTGATCAGATCCTTATGGGTGTCGGTGGCTGTGGCGGTCATCGCAAGATCCCTGAGCGTCCAAAGGCCCGGATTAGGCCAAGGACGAAGGGGGCGCAACCCGGCCGGAGGCCGCGGGGCTGGGTCATCCACTGCCCTGAGGGCGATGAGCCCTCAGTTGCGCAACAGCGCCGCAATATAGAAGCCGTCCGTGCCGCTGGTGCGCGGCGACAGGCGCAGGCCGGCCCCAGGGGGGGATGCAAAGCGGGCAAGATCTTCCAGACCCGCACGGCGCGCCATATGAGCCGCATCAAGGGGCAGGAAATCGCTATTGCCTTCGAGGAAAACGCCAATACGATCTTCGTTTTCAGCCTTCAGCAGCGAGCAGGTGATGTAGAGCAGCACGCCGCCCTTTTTGACGTAGCGCTGGGCACTGGCCAAAACTTCGTCCTGCTCTTTCACGCGCTGTTCGAGCGCGCCGGGGCGCGTGCGCCATTTGGCATCGGGATTGCGCCGCCACGTGCCCGTGCCTGTGCAGGGCGCATCGATTACGACAAGATCACAACGTCCTTCGAGATCTGCCAGCACATCCTTGGTGCCCTTGGGCGCACGCACCTGCACATTGCGGGCATTGGCGCGATCAAGACGCGGATAGATGGGCATGAGGCGACGACCATCATTGTCGGTCGCGTAGATCTGGCCCTTGTTGTCCATTTCAGCGGCCAGCGCGAGCGTCTTGCCGCCACCGCCTGCGCAGAAATCCAAAACCTGTTGGCCGGGCTTAGCCGCACCGATAAGGGCAGCAAGCTGCGAGCCTTCATCCTGAATTTCAACAAGCCCGCGCGTATAGGCAGCTTCTGCATTGAGCGAGGGGCCGCGCCCATCCGCACCCACTTTGAGACGAATGCCAAGTGGCGACAGAGGCGTGATTTCAGGATCAAGATGCGAAAGCGCCTTCAGCGATTTGTCGCGATCACCTTTCAGGCGGTTGACGCGCAAATCGATCGGTGCGCGATCAGAAAGCGCGCGACCTTCAGCAACAGCATTCTCCCCAAAGGCTTCTGCAAAAGCCTCCGCCAACCATTCAGGATAATCACCCCTCACATGATCAGGCGCACCATCCAGCGTGCCGGTGGAGAGGCGTGTCTGCTCCTGTTCGCTGAGTGCGGTGGGTGCATGTCCCTCGCCCGAGCATAAAGCGGCAATGGCTTCAGCATCGAGCCCGCGCATTTGCAAGAGTGAGCCCAGCAGATTGCCGCGCGGCGTGTCTTCACCCATGATCCAGGCAGCAGAGGCCTTCACACGCAATGCGTCATAGACATGGCTAGCGATGGCGGCGCGATCCTTTGAGCCGGCGAAACGATGTGCCAAGCCCCAATCCTTGAGCGCATCGCCCACAGGGCGGCGGCGCTCTCCCAAATCGGCGAGAATTTCGATAGCGGCACTCAGGCGGGCAGAAGGGGTCATTTAAGCTTGGCCATATTTGCGACACCGTGTGGCGGCATCTTCGCCTGTGCTCGTTCCACATCGGGGCGCACAAGACAAGGACGAACTCGCATGAAGACCCTGAGCGCGGTGTTTGCCGCAAGCCTGCTCGCCCTCTCGCTGGCCGCTTGCGCGACGACGCCAGCGGCCCCCGTGGCCTATCCCGACCCGCCGCCAAAAAAGCAGGCCGATGCCAAGACACAGCTGGAAAGTGGTCGGAAATACTGAGCCGTCATTGCAAGCAACCGAAGGCGACGAAGCAATCCAGAAGCCGTACTCGGGGCTTTCTGAATTGCTTCGCTGACGCTCGCAATGAGGATGCGTGTCAGGCGTAAAGCTTGACGATGAACATCACCCAAAGCGCGACCAGCAATGCAACGCCCGCCAAAAATGACGGAAAACGCAGGATCAGCTTGTTGTTCGTGCAATGAACAAAAGCATGAACGAGCCGCGTGACAAACCAGCACCATGCGAGCACGACAAACAATGTGTCATAGGTCTTCGTCAGAATGACGAGCGGAACCAGTACATAGAAAAGCACCGGCGTTTCGAACTGATTGAGAAAAGAGCGCTGCGTCTGTGCAGCATAATCGGGCCATTCATATTGGCTCGCGGCCTCGTTGATCACTTTGATCTGTCCAGCCTTGAAGGCTTTTGAGCGCCGATAGGCCAGCAGAAAAAGTATTCCCAAAGTCATCAGCGCCTGCGCGATGACAGGCGCAATCACAAAACGAATGTCCATCTCAAAAGTCCTTTTCTAGAAAATCACAAACCCGTCGGATAATTCGGGCTTTCGCGGACAATCGCCACGTCATGGACATGGCTCTCACGAAGACCCGCTGACGAGATGCGCACGAATTGCGCGCGCGACTGATAATCCGGAATGGTCTTGCCGCCGACATAACCCATAGCTGCGCGTAAGCCGCCTGCCAGCTGATGCAGAACGGCACCGACCGGACCCTTGTAGGGCACCTGACCTTCAATGCCTTCGGGCACGAGCTTCAGAGAATCCTTGATGTCCTGCTGGAAATAGCGGTCTGCAGAGCCACGCGACATGGCTCCAACTGATCCCATACCACGATAGGCTTTGAACGAGCGGCCCTGAAACAGGAAGACTTCGCCCGGACTTTCATCAGTGCCTGCCAGCAAAGAGCCAATCATGACACTATCAGCGCCAGCCGCCACGGCTTTGGCGAGATCGCCTGAATATTTGATGCCACCGTCAGCAATCACCGGCACACCAGCATCGCGCGCCACCGAGGCCGCTTCAAGAATGGCTGTGAGCTGGGGAACGCCGACGCCGGCGACAATGCGCGTTGTGCAAATCGAGCCCGGACCAATGCCGACCTTAATGCCATCGGCGCCGGCATCGATCAGCGCTTTCGTGCCATCAGCCGTCGCAACATTTCCCGCGACAATAGAGACATCGCCAAACTCGCGCTTGATACGGGCCACCTGATCAAGCACCTGCTGCGAATGTCCATGAGCCGTGTCGATGACCAAGCAATCTACACCCGCATTGATCAGGCGGATCGCGCGCTCATAGCCCTTGTCGCCCACTGTTGATGCAGCGGCGACGCGAAGACGACCATGAGGATCCTTGCAGGCGTGAGGGTGCTGCGTGGCTTTTTCGATATCCTTCACCGTGATGAGGCCAACGCAGCGGCCTTCATCATCAAGGACAATGAGTTTTTCAATGCGATGGGCGTGGAGAAGCCGGCGTGCCTCATCTTTTTTAACGCCCTCGCTGACGGTGATGACATCTTTGGTCATCAGTTCCGACACGGGCTGTAGCTGGTTATCGGCAAAGCGCACGTCGCGATTGGTCAGAATGCCGATCAGCTTGCCAGGCTTGCCATCCCCCCCACGCTCGACCACCGGAATTCCGGAAATGCCGTGGTAGCGCATAAGCGCCAAAGCATCGCCCAGGGTTTCATCGGGGAAAATCGTGATGGGGTTGACCACCATGCCGCTTTCAAAGCGCTTCACCTTGCGCACTTCGTCAGCCTGCTCGTCGGGCTCAAGATTACGGTGAATAACGCCAATGCCACCTGCCTGCGCCATGGCAATCGCCAAGCGCGCCTCTGTCACAGTATCCATGGCAGAGGAGACGATTGGAATATTCAGCGTGATCGTGCGCGTGAAACGGCTCGACAAATCAACGCCGCTCGGCATGACCTCTGAATGGCCGGGCCGCAGCAGGACGTCATCAAAAGTCAGCGCCTCGACAAAAGTCATACCGGCTTTGGGTGTCATGGTGCCAACTCCAAAAATGGGACTGCGCGCCGGATGAAGAGGAATCGGCGCCGCAAGAAAGGTTGGCAGCGGCAATTATCACGCCTGTGACAGGAGGCAAAGCCTTTCAGCTCAAACTGGGGGGCAATTGACAGGTTTCGACCCAAAGCTATGCTCATGGGCATTGATTTATGCTTTTTCAAAGGCTTTGACGTGGCCATGCGGCTCTTTTGCCCCGCCCTAGCGGGCCTGCTTCTTCTCAACCTCCCGGCCCTTGGGGCGCCGCTCGACCAGCCGGCTCAGGTGCGCCTGACCAAGCCGTGCGACAGACCCGCACCCGGGGGCTGCATCGTGCATGTGTCGCTCGAAGGCACGATCACGCCTGAAACGCCGGGGAAACTGGTTGCCGTTCTCAACGAGGAAATGCGCCGCATCAACGCGCCCGTCGTGCCCTATCTCCATATTGCCAGCCCAGGCGGCGATGTGAATGCGGCCATGCAGATCGGCGATCTACTGCGCAAGACAACAGCCACTGTTGTTTCAAATGGCCCATGCCACTCGGCCTGCGTGTTTGTCGCTGTGGGTGGTGTCGAGCGTAATCTTTCGGGGATTGGTATTCACAGGCCCTTCTTTGCGCAGACGCAGGCTAAAAACTTTCTCGACGCCGACCAGCGTTACAAAAAGATGATCGGCACTGTGCGCGCCTATCTCAACGAGATGAATATTTCTGATGATCTGTTACGCATTATGATTGGCGTGCCGCCAGGCGAAATGCAGCTGCTCTCCCCCATTGATGCCAAGCGCATGGGCATTAACGGGATAGATCCGGCTTGGGATGAATATATGACTGCGCGCGAAGCGCGCACCTATGGCCTGACGAGCGCGGAATTGCGTAAACGCCTCGCAGCCATTGAGACACAATGCGGGCGCGAAGACATGATGCGATCGCTGGCCGAAGTGCAAAAGCGTCAGGAATGCCGGACGAAGCTGCGCGAACGCATTCTTTGGGACATGAGCGAGGACAAGGTTGCCCGCCTTGCCATGATGAGCGACCAGATCTGTCGCGAAAAGCCAAGTGAATCGGATGCCAACCGTGATTGCCGCCTGACTTTGGCCGAGCGCATTCGCAATGAAGGCGAGAACCGACCGACGGCTCAATCGTCGGCGCGCTGACGGCCGCGAAAACCTGTTGCCAGAACATACAGCTCGGCAGAACCTGCACGGCTCGCCTCAGGCTTCACATGGCGCACGGTTTTGAAATCGCGCTTGAGCATGGCCAGAAGATCGCCCTCTGTGCCACCCTGGAAAACCTTTGCGACGAAAAAGCCCCCCGGCGCCAGAATTTCGCAAGCGAAGTGTATAGCCAGCTCCGCCAGACCGACAATTTTCAAATGGTCTGTCTTCTTATGGCCAGTTGTATTGGCAGCCATGTCCGACATGACACCATCCGCCTCGCCGCCCAGCATGCCGCGCAAACGGATCGGCGCATCCTCATCCAGAAAATCCATGATGGTGAATTCAACGCCGGGAATAGGATCGATATCGAGCAGATCAATGCCGATGACACGCCCATAGGTGCCAACTTTCTTGATTGCATATTGCGACCAGCCACCGGGTGCGGCCCCCAGATCGATGATCTTCTGACCGGTTTTCAAGAGATGATAGCGCTCATCCATTTCAATAAGCTTATAGGCGGCACGCGAGCGTAGGCCCTCTTTCTTGGCGCGCATCACATAAGGATCGTTTAATTGGCGCTGCAGCCAGAGCGTGGAAGAGATCGTGCGCTTGCGCGATGTCTTCACGCGGACTTTCAGCGAGCCTTCGCGTGCGCCACCTGGTTTTTTGACCGTCATCTATGCTGCCCTACCCGCTCACCTTCGCGCCACACGCCATCGGCGCTCATCAGTTCCGCGAGAATTCCTTCGCGTAGGCCGCGATCGGCAATACGCACGCGCCGAGACGGAAAAGCCTGGCGGATCGCTTCCAGAATGGCGCAGCCCGCGAGCACTAGATCAGCCCGCTCGGAGCCAATGCAGCCATTAGCAACGCGTTGCTCATAACTCATGCCACGCAAATGGTCGAGCGCATCTTCAATCTCGTCATCGTTCATCCAAAGTCCATCGACGCGACGCCGGTCATAGCGCAGCAGGCCCAGATGCACGCCAGCCAGCGTCGTTACTGTGCCAGATGTGCCCAGAAGATGAAAATAATCACAGCGCGTTTCCACTTCGACGCGGGCGCAGAATTCGGCGAGCTCTCCCCGCACATAGGCGACCATGTCTTCAAAAAGCTCGGGCGTCACATGCACGCCACCGAATTTTTCTGCCAACGTCACCACGCCAAGCTTCAGCGAGGCCCAATGGCGCACACGTCCGCGCACATCTGATGAACCGGGACGCCCCTGTCCCAACCAGACGATTTCTGACGAGCCCCCGCCAATATCAAAAAGCAAAACGCCCTTGGCTGCGGGATCAGCCAGCGCCGCACAACCGGCCGCCGCCAGATGAGCCTCCGTCTCGCGGTCGACGATTTCAAGCTCAAGCCCCGTGCGCTCATAAACGCGGGAAATGAATTCCGCGCCATTGGTCGCTATGCGACAGGCTTCAGTTGCAATCAGGCGCGCACGCGAGACACCGCGCACATTGATTTTGTCGCGACAGATTTCAAGCGCAGCCAATGTACGGCGAATGGCTTGTTCGCTCAGACTACCCGACCCCGAGACACCCTCGCCCAGCCGGACAATGCGCGAAAAAGCATCGACAATGCGAAAACCCTCCCGCGCGGGGCGGGCGACAAGCAAACGGCAATTGTTGGTTCCCAGGTCGAGCGCCGCATAAGTGTGGTAGCGCCCGCCCGACTGCCGGGACTGACCGCCATTGCGCTCAGGCACATCGGCGTTACGGGGGGGCCCTTGGGCCTCACCCTTCAGGTCCATGGGCAGCACAGCATCGATCTCCTGTCGCCCAGTCGGCGCACGGCCCGGGCGGTTCGGGACCC
Source organism: Beijerinckiaceae bacterium (assembly GCA_947478405.1). Classification (GTDB taxonomy): domain Bacteria; phylum Pseudomonadota; class Alphaproteobacteria; order Rhizobiales; family Beijerinckiaceae; genus Terripilifer. The sequence goes on along the minus strand of CANJVX010000052.1, from coordinate 8,309 downwards.
AGTGTAACCGGCCCTTGCGCCCTTTGTCATGCGAATTGCTGTCACGGGAGAGGAAACCTTCGCGTCCGGATAGGCCCCAAACGGCCAGTCACGCGGGTTCATGGAATTGACAGGCATGAAGCGGGCGGGCTAAGACCCGCGCGAACCACCGCCGGAAGCGCACCGCCGCCACCGGCTTGCTGGGGGATAGTTCAACGGTAGAACTACCGACTCTGACTCGGTCAATCTTGGTTCGAATCCAGGTCCCCCAGCCAAAAATCTTCCTGATTTGAGACTTTGTCGGCCTAGTGAAAAAGCGCGCAAACTTTCGCGGGGGCGGTGCGGCGCATTCCCAGCCCGACACGCTCACGAGAGCCGACAGACCTGCGGGCGAGAAACTCCACCCTATCTCTCCCGCGCCGCATTGCTGACCTTGGTCTGCAGCGGCGAGAAAATATATTGGATGAGCTTCCGATCCCCAGTCCTAATATCGACCGAACTCGTCATTCCCGGTTTCAGCTCATAAGGAGCGCCATTCAGGAACTGACCGTGCGCAGAACCTATTTCCACGCGGACCGAATAAACTTGACGGCGGGCAATGTCGTCTTGGGGCGACCTACCTCCAGAACTCTGCTCAGAGGGAGCCGCCGACATGGCCGAGCTATCGGCCGAGACTTCAAGAACACGCCCCTTGATCGTGCCATATTGCGTGAAAGGATAGGCATCTATTTTAACCTCTGCGTCCTGTCCAACAACGCCAAAGCCGACGTCCTTACTCTCCAGCAAAGCCTCGATGATCAACGTCTCTTGTGCAGGGACAATTTGCATCATTGCTTGCGCCGGCTGTGCCACGACACCGACCGAATTGATCAACGACTGATAAACCACACCATCAACCGGCGCGACGATACGCGACTCGCTGATACGCCGATTCAAGGTTGCAATGGACTGATTAATGCCCCTCATCTGTCCGCGCACTTGATTCAACTCAGTCAGTAATGTTTTCCGATAATCTGAAAAGACTTCTTGAGCTTGTTCCTCAATCTGAGAAATGCTGAAACCTAGTTGGATCAACTTGTTATTCTGCAGTCGGATATCGGATTCCGTTTCAATGCGTTTCTGTTGGAGCTCTAGCAAAACAGGAAGAGCAATGATCTTGCGGTCTACCAATTCGGAGATAGAGCTGATACGACCCATGATCAAAGGCAATATTGCTGTAAGCCGCTCAATCTGCTCATTCGTGGCATCTACATTCGCAACAGTCTCTGACTTTTGGGCTTGCAAACGTCGAAGTTTGGCCCCCTGTTGATTGACCAGTGAAAACAAAAGACCATGATGTTCGGGGATGAGACCTATAGCACCCGGCCCTTCAATGAATTTTGCAAGATCTGACGGCTCCAGTTTCAACGCAGCATCGATGCGCGTGACATCGCTCTCATAACTTAGCAATTCCAGCCGTGAGCGCTCTAATTCGATTTGAGACTCCGTCGCATCAAGGACAACGAGTAAATCGCCAGCATGCACGACATCCCCGTCACGCACAAAAAAGGCCTCAACCTTGCCGCCCGCTAGCGATTGCACAGGCTTACTCTTGCCAGAGGGGATGACGCGGCCTTGCGCAATGGCCAAAACATCAACAGAACTCAAACTGCTCCAAGCAATGGCACAGATGGCAATGATCATCAGCAGCCAGGCAGTTGCCCAAGGCAATGGGCCGGCCGGCGTCTCAAGCGTCTCGAGAGCTGGCGCCAAAAATTGCAACTCATAGTCACGCCGCTTACGCTTGAGGCCACCAGATCTGACGATCGCGCCCATCTCAGCCCGCCTGTATTTTGTGAAGTTGCGCATAGCGCCCACCGCTGGCAATCAACTCCTCATGAGAGCCGCTTTCGACAATGCGGCCCCGCTCCATGGTAATGATGCGATCAGCCTTGCGAACGGTTGAAAGCCGATGGGCAATCACAATGACAGTTCGGCCACGACAGATTCTTTCCATATTTTCTTGGATGATCTGTTCTGATTCATAATCCAGCGCGCTGGTGGCTTCATCAAAGATGAGAATGCGCGGGTTGGTGACAAGCGCCCGCGCAATGGCGATGCGCTGTCGTTGCCCACCCGACAGAGACGTGCCACGCTCGCCGATGACAGTTGAATAGCCCGCTGGCAGCGCTGCCACAAAATCATGTGCACCGGCGAGCCGCGCCGCATCAAGCACGCGCGGAAAAGAGATGTCAGGATGTCCATAGGCAATATTCTCAGCAACACTGCAGTTGAAAAGAACATTCTCCTGCAAGACGACACCAATCTGGCGGCGAAGAGAATCCGGATCGACAACCGTCAAATCGGTATGATCAATCAGAATGCGCCCGCCGCTGGGCCTATAAAGAATTTGAACCAGCTTGGTCAGTGTGCTTTTGCCAGAGCCTGAACTGCCGACAATGCCGATAAACTCACCCGGCTGAATCGCGAGATTGAGATCATGGATCACGTCCTGACCTGCTGGATCATAGCGAAACGAGACATTTTCAAAACGAATTGAACCATCGACAGGTGGCATGGAAATCATGCTCGAGTCGGAAGGGCGCTCAGCCTCCGAATTCAAAATATCACCAAGGCGGCTCACAGACACTTTGGCCTGTTGATAATCTTTCCAAAGATGAACAAATTTTAAGATGGGTTGTGAGACTTGAGAGGCCAGCATGTTGAACGCGACAAGCTCACCTACAGTCATTTGGCCTGCCATGACAGATTCAGCGCCCAGCCACAGGATCAATAGCTGAACCATTTTGCTGACAAATTGTGCGATCTGATCGACACCATTTCCAAGTGTGACCGTCTTGAAACTCGCAGCAACATAGCCCGCAAGCTGTTCATCCCAGCGCCGCTGAATAGCAGGCGCAACGGCCATGGCTTTCAGGGTCGACATGGCGCTCACCGTCTCGACCAAGAACGACTGGTTCATCGCGCCGCGATTGAACTTTTCTTCGAGCAACTGGATGTAGCGGGGAAATGCCAGCACAGAAAGAATGACATAGATTGGGAGCGAGGCCACTACACACCAAGCCAACGTCACATTATACATGAAGAGCACAACAATCAGCAGGACTGCAAAAAGCGCATCGACAGCCAATGTGAGCGCCGAACTTGTCATGAAATTGCGGATATTCTCCAATTCGCGCACACGCGCAATTGTGTCGCCCACCCGGCGCGCATCAAAATAGCTCTGCGGCAATTGGAGGAGATGGCGAAACATTTTAGAGCCAAGCTCCACATCGATCCGATTGGTCGTATGGGGGAAAAGATAGCCACGCAGGCCCGTGATCAAAACTTCAAAGGCATAGACAGCAAAAAGGCCGACAGCCAGAACTTGCAGGCTGGATGTTGCACGATGGATGATGACCTTATCGACGATCACCTGAAAGAACATAGGCGTGATGAAGGCTGCGGCCTGAATCAAAAATGAAAAGGCAATGATGCTCACGAGGGGGCGCCAATAGCGCTTCGTGCTGCCAGCAAACCACATCCAGTTGAAAACAGATCCCTTTGCAGCCATTGCCACCGTGCGAGCAAGGCAAAGAAGTTTTCCCTCCCAATCAGCCAGAAAATCCTCGTCGCTCATTTTGCGCACGCTGCGATCGACAGGATCGTAGACAGAGACGCCCTCTTCAACCTCGAGTAAGGCCAGAAAACAACCACCCCGCATCAAGGCAATAGCTGGCAGCGGGGATAAGGCCAAACGCTCAGGCTTGACACGCACGATCCGTGTTTTCAGCCCGAGCCTGCGGCCTGCGCGCACCATATCATCAGCTGAAAAAGCGGCGCTCATATCCTGCTTGGCATCAACCAGAGCTGCCTCATCGACATTCGCGCTCAAATAATGCGAAGCAATGAGCGAAAAGACATGCTGACCCGCATCGGGTCGATGGTCCGCATCCGGGGAACCAATATGAACATTCATCGCCAATGAGCTTTCGGTTCAAGGAAATGATTAGACAGGCACCAGATCAAAGGCAAAAGCCAAACCCATGCCGCGAAAAAAAGCCAGCATCATCTCAAAAGGTTTTTTGCCCGCAAAATCTTTTAAAAAAAGAGCCCAACAAAATTGTCAAGCCCAGCAGTTCACAAGCCTAGCCGTCAATGACGACAGCGGCGATGTTCGTGAAAAAACTAATGATCGAACAGATCAAGACACCCGCTGTCAGGCTGGCAGCAAGTGGCAGATTTGCTGCGCACATTAATGCAAGCAACCCACATGTACCGGAAGTGAAATTGAACCCGGCTGTTGCTGCATATAAAGCGCTTGCGACCGGTTTTCCATCCTTAAATTTACCTATCGAATCGAGGACATTTTGGACACCAACTGCAATGTCGGCAGTCGCAAAAAAGCTTCCCATCACATTTTTAAAGGCGACGCTTGTCACTCGTCCAATCGCAGAATTGTACCGCTTTAGGCCAGTTATTAATTGAGCCCTCTGGAGTTGATTTGCGCCGTTTCTATTCGCAGCAACATAAAACTTGGCCATATCTTGTGGCGAGATCACTTTAGGACCCTTATTTATCATTATCGTCTTAGCGATAATCGCCTGAACGGCTGGAGATTCCCCAAGTTGCTTAAAGAAGGCTCCTTTTTGCATCCATGCTTGAAACTTTTTGATTTTAGCATATTCGGTATTAAGCCCAACCAGCCTAAACAACGATCCAAAACCATAAAAGCTGAGTGCAACTGTGCGTGCAAGACCTGCATATGAGGTGGTGCTATAACCCGACCCTGCATTACCTAACAAAGTCGCAACAGTATAAGCGAGCATTCCTACCGCAGGTACGGTACGGCCTGCGAGAGACAAAGCTTTCGATTTCCCAAAGTCGATTGCGAGATCTTTTAAACTCCCGGCGATACTGGAAATGCCCGCATGTGCTCCGGTATTCAGAATTCGGAGATAGATCAAAGTGCCCTTGTTGCCTGTCGCCTCGAACCAGCCAATCACCGTTCGTGCAAATTTATTGTAATCAGGTGAACCCTTTGGAATATTAAAGCTGCTCAGGACGATCTCTGCTATTCGACGTCTCAACACAGCTTCACTTCCGAATTTTCGATTCACATCAAACTCGGTAAACGGGTTTTGCGGGTTGAAATGATAAATTCTCTGTAGACCTCTGATTGCATCTACGACGGGAAAAGCCCTCTGATAAGTTTGAAAAGTCGAAAGCGAGTCGGCATATTTGCTGTCGTAGCTCATATAACCCAGAACTGATTCCATATTATTTACAACATTAGGATTAAAAGAATTTTCTTCTTGCATATTATCAGCCCAATATGAAATCGCTTCGGCAAGTGTCAATAAAGCCGGGCACAAAGTGGTTATATTTGGCATTAATTTTTTCAAGGCTCTATCTGCGCTCCCATTCAGCGTAGATAGGTACACAGACAGATCCATCGTTCCCGGTTTATCTGCCAGGGCGAGGGTCCTCATTTCATTTATCTCATTCGTTAGTTTCGGATAAGTCGCAAGCCATTTTGCTGTCACCTCACTATTTTTGAAGCAATCAATAAATTCAACAAGTACTTGCTTGAACCATAAAAATACAATTGGCTGAAATATATTTTGAATAAGATAGTCCAGATTACCTGCAAGATCGTGAGAAATCGTTTGAAAACCACGCGTCGTAAAATCTGTTACTTTATCATCATCAGACAATTCATCATATTTTCCAGGCGATCCGAAGATACGAGAAGGTGTGCTTGCTATCGTTAGATAGCCCGTGGCGACATAATAACGGAATGTCCATGCCTGACGAAGCGTTGTATTATCGAAATCCGCTCCAAGCTCGACGCGTGCTTTATCCGCCAGACCCGGTGTTGCATAAAGATAAGCATCAGGGTCCAAAGTCGCAGCGCCCATGCTACTTAATGGCAATAGAAACCCTTGATCCTTCCCGAACAGGATAAAATGCTCTTCGGGCATTCCCGACCAGAATGATGGGAGATCCGGATACATTTTCGAATAAGTACCAGCGTCAAAATAATCGATCGCCTGCGACGCGGGATGGGTGTCAAACCATGTGCGTACCCAATAGCCACGCAATTCGGCGACCCAGAGGTTTCCACCAAGTGCCGCATCGGCGGCTTTGATAAGCGCTACTGATCCGGCGAGAAAAAGATCCGCATCAAGCGCAAGTGCTGCTGCGGAGACAATGGGCACGACAACGCCCTTTGTGGTACGCCCGATCGTCAAATAATGTTCAAGCGCAGTGCCTGTCCAAGTCGCCGTGAGCGATTGGTTCAAGGCAAAATAGGCCCGCTCATCGAACATCCGCGTATCTGTGTCGAGACCTCCATCAAAGCGGTCGAGCGCCCACCAGCGGCGCTGGGCTGCATCAGTGAAGGCCGTCCCAAGTTCCGCAAGAGCGGCGGCCAGCCGAACAGCCGAACCCGCAATATAGGCGTCCGTATTGATCTCGCCCGCCGCATCCGAGAATGTATCTTGCTTGCCGGCCACCCGCGAGAAGCAGACATCATCGATATATAGATCTCCTGCGCTTGCAGCCGTGGTGAATTTGACCAGCGTTATGTCGCTGGTCGCTTTGAATGTGACAGAGAATGATTTGTAGCCACCAGTGGAAATGGTCGTCGTTTTCGTGAAGACGCTTGCGATTAGATTTCTATCCATGTCGATGGACTGGATATCCACGGTCGCACTTTGTGCCACGCCCGAGGCATTTGCCGAAAATGAAAGTGTGTAGAAAGTTCCAGCGCGCGTATTGATCGACTGCAGGGCGGAGCCGGTATCCGCAGTATTATAGCCGAGCGCGAGAAAATTATCACCCGAAGCGGCACTTGCATTGGCTGCTAGGATTGCTGCTCCGGCATCCAAAGTCCAATCATTGGAAGTCAAGGACTCATCGGTAGTTTGTCCGCTGGCGTCATCCGTTCCTTCCATATCTCCGCTGCCAAGCTTGTCAGTTCCCCCCAGCATTTCAGTGATGCGCACATCATCAAGATCAAGATCGCCAGAACTCCCGTCCACCTTGAAGCGAAGACGGGTCGATGCTGATTGCGCCATGAAAGTATAATTCATGCGCAATGCGCCATTCACCTTCATCGTATCGGTCAGAATGTCACTGACTTTCCCATTTCTCATTGCAGAGATGCTGAATAAGTAATTTTGCGCCGTCGAGTAGGATTTGACCGCGTAAGATAAGGAGTAAATGGCGCCAGCTTTCGTGCCAAAAGATTGGTAGACGGCACCCGCCCCGTTCGACCAGCCACCCAGTGCCAGAAAGCCAGTGCCCGTGGTTGCCCGCGCCTGATTGATGCTCACCCCGGCATTGGCCTCAATAGACCAACCTTCAGCTTGGCCGGAACCCGTTGGGCCTGTTTCAAAATCACCATTCGTGATGAAATTGAAATCACTCTCGCCTGTCTTGACCATCCGGACATTGTCCACATTCAGGCCATCTCCAGACAGGGCTGAAAATTTTAGTGTCGTCAGGTCAGAGAGCGCGCGAAAGGTGAATGTATAGGTCTTGCGGTCAAGACCAACGATATCGAAGCTGCGCGCTTCAATCGGTGACGCTACATTCGATGTCACGCCATTCAGCTCGATCTTGAGCTTCTGCGTTGCGGCGCTCACGGATGCAGCGGTGAAAATCAACGTATAGACGCAATTAGCTTGCGTGATGATGGACTGCGCCACCTCTCCTGATTTACCCGCACCGAGCCTCAAGACCGACTTTCCATCGACGGCCGAGGTATCGACAATGGGTGCGGCCGCATCTTTGGCAACCCAATCGGCTGAACTCAAACTTGTTTCAAAGCTTCCGTTCTTGACATTATTCGTGCCTGTCGAACCCAGAACCGCCAGCGTGCTGGGGGCCGCTGCCGCAGTCCCAAGCGCTAAGCTTGACGTGCTATCAAGCAGTGCGCTGAGAGTTGTTTGGTTGAAAACAGACCAACCATTTGCAAAAGCGGGCGTGGCTGTCGAGCTTGGATCATACCAGACGGTCATTTGAAAATCCTATCACCTGCAATGATTGAATAGAAAAAGCGGTGACGATCACAAAACACGTCACGCGTTTTGAGTTAGCAGCTCGCTCATGCGGGAGGCGCGTTTGGAAAAAAACATTAAGCCGTCAGCAAAAAACCGATGCGGGAAAATTTCCTCAATTTATTTAAAATGTTTCGTGACTGTATGGCTGATTGACGTTAAGTCAATGATGGTGATCGACATGGAAAAGAACTTTAGTATGAGACGCTTGGTTGTAATTTAATTTTACCAATTCAATCAGTTTTAGAAATTGAACTTTTGAATACAATATTTTCTCGCTAACAC
>CANJVX010000051.1 GCA_947478405.1 Beijerinckiaceae bacterium | reverse complement strand
GCACTGCCACAACTCTGCGACCAAACCGAAACGGTCTGCTCGTCATTATCTCGCTTGAAGCGCAATTGGGAATTTTGGTGGAGCCAGACGGAATCGAACCGACGACCTCTTCAATGCCATTGAAGCGCTCTCCCAACTGAGCTATGGCCCCACGTTTTTCGCCCTGATCTTTCGATCAGCCGGTGAGATGTCCTTTGGGGGGACATCATATTCCAGCGGCGATACCAATTAAGATGCGGGCAGCCGCATCGTTAGTGGGCGGCTGTGTAACCCAATCGCCGCCCTATCACAACCCCGCCCCGCCGGCTTTTCCGGCAAGGGGATCTCTTTTCCCTGAAAGCCTCAAGTTTCTTCGTCACTCGCCAGATCGCCGTCGATCAAGCCAGCAACGTCGTCGGGATCGCCTTCCTCTTCTTCAAGGAAGGTCTCGTCCGCGCCATCATCTTCAATTTCAATATCGTCGTCGGGCACCACGACCTTTTCATCGACCGCATCGGCTTCCTCGAGCGAGACAAGTTCGGCGCCGACAACTTCGGGCTGCTCATCATCATCAACGGGCAAGGCGCGGGCTGCGGCCCGGCTGAGCGCGGCCAACTGGAAAACCGCCCCGCATTTGGGGCAGGTAATTGGATCCTTGTTCAGGTCGAAAAATTTCGCGCCGCAGGACTGGCACTGACGCTTGCTGCCAAGTTCGGGTTTCGCCACGTTCGATGAGCCCTTGGACCGAGATTTTCAAAAGCTGCCGCCTCTCCGGCCGGAGTGGGCTGGCAACACAGTTTCTGGGCTCCGGTTAGTCGGGCTTAGGGCGGCTGTCAAATGGGAATTGCCGCAGCTGCGGCCTGTGGTGACTTTAGCCCGTCGGGCGTGCTACGAGCGCAACGAAATCAGCTCGCGCCTTCGAGGTTCCCTTGGCTTCCCATTCGTCTCACGGACCCGCCCAACCGATGACGGCCGGCCGCTCGAACCCGCTTTCGGGCTCGCTCAAGCCGCCGGGCGATAAATCCATCTCCCACCGCGCCCTCATTTTTGGTCTCCTGGCCAAGGGCGTCACCCCTGTTGAGGGGCTCCTAGAGGGGGACGACGTGCTACGCACAGCCGCTGCCTGCCGCGCGCTGGGCGCCAAGGTCGAACGGCTGGGCGAGGGCAAGTGGCGGGTCGAGGGCGCGGGCCTGGGCTCCCTGCTCGCCCCTAAAGATGTCCTCGACTTCGGCAATGCCGGAACGGGCACGCGCCTGATGATGGGCGTTGTCGGCGGTCATGCGATCAAGGCGACCTTCGATGGTGACGCCTCACTGCGGAAGCGCCCCATGCGCCGGATCCTTGATCCGCTCGTGCAAATGGGCGTCGATGTGATCAGCGAGACCGAGGGCGGACGCTGCCCGATCACTATTCAGGGCACGGGTGAACCCGCTCCCATTGAATATTGCTCGCCTGTCGCCTCCGCACAGCTGAAATCGGCCATCCTTCTGGCAGGCCTCAATTCGTCAGGCCGCACATGTGTGATCGAAAGCGAAGCTTCGCGCGATCATACGGAAAAAATGCTCTCCTATTTCGGCGCCAAAGTGCATATCGAGAAACAGGGCGCACACGGTCGCAAGATCACGCTTGAAGGCCGCCCAACTTTGACGGCCCGCGAAGTGATCGTGCCCGCTGATCCATCTTCCGCAGCCTTCCCGCTGGTGGCCGCACTTCTGGTGCCCGGCTCCAATGTCACCATCATCGGCATGATGATGAACCCGCTGCGCATCGGCCTTCTCACCACCTTGCAAGAGATGGGCGCGCATATCGAGATCACCAATCCACGCATTGAAGGGGGCGAAGATGTCGCTGATCTGCGTGTGCGCGCTTCACAGTTGAAAGGCGTAGATGTGCCTGCAGATCGGGCACCTTCGATGATTGACGAATATCCTGTGCTCGCGGTGGCTGCCGCTTTTGCGCAAGGCGAGACGCGCATGCGCGGCCTGTCTGAATTGCGCGTGAAAGAATCTGATCGTCTCGCCGCCGTGGCGGCGGGCCTTGCCGTGAATGGCGTGGACTATGCCATTGAGGGCGACGATCTGATCGTGCAAGGCGCCGGAAACGTGCAGGGCGGCGGCACGGTCGAAACGCATCTCGATCATCGCATTGCCATGAGTTTCCTCATCATGGGATTGGCCTCTGATAATCCGGTGACCATCGACGACGCAGCGATGATCGCCACCAGCTTCCCGACCTTCCGTCCGGCGCTCGAAAAACTCGGCGCGACCTTCTCATGAGCATGCTGATTGCGATTGACGGACCCGCTGCCTCAGGCAAGGGCACATTGGCACGCCGCCTCGCGCGCCATTTCAATGTGCCCCATCTCGACACGGGACTGCTCTACCGCGCCACCGCCGCTGGCCTTTTGCAGCAAGGGGTCCGGCTTGATGATGTCGAGCGCGCGGTCGCCGTGGCTCGGGGGCTGGCTTTGACCGATTTCGACGACGACCAGCTACGCGGACGCGAGATGGGTGAAGCGGCCTCCATCGTCGCAGCGATCCCGGAAGTCCGAGCCGCTCTGATCGACGCCCAGCGCCGCTTTGCCAGCCGCCCCGAGGGTGCAATTATCGACGGGCGCGATATTGGCACCGTGATCTGTCCAGACGCGCCAGTGAAGATTTTTGTGACCGCCAGCCCCGAGACCCGCGCCCAGCGCCGGGCACTCGAACTGGCGGGCAGGGGCGAAAAGGTCGATTTTGCAGCTCTTCTGGCCGATATCAGCAAGCGCGATGAGCGCGATTCCAGCCGCTCCAGCGCCCCTTTGAAAGTGGCGCCCGATGCCATCACGCTGGATACAACGGCTCTGGGTATTGAAGAGGCTTTTGCCGCAGCGCTACAAATCGTAAGCGGGCGGGCGGCGAGATAGGCCCATTTCATCGAATCAACTTGCAAGCGGGCATGCCCTCCTGCTAGAAACCGCCGGACTTCGGGCGGGGGCTCTTTCCCTTCGCGCGGATTCATTTTGAACCCTGCCTTTCCGCTCCGGCCCGCCGGCATGCTCCAAGAGCAGTTCCGGTCGCAACGTCGACCGGCACCGGATGCGAAAAGGCCCACGCAACGCAAACCCAGCCGGCCGCCCGACCTCGGGCATTTCAGGAGACTTTATGGCTAATTCTGCCGCTGATTCGAGCCTCAACCCGACGCGCGATGATTTCGCTGCGCTTCTCGACGCTAGCTATGGTGATAACGAGGCTTTTGAAGGTTCGGTCGTCAAGGGTACCGTTGTTGGTATCGAAAAAGATGTCCTCGTCATCGATATCGGTCTGAAGACCGAAGGCCGTGTGGCAATCCGCGAATTCACTGGCCCCGGTGGTCGTGACGCGGCCCCGAAGGTCGGCGATGTCGTCGAAGTTTATCTGGAGCGCATCGAAAATGCGCTCGGTGAAGCTGTCATCTCGCGCGACAAGGCTCGTCGCGAAGAGAGCTGGGTCAAGCTAGAAAAGGCTTTCGAAGCCGGCGAGAAGGTCGACGGCGTTATCTTCAATCAGGTCAAGGGCGGCTTCACTGTCGATCTCGACGGCGCAGTGGCCTTCTTGCCTCGCAGCCAGGTCGATATTCGTCCGATCCGCGATGTGACGCCGCTGATGGGCGTTCCGCAGCCCTTCCAAATCCTGAAAATGGATCGTCGTCGTGGCAATATCGTCGTGTCGCGCCGTACCGTTCTCGAAGAGAGCCGCGCTGAACAGCGCCATGAAATCGTGGCCAACCTTGAAGAAGGTCAGGTCATCGAAGGTATGGTCAAGAACATCACCGATTACGGCGCGTTCGTGGATCTTGGTGGCATCGACGGCCTCTTGCATGTCACCGACATTGCATGGCGTCGCGTCAATCATCCGACCGAAGTGCTCAACATCGGCCAGACGGTGCGCGTGAAGATCATCAAGATCAACCACGACACGCATCGCATCTCGCTGGGCATGAAGCAGCTGCTGGATGATCCGTGGCAGGGTATTGAAGCCAAATATCCGATCGAAGCGCGCTTCCATGGGCGCGTCACGAACATCACAGATTACGGTGCATTCGTTGAACTCGAGCCCGGCATTGAAGGGCTCATCCACGTTTCTGAAATGTCATGGACAAAGAAGAACGTGCATCCCGGAAAGATCGTCTCGACGAGCCAGGAAGTCGACGTTCAGGTTCTCGAAGTGGATTCGGTCAAGCGCCGCATCTCGCTCGGTCTCAAGCAGACACTCGCAAATCCGTGGGAAGTCTTCGCGCAGAAGTATCCCGTCGGCACGGAAGTCGAAGGCGAAGTCAAGAACAAGACCGAATTTGGTCTCTTCATCGGCCTTGACGGTGATGTGGACGGCATGGTCCATCTCTCCGATCTCGACTGGAGCCGTCCGGGCGAGCAGGTCATCGAAGAGTACAAGAAGAGTGACATGGTCAAGGCGAAGGTGCTTGACGTTGATATCGAGAAGGAGCGCATCTCGCTCGGCATCAAGCAGCTCTCCAGCGATCCGTTCGAAGGCAAGGGTGGTGGCGCAGCCCCCACCGCTACCAGCAGCGAAGAAAGCGGCGATCTGAAGAAGGGCGTTGTGGTCACTTGCGAAGTCGTCGAAGTCAAGGAAGGCGGCATTGACGTCAAGATTGCCGGCACCGACCTCGTCACCTTCATCAAGCGCAGCGAACTCGCCCGTGATCGTGCAGACCAGCGCCCTGAGCGTTTCGCCGTTGGCGAAAAGGTCGACGCCCGCATCACGCAATTTGATCGCAAGGCCCGCAAGGTTGCCGCGTCGATCAAGGCGCTTGAAGTTGCCGAAGAAAAGGAAGCCATTGCCCAGTTCGGCTCCGCCGACTCGGGCGCTTCGCTTGGCGATATTCTTGGTGCAGCCCTGAAGGCTCGCGAAGGCGACAAGAAGTAATCGGCTCATTTGTGAGTTCATGGGGCCCGCGCATTTTGCGCGGGCCTTTTTTATGGTCATGCTGTGATCAGCCATTTCTTGCACCAAGCGCGTTGCGCGCCTAGTTTCTCCACGGTCTCAAATTTTTGCGATGAAAGCGACACGATATGGCCCAAGCCTCTGACGCAGATCATCTGGTTGACCGGCGACTTCTGCGCCGAAAACTCACTTTCTGGCGCGTTGCGCTGGTTGTGGTGCTCGCTGGGGTCGCGGCAACTGTTGGCGCTGTCTATGCGCGCAAAGATGCAAATGGCGGCAAACATATTGCCCGCCTCTCCATTGAGGGCGTGATCACAGGTGATAAAGACACGCTCAAGCTTGTGCGCGACATTGGCGCTTCAACAAGCGCGGAAGCATTGATCATTTCCATTGAAAGCCCGGGCGGAACAACAACCGGATCCGAGCGCCTCTTCAATGAATTGCGGCTTGTGGCTGAAAAGAAGCCGGTTGTTGCTGTTGTCGGCACGATGGCGGCATCGGGGGGCTATATTGCTGCCATGGGAGCCGATCGCATTTTTGCTGAAGGCAATTCACTGGTTGGCTCGATTGGCGTGCTCTTCCAATTCCCGAATTTCGGCAAGCTGCTCGACAATGTGGGCGTGTCGATGGAAAGCGTGAAATCTTCGCCCCTGAAAGCAGCGCCCAATGGCTTTGAGCCCACCAGCCCCGAGGCGCGGGCGGCGCTCGCGGCCCTGGTCGCGGATTCCTTTGATTGGTTCAAGGCTCTGGTCAAAGATCGCCGGCAGCTGGATGCAACAGCCCTCGCCAAAGTGACCGATGGTCGTGTTTTCACCGGACGCCAAAGCCTTGAGCTGAAGCTCGTCGATGCATTGGGGGGCGAACGCGAGGCCATTGCCTGGCTCGAAACGCAAAAGAAGATCGACCACAATTTGCCCGTGCGCGACTGGAAGAAGGATCGCAGCCTTGAGAGGCTGGGCATTCTGGGCACATCGGCGGCTTTTCTGGAGGCGATGGGCTGGGCCGACTTGGCGGCGCCGCTGCGCCGCCTAGCACAAATGAGCGATGCGCATCTCCTTGACGGTCTCGTTTCAGTTTGGCAAGTTACTCCAGTTGATTGAGCTATTTCTGACGAACGGGTCCGTCAGTTCTGGGCCTTATTTGCAGCCATTTTTCGGGGGCCAAAAGTGATCAAATCTGAACTCGTCCAACGCATCGCCGAGCGCAATCCGCACCTCTATCTGCGGGATGTCGAGAATATTGTGAACGCCATTCTTGATGAGATTACGCATGCACTGTCGCGTGGCGACCGCGTGGAGTTGCGTGGCTTTGGTGCCTTTTCGGTGAAACGCCGCGATGCACGCCTTGGTCGTAACCCGCGCACAGGGGCTCATGTTGAAGTCGATGAGAAGGTCGTGCCCTTCTTCAAGACGGGCAAGGAAATGCGCGAACGCCTGAACGAAAACGCGCCGAGCTAAGTGCCTTCCGGGAGGCGCACGGGAGCGGGATGAAAACCTTTTTGAAATGGCTCGTCCTTGCACCCGTGGGTCTTATCCTGCTGGCTTTTGCTGTTGCCAATCGTGAGCCCGTGCGGGTCGTGCTTGATCCGCTGCCGGGCGATCCACCCTCATTCGAAATCTCTGCGCCATTGTTCCTGGTCCTATTAGCGGCCGGGGCTTTTGGTATCATTGCCGGGTCTTTGGTGACTTGGTGGGCGCAAGGTCGCCATCGTCGTGCGGCGCGTTTGGCGCGGGCAGAAGCTGAGCGCCTGCGCCAAGACAGCGCCCACTTGCGCGGACAATTGGCAAATCGCGCCACCGCGCTGGAAGTGGCTTCGTCCAACACGCGCAACGCCGCCTGACAATCTGAGAGGCCCCGCTAGACTTGGCTTGCGGGCCATGCGAGCAAGACGCCATGCCTTTACGCCATTCAAACAGCGGTGCGGCTTTTCTGGCCGGCCTGACCCTTTCCGAGCCGCTGCGTGAGGCGCTTGCGCGCCGCCAGCCCCCCCATGGGCCCGCGATCAAAATCTGTGGTCTGACCAAACCCGACACGCTGGAGGCAGCGCTGAGAGCGGGGGCCGACATGGTCGGTTTGGTCTTCTTTCCCAAAAGCCCCCGCCATGTGTCGATCGAGACCGCCAGCCAACTAGCCAGTTTGACCGGCTTGCGATCCATCAAGGTCGCCCTGACAGTCGATGCAGACGATGCGCTTCTCGACACCATCGTGACCAGCGCAAAGCCGGACATGCTGCAATTTCATGGCTCTGAGACGCCGGAGCGGATTCGCGCAGTGAAGGCACGCTATGGCCTGCCCATTATGAAGGCAATCGGGATTTCCGGCCCCGCCGATCTTGCAGCCGTCGATGCCTATGCTGACAGTGCGGACCGTATTCTCTTCGACGCCAAGCCCCCCAATGGGTCAGAGATCCCGGGTGGCAACGGCCTCGCCTTTGACTGGGATCTCTTGAGCGGCGTCCAGCTCAAAGCCCCCTTCATGCTGTCGGGCGGGCTTGATGCCGGCAATGTCGTGGAAGCGGCAGGCCGCACATGCGCGGGGGCGGTGGATGTCTCATCAGGGGTTGAGAGCGCGCCTGGCCAGAAGGACCCCGCCCGTATTTCAGCTTTCGTACGAACAATCCGCCACGCGGCCGGCATCGAAGAGCTTGGTTCATCGGGCACAACGCGGTAAGAAACGGCCCGACTTCAGGAGCCTGTCTTTGAGCACCCCCCTTCAGAATTCCTTCCGGACCGGCCCGGACGAGCGCGGTCATTTTGGCCTGTTCGGCGGGCGCTTTGTCGCCGAAACGCTGATGCCGCTCATCCTCGAGCTGGAGAAGGCCTATGAGCATGCCAAGGTGGATCCAGCCTTTCATGACGAGCTGGCCTATCTCGCAAAACATTATGTCGGCCGTCCGAGCCCGCTCTATTTCGCAGAACGCCTGACCGAAAAACTGGGCGGCGCGAAAATCTATTTCAAGCGTGATGAGCTCAACCACACCGGCGCGCACAAGATCAACAATGTGCTCGGGCAAATTCTGCTCGCCCGCCGCATGGGTAAGAAGCGCATCATTGCGGAAACGGGCGCAGGCCAGCATGGCGTGGCGACCGCAACTGCTTGCGCCAAATACGGTCTCGAATGTGTCGTCTATATGGGCGCCGTCGACGTCGAGCGTCAGAAGCCCAATGTGTTCCGCATGAAAATGCTCGGCGCGAAAATCGTGCCTGTGCAATCAGGCGCGCGCACGCTGAAAGATGCGATGAATGAAGCTCTGCGCGATTGGGTGACCAATGTTGCCGATACATTCTATTGCATTGGCACCGCTGCAGGCCCGCATCCCTATCCCGCTATGGTTCGCGATTTCCAATCGATCATCGGCACGGAAGTGCGCTGGCAGATGGACGAGATGGAAGGCCGTCTGCCCGATTCTCTCGTCGCCTGCATCGGCGGCGGCTCCAATGCGATTGGCCTGTTCCATCCCTTCCTCGATGACAAGAGCGTCGAACTTTATGGCGTCGAAGCGGCAGGTCACGGCTTGGCTTATCCTGAAGGCCATGCGGCCTCGCTCGCAGGCGGCAAGCCCGGTGTGTTGCATGGCAACCGCACCTATCTCTTGATGAATGACGATGGTCAGATCATAGAAGGTCATTCGATCTCTGCTGGTCTGGATTATCCCGGCATCGGACCTGAACATGCTTGGCTGCGCGACATTGGCCGCGTGACCTATTCATCGGCCACCGACAAAGAAGCACTAGACGCTCTCCAGCTCTGCTGCCAGATGGAAGGCATTATTCCTGCGCTTGAGCCTTCGCACGCTTTGGCTTTTGTCTCGAAGCTCGCACCCAAAAAGCCGAAAGACCATCTCATGGTGGTCAATGTCTGCGGTCGTGGCGACAAGGACATCTTCACTGTCGCTGAACATTTGGGGGGCATGTGATGACGACGCGCATCGAAACGCGCTTCGCAAAATGCCACGCAGAAGGCCGCGCCGCGCTCGTCACCTTCCTGATGGCGGGAGATCCTGACCCGGCAACGTCGCTCGAACTCATCAAATCACTGCCAAAAGCCGGCGCTGATGTGATTGAAATCGGCATGCCCTTCACAGATCCCATGGCTGATGGCCCGTCCATTCAGGCTGCGGGCTTGCGCGCACTAGCTACTGGCATGTCGCTGGCCAAGACGCTCGATCTCGTGCGTGCGTTCCGCGCACATGACAATGAAACGCCCATCGTACTGATGGGCTATTTCAATCCGATCTATGTGCGCGGCGTCGACAAGTTTTTGGCCGAGGCCAAAGAGGTTGGCGTCGATGGTTTGATCGTCGTTGATCTGCCGCCCGAAGAAGATGATGAGCTTTGCCTTCCTGCCCTGAAAGCAGGACTGAACTTCATCCGCCTGGCAACGCCCACAACTGACGATAATCGCCTGCCCAAAGTGCTGACCAATACATCGGGCTTTCTCTATTACGTCTCGATCACCGGCATCACTGGCGCGGCAACGCCTGACTATTCCAAAGTGGCCGGTGCGGTTGCGCGCATCAAAAAGCAAACGCAATTGCCAATAGCTGTTGGCTTCGGCGTGAAGAATGCACAGACGGCGGCAGCCATTGCTGCTTATGCCGATGGCGTCGTGGTTGGCTCCGCGCTGATCGACACGCTGAAAAATTCGCTCGACGACAAAAACGCCGCGACTGGCAAAACCATTGCTGCCGTGACGGCTCTCGTCTCAGAAATCGCCGCCGGTGTGCGCCAGGCGCGCAAAGCTGCTGAATAATTCGAGGATTCGATGAACTGGATTTCCAACGTCGTCCCGCCAAAAATCCGCTCCATGCTGAAGCGCGAGACGCCCGAAAATCTTTGGGTGAAGTGCCCGGATTCGGGCCAGCTCGTCTTTCACAAAGATCTGGAAGCCAATCTCTTTGTCGTGCCGGGCTCAGGCTATCACATGCGCTGCCCGGTCAAGTCGCGCCTCAATTCCTTGTTCGACAATGCCTCCTATGAAGAGATCGTGACGCCTGAAGTGCCGGTTGATCCGCTGAAATTCAAGGATGTGAAGCGCTACACCGACCGCCTGAAAGAATATCGCTCCAAGACAGGCAATCAGGACGCCGTGAAACTTGCCTATGGCAAGATTGAAAATACTCCGGCGACCGTTGCGGTGCAGGATTTCGAATTCATGGGCGGCTCGCTTGGCATGGCGGCAGGTGAAGCCATCATCACCGGCATGGAATTGGCGATTGCGCGCAAGACGCCTTTCATCATTTTCACGGCCTCTGGTGGCGCGCGCATGCAAGAAGGCATGTTCTCGCTCATGCAAATGCCGCGCACGACTGTGGCCGTGCAGCGTCTGCGCGCGGCAAAGCTTCCCTATATTGTCGTGCTCACCAATCCGACGACAGGCGGCGTGACAGCCTCTTATGCCATGCTCGGCGATATCCAGATTGCCGAGCCCGGCGCCGTCATTGGCTTTGCCGGTGCGCGCGTGATTGAACAGACAATCCGCGAACGTCTGCCTGAAGGCTTCCAGCGCGCGGAGTATCTGAAGGCGCATGGCATGGTCGACATGGTTGTGCCGCGTGGCGACATGCGCTCAACACTGGCGCGCTTGTGCCGCCTGCTCACCAACGCGCCAGCTGCGGCGTAAGAGGCGTGGTGGCGGGTATTCCGCAGACACCAAAGTCAGAGGAAATGCTGGAGCGTTTCCTCTCGCTGCATCCGCGCAAGATTGATCTGTCGCTCGGGCGCACTTTTGATCTGCTGGCCAAGCTCGGAAATCCTGAACAAAAGCTTCCGCCTGTCATTCACGTGGCGGGCACTAATGGCAAGGGCTCAACTGTTGCCCTGATGCGCGCCATGCTGGAAGCCGCTGGCAAACGCGTGCACGTCTATACATCGCCCCATCTCGTGCATTTTCATGAGCGTATCCGCTTGGGCCAAGACGGCCGCGGGCGTCTCGTGACTGAGGCGGAGTTGGTTGATGCTTTCGTACGCTGCGAAACAGCCAATGCGGGTGGCTCTGTCACCATGTTTGAAATCACGACCTGCGCTGCTCTTCTGCTCTTCAGCGAGCACAAGGCCGATTATCTACTGCTGGAGACGGGCCTGGGTGGGCGCTACGATTCTACCAATGTGATCGACGATCCACTCGCCACAATCATCACGCCGATCTCGATGGATCATCCGGAATTTTTAGGCACGACGATCGCCGAGATCGCTTCTGCCAAGGCCGGGATCATCAAGCCTGGCGCGCCTGTCTTCACCGCCGCGCAGCTCGATGACGCAATGCATGAGCTGGAACGTGAGGCTCGCCGCGCCCGTGCACCCATAATCGCGGCAGAGCGCGACTTTGCCACGCGTGAAGAAAATGGCCGCCTGATCTATGAGGACGCGCAAGGCCTGCTCGATCTGCCCTTACCACGTCTGCCCGGTCGCCATCAGATCGACAATGCCGCTCTCGCCATTGCCTGCCTACGCCAATGTGTCCCCGAACTGCCCCTGCAGGCGCTGGAACAGGGGCTGGCGCATGCGGAATGGCCCGCACGTCTGCAAAATCTCACGCGGGGCAAACTGGTCGATCTGGCGCCCAAAGGTGCCGAGCTTTGGCTTGACGGCGCGCATAATGAAGCTGGCGGGCGCGTTTTGGCAGAGGCTATGGCCCACTTTGAGGATCGGCATGCGCGGCCCCTTATTCTGCTTTGCGGAGCACTCTCGACCAAGGATACATCTGCCTTTCTTCGCCATTTCAGCCGACTTGCGCGAGAGCTGATCGCGCTACCCATCCCCGGCGAACATGTTGCGCGGACAGCGCCCGAAATTGCCGCGCTCGCCGCCGAGGCCGGAATCGCCAACAGTTGCGCTGAAAACATTCAAAGTGCGCTGCGGAGCCTCTCAGCCCGCCAATGGCAGACAGCCCCTCGCATCCTGATCTGCGGCTCGCTTTATCTGGCGGGTGCCATTCTTGCGGCCAATGGAACGCCGCCTGATTGAGGGTTAGACTGATCTCATGAACAGGATCGACAAACCCCCTCATCCCGGACGCGGCGGCAAGGCACGCATGACCTCGAAGGGGCGCGGCGTCGATCCGCGGTCTGCTGAAGAGATTGCTGCTCTTCTGGGAGACCAGCCACGCCGCCGCGATTTGCTGATCGAATATCTGCATCTTGTACAGGATCATTTTGGACGCATTTCTGCGCGCCATCTCGCAGCTCTGGCAGAAACACTGCGCCTCTCACTCGCTGAAGCCTATGAGACCGCGACCTTCTATGCGCATTTTCATGTGGTGAAGGATGAAGACCAGCCGGTTCCGGTCTGCACAATCCGTGTGTGCGTGAGCATTGCCTGCAACATGGCAGGTGCTGATCAGCTACTGAGCGATCTGACACAGGCTGCGCCAGAGAATATCCGCATCGAGCGCGTGCCCTGCATCGGTCAATGCGCCTGCGCGCCCGCTGCGGTGGTCGGACAAAATGTGATCGCACCAGCGACACCCGAAAATATGATGGCGCAAGCAATGGCCCGCCAAACGCTCGCCGTTGAAATGTGCCAAATAGATTTCAACGCTTATCGCGCATCTGGTGGCTATGCGCTTTATGAGACATTACGGTCTGATCCATCTCAGACAGATGCGCTTCTGAACACGCTTGAGACGGCGGGACTTCGCGGCATGGGAGGCGCTGGCTTTCCAGTTGCACGCAAATGGCAGGCTGTTCGCGCGATGAGGGGTCGCAAGGCCATGATCGTCAACGCGGACGAAGGCGAGCCTGGAACCTTCAAAGACCGCTATCTGCTGGAGAGCGATCCCCATCGGGTGATCGAGGGAGCGCTGATGGCAGCCCACAATGTCGGCGCAGATGAGATTTATTTTTACCTTCGCGATGAATATGCGGGCTTGCGGGCCACACTCACACGGGAGCTAGAAAAACTTCCGCAAGATTGGATTCCCATTCATCTGCGACGAGGTGCGGGCTCTTATGTCTGCGGTGAAGAATCCGCTTTGATCGAGTCGCTTGAGGGCAAACGCGGCTATCCACGCCAGCGTCCACCTTTGCCCTATCAGGCAGGGCTGTTCGGTTGCCCGACACTCACCAATAATGTCGAGACGCTTTTCTTCGTGCGCGAAATTGCCGAGAAAGGTGCTGACTGGTGGCGCGCACAGGGACGCAATGGCGGCATCGGCTTGCGGCATTATTCCGTTTCAGGCCGCGTGCAGAATGCGGGCGTGAAATTGGCGCCCGCGGGTCTCACCTTGAATGAATTGCTGCACGAAGCCTGTGGTGGCATGGCAATGGGGCATGAGCTGCAAGCCTATCTGCCCGGTGGTGCATCGGGCGGAATTCTTCCTGCGACTCTGGCTGATCTTCCACTCGATTTTGGATCGCTTGAAGCGCAGGGCTGTTTTATTGGCTCGGCAGCGATTGTTGTCTTGTCGCAACAAGACGATCTGCAAGATGTCGCGCGAAATATAATGGCCTTCTTTGCTGATGAATCCTGCGGTCAATGCACACCCTGTCGACTGGGTACCGCAAAATCTCTGCAACTGATGGAAGCTCCACACTGGGATCTCGATCTGCTGGATGACCTCGCACTTATCATGCGCGATTCGTCCATCTGTGGGCTTGGACAAGCTGCCCCCAACCCCGTGCAATCTCTGGTTCGTCATTTCCCGCATCTCTTCAAGGGAGCGCGGGCATGAGTGACACCATTCGCTTTTCCCTCAATGGACAAAACGTCGAGGCAAGTTCTAACGAAACGATCTGGCAGGTTGCCAAGCGACTTGGCACGGACATTCCCCACCTCTGTCATCGCGATGAGCCTGGCTACAGACCCGATGGCAATTGCCGCACCTGCATGGTGGAAATCACGGGTGAACGCACGCTCGCGCCCTCATGCCGACGTCAGCCCATAGACGGCATGGAAGTATCGAGCCAAAGCGCGCGCGCGCAAAAATCCCGCGCGCTGGTGATAGAACTTTTGCTTGCAGATCAGCCCTCGCATGAACAAGCGCATGATCCTGAATCGAGTTTCTGGAAACAGGCGGCACTTGCCGACATTCACAACAGTCGTTTCCCCGCATCAGCAAAAAAGCAAAATTCCGACGCCAGTCATCCGGCGATGCGAGTCAATCTGGATGCCTGCATCCAGTGCGGCTTGTGTGTGCGAGCTTGCCGCGAAGTGCAGGTGAATGATGTCATCGGCATGGCTTATCGCCATGATGCAGCAAAAATCACTTTTGATTTTGATGATCCGATGGGCGAGTCAACTTGCGTGGCATGCGGGGAATGTGTGCAAGCCTGCCCCACGGGCGCGCTCATGCCAGCCAGCCTCATGGATGATACGCAAAAGCGCGCTGTCACGCCCGATCACGCTGTCGATTCTCTGTGCCCCTATTGCGGCGTCGGCTGTCAGGTGACGTATGAGGTCAAGGACGACAGGATCGTCAATGCCGTTGGCCGCAATGGGCCTGCCAATCATAACCGTCTGTGTGTGAAAGGCCGCTTCGGTTTTGATTATATTGCCCATCCCCATCGTTTGACGAAGCCGTTGATCCGGCTGTCCGGCAAAGCAAAGCGCGCAGATGATCAGGTGGATCCGGCCAATCCTTTCACGCATTTTCGCGAAGCGACGTGGCAGGAGGCGCTGAATTCCGCGGCATCCGGCTTGAAAAAAATCCGTGACACACAAGGCCCCCGCGCATTGGCAGGCTTTGGCTCTGCGAAGGGCTCAAACGAGGAAGCCTATCTATTTCAAAAGCTCGTACGCACGGGCTTTGGTAGCAATAATGTCGATCATTGTACGCGCCTATGCCATGCCTCGTCTGTCGCCGCATTGATGGAAGGGCTGGCATCTGGTGCCGTGTCGGCGCCTTTTGAAGCCGCACTTGATGCTGAATTCATTATGATCATCGGCGCCAATCCGGGGGTCAATCATCCCGTTGCTGCCACATTCATCAAAAATGCGGTGCGCGAAAAAAAAGTGAAACTCGTGATTGCAGATCCACGTCGCCAGTCTCTCTCGCGCCATGCTTGGAAACATCTGGCCTTTCGACCAGGCAGCGATATCGCTTTGCTCAACGCGATGCTGAATGTCATCATCAGCGAAGATCTCGTCAATCATACTTATATCAAGGCGCATACGCTCGATTACGATAAGCTTGTGTCTCATGTGAGCGATTTCACGCCCGAGAAAATGGCGCCGCTTTGTGGGGTTGATGCACAAACAATTTGCGAGGTTGCACGAGCTTACGCGACTTCAAATGCCTCGCTTATCTTCTGGGGCATGGGAATCAGCCAGCACGTGCATGGAACCGACAATGCGCGCTGCCTCATTGCACTGGCACTCATTACGGGACAGATCGGGCGTCCCGGCACGGGCCTTCATCCATTGCGCGGACAAAACAATGTGCAAGGCGCATCCGATGCCGGACTGATCC
Source organism: Beijerinckiaceae bacterium (assembly GCA_947478405.1). GTDB lineage: Bacteria > Pseudomonadota > Alphaproteobacteria > Rhizobiales > Beijerinckiaceae > Terripilifer. The sequence goes on along the minus strand of CANJVX010000051.1, from coordinate 2,416 downwards.
CGATGCTTTATCCAGATTATCGCAGCGTGGAAGCAGGCGATATTCGCGATATTTTTGAAACCTTCTGGGGCCAGCCACTCGATCCGCAACGCGGTCTCACGGTCGTCGAAATTATGAATGCGGCAATCCGCCGTGAGATTCTTGGCATGTATATAGAAGGCGAAAATCCGGCTATGTCGGACCCCGATCTCAATCATGCGCGCGAAGCGCTTGCGAGCCTCGATCATCTGGTGGTTCAGGATATTTTCCTGACAGAAACAGCTTTCCACGCAGATGTTGTCCTGCCAGCCTCAGCCTTCGCCGAGAAATGCGGCACCTTCACCAATACGGACAGGCGCGTGCAAATGGCGCGCGAAATAGTCCCCCCTCCGGGGGAGGCCAAACAGGATTGGTGGATCATTCAGGAAATCGGCCGACGCATGGGCCTTGATTGGGTCTATGCCGGACCTGCGGGCATTTTCGCTGAGATGAGTGCGATCATGCCATCGCTGCAACACATCAGCTGGGAGCGGCTGGAACGCGAGGGCGCCGTGACCTATCCCGCACTTGCCGATGATCGACCGGGCGAGAGCATCATTTTTGGAGATTGCTTCCCGACTCAGTCTGGTCGCGCACGGATTGTGCCCGCACGCATCGCACCACCCGATGAATTGCCCGATGCTACTTACCCAATGATTTTGTCAACAGGGCGCGTACTTGAACATTGGCACACGGGCTCGATGACGCGACGCACAAGCATCCTCGATGCGCTCGAGCCCGAGGCAATCGCACTCCTTAATCCCAAAGAGATAGCCAGGCTCGACGCACAGCCGGGCGATGAGGTACTCATCGAAACTAGGCGGGGCAGTGTGACAACGCGACTGCGTGAGGACCGCGACGTGCCGCTGGGGATGATCTTCCTCCCATTCTGTTATGCGGAAGCTGCGGCTAACCTTCTCACTAATCCGGCGCTCGACCCAGCTGGGAAAATTCCTGAATTCAAATTCTGTGCGGCCAAGGTTAGTATTACGAAACCGCAATAAAGACAGACCGAGTTTCCCTTTTTAGGGAGACTTGGGAGTTCCAGCTGAAGTATTGCGCCCGAATTGGGCGTGATTGCTCTGGGATACATAATAAAATACTCAACAATTTCAAAGTTTTGAGATAAATAAGTCTTGAGCTTATTTGCCAGACACTAGACCCAAGCAGGAGACCCTATTGAAGGATATTTTGATCCTTCTGGTCGAAGACGCACGCGATCTGCGACAGATTGCGTCTGCTTGTCTTAGCCAATCAGGGGCGCGGGTGGATGCTGTTGCATCGATCACGGATGCGCGGCGGCGCGTTCTGAAAGCGCCCCCGAATCTGCTTATTCTTGATCCTGATAGCCAGTCAGAAGACATCCTGAGCTTCCTCAGTGAATTGGACAGTCTGGGTATCGACACGATCATGCTGACGGACAGGCTCGATGGCGATAGCCGTATCGATTTCTTCGAGCGTGGCATCCTTGATATTGTGCCAAAGCCCCTTCAGCCGCGCGAATTATTTTTGCGGGTCATACGCTTCTGGAAACCCAAGCGTGGTGGTGTGGTCCCCGCCCAGATCGAGACCGCCTGTGGTGCAGCCATGCTCGATATCACCACACGCACTTTGCGCAATGGACGAAAGCCCGGCGTTGCACTGACAGGCAGTGAATTCCGATTGCTCTATCTGCTCATTCAAAACGAACACCGCGTCGTTGAGCGCGCCGAAATTGCACGCACCGTTCTCGGCCAAGGTCAGGACGGGTTGAGCCGCTCAATCGATGTGATGATCAGCAAGCTACGTCGCAAGCTTGAGGATGTCAGCTCGGGGCAATTCATCAGGTCCGTTCGATCTGAAGGCTACATGCTGATTGGTGAGGAAAGAATCGTTTCACTCCAGGAACGAGGGGCCTCCCAGGCGAATGAGAATCCTAATCTCGTCGGCAGGACATGAACGAGCACACTATGAACGACAAAGAGCAAACCAACATAACACGCGCGCATCTTGCTGAGGCCGTCTGCAAAGCCACAGGGCTGCCACGTACGGATGCCGGTGTTTTTGTTGAAGTATTTCTGGATCTCATCAGCGACACGCTTTTGCGTGGCGAGCCGATGATGATCTCTGGCTTTGGCAAATTCATCGTCCTCAAGCGCGCAGCCCGCAAAGGTCGCAATGTGAAGCTGGGAACAAATGTGATGATCGAACCTCGGCTCGCCATCGTCTTCAAACCGGCGCCAAGCTTGGTTTCACGCCTGAATGAAGAGCCATTGCGGAAAAAGAATTCTGCGGCTGCGTGATCTAAGAGTCTGTCCGAAGAGTTCATGTTGGATTGCTTAGCTTCCTCATCATTAGCCTGATGGAGGCGAGGCGTAGGAAGGCGCGGCCCTTTCGGTTCAAGCACTCCCAATCTTTT
>CANJVX010000050.1 GCA_947478405.1 Beijerinckiaceae bacterium | reverse complement strand
CCGCGATTCGGATTCGCCGCCGTTGCGGCGGCGTATTGCCTGTCAGGCCTCCTCATGACCGTCGTAATCGTCATTTTCTGGCGCTCTGCTTTATGGCGCGACGATGACGCTTCGCGCCCCCGATAGCTTATGCGACAGTAGCTTTCAGACGCCGCTTGCGATGCGGGCAATGCTGACGGATGGTGTGGCAAAGGCCGTTCAATTGGCCCCGTTGGGGGCAAGTACACAAACGCGCTGTGCATTAATATTCCACCCGGACCAGACGATGGGTGCCGATCACGGTGCAAGAATGGATCGGAGCTGTGGGCGCGAAGAACGCCTACATCATGCCGGGCAGTACTTGGGATAATGGCTTCATCGAGTCATTTAACGCCCGGCTTCGCGATGAACTTCTGAATGGTGAAATCTTCTATTCCCTCCCCGAGGCCAAGATCATCATCGAAAGCTGGCGACGACATTACAAAACCATGCAGTCTCACGGATCCCTGGGCTACAGGCCCTCGGCTCCCGAGTTTTTCGTGTCAGCCTTGACCGCGCGGTCGGCTCCGCAACCTGGACCAGATACCCCGACCGCGCTAGCGTTAAGGCCAGCCTTGCACTAAGTTTAAAAGTGGGCCCGTCGATGGGGACTGATCAAGTTCCTAGCATTCAGGCTTATGTTCCAATTATGAAAATTTACAAGTTGTGTTGATGTCCGTAATATCTTCCGCAAAGGATCGTCCCATGCAGGCGAGCCACTCCAGGGGGGAAAATGCGCCACGCTGTCGCCATTGATATCGGCGGAACTTTTACCGATCTTGTTGCCTACGATCATGATGCAGGCCAAGTCGTCTATGCTAAAAGCCCGACAACTTATTCCAATTTTGCAGATGCAATTTTCCATTGTTTTGACAAGGCTGGTGTTTCACCTGCTGAGGCGCGTCTTCTCAATCATGGTACCACTTTGGTCATCAATGCGCTGCTGCAGCGGCGTGGAGCTAGAACGGCGCTGGTTACCACTCAAGGATTTCGTGACATTCTTGAGATAGCACGCGGTAACCGCCCTGATCCCTTTGATCTGCATTATAGCCGAAACGAGCCTTTAATTCCGCGTGAATTGCGCTTTGAAGTACCCGAGCGGATATCCGCCGACGGGCAAATTGTGACGCCTCTCGACGTGCAGGCTCTGATACAGCTCTCTCATCAGTTAAAAGCAAAAGGCATCGAGGCTGTTGCCATTTTCTTTATGAATTCCTATGCCAATACTGCGCATGAAGAAGCTGCCGCAGAATGGCTAAAAAAACTTATGCCGGAAGCTTACATTACATATTCTACCAATCTCACGCGTCAATGGTATGAATATGAGCGAACATCGACGGTCGCCGCAAATGCTTATGTAGGCCCACAAGTCGAATCCTATATTCGTAGTCTTGAGACGGATCTCGCAAAGAGCAGTTTTGCTGGCTCTCTTTTGATGATGGGTTCGAATGGTGGCTTGCTCTCCGTTGAACGCACGTGTGATCAGCCCATTGTTCTTGTGGAATCCGGTCCCATCGGCGGATGTATAGGCGCAGGCGCTTACGCTGAAGCATTGGGTCTGAAAAATGTCATAGCCTTTGATATGGGGGGGACAACAGCTAAATGTGCGCTGATTGAAGAGGGGCGATTTTCAGTTGAGTCGACCTATTATGTTGGTGGCTACGTGAAGGGTTTCCCCATCCAGTCGCCTGTCATTGACATTGTCGAGGTAGGGGCGGGTGGCGGATCAATTGCTTGGGCGGATTCGCAAAAGCGTCTGCATGTTGGGCCACAAAGCGCGGGGTCAACACCGGGTCCCGTCTGTTATGGACGGGGAGGTGACAAGCCAACGGTCACGGATGCCAATCTGATCCTTGGCAGATTGAATCCGGCGAATTTTTTGGGCGGCGATCTTTCGCTCGATGTCGCTGGCGCGCGTAATGCCATTGGAGATCTTGCAGCAACACTCGGCTATGGAGGCCCCGACGGGGTGTTGCAGATGGCCGAAGGAATATTGGCTATTTCGGCCGTTGTGATGGGCGGTGCGATCAAGCAGGTGTCTATTGAGCACGGCTTGGACCCGCGAGACTTCGTGCTTTTCTGCTATGGCGGCGGAGGTCCACTTCATGGCGTGTCGCTGGCCCGCGAATTGTCCATCCCCATGGTCATTATTCCGCCTGAACCCGGTAATTTTTCGGCTATCGGTATGTTGCTTGCCGACGCAAGAATTGACAGCTCTAAAACTTTTACCGGCATTCTCAATGCCGACACGATTGCGCGGGCTCACAATATTTTTGCGTCTCTCGAGAGAGAGGGGCGAGAGACGCTTGTTCGCGATTTTGCTGCTCAACATGTCTTTTTCGAGCGTTATGCTGAAATGCGTTATTGCGGTCAGCGACACAATATTAAAGTGCCAATCTCGGATCTGAGTGACTTGGTTTCCGTGACTGCAGCTTTCCATCAGGATTATAAGCGCCGTTACGGTCATGCAGACGCCAACGCGGAGATCGAAATCCAGGCTTTACATCTCGCCGCCTTCGCACGACAGGAGCGACCAGATCTCAATCTGCTACCACGAGCACTAACAGTTGGGGCGCAATACCCAGATCGTCCGGTTCATTTTGGTTCAGCCGGCATGGTAGATGCCAAGGTCTTTGCGCGCGATGCATTGCCTATCGGCTTTGCAGCGGATGGCCCTGCTGTCATCGAAGAATATGGATCAACCACGCTTGTGTGGCCGGGTGACCGATTTGAGGTAGGCCCCTTACGGGAAATCCGCATCCATCTGAGTGAGGGATGAGGCGCATGGAACAGGCTATGAAAATTTCATCGGATATCGACCCCGTCACGCTTGAAGTTGTCCGCCACGGTCTGGTCTCGATTACTAATCAGATCGATGCCAATATCAAACGGACGGCCTTCAGCCCTTATATCTATGAATATAATGATTTTGCTGTCGGCATCACCGGTCCGGACGGGCAATTGCTTGCACAGAATACAGGCGGTATGCCGCCGTTTGTTGCTGATTCCGTAGGTATGGCGGTGCGCGATGGCATTGCCATTCTCGGTCATGCACGGCTGCATTATGGCGATGTGCTTTTATGCAACCATGCCGCTGTGCAAGGTCAGCATCTCAACAATACAGTTATGTATACCCCAATTTTTATTGGTCAGAAGAAAGACCGTTTGGTTGGATTTTTTGCAATCAATGTGCATTGGATCGATATTGGTGGTTCGGTACCACGTTCGACAGATATATTTATGGAAGGACTGCAGCTGCGTTCGATCAAACTTTGGTCGAAGGGTGAGCCAAATGAAGATGTCTATCGCATTATTGAGAATAACACCCGCACACCAGTTGAGTTGTTGGGCGATATTTCAGCACAGCTTGCAGGATGCTTGCTTGGGCGGGATCTGACAGCAACACTGGCTGAGCGCTATGGCATAGATATTTTCGAGAAAGCGGTTACCCGGATTCTCGATCAGTCTGAAGCCGTCGCACGTGATGTGATCAGCGCTATGCCGGACGGCACATATTCAGCCGAGACTTTTTTGGATGATGATCGCACAAGTGACATACCTGTGCCCATCCGGGTGAAGGTCATCGTCAAGGGTGATGAGCTGACGGTCGATTTTTCAGACATGGCGGATCAAGTTCGTGGGCCGATTAATTCGGGCTATTTTGGTGGTGGGCAGACGATTGCGCGCGTAGCTTTCAAATATTTGATTGGTGCATCGGAGATGGCCAATGAAGGTACATTTCGACCGATCAAGTTAATCTTGCCCCCAGGCAAGATTATCAGCGCCGACCCGACGGCGCCCATGGGTAATTACTCGACACCTTTCCCGACAGTGATTGACGCCATTTTAAAAGCATTAGAAAAAGCCATGCCTGAACGCATCACAGCGGGGCATTTTGGAACGCATTCAGGCGTACGTTTTCATGGACGACGACCTGATGGCTCCATGCTTGAAGCCCATGATAGCGGGCATGGTGGCTGGGGCGCTGGCGCGTTTCATGATGGATCGGGGCCATATCGTACGATGGCTCATGGTGACACCCGCATCATTCCCACAGAATTACAGGAAAGTGTGCTTCCGTTCCGCATCGAAGAGTTTTCTTTGCGTGAAGATTCTGGTGGCGCGGGCAAGTTTCGTGGAGGCCTTGGCTTCCGTAAAGTTTATCGCATTCTAGAAGAATGCCAGTTGCAGACGAACCTTGACCGCACAAAGTTTCCGCCGTGGGGTGTCCAAGGCGGCCAGGAAGGAAAGCCCGGACGATTTACATTGCAACGTGTAGGCGAGGATCAGGCTCAGGTCATCGGCCGGGAGCGCAGTAAATTATTGCAGCCGGGAGACAGGTTTGCCGTCGAGACGGGCGGCGGCGGCGGATATGGTTCACCGCTGGAGCGCAGCCATGATCATATCCAGAAAGATCTGAATCGCGGCTATATCACACCCGAGGCGGCTATCCAGAACTACATGGTTCGGATTGATGAAAACGGGCGTATCGTCAAATAATAAAAAGCCTGCGAAAGTCAGGTATCTTAGTTGGGGAGACAAGCGCCATGAGCTATCGGAAGTCTGTTATTTTCGTTGGTCTGGGCCTGCTATTGGGATCGCCTGCATATGCGCAGAGTGTCGAGAGTTTCTATCACGGGAATACGATTAATATTTATATTGGAACGGGTGAGAGCGCGGGAGCAGTCGGTGCTTACCCTCGTATTCTCTCGCAATTCATTTCTAAATATATTCCGGGTAATCCAACGCTTGTTGTTCGCAATATGCCTGGGGCTGGTGGTATTAAGGCAGCTAATTATGTCTACGGTCTTGCACCTCAAGACGGAACAGTCTGGGGCTTTATCACCCGTGGTTTTCTTTTAGCGCCATTACTGAAATATCAGGGCGTCGAATTTAATCCGACAAAATTTAAATGGATAGGGAGCCCGGCCCGCACTGTGTCAATAGGAGCGATTTGGTCTGACAATACGAATGTACGCACGATCCAAGAGGCGATGCAAAACGAAGTGGTCGTGGGTGCAACAAGCCCAGGTCAGGACACCGGTGTTTTTCCGAAAGCACTCAACCAATTAACCGGTACAAAATTCAAGATTGTAACGGGATATAAGAGTGTGGGCGATGTTGACCTCGCCATGGAAAAAGGCGAAGTGCACGGAAAAGTCGGATTTACTTGGGCTTCACTGAATAGTGGGCGATCAATGAATTGGGTGCGAGATAAAAAAATTACGGTTCTTGTGCAGCTCGGTGTCGAGAAGGATCCGTCAATCCCAGCGGAGGTGCCACTGGCCCTTGACCTCGCAAAGACACCAGCTGACAGACAATTACTCGAACTACTTTGCGCACCATCCGCAACCGGTTATCCCTCTTTCATGGGGCCAGGTGTTCCAGACGAGCGCGTCAAATCTATTCGCGAAGCCTATCTTCAAACCATGAAAGACCCAGGTTTTGTTGACGCGTTGAAGATACAAAGCCTCGATATTGACCCCATCCGCGGCGAAGATATAGCTGACATCGTCTCGCGACTCTATGCGCAACCCGCATCTGTTGTTGAACGTGCGCGTGAAATGCTGCCGCCCTCCTGAGGAGCTGTGAGGATATCATGTATCAGCTCTTATATTGTTTGACCCTGCTTGTTGCTTTGTTTGGTTGGTTGTCTTCCGGTAATGCGCAGAGCCCAGCTGATTTCTATCGCGATAAAACGATCAGTCTTTATGTTGGTTATCCGCCTGGTGGCGGTTACGACGTTTATGCGCGCGCTTTGGCGCGTTACATGGGAAAGTTTATACCTGGTGCGCCACATATGGTGGTGCGCAATCAACCAGGTGCAGCAAGTCTCGCTTTCGCTAATGAATTATATAATACGCATCCCCGAGACGGTATGGTGTTTGGTACTTTTGCCCGCAGTGTGCCGATGGATCGCCTGCTGGAGCGCCCGTCGACCAATTTTGATCCAACGCAGTTTAACTGGATCGGCAGTGCCAATGCGGAAGTATCAATTTGTACTGTCTGGCATGGAATTGGTGTGCGCTCTGTTGAGGATTTCATGTCTCGCCCGATAGTTTTCGGAGCAAATGCGCCCGGATCTGAATCTGACGTTTATCCAACCATTTTAAATAATTTGCTTGGAGCAAATTTCAAAGTTGTAACCGGATATCCGGGGACAAACGATCTTATGATGGCGATGGAGCGGGGTGAGACACAAGGGCGATGCGGCATGACGTGGTCCGCACTTAAGTCAACGTTGCCGGATTGGGTCCGCGAGAAAAAAGTTTATATCGCTCTTCAATTTGCGATTGAAAAGCACCCCGAATTGAATGACGTCCCGCTTGTAACTGAACTCGCCCGCAGTGAAGAAGAAAAGCGCGCCTTGGAGCTTATCCTGGCTGGGCAGGCAATGGGCCGGCCCTTTGCCGCGCCGCCGAAAGTCCCTGCTGAAAGAATTGCAGCTTTGCGCGCTGCATTTGATGCAACAATGCAGGACAAAAGTTTTCTGGAAGAAGCAGATAAATTAGGTCTTGAAATTCAGCCTGTAGCAGGTGTGCGCCTACAGGGATTGGTTGAGAATATGTTTGCCCAGCCAAAGCCCGTTATTCAAGCAGCCCGTCATGCTATCGAAAGTAAACGCTAGGTCCGAGCGAAATCAGTGGCATTGACCGAGAGTGATTTTGCACGCGCCCTCATCAATAGTATCGTCATATTCTCGCGCTCACGCTTTGCACTAAAAAGCCCCCCGCGCCGTCCGCTTTGACGGGCACCAGTTGGGCAATGGCTAATGCGATGCTTATGAAGAGGAGTTTGTCCCATTTCACGTTTTTACTTGGTTATTGGTGCCGTTATCCGCATTTGATGCCAGCCAGTCCATCGAAGGATGGCTATTGCGAGATCTTCAACTCGAAAATTCTTAATGAACTTCTGAATGGCGAGCTCTTCTACGCGCTGAAGGAGGCAAAGATCGTGATTGAGGGTTGCCGGCGACACTACAATACGATCAGCCCGCACTAATCACTGCAATATCAGACGCCTTCACCAGAGGTTCTACGATGGCCGGCTGCGCAACCCGACCTTTATTCGCCGGCCCCACCAAGGCTAGCTACAAACCCAATAGTCAACTAAGATAATTACAGGATAACTTCTTGGGGTCTGCCCATAAAGTATACCGCCCCCCAAATGAATTCGTGAGCTCGTCAAGAGGAAAAGGTCATGACCAAGGTTCTCATCATCACCGGTGACGGCTCTGGCCCGGATCTTGACTACGCAGTGTTTCGCCTTCGTGAAGAAGGTATCGCGATCACGATTGCGGCACCCACAAAAAAGCGGCTTCTTTCTGTATTTCATCAATTAGAGCCCGGTTGGGATCATGGCGTTGAGCACGCTTGGTATCCGACAACACCAGATGCAACTTTTGAGGATATCAATCCAGCCGACTATGATGGCTTGTTGCTGCCTGGGGGAAGGGCGCCAGTTTATCTACGAAACTTTCCATCATGCCTCAAACTCATTGGACATTTTATTGAATCAAATAAACCAATTGCTGCGATTTGTCGTGGCGCGATATTGTTGCCAAGTGCAGGCGCCAAAGGTAGGAACCTGACTGGGGACCCTCTTATTCGGCCTCGCATTGAAATAGGTGGATGTAATTTTGTTGAGAGTCGTGAAGAGCCTGTCATCGATGGCAATATTACAAGCGTCAGCGGGCGACCATTCTATCACATCTGGATACGGGCTTTTCTAAAAGCCGTACGTCACCCTCAGGTTCCTCAGCTCCATGCCAAGAAAGCGCGTATTCTTTTCGCGCTCGCTGAATCTACAAGTTCCGGGATACATGATTATGCATGGTTTAGAATGTTGGAAGAAGGGCATGATGTCACGATTGGGGCACAAGTCCGGAAACCAACACGAACTGTTGTTATTGCTGCGGGTGGGGTGGGCGGTGGCGTCGATACATTCGAGCAGCGTCCGGGCCTGATGGTGGACGTCGACGTCTCGTTTGATGATCTGGACCCGCGGCAATATGACGGTCTTGTGATTCCCGGCGGGCCGGGTCCGGAGTTTTTACGTGCAAATCGACGATGTGTAGAACTCGCCTCGCATTTTATTCGTGAAGAAAAGCCTATTACAGGAATTTGTCATGGTCCTAACGTTATACTCGAGGCCTTGCATCAATGTGGCGTCAAAGGAAAACGAATAAGTGCTAATGTTGTCTTAGAAGCCGATGTAATTGCGGCTGGTTGCGAATGGGTTCATCAACCGGGTCATGCGGTAATAGATGGAAGTATTGTGACTGCGTGGCGCCGTCCAGACTATGATGTCTGGATGCAAGCATTTACGCAGGTTCTTCGGTCGCGTGGATATGATGGTCGGAAGGATTAGCGTCGTGATGCCTGCATCAAGGTTTTTTTGCCTTATTTCATCTTTCTTTGTGTTGAGTTTAGTCGATCCTTGCGCCCAAGCCGATTCGGTTTCCGATTTTTATCGCGGAAAGACGATAACCATCCAAGTCGGCTACGGTCCCGGCGGCGGTTACGATCTAACTGCGAGGCTAATATCGCAGTTCTATGGAAGCCATATACCTGGAAAACCAAACATTATTGTTCAAAATGTTCCCGGTGCGGGAAGTATGAAGCTTGCAAATTCAATTTATAATAATACCGCAAATGATGGATTGACGCTTGGTGTCTTTGCTTTCGACGTTGCTCTTGAACCATACTATGGTGAAAAAAGAGCAATGTTCGATCCTGCGAAATTCGATTGGATAGGCAGTATGGATACAGACACGCAGTTCTGCGCAGTCTGGAAAGGTGCCGGTGTCGGGATTAAGACACTTCCTGATCTGTTGACTTCCAAAAAGGTACTAACTTTTGGATCAAGCGCACCAGGGGCGGTGCCGAGCGTATATCCGTTGTTTTTCAAGAACGCGCTTGGTGCATCTTTGCGTGTTGTGAACGGGTATACAGGCACCAAAGATATCATTCTTGCTATGCAGCGGGGAGAAATGGATGCGTCTTGTGGATTATTTGAATCGCTTCTTCAAGCATCATATATGGATCTAATTCAAGCTGGTGATTTGGATATCTTTGTTCAAACGTCTTTAGATAAGCGCTCGACAGTGTTTCCGGAAGCCACACCTATTCTCGATGTGATTAAGACAGATGATCAGCGCCAATTGGCTCAATTGGTTTTTGGCCCGGCAGGCATTACGCGCCCACTTGTTGCGCCGCCGGGAACCCATCCCGATCGTCTTAGCGCTTTACGGAAAGCTCTTTTTGCTACGATCGCTGATCCTGTAACAAAGGACGTTGCTTCTAAAATGAAGATGGACCTCCGCCCGAAATCCGTTGAGGAAATCACTTCTGTTTTGGAAGTATTTCAGCAGGCGTCACCAATTAGCTTGAGTAAGGCTTATGCAGTGACGCATGAATGAGATTTTCGATATTTAATTTTTTAGAATTTTTTTCTCAATAAATCTTGGTTTTGACTTTGAAATATTTTCGTTACTTCTTTTTTGGCCAGCTCAGTCGGAGATCTTTATTGATCTTTGTCTGAAGCTGATTGCAGCGGCTCATGATGATTTCTGACAGCCGTTGCTCAGATTTTGTTAATTGGCGGGAATTATTTTTCAACATAACTATGCGTCGAGATGCTCCGGAAATGGGCCGCGCTACTAACTCTCCGCGAAAGTCGACATCTTCAGCTGTCGCTGGAATAATTGTTATACCTTGTCCGACTCGCACAAGGCCGATAGCGCTCGAAAATTGCGCTACCTCGTGTTTCAGCAACATAAGTAAGCCTTGATTTTGGAACAAATATTCAACGGTATGGCGAAGGCTAGACGTCGAATTCGTCAAAATAAGTGGAAACGCTGCTATGTCCTGAAGTGTAATGACCTCTTTTTTTGCTAACGAATGCCGTTTTTGGAGCACAACTAACAGTGGATCAGTGACCAGCTTTGTCGTCAGAAAAGCTGCATTGTCCTGATCTGTTGCACCGATTCCAAATGCAACTTCACTTGCACGAACAGACGATTGTACATCGCGCCAACTCAGGTCCCGGACGGTTACCTCGACTTCAGCTGCCGAGGATTGAAATTCGTTTATGATGTCGGGCACAAGTGTCCCGGCTAAAGATGGAATACATGCTATTGTAATTCGTTCTTGGGCGACCGATGCGAGGGCGCGGGCTTGAGTAACGAGGCGATCAAATTCCGTTAGCGCAACTTTAAATCCCATCGCGCTTCCCCGGCCGATCTGGGTGAGCATGACTTTCCTTGTGGTCCTCTCGAAAAGCGGGCCCCCGAGAATATTTTCAAGCTCACGTATCTGCATGGTGAGCGCAGGCTGCGAAACGTGCAATCTTTGGGCTGCGCGCGTGAAGCTGCTCGTTTCGGCGACGGCTAAAAAGGCGCGAATATGTTTCAGGGTCACATTCATCACCTTTCCTTATATATATAGTTCTAATAATTTCAATTGTTAATTCAATGGGAAGGTGGGCTCATAAGCTTAGGGGCCCTAGAGCCCCGCTCTGGGGAGAGCAGCCATGACCAATGAAAATGCTCGATTGATACTATTAAGGGCCATCTTCTTCGCTGCCATCTTCTCTTCGGCCAGCGGGTTGCCGTGCAGCGAAGCCGGAGCGCAAAGCCCCGAGCAGTTTTACAGGAACAAGAATATTGATTTGGTCATCGGCTATACTCCAGGCGGTGGCTATGATGCGTATGGTCGAACAGTTGCTCGACATATGGGAAAGCACATCCCGGGCAGCCCGAATGTTGTTCCGCGAAACATGCCGGGCGGCGGTAGCCGGACCGCAGCGGCACACGTCTATTCTGTGGCTGCTAAAGATGGCCTGACCATCGGTCTCGTAGACCAATCGCTGGTATTGCAGCAAGCAGTCGATGATCCAACCATTCGCTTCGATCTTAAGCGGTTCAATTATATTGGCAATGCTGCATCCGATTCGAACATGGTTGCTCTCTGGCACACAACCGGGATCAAGACTGTCGAGGATGCAAAGAAAAAAGAATCCATTATCGGATCCACAGGACCAAATACGACATCTATCATCCCCCTCACGATGAACCGCGTATTGGGAACCAAGTTCAAAATTATTTTTGGTTATCCAGGTGCCAATGAAATGAACATGGCACAAGAAGCCGGAGAAATAGAAGGTCAGGCGAGCAAACCTTGGGGCTCTTGGAAGGCTACACGTCCCAACTTGATCAAGGAAGGGAAGATAAATTTTATCGTGCAAGTCGCGCTCAAGAAAGCTTCTGATTTGCCGGATGTGCCTTTGCTCATTGAATTTGCGACGAATGAAGATGACCGAAATCTTTTGAAACTTCTTTCCGCCCCATCCACAGTCGGGCGGCCATTCTTCACCACACCCGACACCCTGAAGGGCCGCGTAGAGGCCTTGCGCCTTGGTTTTGATGCCACAATGAAGGACCCAGACTTCCTCGAAGAAGCAAAGCGACAGGGTTTGGATATTGAACCCTCTTCGGGCGCCGATCTTGAAAAAGTCGTGAACGACATTCTATCGACGCCTAAAGCAGTTTCGAACCGCCTCGCGGACATCATTAACAGCCTACCAAAGTGAATTTCAGATGAACCATCCTTTGATTCTCGGGCATCTTACTGTGCTTGATCAGCCGCCCCCAGCAGCAATACGCATCGCCCACGAAGTGGGTTTCAAGAAAGTCGGGCTGAGGCTACAAGCCTCGCGTCCCGAGGCGACGGGTTACTCATTGCAAACAAATCCGACTTTGTTTGAGGACACAGTAAAAACCCTAAGAGACACGGGTATCGAGGTATTCGATGTTGATGTTTGTAAAATTGGGCCCACGACAGAAATCAAAAGTTTCGAACCATTTTTAGCAACAGCGGCAAAACTTGGTGCAAAAAGCGCCTTGGTGACCTGTGGCGACAGCGAGCGCGCGCGGTTCGAAGACCAGCTCGGGGCATATTGTGATCTTGCCGCCAAATACGGAATTACGGCAGATCTTGAATTCATGCTCTTTACGCCAGTTGTCCCTACTTTGTCTGTTGCTCTTGATGTCATCGCCTCCGTCAATCGCGCAAACCTTGGCGTGATGGTCGACACCATCCATTTCAACCGAACCGGCGAGTCACTTGATGACCTGCGCACTGTTCCTCGCAATAGGCTCAATTACATCCATTTCACAGATGCCCGCCGCGACAAGCCTGACACGATGGAAGGTTTAATAGAAGATTCGCGGGCCCATCGGATGATGCCCGGTGATGGCGGATTGGATCTTCCTGCAATTGTACAGGCTCTACCAGACGGGCTGCCATTGTGCGTCGAAATATCAAATAGCGTCCTCGACCGGACAATGCCCGCACTAGAGCGAGCACGTCTAGCTTTCCATAAAACACAAGCCGTCCTTGATGCGGCACAAAAAAAAGGAATTAAAAAATGAGTGGAAGGTTTTCCAAAAAATCGGCAATTATAACTGGTGGAGCGAAGGGAATTGGACGCGCAACTGTCTCGCGGTTCATGCGCGAAGGCGGCCATGCAACGGTTATCGAGGCGGAAAATCCGGACAGTGAATGGGCGCAGAGCCTCGCACAAGAAGCCAAGAATCTGGGTGCTGAGCTTCTCTATATTCACGCTGACGTCACTAACGAAGATAGTGTAAAAAAAGCCGTCACAAAAGCGGAAGAAAAATTCGGCCCAACCGACATTCTGATCAACAATGTTGGTTTCAGTATTAACGCGACGCCCCTCGACGAGCACAGTCTTGAGAAATGGGAACATTCATTTCGTGTGAATGTCACCAGTACATTCCTGATGACCCGATCGGTTTTACCAAGCATGCGTAAAAAGGGTGGCGCGATCGTGAATATGTCTTCGATTGCAGGAACCCAGATTTCCGAGAATGCACATCTCGAGTATCATGCTGCTAAAGCTGCCATAGTCGGCTTTACACACAAACTTGCTTTTGAAGAGGGAAAGTATGGAATACGGGTGAACGCTGTCGCACCGGGCACGACCCTTACCGAGCGTGTTGCCCCCCGGTACACAGGGCTCACACCAGAAGTTTATACCCGCAAAATGGCACTCATCCCCCTTGGTCGCCCTGCTCAACCTCACGAGATGGCTTCAGTTATCTTGTTCTTGGCGTCCGATGATGCCTCCTACGTCAGCGGCATCACCATTAATGCAAATGGTGGCCGGTATATGACTTGAGGCTCCATGCGCGATACCTATGACCTGATTGTTTTTGGCAGCGGTGCCGGAGGCCTTGTTACGGCGCTTGTCGCTGCACGTAACGGGTTAGACGTTTGCCTTTGCGAGGCAACCGATCAACTAGGTGGAACAACTGCTACATCCGGGGGAACAATATGGGTTCCTGGAAATGAACTAGGTCAGAAAGCGCCTTATCCAGACACGCTGGACGAGGCGCGCCGCTATATGATTGGTGAAATCGGCGACCTGGATATAGATAAGCGCGAAGCATTTTTCGAGGCAGTGCCAAAGGCATTAGATTTTCTAAAAAATCATTCTCCATTGCAATTGACAATGAACCATCCCTATCCGGATTATCATTCCGAGGAAGAGGGTGCTGCTATCTCAGGTCGTGCATTGACTCCTATCCAATACGATGGACGCCGGCTCGGCGCATTCTTCAAGCATATCCGTCCGCCTATCCGTGAATATATGATTTTAGGTGGTATGATGGTGGGCCGGAGCGAGATCCCATCCCTCGTCAAACCCTGGTCTTCGCTATCAGCGATGATGACGAGTTTTCGACTAGTCGCTCGTTATGTTCGAGACAGGTTATCTTTTCCGCGCGGGACGCGACTCTACCTTGGAAATGCTTTGGTAGCAGCGCTCACCGAAGGCCTGCTAAAAGCGCATGTCGAGATCCGTTTCAACACCCGGTTGTCAAAGATTCAATTAAATGGTGATCGCGTAGTCGGTGCAGAGATCTCAAAAGGTGCCGAGACATCAAATATTAAAGCCCGTAAAGCCATAGTGCTTGCGACTGGTGGATTCAGCTCGAATCCAGAGGCATTTCTGAAATGGACAGGAACCGCAGCGCCTTGGTCGGCAACATTTTCTAAAAACGTCGGCGATGGCATCAAAGCTGCTCTCGCGATAGGTGCGCAGCTTGATCGCGATCATGCTAGCGGGGCGTTTTGGATGCCATCCTCCCGCCTTCAGCGCGAGGATGGTAGTGTTACTATTTATCCGCATATACGTGATCGTCCAAAACCGGGTCTGATTTGCGTGGCACAGGATGGTCGACGCTTTGTCAACGAATCAGCCTCGTATCATGATGTAAGTCAGGCAATGCTGGATCGGCTACACCTGCATACAGATTCGCGTTTTTATCTTGTTTGTGACCGACACTTTCTTCGCAAATACGGATTGGGGATGATCAATCCCGTATGGCAAAACCTCAGTTATTATCAGGCCCGTGAATATCTAATCGTCGGCGACACGCCGGCTGATCTTGCCCGCCGGCTTAATATCGCATCCGCACAGTTTTGTCAGACAATTGAGAAACACAATGGTTTTGCAAACTCAGGTACAGATCCTGATTTTGGGAAAGGGAGCACTCGCTACAACCGTTTCAATGGAGATAGTGCACATAAACCCAATCCATGTCTTGGTCCAATCAATGAGGGCCCATTTTATGCTGTTGAGGTCCGTCCCGCCCCTATCGGAACAAGCCTTGGTCTCGTCACGGATGGTGACGGGCGGATTCTTCGCGCCGATAGCACACCGATTCCGGGTCTCTATGCAGCAGGAAATGACATGAGCTCAATAATGCGCGGTCGTTATCCAGGACCGGGCATAACGCTTGGTCCCCACATTGTTTTTGCTTGGCGGGCAGCAATGAGTATAGCCAAGTTGAATGGGTGAAATATAAAATGGGCTCTGCCAGCAGCAAAAAAATCATCCAATTTTATTTTTTCGGGAATGAAAAATTTATTTAAATAACTTCGCTACGATTTTTTTTATTTCCGGGTCTGATCCTATTGCTCCTTTGATCACTTTTTCTACGTCTGCCCCACTCATGGGACTTAGATCAAGCCGAAGTTTTGATGCTTCTTCTATCAAATTTGGATCACGCGAAGCCTGTTCAAAAGCGAGGCGGAGAATAGCTACCCGGTCTTCCGGCGTTCCCGGCGGCGCCGCAAAGGGCCGCGCGATAGCAAGACACTCGGACACAAGCTGAGCGACCATAGTTTTTTCGTTTTCATCTTTAACAAGTTCGGTCAGGAGTGGAACATCGGACAATTCTTGTTCACGGCGTAATCCGATTTGCACAAGTACATTTAAACGGGAACGTGCATCCGGAAACGAGGCTTTATAGCTGGACCATGTATTGGTTGCGCGCCCCTCCATTTCCCCTCGTTCCATCGCAAGAGTTTGTTGGGCCCCACTCTCGTAGCCCATGATGGCGCGAAATTTTGTACCCAATAAGTTATTGTATAGCTCTGCAATCTGAGCTGATGTAGAGCCTGCTCCTGATGCAGCGAGAGGAACTTCGCGCAATTTTGCATCTGAAATTGTTTTGATTGATGACGTGTGCCAGGTGACTGTTACGTTGTTTTCTTGTGTAAAATTTCCAATCCAATTAAAATTTCCTAAAGATGCATCTAGGCCCGGAGCACCGATTACTTCTTGAAGAAGCAGCCCTTGGCTGACCGCTGTGATGAGTGTTCCGTCTTTGGGTCCGCGAGCAGCTTGATTAAATGCAAGCATTCCTCCAGCGCCCGGCCGGTTCTGAACTATAAAATTTGGATTGCCTGGAATATATGCGCCCATATGTCGAGCAAGTAATCTTGAATAAAGATCGTAACTGCCCCCAACTCCAAGACCTACGGTAATAGTGACAGCCTTTTGCTCGAAAAAGCTTTCTGCAAGTACCGGCGTGGCCATAGAAAATATAGTCATGCCAAAGAAAGCAAAAATTATTTTTATTTTTGTCATTGCTTAGACGCTCCCGTTCCCGCGATTTTGCCGAAAACAGCTCCTGACATTAGGCCGGTTCCGCCAGGGTAATTGAAGTAAAAAATCCCTCCGACCATTTCGCCTGCTGCAAAGAGGCCCGGTATTTCAACCGCGTCCATGTCAAGAACGGCACCGGTTTCTGGGTTTATGCGCAGCCCGCCAAAGGTAAAAGTAATTCCGCATCCGACTTGATAAGCCTCAAAAGGGGGTTCGTTTATTGTATTTGCCCAATTTGATTTTGGTATTGTTAGGCCGGTGGTCGTTCGACCATCGCGTATCCCGGGATTGAACGGGGCGTTATCCGCTACGGCTCTATTATAAACCTTAACTTCCTTCAGAAAGGCCTCAGCGTCGACACCCTCGAGCTTGCCGGCTAATTCTTCGAGGCTTGATGCAGATACTTTTGTAATTCTTCGAATTCGATATTCCGGCCTCAATAGATTGATGGCTTTGTTATCAAAAATTTGCCAAGCAAATTGTCCAGGTTGTTCTAATACAAACTTCCCGTATTTGGCGTAAGTAAATTGCCTGAGGTCGGCGCCCTCGTCTACAAAGCGAAGGCCATTTGCGTTAATCATTATTCCAATTGGATAAGAGTGCTTTTGAAAAAGAGCACCAACTTCAAGGTCACCAAACTCTGGTGCATTTGCATCCCAACCAACAGAGTGGCATCCGCTCCAGTGACCATAAGGCGAGGCACCAATCTCTAGTGCCATCCTAAGTCCATCTCCGGAGTTAAATCTACTGCCGCGAACTTTAACCAGATCCCATCCAGGACCGAGGTAGCGAGACCTCCATTCAGGGTTTGCTTCAAAACCGCCGCATGCAAGGACCACAGACTTTGCACGGACTTCACAAATAGCCCCGTTTAAACGAACGCGAACTCCGCTTACTTTAAACCCGTCGAATAAAAGCGAGGTAACCCGAGCCTCATAAAGAATGGTCCCGCCATTTGAAACAAACAGCTCACCTTGCTTTTTGATAAGGCCATCTCCGCCGCCGGCGGTCTCGACAACTACACCACCTGTAAAGCGAATCTTTTCACCATCCTTGTAACTTTGAGATAGTTTTGGCAGAAACCGGATCCCTTTTTCTGCGAGCCATCTCACAGTATCTAGTGAACGATTGACAAGAATTTCACAAAGCTCTGAATTGGTTCGATAGTTTGTAGCTCGGAACATATCATCAAAAAATTCATCGGAATTGTAGGTTCCAAAATCAAACGTTTCGGTTTCGTTTTCGCCTAAGTCTTGAATTATAGGGATCAGATCTGAGAGTCCATTGAAAGCAAACCTCATGGAGCCAGAGGTGAATCGGGTATTTCCTCCTGATTCTTCCAAGGGAGCGCGCTCAAGGACAATAACTTTTGCACCATTTTCTTGTGCGGCAAGAGCCGCGCAAAAAGCAGCATTGCCGCCGCCAACAATCACCACATCGGTTTCAAGTGCGGTCATCTTATATCGGTCCTCAAGGCCTCATATCATTGTAGATCGTAGAGATAATCTGTTTAAAAATCATATGACAATACTACTTAGGCGATCACAATCTTGATTTTTAAGAAATCCTTTGCCGCAAATCTAAATCCCAGTGAGAGTTGGATTTCAGAATTGTAGTACTGATCCATAGTCTGCAAAGCGCTGAAAATAAGATCATATTTTGGATTGATTGCATTTAAATTATTTTACGGATTACCGATAAACTATCGCAGGGTCCCGAGTGTTGGCTCAATTTCGATAAATTCATCTTCCGGGAACGTTTTTTATCGGGGTCTGAAGGTCTTATAGAGCCTAGAATAAATGAAGCGTAACTATATTCTTGACCTTGGCATGAAATACCCGGCACCATGCCCACCCGGTGGCCAGCCCCCATGAGGTGATCCGGTCGTTATGTTAGTTGACGATTTGGTTTGACGCTAGCGCTGGGGTGGCCGGCGAAGCTGGTTGGGGTTGCGCAGCCGGCCATTGTAGGACTTCTGGTGCAGGTGGTTGATATCTCAGGGATGAGTGCGGCCTGATCGT
>CANJVX010000049.1 GCA_947478405.1 Beijerinckiaceae bacterium | reverse complement strand
GCCGTTGCGATAGGCGCAAAAAAGAAAGCCCCCGTGCAAGGACGGGGGCTTTCGGTTTTTATCTTTAGCGAATCAATGTGCGAGCGGATCGGGGCGCAATTGGAAATGCGCCGCGAGCGGACGGGATCCCTTGCCACCTTCAATCAGCCACGGTGTGCGGTCGCCATTGGCGGCCCAGAGGCCGCGGCCTTTCCAGCCGGCTTTCGGATCGTCAATGCGCCCATCAAGACCCTTGGCGTAGAAACCCATCGGATAGGGCACGCGCAGCACAACCATCTTGCCATCTTTCTTCATGGCAATCAGGCCATCATTGAGATTACCGGTTGAGACGGGCGTATTGTCGCCAAGGCCGAATGTATTGTGCTGGTCGACCCATGTGTAATAGCTCGACTCGGCACTGTTATCGCCAATGCCTTCAAAACCGGGGCCCGGATATTTGAAGAAGCTCCAGCCTTCGGGGCAATGATTGCCGGTTGCGTTCGGGCCATTGAGCGGGCCCTTGCACTTGCGACGATCAAACGAACCCAGATGGCCTGAGGCCAGCGATGTCCAGACAACGCCATTCTTGTCGATGTCAGCTCCGCGCGGGCCAAAGCCCGGTGCGGGAACATTGTAGATTTCGGCGAGTGCTGTTTCTGACGGATTGGAGCCCGGCACCACGCGCACAACGGCACCCGGATTGGAGCGCAGTGTGCCCCAGACCGAACCATCCGTATGCGGCATGACCGCATAGAAGCTGGCGACGATGCGCTTGTCCTTGGTCGGATCAACCGGCTGGTTGGGCTCGACATAGGCGTCACGCTTGCCATTGCCATTGGTGTCGAGGATCAGCGGTGTCCAGCCTTGCGCTTTTTGCACATCGCCTGTCTTCAGCAGCACGCGTGTGTTGAGCCAGCCCAACACTTGGCCGCCGCCAGAACCCCAGACCGTATTGTCCTTGTCATAGCCGAAGTTCAGATGATGCGTCTGGAAGCAGGTCTGATAGGGCGTATAGGTCTTGGTCTTGGGATCATACATCGCGATGCGACGTGCTGAACTGTCGAGCGGGAAGACTTTTGCTGAGGGATGATCGGAACCCTTCTTACAGAAGTCCGGATTGGCCGGCTTGAAGCCCGTGGCGGCAAACCATGCGCGGCCATCCTGATCCATCATGCCGTTATGATTATTGGCATGCGTGTCCCAAATCTTTTCATTGCCCCAATAGGCTGAGGGCTGCAGCGCTTCCTTAGCAGCAGCATGACCAGGCCCGAGCGCTTCCGGCGTACCTTCCTCATAGGTCATTTTGATCGTGGTGAAATCATTCTTCTTCACATCCATGATCGGGATGAGATCAGAGGAATATTCCGGCGAACCGTAGAGCGGGCCATTGGCATTGACAGTCGGCTTGCGGCGATCTGTCGAGATCAGGTCGTGCAGATATTTCTTGTCCGAATACCAATCACGCAAGGTCACAACAATGTTGCGCTCGTCGCCCTGCGGGCGTTGCGGCTTGGCTTTCGGCAATTCGCCCTTGGCAACACGGTCTGTCCAATCACCCAGATATTTATAGCCTGCGCCGCCCATTTCACCGGCGAGAATATTGGTCATGCTTTCGCCAGCCTGTCCGGCTTGCGTGCGGCGTGTCCAAGCGTCAGCGCCTGAATCAAACTTGCCGAAAGCTTCCGGAACAGTGCGGGTGGAGAGCTGGCCGAGCTGGTGGCAACCCACGCAGCCATTGTTCTTCATCAGATTGAGCCAGTCGGTCTGCTTGATCTTTTCCGGAATGTCGCTCTTGCCGCCGAATTGATCGGCGCCGGGGATCTTCATCATCGAATACCAATAGATCGCCGGGTAATAATGGGCGGCCGACTTTTCATCGGGCGCGATCTTTGCCGTGATCGAGATCAGCTTGCCTGGCTGGACCTTCTGCTTGTCTGAATCAATCAGACCATAGCCGCGTGCCCAAACGTCATAAGTGCCCTTGGGCAGATCGGGGATAACAAAGCGGCCCTGATCATCGGTGACGACAATTTTGATGTAGCGCACCGGCTGGTCACGCGTTTCCGCCACCACCCAGACCCCGGCCTCGGGGCCATTGGGACCAGCGACAGTTCCACCAATGTCATCCTTGTCGATCTTGATGGATTTGGCGGCCGGTGCTTTGGCCGCCTGCTGGGAATAGGCCGGCAGATTGGCGACAAGACCATAGGTGAGAAAGGCCGCGGCAAGAGCCTTGGTGCTAGGGCGCATTTTTATTCCTCCCGCTCTGGCCATCTTGGTGCAGCCAAAGTCTGGTCTCAGGATAAGCCGAGATCCGGCGTGGCGGCAATGGGGCGTGGGAGCGTCTCACCCGAGGCGCCCTAGGGCCCCCGTTTCACCCCCACTTTTCCGAATAGCAGAACTTTCCCCATATTTTCTTGATTTTATATGACTTTAGCTGTGGCTTAACTATTGACACATCTTGCACAGCCAAGGCTTCAAATGTTAAGCAGGACGTTATATTTCCCTGATCACCAGAGACAAAACAGACAGCTGCGGAGCGGAATTGAACCGGACCTTCGATCAGATTGGGCGCACCAGCCCGTTTTCCTGGCGCCGGCTTGTTGCGGCCACGACGCAGACGACAACGCTGCTGGGACTTGCCGCGTTGCTCATAGCCAATGTCACTGTCGCCATCTACTTCGAGCGTCAGCAACAAAAGGAAATCGAATCTGCGCGCGTCAATGCGAGCAATCTGACGACCGCTTTCGAGCAACATATTGTTCGCGCCATCCGCAATATCGATCAGGCTTTGCTCGTGGCCCGATCAGAATTCGAGCGCGACCCGCAAAATTTTGCCGTCGAGAAAACGGCCACGCGCGATTATTTCCCTAATGATCTGGCTCTCCAGCTTGCCCTGATTGGTGCCGATGGCCGGATGCGCAGTTCGTCTTTGCAGTCCAGCGGCACAATTGATTTGAGTGATCGCGAGCATTTTCAGGTTCACCGCGATAATGCGCAGGACAATCTTTTTATCTCGAAACCCGTGCTTGGCCGCGTCAGTCAGGTCTGGACGATCCAGTTCACCCGCAAATTGCGCGATGCGCAGGAGCAATTTGCGGGTGTCTTGGTCGCCTCCGTAGATCCGCGCCTATTGTCGCGCCTCTATGATTCTATCGACATCGGCAAAGTCGGTGCGATCACGCTTTGGGGTACGGATGGTGTCGTGCGTGCACGCAGCGGCATGGGTGCCGAAGCGCTGGGGCGTACTCTGTCTCCAGGAATGCTCTCACGGGTTTCCGGGGGAGAGACCTATGGTCAATATACGTCCTCCAGTGTGGTTGATGGAGTCGAGCGGCTGATCAGTTTCCGCAAGATTGAAAACTATCCGTTGGTGGTCACAGTTGCGCTGGGTCGCGATGAGGTTCTCGTAGAATTTGTCCAATCCAAATCTTCGCTGAAACGTCTGATGATCCTCCTTGACGGGGCTTTTTTGATCATCATGGCTCTGGGCATTGTCGAGAAATACCGTCTCAACGCCACCCGTGAAAATCTTGATACCAAAGCCGGAATGTTGATGTCGACGCTGGCCAATATGCAAGAAGGTATCATGATGGCAGATGCGCAGGGGCGCGTGCTGACCATCAACGATCAGGCGCTAACATTGCTTGATCTGGAGCGCAGTAAAATCAAGCTACCTATCGCTTACACGCAATTGCCGCTCTTGCGTTTTGAAGACAAGCTCGGCGATGCCATGCAAGACCGGTTGGAAATTGAAATCCGGCCGGGGCGGATTTTGGAAGTGCGAACATCGCCTCTGGCAGACGGAGGATTCGTCAAGACCTTAAGCGACATCACGGCGCGACGTTTCGATCAAAACTTGCTAATGGAAGCGCGCGATCGTGCGGAAACCGCCAGTCGAGCGCGCACTGCTTTTCTTGCCACGATGAGCCATGAGATTCGTACGCCCCTTTCAGGCATTGTCAGCATGGCCGATCTCATCGCCTCGACTCCGCTGGATGCGGTGCAACGCCGCTATATTGAGATCACACGCGATTCTGCCGAGCATTTGCTCGCTCTGCTCAGCGATGTTCTCGATGTTACCAAGCTTGATGCCGATCAGGTTCGCCTGGAGATGATCTCCTTCGACCTTTTGCGCGAATTGCGAAGTGCTTTTGACATTCTCTCAACTAAGGCGATGCAAAAGGGATTGCCGATTGGTTGCATCATCGCACCCGATGTGCCCCGCCAAATCACCGGGGATCCGGGTCGTTTGCGTCAAATTCTGATCAATCTTCTCGGTAATGCGATCAAATTCACGCAAACCGGCCATGTCCTGATTGAGGTCTCGCGCCAGTCTGAACCAAATGGCGACAAACTTTTTGTCAGTGTTGAGGATACAGGCATCGGCATTGCACAGGAAAATTTGCACGAGCTCTTTCGCGATTTTGCGCAAATTGATTCCTCCATCTCGCGCCGCTTTGGTGGAACCGGTCTTGGGCTGGCTATCAGTCGCAAGCTGGTCATGCGTATGGGTGGCTCTATCGGTGTGCGCAGCGAAGCGGGAAAGGGAAGTACATTTTTCTTTGAAATTCCTCTGAAGCATTTTGACGAGCCCGCGGCCTTCATCCGCGAGGATGCGGCTCTGGCGATTACCAGCACACATGCCTTCGAGCGCCAGCTCATTGCACGGCAAGTCTCGCCTGCTTATGCACAGGTGGCCGAGTTTGCCCATCTCGATGAGGCGCGCACATGGCTGGCACAATCCAGTGCCAAGCGACAGATTCTGCTGACGGATATGTCTCTTGTGCCAGAGGGCACGTCATTCGCGCGTGACAATTTCGATGCCTATTTGCTGAGTATGCAACAGGATTTTATCACCTATGAAGCGGCAACAGGCATGGCCTGCGCGGGTCTCGTGCAAAAGCCCGTCTTTGTCGATGATTTGCGCGAAGTAATAAGCGGGCGCACGGAGTGGCGCACCCAGCCTCATGCCCAGCCTCATGCCCAGCCTCATGCTCAGAATTCAGTCTCGCCGCTTGCCGGAAAACTCGTCGGCCTTCGTGTGTTGCTTGCCGAAGATAATGCCACCAATCAATTTGCGCTGCGCCGCATGCTGGAAAATATGGGCGCTGAAGTCACGCCCGCCAAGGATGGTCGTGAAGCGCTCAGCGCGGTGCGCGCACATGCGTTCGATATCATTGTCATGGATGTGATGATGCCCGAATTGGATGGTTTGTCGGCCGCGCGCGCCATTCGCGCCATGGATGCACCCCGCGGTAAAACCCCTATCATCGCGCTGACGGCGAGCGCTTTTGCGGAAGATCGCGAGGCAGCGCTTGCGGCTGGAATGGAAGCCTATGCAACAAAGCCCATCAGGGCACGTGGCCTGTTGGAGGCCATTGAAGCCTGTTTGAAGCGAGAGCCTGTGTCTGTGGTTGGAGAATCCGTGTCAGCCGTTTTGAATATGCCGGCGCTGGATCATAAATTTCTGGAGCAGATGGCTGAAGATCTGGGCCCGATGCATCTTTCGAAAGCCCTCGAAGTCTTTTTTGTTGATCTGCGCAAACGTGCCGATGCCTTGCGCAGCGAGGGTGAAGATCCGGACCGCTTGCGTAAGGCAGCGCATGCGATCAAGGGAAGTGCGGCGAGTTTCGGCTTTCTGCGCATCGCGCATGTGGCCGAAGAGCTTGAAACGGCTGCCCGGCTGGGCGAGCGCGCGCGCTTCAGCGGATTGAAGAGTGCCCTCCTGCGGGAGGCTGATGCTGCGCCCGATCATATGAAGGCTGCTTAAGCGGACTTGTGGGTAAAGCAGGCTTGCTGCGCACGGGCGTTCGTTTAATCTCCTGCCCCAAGGACGAGATAAAAAGTCCGGGGAGGGGATCACAATGATGCAAGACAATAGGCCGCGCGCCGAGCCGCGCCTGCTCATTCCCGCTTTGCAAGGCTTCTATGCGCAGGCCATCCCTCTTTCATGGCCGCTGGTGCGTGTTGGGGTTGGCCTTCTTCTGGCGATGCATGGCTATGGCAAGATCGGCCGCACAACAGGCCCGGCGCAATTGCTGGAGAAAATGCCGGAGATTGCGGTCATCGGGGCCGAGCTCACCTTCCTTCTGATGGCCACGGAATTCGTCGGCGGCATTTGTATTGCGCTCGGGTTGGCGACACGGTTTTTTGCAGCCGCGGCGGCCATTGAAATGGCTGTCCTGACCTTTTTCATCTATTGGGGCAATGGCTTTGGCTGGCTGTCGCGCGGCTATGAATTTGTCTTGCTGTGGGGGATCGTGCTGTTTGCAATCGCCTTGCGCGGGGGTGGGCCTTGGTCTCTGGATCGCTGGCTTGGAAAGGAATTGTAAAGCCTGCCTTGAGAATTAAATACCACCAACGATTATCTAAATTAATGATAAAGATGATGAAATTTGAGATCTCATATACTTTTTTTAATTTGTAACAAAAACTGAGATGTTCCCTGAGTGATACTGAATCACTCGAAACGCTGACGATTCAGGGCCCCCACATGTATCCATACCTGTTCACCGGACTGGCCTTTGCCTGCGCCGGGGGCGTGTGCGCTCTGGTGGGGGATTTGCAGCGGCGCATGTACCTCGGGCTGACCTGTTTCCTCTTGGTCAATGCAGTGATCTGGGCGCGATTTGTGTACGCGCTTTTCACCTCGGCTGATTTGCTGATGGCGACGGGGCTCTTCCTGCTCTCGCATCTGGCCGTGACCTGCGTCTATCTGGCGACCATCTATTTTCTTGATGCGTCGAGCGAGACTGCGCCTGTTGCACTCGCACCCGAGGCCATTGATCGCGCCTGAGCTGTAAAGCCGGCAATGACGAAGCTCAGCCGTTGCGGCGTCACGGGTTTCAGCAGAGCGTCATCAAAACCCATTGACGTAAGGCCGTTGGTGCCACCCATATCTGCATTGGCGGAGACGGCCAGAATGGGCGTCATGCTATTATAGCCGCCCGCCGCGCGGATGTGTTGTGTGGCCGTGGCCCCGTCCATTTCGGGCATTTGTAGATCCATCATAATCAGATCGAAATCCTCCACGCTGGCGACCTGAACAGCTTGGGTGCCATTTTCGACCGCAGTCACAGCATGGCCCATCTGTTCAAGCATGATGGTGAGCAGCATGCGGCTGGGCTCAACATCTTCGGCAACGAGGATCCGTAAACTCTTAGAGAAACGATCCCCGCTTTGGTCTTCGCCATCTGGCTGTTCTTGCCGGGCAAAGACTTGAATTGTCTGCACAGGGGGTGCCGGCAGTTCGACCGTGAAATGCGTGCCCTCGCCTACACGGCTCAGCAACCGGATGTCTCCCGACATGGCTTCGACGAGTTTCTTGCAAATGGTTAGACCGAGCCCGGTTCCCGGTGTCCGGCAACCTTCAACAGTCCGTTCGAATGGCTGAAAGATCCGTGCCTGATCTTCCTCAGATATGCCAAAACCTGTGTCGCGCACTTGCAGCACGAGCAGATTATCTTCGCTCTTTGCGCCCATGATATAGGACACGCGCAGATCAACCTTTCCGCGCTCTGTGTATTTCACCGCATTGCCGAGAAGATTGAGCAGCACTTGTTTGATGCGTCCCTCATCGCCCATGGTCATGGCTGGCACATGCGCGTCAACCTGATAGTCAAGTATAAGCGCCTTTCCGGACATGATCGTGCGTGTCATTTCGATCGTCTCACTGATCACGTCCCGGACATTGAAAGGCGCCTTTTCGATGCGGAAATAGCGCGCTTCATAATAGGAATAGTCGAGAATATCGTTGATAAGCGTCATCAATTGTTGGGCCGAAGATGAGACAATTTGTGCAAATCGGAGAGAGTCGGCCCCCAGTCCCGTCTGCATCAATTGATACGATCCACCGATGATGGCATTCATGGGCGTGCGCAATTCATGACTGACATTGGAAGCAAAGCGTGTTTTCGCTTCAACCGCACTGAGCGCCAAATTACGGGCTTTTTCGAGTTGACTGATAAGACGCGCCAGAAGAATGGTTGCGGCCATCAAAATCGTGGTGATAGCGCCACCCAGAATGACAGATTTGATGCCTTCCCGTTCCCATTCCCGCAAGACTTGCTCGCGCGAGGCCGTCAGACTCACACCAACCGGCACGAATGGATTGCGCTCAAAAGCCACCAATTCATCGAAAGCATGCGTCGAGGGATTGGGCCCGCTGAGCTGAGCGCCGTGTCCGCGTTGCATCATGGCCTCGATGACGCTGGCGGGCTCCTGACCATCGGGTGCGGACAATCTATTGGGTTCATGTTGCGCGAGAATAGCTCCATCGGGCCGGAAGAGCGAAATGCGCGACACATCCAGCCCGATCGATTGATAGAAATCCGAGAAAAAGCTTGAGTTCAATCCGGTCAGAATGAGCCCTAAAGTCTCGCCATTCACCGCTTTGATTTTGCGGGCGAGATAGAAGTTCCATGTGCCTGTCACGCGATTTCGGACTGGCCGACTGAGATAAACCTCCAGAGCCGGATCCTTCATATGCGCCTGGAAATAGTCTCGGTCCGCCAGATTGATCGGGGTTGGTGGATGGCCGCGCGTCAGGTTCAACACGGCCCCATCAAGCCCCACGATGGTCATGACATCGATCTGGGGAAGTCCCTTTGCGCTCTCCCGCAACATCTCGAAGATGCGATTTGAGCCAAAGACCAAGCGCATCTCTGACTCGTTGCTGACGCGATATTCGCTGGCATTATCGGCAACGCCACGCAGAACAAGGTCTGCCGCACCAATGCTCTGTCCAGCATGAGCCGAGAGCATGCGCGCGTCAGCGGCAAGGTGGCCCTCCCAGCCACGCAAGGCGGACTGGTGATTGGACCAGATCGACGCCACTGTCCCCAGCACCATCAACAATGCGAGGCAAAAGCCGCCGATCAGGATAAAGGCCGGTCCCCGTAAAACAGGTCTCTTGGATATTGCCATCATCGCAATCGCCCAGATTGAGGCTGTGACCTTTCAGCCCAGCTCATCGAATGCACTGAATTCAGACCTAGCCGGGCCCCATGTCCCGGGGGCTATATTGGGCCGATGAAGCCAAACCTTAGCTAGAAAGATCCATATAAAGCTTTTATTGCCATGTAGATAATTTATGTTAAGACAAAATGTAACAGTAAATGTTTCGTATTTGCGTTATAGGTCAGGTTGTAACTGAAGCCCGCCGACCGATTTCCGGCCGTCGCGCTCGTCTTTCACGGAACGATTTCATGACGCAGAATGCGGGTGCCGCACCAGCGCGGGTGGTCCTGATCGAAGATTCCGAGCCGATCCGGCAGATGATCTCGGTCTATTTGACCAATAATGGCATGAAGGTCTTCGAGGCAGACACGGTGAGCGCAGGACGGCGCGCCGTGAATCTTTTGAAGCCGCAAATCGTTCTGCTCGATTTGGGTCTTGAGGATGGCGATGGCATCGACCTCTTGCCCGAGATCGTCAATCAGAAGATTCCCTGCATGGTCATTTCGGCGCGCAGCCAAGCGCTGGATCGCGTGATCTCGCTCGAAAAGGGCGCGCATGATTACATGACCAAGCCGATTGAACTGCGCGAATTGCTCTTGCGTATGCGCCGCATGATGTCGACGCAATCAATCGTTTCCTCTCCCAATGAGACTGTCTGGGCCTTTGGCGAGATCAAGGTCGATCAGGCTCTGCGCGCCATTCTGCCCACGAGCGGCAATAAGAATGTGCCGATTACGGCGATGGAATTCAAACTTCTGCGCATGTTTACCTCACGCGCGGGTCGCGTGGTGGACCGGGCAGAGCTTGCCAAGGTGATTGGTGTGCGCTCGGTGGAAGTGAGCCGCGCACTCGACATTTCAGTGAGCCGTCTGCGCAAGAAATTGCGTGATGCAGGATATGAAGTGAATCTGCGCTCGGTGCGCGGGTCGGGCTATCTCTTCTCATCCGATGCAATCACGATTGGTGATGGGGCTGATGAGAGCCAAGAGGTTGACTCGCTCGCTTCCTGAGCCAGGATCAAACAATGCAGCGCGATCTCTCGCGCCGCTGCATCCCAAGTGATGCAAGACATTCCCCTTCCAAAGTGCAAAGCTCGTGCAGTGCGCCGACTCGCAACGTCGGTGTGCGACCTGATTTGCCCCTTACTGACATTTCCAACAGGTTCTGAATGAAGAAACCCGTCCGGCCTTTTTCCGTGGAAGTGCGCCATTCAGCACGCAAGACAAAGATTATTGAGGAATCTTGGTCTGCTGAAGCGCCACCCCAGCCAGTCCCGCCGGTCAGCTGGCCGGAGCCCGAGGCACCCACACCATCAGACGCGCGCCGCGCTGCGGACGCCTTTTTTTCACGCCCGCCCGAAACGGCACCCTCTCAAGCGCCAAAAGAGGCGCCATCCGACGCCCGCAGGATCCTCAAAACCCTTGATGAAGTGGATCCGATTCTCCGCCTTCTGGAGGAAGAAGCAGCGCGGCGTCCCCGCCGCGGTCGTCGCCCAGCTGAGCCCGATGCGCTCGCGCCAGTCCCGCAGATTAGCCCGGCACCAATCGCAGGCGTTGCGCCCGGCAGTTGGCCGCAGAAAATCGAAGGCTATGTGCGCGGCCGCATCTTCGCCCGCTATGTGCGGCGCACCGAGCCAGCCCCTGGTCAGTTCTGGCGCAAGCAAACGAAACCGGCTTGGTAGGGCTCAGGCCTTTTCATGATCCAAGGCGCGGCGCAGGCGGCGAATGATCACGCCGCGCGTTTTTTCATCATGCGCATTTTGCAGCTCGTCCGAAATATCGAGAATGAGTTTCGACACGTCATTGTGCCAATCGAGATGGCCGGGTTGCGCCGGATCGATCCGGTGTGAACGCTGACCATCAAGTGGCACGGCATGTGCGCCCGAGAGATCGAACCCGTCATCCAATCCAGGCGTGATGATCTGACTGCCAAGGGTGGGTTGCAGGCGTTGTTTTAGCCCTGCAATGGCATCCTCTTCACCATGTACCAGAAAGATATTCCCCGAGATGGCGCCGCGTTCAGCAATCCACTCCACGAGCTCGCTGGCATCCGCATGGCCTGAGTAGAGGTCGATCGTTGCAACATGTGCACGAACCTGTATGTCTTCGCCCTGAATGCGCACACGCGTCGCACCATCGTACAAAATGCGCCCCAGAGTGCCTTGCGCTTGATAGCCAACGAGTAGAATTGTGCCTTCCGCCCGCCACAGCCAGTTTTTCAAATGGTGGCGAATGCGCCCCGCCTCGCACATGCCGCTGGCAGAAATCACAATGTGAAAGCCGCTGAAGCGGGCAATGGCTTTGCTCTGTTCGACGCTTTCCGTGAAGCGAACAAAATGGGCATCAAGCGCGCGCACGAGGTCGCTGCCTTTCTCCAGTGTCGCGGCATGTCGCTTGAAGACAGCGCTAGCTTTGGTGGCCAAAGGTGAATCGATGAAAATGGGGGCCTGCGGGATTTCCTTGTCATTCATAAGATTGACGAGATCGACCAGTAATTCTTGCGTCCGCTCGACAGCGAAAGAGGGAATGATCAGCGCACCATTGCGCTGGATGGCACCTTCCACCTCACGGCGCAAAAGGGCGCGGCGACTTTCCGCACTTACATGCGCGCGCTCCGTGTCGCCATAAGTGGATTCACAAATGATGTAATCAAGATCCTTGGGGGCTTCGGGGTCGTGTTGGAGTAATTTCTGATCGGGGCCGATATCGCCGGAGAAGAGCATGCGCTTCACAATGCCAGCACCTGTCTCGATATGAAGTTCTGCAGAGGCAGAGCCCAGCAAATGCCCAGCATTCCAGAAGCGAAATTTGATGCCCGGCGCGAGCGTGACAAAGGTGCAATAATCGACTGGCCTGAATTGCGGCAGACAGGCAAGCGCATCTTCCGCCGTATAGATGGGCTCAACAGAGGCACGGCCACGCTGTTGGTTGCGGCGGTTGAGATGCGTGACTTCGCTTTCCTGAATAAAGCCGGAATCAGGCAGCATTACCGAACACAAATCACTCGTCGGGCGTGTGGTAAAAATAGGCCCGCTGAAACCAGCCTTCACCAATTTGGGCACGAGCCCGCTATGATCGATATGAGCATGGGTGAGAACGAGCACATCAATGTCGCGCGCTGTAAAAGGAAAGGGACGGTAATTGAGTTCCTTCTCGGATTTCGAGCCTTGGAACATGCCGCAATCAATCAAAATGCGCGTTTGATCCCGCTCAAGCAGAAAGCAGGACCCGGTCACCGAATGGGCCGCGCCGTAAAAACTTAAGCGAAGCATGGCATCCACCCCGAACGTTTTTTTGTATTGGCGCAGTCAGTATGCTTTGTCTTTGGTTAGCTTGGCTTTGTTCAGGATCAAACATCTCAGGCGACATTGCGCGTCTGATGATCTCGGACGACCCAATACGCGGGGCGGGGTGCCAGATCATGCAGGGCACGAGCGGTGAGGCGGGCAGTGTCCATTTCACCGCGCGCGGCATAGTGCAGAATGGCGCACGCCAGTTCCTCGCGGGTTATGGCGTCTGGCTTGTCATTTTCACGAAAGGCAAAGGCCAAGGCGTTCGTGGCCTGTTTCATTGCAGCTTGCATAATGCCAATTTCGGATGGATTGAATACATGCCCAATTTGCAACATCATTGTCATCACGGCCTCCCTGTGGCGTTTCATGAAGTCGACGGCTGAGAACCTGCGCTACCTTTTAGGGGGCGTCCAGAAGAATCATCTTGATGTAGCGCAAAGATAGTAAGACGCATGTCGGGATATCCAGAAACGCTACATAATAAAAAAGGCCCGCAAAAGCGGGCCTTTTCAATATTTTAGAGTGGCTCTTAGTGACCAAGAGCTTTGACGATCTGATCCACGACTTTCTTGGCATCACCAAACAGCATCATCGTATTGTCTTTAAAGAAAAGTTCGTTCTCGACACCGGCATAGCCTGAGCCCATGCCGCGCTTGATGAACAGCACTGTCTTAGCTTTCTCGACATCCAGAATAGGCATGCCGTAAATGG
This sequence comes from Beijerinckiaceae bacterium, assembly GCA_947478405.1. GTDB lineage: Bacteria > Pseudomonadota > Alphaproteobacteria > Rhizobiales > Beijerinckiaceae > Terripilifer. The sequence continues at coordinate 5,355 of CANJVX010000049.1, read as the reverse complement.
CCGAAGTCGGGTCCGTTTTCGCAGCCGGGTTGGTCACGTCATTGGCGCCGATGACAAAGGCCACATCAGCGCGGCCAAATTCCGAATTGATGTCTTCGAGCTCGAAAACTTCGTCATAAGGCACATTGGCTTCGGCCAAGAGTACGTTCATGTGGCCGGGCATACGGCCAGCGACCGGATGAATGGCGTAGGAAACTTCCACGCCTTCTTTCTTCAGCATGTCGGCCATTTCGCGCAATGTATGCTGGGCTTGCGCCACCGCCATGCCATAGCCCGGCACGATGATGACCTTGCCCGCATTTTTCATAATGTAGGCGGCATCTTCCGCCGAGCCCTGTTTGACAGGGCGCGTTTCGACAGCGCCAGCAGCCGCACTCGCCGTCTCGCCACCAAAGCCGCCCAGAATGACCGAGATGAAGGAGCGGTTCATGCCCTTGCACATGATGTAGGACAGGATCGCGCCGGATGAGCCAACCAGTGCACCTGTGATGATGAGCGCGAGATTGCCCAGCGTGAAGCCAATGCCAGCTGCCGCCCAACCCGAATAGGAATTGAGCATGGAGACAACGACGGGCATGTCGGCGCCACCAATCGGGACGATCAGCAAAACGCCGAGCGCCAATGACACGGCGCAGATTGACCAGAAGAGCGCGTGGCTCTCCGTGACGCAGAACAAGCCAACCAGCACGATCAAGCCAATGCCAAGTGCAATATTGATCAGATGGCGGCTGGGCAGCAGGATCGACTTCCCCGACATGCGGCCGTCAAGCTTCAGAAAGGCGATGATCGAGCCGGTGAATGTGACCGCGCCGATGGCCGCACCAATCGACATTTCCACCAAGCTTGCGCCATGGATCGAACCTTTCAGGCCGATGCCAAAAGCCTGTGGCGCATAGAGCGCGCCCGCGGCCACGAGCACGGCTGCGAGGCCCACAAGCGCGTGAAAGAAAGCCACGAGCTGTGGCATTGCCGTCATCTGCACGGTGCGTGCGCGCCAGGCGCCAATCGAGCCACCGATGGCAATGCCCGCAATGACGAGCGCCCATGAAGAAAGGCCAACCGGAATGCGGTAGAGAAGGGTCGTGACAATGGCGATGGCCATGCCGATCATGCCGTAGACATTGCCTTGGCGCGAGGTCGCGGGCGACGAGAGACCGCGCAGCGACAGAATGAAGAGCACGCCGGAGACGAGATAGAGAAGGGCTGCGATATTCGCGTTCATGGCATCAGCCCTTCTTCTTGTACATGGCGAGCATGCGTTCGGTGACGAGGAAGCCACCGAAAATGTTCACACAGGCCAGCACCAGCGCAATGAAGCCAAAGACCTTGGCATAGATTGCGCCATCATCATTGCCACCCGTCGCATCGACACCCACCGACAGAAGTGCACCCACGACAATGACGGAGGAAATGGCATTGGTCACAGACATGAGCGGCGTATGCAGGGCGGGCGTCACCGACCAGACGACATAATAGCCGACGAAAATCGCCAGCGCGAAAATCGCGAGGCGAAAGACGAAGGGATCAATCGCGCCACCGGAGGCAGCATAAGCAGCACCTGCTGCGGCCTCGCCCAATTGGTCAGCCGAATGTTGCAACATATCGGCCGCTTCGCGCGCGAGTTTGGCGGCGGCATTGGCCTTGTCGAGAATCTGCATTGGCGTGTCATTGGCCATGGGTCACCCGTTTCTTCAGGGCTTCGGCAAGAAATTGGGATGAACAATCGCACCATCGCGCGTCAGCAGCGTGGCTTTGACAAGTTCATCATCCCATTTCGGAGCGAGTGTCTTGGTCCCCTTGTCGACCATCGTTTCGACGAAGGCGAGAAGGTTTTTGGCGTAGAGACTGGAGGCGGTTGCAGCCAAGCGTCCCGGCACATTGAGATGGCCGACGATGTGCACCCCATTTTCTGTGACGACAGTTTCGCCGGGTGTGGCCAATTCGCAATTGCCGCCGCGTTCAACCGCGAGATCAACGATCACCGAACCTGCGCGCATCGAGCCGACCATGGCAGCGCTGATCAGCTTGGGCGCGGGACGACCGGGGATCAGCGCTGTCGTGATGACAATATCCTGCTTGGCAATATGCGAGGCGACGAGATCTGCCTGCTTGGCCTTGTAGGCGTCCGACATTTCCTTGGCATAGCCGCCGGAGGTTTCGGCCTGTTTGAATTCCTCATCCTCGACGGCGATGAATTTTGCGCCGAGCGATTCTACTTGTTCTTTCGTGGCCGGTCGTACGTCGGTGGCGGTGACAATCGCGCCAAGGCGGCGCGCTGTAGCAATGGCCTGCAGGCCCGCAACACCCACACCCATGATGAAAATGCGTGCAGCCGGCACTGTGCCAGCGGCTGTCATCATCATCGGCAAAGCGCGACCATATTCGCCCGCGCCATCAATGACGGCACGGTAGCCCGCCAGATTGGCTTGGCTCGAGAGAACGTCCATGACCTGCGCGCGGGTGATGCGCGGCATGAATTCCATAGCGAACGCATTGACGCCTGCCTGCGCCATGGCGCTGAGCGCAGCATCCTGGCCATAAGGGTCCATGGTCGCAATGATGGAAGCGCCGCGCTTGATATGGCCCAGCTCGGCGGCTTCCGGTCGGCGGACTTTCAGGACGAGATCGGCATCCTGGTATGTCGCAGCAGCGTCGGGTGCGACGGTGGCGCCCGCGGCTTCGAAATCGCCATCCGTCACGCCAGATGCGCGGCCCGCGCCAGCCTGAACGGTGACGAGTGCGCCCAGATTGATCAACTTTTTAACCGTTTCCGGAGTGGCACCCACCCGGGTCTCGGCATTGGAAATTTCCGTAGGTATGGCAACGCGCATGTTGGCTCCGAAAAACTGGTGCCTGAAACAGAAAAGCGAGCCACTGGCTCGCCTCTTTGTTTTGGAAGACCGTTCCTTAGAGGAGGGTCACTGCCATGAAGACAACGAGGGCGACACAGGCGATGGTCCCCCATTTAAACATGCCAACGAACATATCGTAGGTCTTGTCATGTTCCGCATAATCCATGTCTGGATGGCCTGCGGAGCTGTGATGATCAGCCATGATACCCCTCTTTTCCGATGTACGCCCGATTCCGGGCAAGAGATCACTCAATCCCTTTCGATTAAACCAAAGCCGTGTCGCGGGCAATCAGCCACGCGCCTCAGGTTCGTCTTGACCATAAAAAAGGCTCAGCTAAGGCCGGTTTGGGCCAAAGCTGCCCTCTGGCGGGCCTCGATCCGCTCGGGCGAGCGCCCTGCCTCCCCGAAAGCCTCATTGAAAAGCTGGCAGAAATTGAGCTTGGCATCGAGGTGGAGGAAAACCGCCCCCAGGCCGATGGCGGCCCGGTCCATAAAGACGAATTCCTGCGGTATCCGCACCGGCCCCTTGGCCTTGAGCTCGCGGACGACCGCCATCATTTCCTTGCGGCCATATTGGCCGGGCGGGATCCCGTCCGCAACGCTGCGGACCCGGTCTTCGAGCAGCGGGCCATAAATGAAGCGGGCCCAGATGTTCAAAACCTCGATCACATCGCGCTTGAGGCCCTTGAAGCCCCAAAGCTCATAGGCATGGACGATGCGGGCCTCGTCATTGACGAGCAGTCCCTCATAAAGCTCGACCACGCCTTGAATGAACCGGCTGGGGAAAATGCGCACACAGCCGTAATCGAGCAGATTGATGCCCGCTGCCTCGCCGCCTTCTTCAAAGACGGTGTAATTGCCCAAATGCGGATCGCCATGGATCACGCCATACTGGCTGAACGGATGCCACCAAGCGCGGAACATGGCGACAGCCAGACGATTGCGCACCTCTTGGTCAGCTTGTTTGAAATCGAGCAGCTTGCGACCATCGAGCCATTGCAAAGAAAGTAAGCGCGCGGTTGAAAGTTCGCCGCGCACACGCGGCACGCGCACATTGTCAGCGTCTTTCAGCATAAGTGCATAGAGTGCCGCATGTTTGGCTTCGCGCTGGTAGTCAAGTTCCTCGCGTACGCGCTCACCAATTTCACGTTGCGCCTCCTGTGTGTCGATGGCGGGGCTGAATTGGCGATGCAAAGCAAAAAGCATCTGCAATTGGCTGAGATCTGCCTCAACGGCCGAGGCCATATCAGGATATTGCAGCTTGCAGGCGAGGCGCTCGCCATCATGGGTTGTGGCACGATGCACTTGGCCCAGCGACGCGGCGGCGGTGGGATGCAGATCAAAATCAGCGAATTTGCTGCGCCAATCCGCACCCAGCTCCGCCATCATGCGGCGCTTGACGAAAGCAGCCCCCATTGGGGGCGCGTCCGATTGCAGTTTTTGCAATTCTTCAGCAAATTCGGGCGGCAGCAGATCCGGGATAGTCGCCATGAGTTGCGCGACTTTCATCAGCGGGCCTTTGAGGCCACCAAGAGCGGCGCGCATGGCAGCCGCACTGCCGGGCATATCCTGCAAGCCTAGCAGCCGCGCGCCAGCCATACGTGCGGCCACGCCACCCATTTGTGTACTCACCCGCGCATAGCGGGTGGCGCGGGCTGAGAAACGATTGCGTTCTGTGTCTTCGGTCATAGAGCGTTTACGTCTGCTGGAATGGGATGGATGCCTATTCCATCGCTTCCAGTTCGGCGATCATTCCCTCAATCATGTTGAGGCCGATTTGCCAGAAGCCTGGGTCACGGGCATCCAGTCCGAAGGGAGCCAGCAATTCGGAATGATGCTTTGTGCCGCCTGCCGAAAGCAGCGCAAAATATTTCTCCACAAAGCCCTCCGCTGCATTTTGATAGACGCCATATAGCGAGTTCACGAGGCAGTCGCCGAAAGCATAGGCATAAACATAAAAGGGCGAATGGATGAAATGGGGGATATAGGCCCAGAAGGTCTCATATCCTGTGCCCAGCTTGATCGCGGGCCCCAGTGAATCAGCCTGCACGCTCATCCACAATTCACAGATTTTATCGGCGGTGAGTTCGCCATTGCGCCGCTCTGTGTGCAGCTTGCGCTCGAAAGAATAGAAGGCAATCTGCCGCACGACCGTGTTCAGCATGTCTTCGACTTTAGCCGCCAGCATGGCGCGGCGCTCATCCTTCCCGGTTGCATTTTTAAGAAGCGCGCGGAAGGTCAGCATTTCGCCAAAGACGGAAGCCGTTTCGGCCAGCGTCAGCGGTGTCTGCGCCATCAAAGCACCATTGGGTGCTGCCATTACCTGATGCACGCCATGGCCCAGTTCATGGGCAAGCGTCATCACATCGCGCGGTTTGCCTTGGTAGTTCACCAGCACATAGGGATGCGCTGACGGCACAGTCGGATGGGCAAAAGCACCCGGTGCTTTGCCGGGACGCACGGGCGCATCAATCCAGCGTTCATCAAAGAAGCGGCGCGCAAT
>CANJVX010000048.1 GCA_947478405.1 Beijerinckiaceae bacterium | reverse complement strand
GGCCGTTTGCGTCTCCAAGTTCTGCGATGCGGTGGAGGTCGGCCACCAGTCCGTCCGGATGGTTCTCTTCAGGCCCGGAGAAGAAGTCATAAAGCGCTGGGCGGACGGTCGCCGGGTCGGCATCGAAAACCGCCATATCGAGCCCCTGCAGGGCCGCCTGGTGCGGGTCCAGAAGCCGCCGCAAAAGGGCGAGGTCGATTGTGCGGATAAACCGCTGGTTAGCGAACTTCTTGCGGTTTTTGGCCATCTCCTGGCCAGACCCCACGAGGTGATCCGGTGGTTATGTTAGTTGTCGATTCGGTTCGAAGCTAGCGCTGTGGTGGCCGGCGTAGCTGTTTAGGGGTGCTGGCATAATGCCACATCAGACCGGAGCCACCTTTATGGCGTCGGGAAATTTCCTAAATTCGGAAGCTCTCGTTCCTACTTGAGAAGGCGGACGCCGGGCGACGGGCCTGAGAGTACGGCGATCCCTAGCCCCCGAAGAACCCGTTCCGCGCGCTTGTGATTGGGCGCTCCAATAGGGCTGCTCTCAGCCTCAGCTACAGGCCGCCCCTATGCTGTGAGAACGTCCACCTGCCGAAGTTTGGCAACAATCTCTTCCGCCTTATGCCTTGTCCTAGCCATGCGCATTCCTCCTCAAGGCTCATAAGCCATACAACAGAGAGGACCACTTTTCAGGGGGCAGGCCACTAATGTCACCTCTGTCCAGCGGTCAAGCCAATGCAAGTAATTGACTATGACCGCCCTGAGGCGTCCAAGCATCCAGCATCTGCAGGGCTACCCGGATCACGGCGGCCTGATTGCAGATTACGGGTTTCCCGAACTCGCGCTCAAGCTGAACAGCAACCGGTTCGGCGATCCATGACCCACCGCCTATGTAGACGACATCGCAATCCGGGTTTTCCTGAAAAGCTTTTTTTCCGAGCTCATAGGCGAGGCCCATGTGGTCGCTTGACTTGATCTTGTGAAAGTCGACTGGCGCAAGTTTGTTGACCGCTTTGCCGACTATCCTCGCTCCGCCCCTTGCAAAGAACTGGTCAAGGCAATGGTTCATCTCGTCGGTCCATTTATTTGCGACGGCGATTTTTTTCGCGCCAAGATCCTTGGCTGATTTCACGACTGAAAGTACTGTCGATGTCACCGGCAAACCGGACAATTTATGGATGTGCTCCAAGAGGCGATCATGCGCATCGACGCCGATCAGAATGGGCAGAGGAACGCCGTTCTGGATGATCATGTCGACATCACGATCCATCAGCATCTCGACATATTTGTCCACCGGCGAAAAGACACGCTCGACATCAGTCTTCGAGAATTCCTTCAGGCCCACACCGACCATGACTTCCATCACACCCTTGGGCGCAAGGCGATAGAATTCATACGCATGATTATCGACGATCAGCCCCGGAACGAGGCAGCCAAGCTTAATTTTTGGTGCAAAATCCTCGAACATTTCAAACTCCCTGTCGGCGTTTCTTCGTTTTGTTGACCGTTATAAATTCGTTACTTGAACCCTTCGGTGAAGTCCTTTCCGATCAGTTTCGCCTTGGGATAGGTAATAGCGCTCTGTGTGAAGCCGAAGCGGACGCACATTTCTGCCATGGCGATCGAACAGGCTTTGGTGTTGAGAACCTGGACGCCTGTCTCGCGCGCGAGATCGTCGGGATCGACGACATATGGTATGAGGGCCCCGCCGAGCGGCACAATGATTTCCGCACCACGATCGACCATTGACCTGATGAGAGCGGATGTCTTCTCGAAAATCTCATCCTTGCGACTTTGTACATTCCGGTAAATGTCGATCGGGACGATGTCGGTCACAAAATTCTCAAGCCCGTATGTTCGTAAAATGCGTCGCGTATAGGGAACATGCGTTTTGAGCGGCACGGTGATGCCTACACGATCTGCAAGGTTCAGTGCGACGTGCATTGATGTGCGCAGCGGGCCGATGACCGGAATATTTACCGCAAGCCGTGCGCCGTCGACGCCGGGATCGAAGGTGTTGCTTGATACCACCGCGTCATAGCCGTTCTCTGCGGCCCAGAAGATCTTGGCGATGATGGATGGCGCTTCCAGCATATGGTGCAATCCGTTCAGCGCATCCTGCGAGCCGATCGCATCCTTCAGCGAAGCCCCGGCGAAGTTGTCCGGGAACCCGAGTTCAATCGTCGTGCCGGGTGAGGCGTAAGACGAAAGCTGACGTGTGATTTTATCAATGTCGTAACTTGGTTTCGATTTGGCCGTCAGAGGTGACTGGTTGATGACCATTATCTTCATCACGTTTCCTCATGGACTTGGTGCTGACCCTTGTGAGCTACGGGTTCATTTCAAACTTCGGTGCATTTTTTATTGCGACCCGCGATCAGAATAGTAAGCCGTTCAAAGGTACTATAGGAGTTTTTTCATTCAACTTGCCTGCTTAAATAGTTACCTTTACTCGGGACAGGCACGCTGCTAGCCTTTGCAAAATAATGGCGCGATGTGAATGATCCTCATCGTTCCTTGCGTATAAAAACAAGGTCAGGGGGATTGATGAACAGGCTCAGGGCTGTCCTTTTCCGTTTTTTGCTGATCATCATAGCCGGCCTTCCTGCTGTTCCCGGTCGTGCAGACGATACCTTCTTTGAAAACAGGACCATTATTATCGTTGTGAGCGGTGCCGGCGCTTACGATGCCTATGCGCGTCTCGTTGCGCGCTATATGCCCCAATATATCAAAGGCGCTCCAAAAATAGTCGTCCAGAATTTTCCTGGTGGCGGCGGAATCAGGGCAGCAAGTTATCTTTTTAAGATCGCTCCGAAGGATGGATCAACAATTGCTGCAGTGCACGGGTCGGTCATCACGGCACCGGTACTGGTCCCCGAACTTGTCGACTTCGATACCGACAAATTTGGTTGGATCGGCAACATTACGAGCGACGTTTATATCGGTTACGTGAAAACCGACAGTCCCATAAATGGCATCAACGACCTCAAGACGAAGGAGATGATTGCCGGTGCGACGGTGCTTGGGACTGCCGGCGTCGACATGGCAATTCTCGCGCGAGAAATTTTTGGACTGAAGGTGAAACTGATAGCAGGCTATAAAAGCAGTGAGGACATCAAGCTGGCGATGGATCGCGGGGAAGTCCAGGGCACGATGTCGAGCGGATGGTTTAGCTTGAAACGTTCTAGTCTATGGGCTGATCGCAAAGTCCGGATACTTTTCCAATGGGGAAGCGAGAGAAACCGGGACCTGCAGGACGTTCCCTTGTTCATGGACCTCGCGACGGCCGACAGCCAACGCGCGATGCTTAAGCTCATGTCGATGCGCGAGGAAATCTCCAAGCCCTATATGGCTCCTCCAGGAACGCCACCAAACCGACTTAAGATTTATCGAGATGCCTTCCAAGCCATGGTGGCGGATCCGGAATTCGTGATGGGAGCCCGCAAGCAGCAATTGGACGTCGAAGATCCAATGTCGGGAGAGGATTTACAGGAACTCATTCGGCAGCTGAATGCGACACCCAAGGACGCCAGCTCGACGCTGGTGAAGTTATTCACAGACTATAATCACAAGAACTAGAACGCTTATTGCACGCGGCATGCGAAGCCTTTGCAGGTCATCGATCTTTCGGGAGATTTTAATGCACAGATCGATGGGTTCACTTCGGTGCGGTCTGGCCTCGCTCGCCCAACTCGCTTTCATTCTCGCCGTCGTCGCAACGGCGCGTGCCGACGATCCGCGTGGTGGTTACATTGAGCTGCCCACAGGGAAATTGTGGGTGCTCGACACGGGAGGGGCCGGGGAGCCAGTTGTGCTGCTCCATCCCCGTACGGGCAATTCTGCCATCTGGGAAAACCAGATCCCATACTTCGTCGCCGCAGGATTTCGCGTCATTGCGCCCGACAAGCCCGGCGCGGGAAGGAGCGCGCTTGCTCCAGATTGGAAACAGGTTCCGTATGCCGAGACCATTGATGCGCTGGTCGACCATCTGAGTCTTACGCAATTTACGCTCGTGGGCGCGGCCGAGGGCGGCTACTTCGCTTTGGATTACGCCGCGTGGAAGCCTGGGCGGATACAAAAGCTGGTTCTTGCATCATCGGGTCTTGGCGTACAGGTCGACGAGGAGGGTCGCGCATTTCGACATAATGCCGCCATTCCTGGTTTTTCGAAGCTGCCACCTGAAGTACGTGAATTGAGTCCGACCTATCGGGGCCTCAATCCGGCAGGCGTCCGCCGCTGGCTCGAGATCGAGGAACATGGGACGCCGGAGAACGCCGTGCGCGCATTGCTCCGCACGCCCAACACCGTGGAAAAGCTCGCGGCACTTCGCATGCCAGTTCTCGTCATCGCCGGTGATGTTGATCTGACGACTCCTTCAGGCGCAATCCGGCTCTGGGCTAAACACCTAGCCCACCATGAATTCAAATTGATAACTGAGGCCGGACACGCCGTCATGTGGGAGCAACCGCAGGCTTTTAACGAGGCGGTGCTTTCGTTCATCAAGAGTGGCCAGACCCCATGAGTTGATCCGGTGGTTATGTTATCTGACTCGTGGGTTTGCAGGTAGCGCTTGTGTGGCCGGTGGAGCTGGTCCGGGTTGCGCATCAAGCCATTGTAGGGCCTCTGGTGCAGGCGATTGATATCGTAGCAATGAGTTCGGCCTGATCCTATTGTAGTGACGCCGACAGGCCTCAATGATGATGATTGCTTCCTTGGGTGGTCTTTTAAGTAACGCCCCCGGTGAGCCGGCGGGGTGGGGGCTATGAGCGACGCCGAGCCTACGCTAACATGATGTGGGAACAAACGTGGGAACAGCCCATTACCTAGTTTTTAAGTAATTGATTTTATTATGATTCGCCGCGGTAAATGGCGGAAGGGGTGGGATTCGAACCCACGGTGGACTTTCACCCACGGCGGTTTTCAAGACCGCTGCCTTAAACCACTCGGCCACCCTTCCATGATCGACTGTCTATGATTGCTGGCCCGCCGGGTCAACCAGTCGCGTTTTTTTGAAGGGTCTGAGGGTGTGTCTTGGGCGTAAATAGAACATGGCGCGTTTCTTACTGATCACACTCATGCTTTTCTCCTCCCAGGCCGTGGCGCAAACGCCTCCGCTGGCGGGGTCGGCGCTTGACCGAGCGGTCTCCGGTCGCCGGATTTTCCTAGCTACCCCCTTGGGCGGAGAATTTCCGATGAATTATTACCCAGATGGTCGACTGGACGCGCAGGGCGAAGCTTCTGGCCTCGGGCGGTTTGTAAGGCCGGAGGATTCCGGACGCTGGTGGGTCGATGGGGCTAAACTCTGTCAGAAATGGACCAGTTGGTACGAGGGGCGCACATTCTGCTTTGTTTTACGGCCTGCTGGGGGTGACCGGCTTGCGTGGGAGCGTGACGATGGTTTGACGGGCGTCGCGCGCGTCGTCGACGGGCTCCCCTAGGATCGCGCCCGCATTTTCGTCCCATTTCGAGCGGCAGATGCAGTCCCCAGCCTTCTGAAGGGCTATTCGGAACCTTTCATTAACTCACGACAGCCGAAGATACATTTGGGTGTAGGTGTGATTCTCCACTGAATGCTTGGTCTGGTACGTGGCCAAGGTCTTGAATTTGGGGCAGTCTCTTTCTGCATCGTTTTTTTGGAGTTTTGTTCGCGTCTTGTTTATGCGTCTTCATCGCACCGGTCTCTCCGGTTTCCCCAAGATAGCTCGGCTTGGTCTGGCGGCTTTTGCCGCACTGGCGTTGTGTTGCTGTTCGCAGGCACCGGGGAAAAAGTCGAAAGAGTTTTTCTCTTCTGATGTCTATGGTGCGGCGAGCCCGAAAATGGTGGGCGATGGGCAGGCTATACCAAAAGGCGGCGGACGATATCTCGTTGGGAAACCCTATACTGTTGCGGGGCGGACCTACACTCCTAAGGAAGTGTCCGCAAATACGTCGCAAATAGGTAAAGCTTCTTGGTATGGGGCTGCTTTTCACGGTCGTCGTACGTCCAATGGTGAAGTCTACGACATGCGCTCGGTGACTGCTGCGCATCCCACTTGGCCATTGCCTAGCTATGTGCGCGTTACCAATGTTTCCAATGGTCGTTCGATGATTGTGCGCTTGAACGATCGTGGACCGTTCCATTCTGATCGCATTATGGATGTGTCGTCCCGCGTTGCTGATGCGCTTGACTTCAAACGCATGGGCACGGCCAATATCAAACTGGATTACGTGCGCCCCGCGGGTCTTGCTGGTTCCGATGACCAGCTGCTGATGGCAAGTCTGCGTGATGATGGGAAACCTGCGAATATGGATGGCGTTCCGCAAGCCTCTCCGGTCATGGTCGCCGATACTGACCCCGAGCCTATGCGCCAAGATGGGACCACGACAGTAGCCAGTCTTTTTCAGTCGCGGTCTGAACCTGTGCCTACCAAATCTGCGCCCCAATCCGCTGTCACGGATGCCCTGGCTGAAATTGACGAGGATGATCTAATTGAGGCTCTTCCAGTCCGCCGTCCTGTTTCCATCGGGCTTTTGCCTGGTGCGCGTCCGGCGCCTCTGGTTGCGCCCGTGCAGGTCGCCCAAGCAAGCGTTCCATTATCTCCCCCGTTCCAGTCGACGAATGTGCCCAAGGCCGTGCCGTCTGTACCGGCTGCCTTTATTCCGCCCTTGCCGCCAGCCCGGCCGCTCTCCCTGGGTTCTGTTCGCTGACCGCGGTCAGATCGAGGTTTTGGCTCAAAGGCTTACAAGGCGCTCCAGGGGCTTTTTTTGAATAAGTGAGGGGAATTTCGCTCCATCGAGCCTCTCACCTAGCTCGGAGCTTGGCCTGCGTCACCAGTCGACCTAGGTTCTGCTGACATGATTCCGGGGATTGGCTTTGTCTGAGGCAGGACGTTTCATCACTTTTGAGGGCGGCGAGGGGGCGGGGAAATCGACGCAAGTCACCCGCCTGGCTGATCGGCTGCGTTCGCTTGGGCTGGAGGCCATTGCGACACGCGAACCAGGTGGCACGCCGAATGCGGAAGCCCTTAGAGGGCTTCTCCTGAATGGCTTTGCAGAGCCTCTCGCACCTGCCTCTGAAGCTATGATCTTTTCGGCAGCCAGAATTGATCATCTCGAAAAGCTCGTACGTCCTGCTTTGGCCCGCGGCGCTTTTGTTGTCTGTGATCGCTTCGCCGATTCAACCCGCGCTTATCAAGGCGCTTTGGGTCATATATCTGGCGATTTTATCGATACGCTTGAGCGTCTCGCTGTTGGGGAAACTATGCCCGACCTCACGTTTATGCTTGATCTACCGGCCGAAGATGGTCTATCGCGCGCAAATTTACGTCGCGGCGCGAATAGGGCAGATCGTTTTGAATCTGAAGCCATCGGTTTTCATCGCGGATTAAGGGATTCGTTTTTGAAAATTGCGGCCGCACAACCTCAGCGATGCGTGGTCATGGATGGTGCTCGCACAGTCGATGAAATAGCAGATGATGTTTGGCGCCTTGTCGAAAGACGCTTTCTGGGAGCAGCCGCCTGATGGCACGCGCCAAAGACATGGAAATTCTGCCAGAAAGCGATCGTTTTCTCGATGCCCCGCATCCGCGTGAAACGCAGATTCTTTTCGGACACGATGAAGAACAGAAGCAAATTCTCGATGCTTATCGGGCGGGGCGTTTGCCCCAAGCATGGATATTGGGCGGTCGCGAAGGTATTGGGAAAGCAACGCTAGCCTGGCATTTCGCACGTTTCATTCTCGCCCATCCCGATCCCAACGCTCCTGACGTACAAGCAGCAACCGATCTTACGTTATCACCCGATCATCCCGTGTCCAAACGTGTGTCCGCGCTTTCCCATGGTGATCTTCTTCTTGCGCGGCGCGAATGGGATCAAAAAACCAAAAAACATTTCACACGCATTCGAGCCGAAGATGTCCGCCGACTGATTGACCTATATCACCAAGCTGCTGGTGAGGGTGGCTGGCGTGTCGCCATTCTTGATTCCGCTGATGACCTCAATAAGGAAAGCGCCAATGGGCTTCTCAAATTGATTGAGGAGCCACCTGCACGGTCGCTATTTCTACTTATTGCGCATCGCCCGGCCGACATTCTACCAACGATCCGCTCACGTTCGCGCATGATGACACTGAAACCGCTGGCAAAGGGTGATGTCGTCCTAGCACTGAAAGCTGCTGGCCAACCCTGGTCCCGGATGAAGGGGGCCGATCTGGAAGGGGCAGCCGACCGCGGGCAGGGATCCGTGCGTGAGGCCATGCGGTTACTCGATGGAGCGGGCCTCGCATTATCACAAAAGCTCGAAGGGCTACTGTCACGTTTGCCGGAAGTTGACTGGCTGGCAGTGCATGATCTGGCCGATACATTAATTGGCCGTGATGGGCAGGAAGATTTTGAGACGACACTGACGGCTGTGTTCGACTGGATAGATGCAACCGTCCGACTCAATGCCGGAGCGGGTGCCGCCCGCCTTGCGCCCTATGCTCAGGTATGGGAAAAGATCGCGGCGTCCGCGCGGGAAACCGAAGCGTTCAACCTCGACAGGAGACCATTGATCCTGTCGATCTTCGCCGATCTCGCTGCAGCGACTCACTCCGCTCGAACCTGAGCGCACACAGAGAACGACGACAGGATTTTGCGATTGACCGTGCGCCCGACATTCTACATCACGACAGCCATTCCTTATGCTAATGGCGCGCCTCATATCGGCCACGCCTATGAGCGCATCGCGACTGATGCGATTGCCCGTTTCCATCGGCTTGATGGCAAGGATGTGCTCTTTGTCACTGGCATGGATGAGCATGGGCTGAAGATGCAGCAGACAGCTGCGCGCGAGGGCATAACTCCGCAATCCTTGGCGGATCGCACAGCCGCACAATTTGAAGCCATGGGCGAAAAGCTCAATGCGCGCGCAGATGATATTGTGCGCACGACGCAAGATCGTCATCGCGCATCGGTCCAGGAAATCTGGAACCGCATGCTGGCCAAGGGTGATGTTTATCTCGATAAGTACGAAGGCTGGTATTCGGTCCGTGATGAAGCCTATTACGACGAGAGCGAGCTCACGGAGCGTGAAGGAAAGCATTTTGCGCCCACAGGATCGCCAGTGGAATGGGTGAAAGAGGAAAGTTATTTCTTCAAATTGTCAGCTTATGCTGACAAGCTACTCGCACATTACGCAGCACAGCCGGATTTCATCACGCCGGATAAATATAAAAACGAAATTGTCGCCTTCGTGAAACGCGGCTTGAAGGATCTGTCGATCAGCCGCACGACCTTCAACTGGGGGATTCCGGTTCCCAATGATTCCAAACACGTCATGTATGTATGGGTCGATGCTCTCACCAATTATATTACGGCGACAGGTTTCCCCGAAACAACCGGTCCGCGTTTTAAATATTGGCCTTGCGATGCGCATGTTATTGGTAAGGACATCACCCGCTTTCATGCAATCTATTGGCCAGCGTTCCTCATGTCGGCTGATCTACCATTGCCGAAGCAAATCGTGGTGCACGGATTTCTCTTCAATCGCGGAGAGAAAATGTCGAAGTCCGTCGGTAATGTGATTGATCCATTCACTTTGGCCGATCATTATGGCGTCGACCAGATGCGTTATTTCTTTTTGCGTGAAGTACCCTTCGGTCAGGATGGTAATTATTCGCATGAAGCTATCGTCAATCGCATCAACGCCGATTTAGCCAATGACATTGGCAATTTGGCGCAGCGCTCTTTGTCAATGATTGCCAAAAATTGTGAAGGCAGGATTCCTGCATATGGTGATTTGACCGATGCCGACAAATCCATTCTTGCACAAGCTGACGCACTAGTCAGCAAAGCGCGAATTGCTATGAAGGATTTCGCGCTGCATACAATGTTGTCAGAGATCTGGTCTGTCGTTTCTGAAGCCAATCGATATTTCGCAAGCGAAGAACCCTGGATCAAACGCAAAAACGATCCTGCGCGCATGGAAACAATTCTGTTTGTGACGGCAGAAGTTCTTCGTAACCTCGCGATTATGGCACAGCCTGTCATTCCGGCCTCAAGCGAAAAGCTTCTTGACCTGCTTGGAGTTGCAAAAAATGCGCGTGATTTTGCACATGTTGGTTCGGAGCATCGGCTTATTTCCGGATCAGATTTACCAGCCCCCGCGCCTATTTTCCCCCGTTATATTGAAATTGAGGGCGAGGCCAAAGCCTGATGCTGATTGACACGCATTGCCATCTCGATTTTCCGGATTTTGCGCCTGAGCGCGATGCTGTGGTGGCGCGTGCGCAAGCAGCAGGTGTGGCGCGGATGATTACCATCTCGACCCATGTCAGCCGCTATGATCGTTACCGCGAGGTCGCAGAAGCCTACGACAATGTCTGGTTCACTGTTGGAACGCATCCTCATCAAGCCCATGAAGAGCCCGAAGCCTCGGTTGAGCAGCTGGTCAATTTCAGCAAGCACGAGCGCTGCATCGGCATTGGCGAGACCGGCCTCGACTACCATTATGACAAGGCACCGCGAGAGACGGCCGCCCGGGTTTTTCGCAACCATATTGCGGCATCACGTGAGACCGGCTTGCCCTTGATTATTCATGCACGCGATGCGGATGATGATGTCGCGACAATCCTGCGCGAAGAAATGGGGAAGGGGACATTTAAGGCCCTTCTGCATTGTTTTACAGCCTCACGCATGCTCGCTGAAACTGGGCTTGAATTGGGGCTCTATGTTTCCTTTTCAGGCGTGGTGACTTTCAAAAACTCCGAAGAGCTACGCGCAATTGCCAAGGATGTTCCACTCGAGCGCATTTTGGTGGAGACGGATGCGCCATTCCTGGCGCCCGTTCCATTCCGCGGCAAACGCAATGAACCTGCCTTTGTGGCCTCAACCGCAGCCGTGCTGGCTGATGTGAAGGGCATTTCGCTTGATGACATGGCCCATGCCACGACGCAGAATGCCTTGCGCCTCTTTTCGAAAATGCCCCCACTCGCCATATGACCTTTCAGATCACCATTCTAGGTTGCGGTTCCTCCGGCGGCGTTCCGCGGGTGGGGGGCGATTGGGGCGCGTGTGATCCGGCCCATCCGAAGAACCGGCGCCGGCGATGTTCAATCCTGGTCGAGCGGTTTACCGGAGACCAGAAGACCGTAGTCCTTGTCGACACCTCTCCTGATCTGCGCGAGCAATTACTGGCGGCGGGAGTCACGCGCCTCGATGGTATCCTGTTAACCCATGCTCATGCCGATCATGTGCACGGGATCGATGATGTGCGCCCGCTGGTGATCAAAATGAAACGCCGGATTGGCGCCTACATGGATCACCCTACGTCAGAACTCGTGCTCTCTCGTTTCAGCTACATTTTTCAAACGCCGCCGGGCAGCCAATATCCGCCGTTGCTCGATCCGTTTGCGCTAGAGCCCGCGTCGCCCTGTTCGATCAAAGGGCCGGGTGGGGCCATCAGCGCGCTGCCGTTCCGGTTGGAACATGGCGATATGGACGCCCTTGGCTTTCGTTTTGGGGATGTCGCCTACACGCCTGATCTCAAAAGTGTGCCTGAGGAAAGTTTCGAGGCGCTCGAAGGTCTGGATATCTGGATCATTGATGCCTTGCGCTATACGAGCCATCCGAGCCATTTGTCGATCGCGGAGGCTCTGGAGCTTATCTCTCGGATGCGTCCGAAGCGCGCTATCCTCACGAACCTCCATACTGATGTCGATTTTGAGCGGCTGAGAGCCGAGCTGCCTAAAAATATTGAGCCAGCCTATGACGGGATGCAGATCCGCTTCTGAAGGTGACTTTGGCTTTAATCTGCGAGGCAGGCCTCGCATTTCCCAGCTAGAACGCCTATGATAAAACTTCACAGAAGGAACCCTCGTTCGGGGTCGCAGATTTTTCCTTGTTAGAATTAACGGTGGCCGCGCTCCTCATCGCGCTCAATGGCCTCTTTGCACTGTCTGAATTGGCCCTGGTCTCGTCTCGCACCGCCCGCCTGAAAATGCTGGCAGAGAACGGCCGCCGAGGTGCTAGGACAGCACTTGACCTTGCGGAAAATCCGGGAAAATTTCTCTCCACCGTCCAGATTGGCATTACCTTAATCGGCATTTTGTCCGGCGCCTTTTCCGGCGCGGCATTGGGCGCTGACCTGTCTTCCTATCTGAAAGAAACGCGGTTGCCTCCGGCACTCGTGGAGCCCGTCGGCTATGGTGTTGTCATCGGGTTGATCACCTATCTGTCTGTGGTCATCGGTGAGCTGGTGCCCAAACAAATGGCCCTTCGAAACCCCGAAGTGATCGCCTGTGTCGTGGCCCCTCTGATGCTCGGCCTGGCTCGAATGGGAGCGCCTATCGTATGGGTGCTTGATCGCTCGTCGCACCTGATATTCTTGATGTTAGGACTGAAACAGCCACTTCAAAGCGCTGTAACAGAGGAAGAAATCAAGACAATGGTGGAGGAGGCGACGTCAGCGGGCATCATCGAGGTTGATGAACACCGGATGATCTCTGGGGTTTTGCGGCTCGGTGACAGGGCTGTGCGGGCGGTCATGACGCCTCGTACCGACGTCGACTGGATCGACCTTGGTGACCAGCCTGATGTCGTCCGCCGGCTTATCGTCGAGAGTACCCATTCACGTCTGCCCGTGGGCGAAGGATCGGCGGACAATATATTGGGCATCATCCACCTTCGGGAATTGTTGCCGGCCTATATGTGTGGCGAAACGGTGGACCTGCGTCGCTTCATCCGCCAGGCACCTGTTGTGCCCGACCAGATCGACGCGCTGGAGGCGTTGGGTGTCCTGCGGGAGTCGGATGTTCCAATGGCATTGGTCCATGATGAATATGGTCATTTCGAGGGCCTCGTGACGCCCGCCGATATTCTCGATGCCATTGCGGGTGCCTTCAAATCCGACGAAGGCGCTACAGAGCCTGAGGCAGTGCAGCGTGAAGATGGGAGCTGGCTCTTAGCTGGATGGATGCCGGTCGATGAAATGTCAGATCAGCTTGGAATCAATCTGCCACGCACACGTGATTATGAAACAGTCGCTGGACTGATCATCGATAAGCTGCATCACCTGCCTGCCACCGGCGAATATATAGAAACACTCGGCTGGCGCTTTGAAGTCGTCGATCTTGACGGTCGACGGATTGACAAGGTCTTGGTGCGTAAGCTTGCAGAAGAAGATCAGGATGGTTGAGAATATTCATCGAGATCACATCTGTTTACTCCTAAGTCTTTAGGGGTTGATTTAGTTCCATAATACATCTTATGCGCATATTAGACTTGGCTATTAAAATTACATGCCCACATTCAATACAAACTGCCCATCAGTGGATTGGATCAAATAGTTCATCGACAGCATTATGAGATAACTAATGGTGCAATATTGAACGGCTATCCGCCGGAAAACAGCACTCTGTAATTTCGACATCTGGGCCAATGAGCCGCTCTCACTGATTCTTGATGGCCGAAGCGATAACAGTCGCGTCAAGTCTTTTTTACTGCGCCTGTTGAAAAGCCGTAGCCTATGCAATTCATAACTGCTACACTTCTAGACGGTGCGCGCATTCCATGTGAGAGGACGAGCGTTAAGCGCAAGCTTGACACTCTGAAACCGGTCCGGGGCACCTCCTGACCGGTTTGTTGCGTTTGTTGTTAGATGCGGACGCAGGACTGGTAGCCATAAGGCGGAGACGAGCAGGTAGACATGAGCAAAGGTAAAGATTTCCGGGGCCCCAGAAAGCGTGGCTTCGATGACGATGGCCCGATGGGTTACGAGCCGCGCAGCAACCGCCCGTCCCGCTCCTTCGGCGCTCCGCAATTTGATTCTCCTCCTATGGGTGATTTCGGTGGTGCTCCTTCCGGCGGCTTCAACCGTGGCGCTCCGACCGGTGGTCCGGTGCCCTCTGGAGATCCTGTCGACGCAACTGTGAAATGGTTCAAAGGCGACAAAGGCTTTGGCTTCGTCGAACTTGGCAATGGAACCGGTGACGCCTTCCTGCACATCGGTGCGCTTCAGTCTGCTGGATTTGAAACGGTTCCTCCGGGCGCCAAGCTCAAGGTTCTCGTTGGGTCGGGAATGAAGGGTGCGCAGGTTACGCGCGTACTCGAAGTCGACACATCGACGGCTGTTGAACAGCGTCCCCGCGCCTTCGACGGCGGGAGCCGTGAAGGTGGTGGCTTCGGTGGTGGCGGTGGCGGCGGTGGTTTTGGCGGCAGCGGTGGACAACGTGCCCCCCGCCGCATGCCCGATCCCTCGACTGCGACAGAAATGGCCGGCACGGTAAAGTGGTTTGACGACACCAAGGGCTTCGGCTTTGTGGCGTCCAACGACGGCGGCAAGGACGTGTTTGTGCATATTTCCGTGCTTCGCCCAAGCGGCATTGCGCACCTGCCGGAAGGCCAGGCCGTTATGATGCGCGTCGTCGAAACACCGAAGGGCCGCGAGGCCGTTGCTATCGACCTCGCCTAATCAGCAAATCATGAGACGCCGGGTCTTCGGACCCGGCTTCCAGGGCGCTTCATCAGAGGCGCCTTTTTCAATTCGGACAGATGCATGACTGCTGCTCGCGACATTTCGCGCCTCCTCGAAATTATGGCTGCCTTGCGACACCCCCGCACGGGTTGTCCTTGGGATCTTGAGCAGACCTTCGCGACGATTGTTCCCTATACAATTGAAGAGGCCTATGAGGTTGCCGATGCGATTGAGCGTGGTGACTTCACCGACCTGACCGATGAACTTGGCGACCTCTTACTGCAAGTGGTGTTCCACGCGCGCATGGCTGAAGAGCAAGGCCTATTCGCCTTCCCCGATGTGGTTGAAGCCATCACCCGCAAAATGATCCGCCGCCATCCCCATGTCTTTGCTGACACATCAAAGCTGACACCGGATGAGGTGAAAGGTTTGTGGGCCAAGATCAAGGCAGAAGAAAAAGCTGAACGGGCGATGCGACGCGGCGGTCATGAGGCGCGCACAGGTCTTTTGGCTGATGTGCCGCGTGCCCTGCCCGCGCTTTCACGCGCTGTCAAATTGCAATCGAAAGCCTCGACTGTGGGCTTTGACTGGAATGATGCACGGCTTGTGCTCGATAAGATCAAAGAAGAAATCGCGGAATGTGAAGAGGCGATTGCAGCTGGCGATCAAGCGCATGTGCGTGAAGAAATCGGCGACCTGCTGTTTGCTGTCGCCAATTTGGCGCGCCATGTCGATACAGATGCAGAGGATGCCCTGCGTGGCACCAATGCCAAATTCGAAAATCGGTTTGCTTATATTGAGAAAAAGCTCGGTGAGCGCGGGATTGCTCTCAAGGAGGCCACCTTGGACGAGATGGATGCCCTGTGGAATAAAGCTAAGACGCAGGCCTAGTGATTGTCTTCCCGCTCAGCCTCTGGGAACCGTTGAACCAGACGATCGATTTTTTCGGGAGCCAACCGCACATTGATTTCGAGTGAGCCATCGTCGTTGGCTGTGCGGCGCAAGACTTCACCATTTTCATAAAGCCAATGCAGACCCTGCCCGTCAGTGGCACCAACCTGCACACAAAACCGCGCACGTCCGCGTGCCAGCTTGTCTTCAATGCCCGCCAGAAGCGCGTCTGTTCCCTGCCCCGTCAGCGCTGATACAACATAGGGGCGCTCTTCTGCACGCCGCTTGTCAGCGGCATCCAGCACCGTCTCGCGTGCATGATCATCGAGCAGATCAAGCTTATTCCACACTTCAACAATGCGGTCGTGATCTTCAGGCTTGATGCCTAAATCAGCCAGAATAGATTCAACATCTGAGGATTGCGCCTGTGTATCTTCATGCGAAATGTCACGCACATGCAAAATCACATCGGCCGAAATAACTTCTTCCAATGTGGCGCGAAACGCGGACACGAGCATGGTTGGCAAATCAGAAATAAAACCAACCGTATCAGACAGCATTATGCGCGCACCATGGGGTAGGCGCAGCCCTCGCAATGTGGGGTCCAGCGTGGCAAAAAGCATATCTTCAGCCAAAACTTCCGCGCGCGTCAGCCGGTTGAACAAAGTCGACTTGCCTGCATTGGTGTAGCCAACGAGCGCCACCACTGGGAAGGGCACGTCTTGCCTGCTTTTACGATGTAGGCCGCGTGTTTTTTTCACGGCTTCCAGATCGCGCTCAATGCGATACATGCGTTCTTGAATCAGACGTCTGTCAGTTTCAATCTGTGTTTCACCAGGTCCACCCAAAAAGCCGAATCCGCCGCGCTGGCGTTCCAGATGCGTCCATGAGCGCACGAGCCGAGATTTCTGATAGGCCAAATGTGCCAGCTCAACCTGAAGCGTTCCTTCACGTGTACGCGCACGACGTCCAAAGATTTCAAGGATCAAACCAGTACGGTCGATAACCTTGGTCCCAAATTCTTTTTCGAGATTGCGTTGCTGCACGGGTGATAACGAACAATCCATCATGACGAGACCAATCTCATCATGTTTCACCTGTTCTGCGATTTCCTGGACTTTGCCTTTGCCCAGAAACGTTGCTGGACGGATTTGGCTGAGCATCGCCAATTCATGACCGATGACATCAAGGTCAATCGCACGTGCCAGACCCTCGGCCTCTTCGAGACGTGCTTCTGGGCCGCGCGCAGACGCGCGCTCAAGCTTCACCGCAGCACGGTCCGTCAGATAAGGTCCGACGACCAATGCACGCGTGGCTTGTGCGAGCGCCTTTTCAGGCTCGACAACGGGCTTACCAAGATCTGATGTGGTCACAGGGGCATCCTTGCCGTAACGCCCCCGCTGGCTTCACTTCTCGACGTTGTCATCCACCTCGAACATCTGAATGGGATGCCCGGGCATGATCGTCGAGATTGCATGCTTGTAGACGAGCTGGGAATGCCCGTCACGGCGCAAGAGGACACAAAAATTATCAAACCAAGTCACAACGCCCTGTAGCTTGACGCCGTTCACGAGAAAAATCGTGAGCGGGACTTTATTTTTCCGAACAAAGTTCAGGAACGTGTCCTGCAGGTTTTGGGTGCGTTCAGCAGCCATCTTTTTTCTCTTTCAGTCCATCCCGGGCTCTGCCGGGTTCAGGAATAATGAATCTAGCGGAAGCAGCTTGATCCTCGCAAGATAAAGTTCAGTTCAAAACTAAGGCTTTTGGCTAAGACCGTGAGGCTAATCGATGGAAAGCGACTTCAACTTCCGGTGAAGGGCGGACCGTTCCATCCCGATAAACTCCGCAGTCCGGGAGATATTACCCCCAAAACGACTAATTTGGGCAACGAGATACTCCCGTTCAAAGACCTCACGGGCTTCACGCAAGGGTAAACTCATGAGCTTTTCACCACCCGATCCATTGGGCGTGGTCGGCACCATGGTACCAATTTCCGAGGGGAGCATATCGGCTGTGATCACGGCATCGGGGTCACCTGCCGACAAGATCATGAGACGTTCGATATTGTTGCGCAGCTGGCGGATGTTGCCCGGCCAATCATGCGATTGCAAAACGGCCATCGCATCCTCGCCGATGATGCGCTTGGGCATGCCGGTCGTCTGCGATATCTGATCCATGAAATAAGTGACGAGCTCTGTAATGTCCTCGCGCCGCTCCGACAGGGAGGGAAGCCGGATAGGCACAACAGATAGACGATGGAACAAGTCCTCGCGAAACGCGCCTTGCGCAATGGCGTCCTGAAGATCGCGCGCTGTTGATGAAATCACGCGGACATCAACATGAACACGTGTCGCACCACCCACCCGCTGAAAATTTTGATCGACGAGCACGCGCAGAATTTTGCTCTGCGTTTCCTTCGGCATGTCGGCAACTTCGTCCAGATAGAGAGTGCCCCCATGGGCCTCCTCAAGCGCTCCGACTTTACGCAAGCGCCCTTCCCCACCTTCGTTGCCGAATAGCTCCAACTCCATATTGTCAGGTGTGATCGTCGCCGCATTCAGTACCACAAAGGGTCCAGCAGCTCGCGTTGATGTCTCGTGAAGGGTGCGGGCGACAAGCTCTTTACCTGCACCCGGCGCGCCAGATATCAAGATCCGGGAGTTTGCCGGTCCCACACGCTCAATCACACCGCGCAGCTGATTGATCAGACTCGACTTGCCAACAATCCGATTGACTGCGCCACCCCTAATTTTAAGATCACTCAATTCGCGCTTGAGGCGTGAGGCCTCCAGTGCGCGATCAGCTACCAGCACGAGCCGGTCCGCCTTGAAAGGCTTCTCAATAAAATCATAGGCGCCAATTTTGATGGCGGAAACTGCCGTCTCAATATTTCCGTGACCCGAAATCATCACGACTGGTAAAGTCGGATGCTGCTCCTTGATGACTTGTAAAATCTGCAAGCCGTCAAGACGCGATCCCTGCAACCAGATATCAAGAAAAACAAGATGGGGACGTCGCGCTTCAATAGCCGCAAGTGCCTCATCAGAATTGCGCGCGGTGCGCGTTGAATGGCCCTCGTCCGAGAGAATACCTGATACGCCCTCTCGGATATCAGCCTCGTCGTCGACAATGAGAATGTCGCTCAACATATGTTACGCCTTCTCTGATGAAATACTGCCGCTCATCCACGACTCGACTTTTTCTCTCTGAACTGGAAAGTAAATTTTCACACGCGCACCATGTTCCCATTCAGCATCAAGCAATTCGATCCCCCCGCCATGGTCTTCTAAAATTTTGGCAACAATAGGGAGACCCAGGCCCGTCCCTTCAGCCCGCGTGGTCATATAGGGCTCAAGCAGACGCTG
>CANJVX010000047.1 GCA_947478405.1 Beijerinckiaceae bacterium | reverse complement strand
CTTCAGCCCGCGTGGTCATATAGGGCTCAAGCAGACGCTGGCGATTTTCTGTCGGGAAACCAATGCCATTATCACTGACCTCAATAACGATCTGATTATCGTCCTGATGGATGGCGACTTTGATCTTTCCGGGTTCGCGATTCGTATCGCTGCGAGCAGCAAGACCTTCGGTGGCATTTTTAACGATATTGGTGAGTGCTTGGGCGATCAGCCGACGATCAAAATTGGCCCGCAAAGAATCATCTGGGATCTCTTCGATGAACTTGATCTCCGGATGACCAACTTTCATCAAGAACAGAACCTGTTTGACTGTTACGGTGACGTCCTCATCTTCAAGCCGTGGCTTAGGCGTGCGCGCGAAGGATGAAAACTCATCAACCATACGCTTGATATCATCGACCTGGCGAACAATCGTATCGGTGCACTGGTCGAAGATTTCGCGGTCTTCGGTAATGAGTCTGCCATATTTTCGCTTGATGCGTTCTGCTGATAGCTGGATAGGGGTTAAAGGATTCTTGATTTCATGCGCAATGCGCCGTGCCACATCAGCCCAAGCGGACGTGCGCTGAGCCGAAACAAGATCCGTTATGTCATCGAGTGTCACCACATAAAACTGCTCGACTGGCGCTGAGGGTTCTGTCGAGACACGCATATTGAAAATGCGCTCGCGGCCATTCCGCAAAATGGTGATCTGGCTCTGATGTAGGCGCTGACGCTTTTCGCGCGCCTCTGCCAAGGTCGCCGCCAGTTCAGGGATGACCTGATCAATCGACTTGCCAATCACATTCTCTTCGCCCAGATTAGTGGAATCCAGAAGTTTTAAGGCCGATGGATTGACCACCGTCACAAGACCCTTGTCATCAATGCCGATAACGGCCGCCGGCACGCCTGACAGTACCGCCTCCGTGAACAATCGGCGCTCATCGATCATATTACTTGCGGCAATAAGACGGTTCTGCTGCAGGCGTAATTCCGACGTCATTTTGTTGAAGGTCTCGCCAAGATGCGCCAGATCACCTTCGTTACGGTTCACCGGAACCTGGACGTAAAGATTGCCCGTGGCAACCTGATCTGTTGCAGCAATTAGGCGACGGATTGGACTGACCAGACGGTTGGCAAATGACAGGCCAAGCCACGTTGCCGACAACAGCATGACAAGAGCGAGCAGCACATACATGGTCGCAAAAGCGAGTTGGATATTATTGCGATGCGCATCGAAACTCTCATAGAGAGCGATCAGACTCGCAGCTTGTGCTGGAAAATTGACCGCAAACGGATCAACCGGCCGGGCCACATAGAGATATGTATTTTCCATGTAGGTCAGGTCACGCAAGGCAACAAAGGTACGCCCTTCATCCAGGACGAGACACAAAGGCTCGTTGCGCTTGGCATCATCAAAATCCGACATGTCAGGCGGAACAATCCGCTGCTCCCCAGCACCTGTATCAGCGCGCTCCAGAACATTCCCGTCGGGTGCCATAAGGACAGCAGTGGTGAAGCCAAGGATTCGTGCGCGACCTGAGAAAAATTCCTGAAATTTCTCCCGCTCAGAGTCATACACGGGTTTGATCCGATCAAGATCGCTGGCAAGCAATCGCGATTCCTGAAGGAGAGAGCGACATTGGGATTCTCGAAACAAACGCGCCGCCTCGGCAGTATTCAAGACAAAGCCGCGCACGTCCTGCATGAAGGCCGGGTTCAGGCTGCGCTCCAGCGTGATCGAGCCCACGACCGCGATGATAATGGCAGGAGCTGCCGCAATGCCGGAGAACAGCCCCACAATTTGCACATGCAGACCAGCGCCAGCCGCACCGGCCTGATAGGCACGTACCAACCGCCACACCTCAGCTACCAAAAGGCCGAACAGGACGAGAATTATGATGGCATTGGCCAGAAACAGCGACAGCACGACCTGTGTTGTGGGAACAATGGGGGTGTAATCAGCAAAGACCAGAACGGTAAAAATACCGAGCGCAACCGCCAGTGTGACAACCACCGGGCCAAACCGCGACAGAAAGCGCCTCTCGCCTTGATAGGCGGGCGCTTTCTTTCCCAGCATGGTTTCGGTTGCCGCCATCAATATCCCGTTCAAAACGCTGGAGCGAATTTGCCATAATATTTGTGGCAATCATACAACGCTGTTGCAAGATTGCGACAATTTGCAGGCGGTCATTGGCTCAGGCGGCCCATTTGCACAAGGAAAAAGCGGGAGCCAAGGGCACCCGCCTCTAAAAGTTTATCATTCGCCTCGATTAACGCGGGGAGCGCATGAGGCGGATATCGAGATCGCGGACCTTTTTACGCAAAGTATTCCGGTTCAAACCAAGCAATTCAGCAGCCTTGATCTGGTTGCCACGCGTGGCTGAGAGAGCTGCCGAGATCAGCGGGGTTTCAATTTCCCGCAAAATCCGGTGATACAGGCCCGGCGGAGGCAATTGATCGCCGTGAATTCGAAACAATGAGTCCAGATGGTGCTCAACTGACGCCGAGAGGGTCGCATCCTCGTCTCCGGAGCCGCTGCCAGCTGTCACTGTCTGTGCAATGCCCCCCATTGCCGGACCGCTGGTCGCCCGCGTGGCCAACGGTGCGTCATGCCCAAGCTCAGCCTCCACCAATTGGTCTGAGACCAACTCCTGGGGATAGAGAGCTGCAAGGCGACGGATCAGGTTTTCAAGCTCCCTGATATTCCCAGGCCAGCGATAGCGTTTCATGCGGTCTAGCGCCGGCGCCTCCATATGTTTCATCGGCAGACCTTCTGCTGCAGCTGCCTTGAAGAAGTGTCGCACCAGATCAGGAATGTCTTCGGTACGCTCACGCAGTGGTGGCAGCCGCAGAGGCACGACGTTCAAGCGGAAGAACAAATCCTCACGGAACAAGCCCTGCTGGATCAGAATGCGCAAATCCTTGTTGGTCGCCGCCACGATCCGGACGTTGGTCTTGATCGGAGTGCGGCCGCCCACCGTTGTATATTCACCCTGCTGAAGAACGCGCAAAAGGCGCGTCTGCGCCTCCATCGGCATGTCACCGATTTCATCCAAAAAGAGAGTACCCCCCTCGGCCTGCTCGAAACGACCAGCCGAGCGTGAATTGGCGCCTGTGAAAGCTCCCTTCTCATGACCAAACAATTCGCTCTCGATGAGATCGCGCGGGATAGCCGCCATATTGATGGCCACAAACGGGCCCTCGCGACGCTTACCGTAATCATGCAGTGCGCGAGCAACGAGTTCCTTGCCTGTTCCGGATTCGCCCGTGATCATCACGGTGAGATCGGTCTGCATCAGACGCGCCAGCGTTCGATAAATCTCCTGCATGGCAGGCGACCGGCCCACCAGTGGCATACCTTCGATCTCATCGGGCTTTGGCGACGCGGGACGGGACCGCGGTTCGCTCAACGCGCGCTGCACGATTGCAACGAGTTCCTTAAGGTCAAAGGGTTTCGGCAAATAATCATAAGCGCCACGTTCCGACGCCTTGATCGCCGTCATGAAGGTGTTTTGTGCACTCATGACGATGATCGGAAGATCCGGGCGCAATTCCTTGATGCGCGGGAGAAGCTCAAAGGCATTTTCGTCTGGCATGACGACGTCAGTAATAACCAGATCGCCCTCGCCTGCCTGCACCCAGCGCCAAAGCGTTCCAGCTGTCCCCGTTACACGCACTTCATAACCAGCGCGGGTGAGAGCCTGACTGAGGACGGTGCGAATGGCCGCATCGTCATCGGCAACGAGGATATGACCAGTCGCCATTCTTTATTCTCCTCAGACCACTAAGCGGGGCAGACCCAAAAGCGCTCGAGGCCCCTATTCCGACCCTGCCCGACCGTCACGCGGCTGGAACATGGGAAGCAGAACCCGGAAGGTGGTTCTGCGTGGATGGGACTCGCATTCGACGATGCCACCGTGATCACCAATGATCTTTGCAACAAGTGCAAGACCGAGGCCAGTTCCCGAAGATTTGTTGGAGACAAAGGCTTCGAAGAGATGGTCGGCAATGTCAGGCGCCACACCCGGGCCGTTGTCATGGACACAAATCTCAAGTGGCAGACTGACCGGGGAGCTCGCTCCCGGTGTGCGCATACGCACACCCGGACGGAAGGCCGTTGTCAGTTCAATCTCCCCGTCGATGACATCTTCCCCCAACGCTTCGGCTGCGTTTTTTACGAGGTTAAGAAAGACCTGCACGAGCTGGTCGCGATTGCCAAAAACCGGCGGCAAGGAAGGATCATAACGTTCTGCCACACGGATATGGCGCGCAAAGCCCGCTTGCGCCACGCGTTTTACGTGATCGAGAACCGAATGGATATTGACGCTCTCCCGCTCGATGGGCCGCTCGTCGGAAAAAATCTCCATTCTGTCAACCAGCTTCACGATACGATCAGTCTCGTCACAGATGAGGCGGGTTAGCGACCGGTCATCTTCAGAGATACCTGCCTCAAGAAGCTGCGCTGCGCCCCTGATTCCAGAAAGCGGGTTCTTGATCTCGTGAGCCAGCATGGCCGCCATAGCCGTTACTGACCGAGCTGCGCCACGATGCGTCAGCTGCCTGTCCATTTTATCGGCAATTGTACGTTCTTGAAGCATAATGACTACGCCTTCAGCACCCGCCGAGACTGGCGCAACATTGAAATCGACGATCCGTTCCGTCCCAATGCGGGGTGTCCCGATATCCACCCGGTACTCATTGACGACCGATCCCCGCTCCAAGGCATGCGATACGGCAGAGAGCAATGGCGACCCGAACGGAAGAATATCTTCCAGTTTCAGACGCATCAGCATGGTCCGGCTTAGCTGGAAGAAGGTTTCTGCAGAGACATTGGCGTCACAAATCTCCCAATCGCCCGAGACGGCGAGAACGGGATGAGGCAGGGCATTGAAAAGGACATGAGAGGTCGGGCTAAACCCATTATCAGCCTGCGTGCGATGCATATTTAGGCTCTTGAGGTTCATGTTGTCATGCCGCCGCTGCGCCAGTGGCTATGTGTTGGGACAAAAGAGCCGACACAGTGTCCGTCCCATCGAAGAATGAGGCAAGCAGGGCCTCGGCTTCGGTTGGGCTCTCCGTGGTCACCAGCCGCAACCGATCACCGGCTCGTGCGGGGTTACGTCCGCCTGCATGATCAGCATAGGCGGCTAAATGCTTGCGAGCATGGCGCAAACCTGCGAGATCACCCATCAGCGCGACCAGAGTGTGGAGGTGCTCAGCTGCCGCTTCACGATGCCCACATTGAGCGGGCAATGCGACAAGATCGGGATCCAACCCGTGAGCAATTTCGCCGATCAGCCAAGGGCGTCCCAAAGCTGCACGTCCGATCATAACGCCATCCGCACCCGACGCTGCCAACATAGCGCGCGCATCCGCAAGATGGCTGCAATCACCATTGGCAATGAGCGGAATAGAAACAGCCTCGCGCACGGCGCGAATGGCCGACCAATCAGCCTGACCGTTATAAAACTGCATGCGTGTGCGCCCGTGCACTGTGACAAGCGCGATACCTTCAGCTTCAGCGCGACGAGCCAGCTCGGGGGCATTCCTCGACGCATCATCCCAACCCAAACGCATCTTAAGCGTTACTGGAATTTTCACCGCTGAAACCGTTGAGCGAACAAGAGTAATCGCGTGATCAAGGTCGCGCATCAATGCCGATCCAGCATAGCCTCCGGTCACGCGTTTGGCTGGGCATCCCATGTTGATATCGACCAAAGAAGCTCCCGATGCTTCCGCCAGACGCGCGGCTTCGCTCATCCAATGCGGATGACAACCAGCAATCTGCACCACGTGAGGATCAATGCCATCGCCCTCGGCCCGAATACGGGTCTCCTCGTCGCCTTTGACATATTCATCCGAGGCCACCATCTCGGAGACCACAAGCGACGCCCCGTACCGGCGCGCTATGCGGCGCATACCAATATCTGTCACACCCGACATCGGCGCCAGTATGGCGCGCCCGTCGAGTTTCAGAGGACCAATGGAGAGCGGATGCATGTTCGCAGCATAGCCCTGTTTTTTGCAGTGCGATAGCAAAAGGGCGTCCCGAAGGACAACCCTCAAAGTCAGGCCAGCGCCTTGAGCGCCCCGCGGCCCGCATAACGGGCCTGTGTGCCCAGCTCTTCCTCGATGCGGATCAGCTGGTTGTATTTTGCCAATCTGTCGGATCGAGCCAAGGAGCCAGTCTTGATCTGCCCGCAATTGGTAGCAACCGCGAGATCGGCAATGGTTGAATCTTCGGTCTCTCCGGAGCGATGCGACATGACCGCCGTATAGCCCGCGCGCTGCGCCATCTCGACGGCCGCCAACGTCTCGGTGAGAGAACCAATCTGGTTCACCTTCACAAGGATCGAATTGGCGGTGCCCGACTTGATGCCCTGCCCCAATCGCGTGACATTTGTAACGAAAAGATCATCGCCAACCAGCTGGCATTTGGCGCCGATCTTATCCGTCAGAAGCTTCCAGCCGGCCCAATCATCTTCAGACATGCCGTCTTCAATCGTGGCGATTGGATAGGCTGCGACGAGCTGCGCCAGATAATCCACCTGCGCTTCGATGGAGCGCGTCTTGCCTTCACCCTCATAATGATAGGCATTGTTTTTGAAGAATTCGGTTGAAGCGCAATCCAGGCCAAGCACCATGTCCTTGCCCGGCTTGAAACCCGCCTTCTCTACCGCCTGCATGCAGAAATCGAGTGCGGCTTCAGCAGACGGGAGATTGGGCGCAAAACCACCCTCGTCGCCAACATTCGTGTTGTGGCCAGCCTTTTTCAGCTCGCCCTTCAAAACCTGAAAGACTTCCGCGCCCCAACGCACAGCTTCACGCAATGACGTTGCCCCCACCGGCATGATCATGAATTCCTGGAAGTCGATTGGGTTGTCAGCATGCGCCCCGCCATTGACGATATTCATCATCGGCACGGGCAGCAAACGTGCCTGCGTACCGCCAACGTAGCGATAGAGAGGCAGAGCAGAGGCTTCGGCCGCAGCCTTTGCGACCGCCAGCGACACGCCGAGAATTGCATTCGCGCCCAGGCGTGCCTTGTTCGGGGTGCCGTCGAGCGCAAGCATGGCTTCGTCGATCAGGACTTGATCCTCTGCATCAAGCCCGCCAATCGCTTCAAAAATTTCGTCTTGAACGGCGGCAACCGCCTTCAGAACGCCCTTGCCGCCGAAACGCGCCTTGTCACCATCGCGCAGCTCCACGGCCTCGTGTGCGCCCGTCGAGGCGCCGGAAGGTACGGCCGCGCGGCCCATCGAGCCGTCTTCGAGAATGACATCGACTTCGACGGTGGGGTTGCCGCGGCTGTCCATGATTTCGCGGGCTATAATATCGACGATGGCGGTCATATCGGCTCCTGAGTATGCGGAGAAAATTCGAAGGTTGCCGCCTTTTAGGCGAATCCATCGGGTTCTGAAAGGCCCACCTGGCTTGAGCCCAGCGAAAGGTTGATGACAAAGCCTCCACGGCGTAAACAGACGCCATTCCTGCGCTCACGCCCCAAGATCGAGAATTAAATGGACTCCCATCCCGGCACGCCCAAGCAGCTCGGACAACATGTCCCCATGCCCCAGTCGCCCGAAGAGGCGCAATTGGAGCGCGTGCCCAACCCACATATCGGCACCAATTATCTGGCGCGATTCACAAGCCCCGAGTTCACCTCACTTTGTCCGGTAACGGGTCAGCCAGATTTCGCCCATATCGTGATGGATTATGTGCCGGGTGACTGGCTGGTCGAATCTAAGTCGCTGAAGCTCTATCTGTCCTCTTTCCGCAACCACGGCGCTTTCCATGAGGATTGCACGGTGCGGATCGCCAAGGATCTGGCTGCTCTGCTGGACCCCAAATGGCTACGCATCGGCGGCTATTGGTACCCGCGCGGCGGAATTCCGATTGATGTGTTCTGGCAAACCGGTGAAGTGCCCGCTGGCACTTGGGTTCCAGACCAAGGCGTGCCGGGCTATCGCGGCCGGGGTTGAGACCGTTGACAGTAATTGCGAGCGTAGCGAAGAAATCGAGGAGATACACACGCAACATGCGGATCGCTTCGCTACGCTCGCAATGAGGAGGCCAAAGACTGCAAATAATCTGACATAGCCTGTCGGTTCTCAAAGCGTGGCAAATCAGCATAAGCAATCGGATCGCCAACGCGCACCTCTATGCTCCCGCCAATCTTTCTGCGCAGCTCATGGAAGAAAAGCGCAAGACGAAGGGTCACATGAATATGGCTCACAATCTGAAAGAGCTTTGAATTCTCTCCCACGAAATGCACAGGCACAATTGTTGCCTGTGCCTTCTCAGCCAGTTGCGCGGCAATGGGTTGCCAGCGCCCGTCGACTGCTGGCATGCGCCCGAAAAAATCCGGCGACGTCGAGACAGCACCTGCCGGAAAGATCACCACACATCCGCCATTGGCCAAATGCGCACGGGCTTTCGCTCGCGATGCCACATTGGTTTTCATAGCCTCGGGTGTTGGATCAAAATCAACGGGCAAAACATAAGGCGCTATCTCGGGCGCGCGCAAAAGAACAGCGTTTGTGAGAACAACGAAATCATCGCGAACAGAGCTGACAAGCCAACTCATCGCTAAACCATCAAGCACGCCAAACGGGTGGTTGGAGACGATAACCAAAGGGCCTTTTCGCGGGATTTGTTGAAGCTGGCTTAGATCAACACGCAAATCGACGCGCAAGGTTTCCAAACAAGCCCGAAACCAGTTCTTGTCTGGCCCTAGTCTTGTCCGGCTTTCGAGATAGAGTTTTTCGACCGCACGCGCGCCCGTGATCATTTCCAGCGCGCGAATCAGAAAACGCTTCAGCAGCGGCGTATGGGAATCAACATAGGAAAAAGGTTTTTCATTCATGGGCATGCCAAAGCAGGCGCATGTGACACCTTTGTGTCAGACTCTTTTGGCGATGGCATCAAAGGCCATGAGCTGGCGCAACAGCGCCTCCATCTCGTTCAACGGCACCTGATTGGGACCATCGGAAAAAGCCTGCGCCGGATTGTCATGCGTCTCGATAAAGACGCCTGCCACTCCAACCGCCACAGCCGCGCGCGCCAGAACAGGAACAAACTCCCGCTGACCGCCAGACGACGTGCCTTGTCCGCCCGGTTGCTGCACTGAATGCGTGGCATCGAAAATGACTGGGGCGCCGGTTTGTTCCGCCATGATGGGCAGAGAGCGCATGTCCGAGACAAGCGTGTTGTAGCCAAAGCTCGCGCCACGTTCTGTCACCAGAACATTCAGATTTCCAGCACCCGTTACTTTTGCAACGACATTCTTCATGTCCCAAGGGGCCAAAAACTGTCCCTTCTTCACGTTGACTGGCTTGCCTGTCGCGGCTGCGGCCAAGAGCAAATCAGTCTGTCGACAGAGAAAGGCCGGAATCTGAAGGACATCGACGACTTCCGCAGCAATTGCGCATTGTTCGTTTTCATGGACGTCGGTGACAACAGGCAGGCCGAACTTTTCTTTGATCTCGGCAAAGACGGGCAACGCCTGTTTGAGACCAAGTCCGCGCTTGCCGTCCAGCGAGGTGCGATTGGCCTTGTCAAAGGAGCTTTTGTAAACCAGCCCGATGCCAAGCTTTTCGGTGATCTCTTTCAGCGCGGCCGCCATGGTGAGCGCATGCTCACGGCTTTCCATAGCGCAAGGCCCTGCCATCAAGGCCAGAGGCCGACGGTTGCCAAATGTAACTGCCCCCGAACCCGTGCCGATGGTGACATCTGCCTTGGCCTGCATGTGAAAACCTCAAATAGAGCTTGACCCGTCTGTTCCGGCCTACACCGTCTGCGCCTCGAAGGCCAGAGCCACCCCAAATGCGGCCTCCGGTGGGATCACCAACCGATGCCCAAAAGCCTGATGTGGAACATTATTTTCCTCAAAAAGATTGCCGCAAACACCCAGATCGCGCACCGCAATGCGTATGGCGGCCACATGCGAGCCCGTAGGGAGCCGCGAAAGAGCGCCGGCCCCGAATTTGTTGAGGAAGGCTGGCTCGGTCAGGACTTCCACAGATTGCTCATCGGCAACTTCGAAATCAATGCCGGACGAAGTCGCCAACATGTCACGCTGCCCTGTCAGGCCAGAGAAAAACTCAGCATGGAGAGATGGGTTTTCAGCGACAAACACAGGGCCGCATAGACCCACCGCGCCATTGGCATGTGTCTGCAATGCGGGAGCATAAAATTCTTCCGGGAAATGCTGCCGACAGGTAAAAAAACCAACGTCAGGAATGAGTTTGGTCCGAGCAAAAGCAAGGGTGAAAGCAACATGGCTGTCAGCACCGTCAGCACGTTTGCCCTTGCGCTCGAAATGAAAGCTCTCGAAATCACCAAGGCCAGCGGCTTTAAAATCTATACGATCAGCCCGCGCGTCCTGCGTGGCAAATGCCAGCATCGAGACACCTTCTCTTTTCTCCAATTGCTCGGAAATAAAACCTGCAAAGGAAAAAACATGAGGGTCAAGATCAATGGCGGCGCGAAATCCGGGTCCGCGCGAAATCAGTTCGATGAAATGATCGCCAAATTGAATGATGTGGTTTTCGGTGCCCCAGGGATGATGATTGCGGGCACCGAGCGTAAACCCAAGCTTGCGGTAGAATGCAGCATGAGCCGCAAGATCGCGGGAAGCATGAACAATATGATCAATCGCGCGCGGCATGGGCTTCTCCAGACAGGAGACAAGACCCGATGAGGCTAGCACGTCATTGCGAGCATGGGGAAACAATCCAGATTACAGTCACACCAACCTGCTTTGAGCCTTCGCCGCCTCGATAAAGCTCGCAAACAAAGGATGCGGCTCGAAGGGGCGAGACTTCAGTTCAGGGTGATATTGCACACCGATGAACCAGGGGTGATCTGGAAACTCAACTGTCTCGGGCAACAGGCCATCGGGTGAAGTGCCTGCGAAGACAAGCCCCTTGGCTTCGAGCGTCTCACGATAGCGCATGTTCACTTCGTAACGATGGCGATGACGCTCAGATATCTCTGTCGAACCGTAAATCTTCGAAATATGCGAGCCTTCTATCAAAGCAGCCGCAAAGGCGCCCAGTCGCATCGTCCCGCCGAGATTCCCGCCTGCGGCGCGTGTCTCGAGTTCATTGCCCCGCATCCATTCGGTCATAAGACCAACAACGGGTTCCTTGCATGCGCCAAATTCCGTGGAATTGGCTTCCGGGATACCCGCCAGTGACCGTGCGGCCTCGACAACTGCCATTTGCATGCCAAAACAAATTCCAAAATACGGAACCTTCCGCTCGCGCGCAAAACGCACTGCCTGGATTTTGCCCTCCGCACCGCGCTGGCCAAAGCCACCAGGCACAAGAATGCCATGCACATGTTCAAGATAGGGCGCCGGATCGCTGCTCTCGAAAACTTCCGACTCAATCCAATCGAGTTTCACGCGCACTTTATTGGCGATGCCACCATGGGCGAGCGCTTCGATGAGCGACTTATATGCGTCCTTCAGGCCTGTGTACTTGCCGACAATGGCAATGGTCACTTCGCCTTCTGGATTGTGGATGCGCTCGGACACAGCATTCCATCGTGCCATATCAGGCTTTGGCGCGGGTTCGATGTCAAAGGCCGAGAGAACCTCACGGTCGAGGCCTGCTTCATGATAGGCGCGCGGCACATCATAGATCGTTCCGACATCGCGCGCTTCGATCACCGCCGTCTCGCGCACATTACAAAAAAGTGCGAGCTTGCGGCGTTCTTCCACCGGAATTTCGCGATCCGAGCGGCAGAGTAGAATATCGGGTTGAATACCGATCGAACGCAGTTCCTTAACCGAATGCTGGGTCGGCTTGGTCTTTAATTCACCCGCACTGGGGATGTAGGGCAGAAGCGTCAAATGCACATAAACGGCATGGCCACGGGGCAGATCATTGCCGAGCTGTCGGATCGATTCAAAGAAGGGCAGCGCTTCAATGTCACCCACCGTGCCGCCAATTTCGACGAGCACGAAATCCACGCCATCATTACCTTCAAGGACGAATTCCTTGATCGCATTGGTGACATGAGGGACGACCTGCACCGTGCCGCCAAGATAATCCCCGCGGCGTTCCTTGGTGATAATATCCTGATAGATGCGGCCGGTCGTGATGTTGTCAGCGCGGCGCGCGGGCGTGCCGGTGAAACGCTCGTAGTGACCCAAATCGAGATCGGTTTCGGCGCCATCATCCGTGACGAACACTTCGCCATGCTGATAGGGCGACATCGTTCCCGGATCAACATTTAGATAGGGGTCGAGTTTGCGAAGTCGAACCGTGTAACCACGGGCCTGTAGAAGAGCTCCAAGGGCCGCAGACGCAAGCCCCTTGCCGAGCGAAGACACCACGCCGCCGGTGATGAAAATGTAGCGCGCCATGGGAGTCGAGACCTATCCCCAGAAAGCCGAATCGGGAAGCGGAAAAAGCGCGGATGCAACTCTTTCCACAAAGCATGGGTGGAGAACCAAAAGAAAAGGGCCGGTTCGTCCGGCCCTTGCCCTGTGCTTGTTACTTTGGCGCCGCCGGCGCCCGCTGGTCGATGCCTTTCAGCTGATCGAGCAAATCGCTTCCAGCTGGCGCGCTCTGGGAGGGAGCCGCTTTGTCGAGAATCGACGTGGGCGCGCGGCCCCAATTGGCCAGAAGCGTCAAACCAATTGAGGTCACGAAGAAGATCGTGGCGAGAATGGCCGTGGCGCGGGTCAGTGCATTGGACTGTCCGCGACCAGTCATAAACCCGCCGCCGCCACCAATACCGAGTGCACCACCTTCCGAGCGCTGCAACAGCACTACGACCACCAGAGCAACGACCACCATCAGGTGGATGACTATCAAAACCGTCTGCATGACAGAAATTCGCTTCCGCTAGAGAGGTGCGCTGCGAGCGCACCGGAATTTGGTACCGCTTATAAACCGGCTCATAGCCTGAAAATGCCCTACGCGTCCACTGGGTCCAGCAGCCTCGGCCTCACCTGTACACGCCCGCTATCCCTAAAAAATCGGCTGCCTTCAGGCTGGCCCCGCCCACAAGCGCCCCATCTACCTCGGCCACGCCCAGAAGTTCAGCCGCATTGGAGGGCTTCACCGAGCCCCCATACAGCAGGCGGATGCCTGCCCCACCCGGACCGGCCAGCCGCACGACCTCCCGGCGCAAGAATCCATGAACTTCGGCCACATCGTCGACCGTCGGGGTCAAGCCCGTGCCTATGGCCCAGATCGGCTCATAGGCGATCACAAGGTTTTCAGGGTTCGCGCTATCGGGCCAGCTTTCTGCGACTTGCTCCCCGACGACCATCAATGTGGCTCCCGCCTGCCGCTGGGCTTCGCTCTCGCCGACGCAGATAATGACCCTCAGACCTGCACCAATTGCGCCCTCTGCCTTGGCCTTCACCTGTTGAGAGGTCTCAAGATGATCGGTTCGGCGCTCAGAATGTCCAAGAATGACATAGGTCGCGCCCGCATCCCTGAGCATATCGGCCGACACATCCCCGGTATGGGCGCCCGCACCCTTGGCATGACAATCCTGCCCGCCGATGGCCAGCGCCGACCCTTTCGCAACCTCCGCACATGCCGCAATCAGGGTTGCCGGTGGGCACACAGCAGCTTCCGCATGGCCAAAGCCTCCGGCTGCGACGGCATCGCGAAGAGCGATAATCTCGCTGAGGGAGGCCTTCAGGCCGTTCATTTTCCAATTTCCCGCGACGAGTGGGCGAGGACGGGTGGTCATGGGCGGGACGCTCCGGTTCAAATCATGTCGGATGCCCACCTAGCAGATGCTCCCCGCGCTTCCAAGGTGCGCCTTTGATGAGGCCAAATCATGGACGGCGCCGCGTTGCATCGCCTCCTGCCCCTCCCTATAGTCCGCGGCCGCGGCGCTGCTATGTGCCGAATGCACGAACCCTGGAATGAGACCATGTTAGACGGCCTTCGCCGCGCATCCACAAATTGGCTTGGCAAGACGATCCTGACAATTGTCTTCGGCTTCCTCATTGTGTCCTTCATGATCTGGGGGATTGGCGATATTTTTCGTGGAATTGGCGTGAGCAATGTCGCGGAGGTAGGCTCAACGACGATCAGCACTGCCGAATACCGCGCAGCCTACCAAACACAAATCACCAATCTGCAGCGCCAAGCCCGACGCGCGATTACGAATGATCAGGCTCGCGCCTATGGGATCGACCAACAAGTGTTGGGGCGGATGGTTTCTGAAGCCGCGCTCGATCAAAAAGTTCGCTCCTTCAACCTCGCAATATCAGACGAGACAATTGCACGCCTCATCCTAGAGGATCCTGTATTCCGTGGAGGCGACGGCAAATTTGACCGCCTGCGCTTTGATGACCTGATGCGCAACAACGGATATTCTGAAATGAGCTTTGTGCGCGAACAGCGCCGAAACTATCTGCGCCGTGATGTAGTTGAGGCGATTTCGGGCAACGTCCCCGTCCCGCTCGTCCTACAAGAGGCGATCCATCATTATGCTGCCGAGACACGAGCAATCGAATTTATCATTTTGCCGGAATCAGCGGCCGGAACAATTGCCGAACCGACCGATGCCGACCTGAAAACGTGGTTTGAAATTCGCATGGCAAGCTGGCGTGTCCCGGAATACCGCAAGGTCGTCACACTCACTGTCACTCCCAATTCGATCGCCGACGAGTCGAAAGTTTCGGAGGCCGATGCGCGCGCGCAATATGAGCGAGTGAAGGGCGAGCGCTACGGCACATCCGAAACACGTACGGTCGCCCAGCTCGTCTTCCCCAGCGATGAAGCCGCAAAAGCTGCGCGCGAAAAGATCGAAAAAGGCACATCCTTTTTAGATGTAGCCAAAGAACAGGGCCGATCAGAAGCCGATGTCACCCTCGGCAATGTGGCCCGCACCGACATTCTTGATCCTGCCGTCGCCGAAACAGCCTTTACAATTCCCGCCGGTCAGGTCAGCCAACCCGTCAAAGGACGCTTCGGCGCAGTGATTGTGCGCGTTGACTCTATCTTTCCGGGAAATGTTCGCCCATTCGAAGAAGTGGCCGCCGACATCAAGCGCGAGATCGCGGTGACGCGCGCCCGCGCCCAAGTTCAGCAGATTCATGACGCTGTTGAAGATGAACGCGCCTCTGGCAAGATCCTCGCTGACGCTGCCAAGAAATCTGGAATAAATGTGAAACTTATCGAGTGGATCGATGCCACAGGTCTTGATAAAAATGGACAGCGCGTGAGCATGCAGGATACGGAATCTGTGCTGCGTGCGGCATTTGCGTCCGACATAGGTGTCGATAATGAAGCCGTCAATACGCCTGATAATGGCTATGTCTGGTTTGAAATATTGGCGACGGAACCAGCCCGTGACCGAAAGCTCGATGAGGTGAAAAACGAAGTTATCAACGCCTGGCGCGAAGACGAGACGCGCCGCGCACTCACGAGTAAGGCAATTGACCTTGTGAAGGCGATGGACGCAGGCGAAACAATCGAAGCTGTAGCTAAGGCGAATGGCAATTTAACTGTTGAGAGCGCCAATGACATTCGTCGTGGCGGTGCGCCCGGATTGCAACAGAATCTGGTCGCGCAAGTTTTCAACCTAGCTGTCGGCCGCGCCGGCTCTGCCGCAGGTGCAGGTGTTTCGCGCATCATCTTCAAGATCAACGATGCAATCGTGCCATCCTTCGAGCTGGAGAGCGAACAAGTGCAGAGCATCGGCCGCCAGCTCGCGGAGAGCGCGGGTCAAGATCTTTTGGTCCAGTATATTGCCAAACTCCAATCGGATCTTGGTGTGAAAATTAACGGAGCTGCGCTGAACCTCGCGGTTGGCGGCGGCGACGGATATTGAGCGCAGCACATGTTTGAGCCTTCATTCGAGACATTCGCAAAGGCCTATCAGTCTGGCCAACCCGTGCTTGTCTCGACGAAACTTGTTGCCGACCTCGAAACACCGGTCTCAGCATTTTTGAAACTGTCAAACGGACGCGCCGGCAATGTCTTTCTCCTCGAATCGGTGGAAGGTGGCGCTGCGCGTGGTCGCTATTCCATGATCGGCCTAGACCCCGACATCATCTGGCGCGCGAATGGCGATCGGGCAGAAATCAACCGCCAAGCGCTGAGCGATGCGAACGCGTTTGTAGCGTGCCCGGGAAAGCCGCTGGATGCCTTGCGTGCGTTGATTGCTGAATCAGCTGTACCGGCTCTTGAAGGCTTCGCGCTGCCCCCCATGGCCGCCGGCGTCTTCGGATATCTGGGCTATGACATGGTGCGCCAGATGGAGCGCCTGGCACACGCAAAGGCCGATCCTATTGGTGTCCCGGAAGCGGTGATGATCCGCCCCACACTCATGGTCGTTTTCGACAGCGTGAAGGATGAATTGACGGTTGTCACACCTGTTCGCCCGCAGGCAGGAACTAACGCACGCGCTGCTTACGAAACCGCGCAAGCGCGTCTCGACAGCGCTGTTGCTGTACTGGAAAGTCCGCTCCATCATGTGCCGCCGAGGCCAGATCCGCGCATGATCGCGCAAGAACCTGTTTCCAACACGAGCGAAAGCCGCTTCTTGGATATGGTCGCCAAAGCAAAAAACTATATTCGCGCCGGCGATATTTTTCAGGTTGTGCTGTCGCAGCGTTTCACAAGCGTGTTCGAGCTTCCTGCCTTCTCGCTTTACCGCGCTTTGCGCCGCGTCAATCCGGCACCCTTCCTTTGTTATCTTGATTTTGGTGGTTTTCAGATTGTCTGTTCGAGCCCGGAAATTCTTGTACGAGTGCGCGATGGCAAGGTAACAATCCGCCCGATTGCAGGCACGCGGTGGCGTGGCCAGACGCAAGCTGAAGACGAGGCGCTCGCCGCCGAACTTCTGGCCGATCCGAAAGAACGCGCCGAACATCTCATGTTGCTCGATCTCGGTCGTAACGATGTCGGTCGCGTATCGGAAATCGGTAGCGTCGAGGTGACAGAAAAATTCTTCGTCGAACGATATAGCCACGTCATGCATATTGTCTCCAATGTCGAAGGGCGCTTGTCGCCCGGCCATGATGACATTGACGCGCTCTCGGCTGGATTTCCGGCAGGCACGGTTTCGGGCGCACCCAAAGTGCGCGCCATGGAAATCATCGACGAGCTTGAGACTGATAAGCGCGGGATTTATGCTGGTTGCATTGGTTATTTCGGCGCGGCAGGCGAAATGGATACATGTATCGTTCTACGGACTGCTGTTATCAAAGATGGCAAAATGCATGCGCAAGCGGGCGCAGGCATAGTCTACGACTCCGATCCGGCTTCCGAGCATCGCGAATGCGTCAACAAGGCAAAAGCACTCTTCCGCGCGGCGGAAGAAGCCGTGCGTTTTGCCACCAGCGGAAAGCGCGGTCAGTGATGAAGCTCACGCTGATCGACAATTACGACAGTTTCACCTGGAACCTCGTCCATTACTTTGGCTCGCAGGGTGCTGACGTCGAAGTCATTCGCAATGACGCGATCACGACACAAGAGCTCTTTGCCAAGAAACCGGACGCCATCGTTTTATCACCCGGTCCCTGCACGCCAAAAGAGGCAGGAATCTGCCTTGATGTCGTCAAGCAAGCTAACGGACAAATACCGATCATGGGGGTATGCCTCGGGCACCAATCTATCGGTGATGCCTATGGTGGGATTGTCGTGCGCGCGCCCGAACCCCTGCACGGCAAAATATCGTCCATCACGCATAGCGGTGCAACACTGTTCCATGGAATCGAGCAGCCTTTTGCAGCCACCCGTTATCATTCGCTCATAGTAGAACGCAGCACACTGCCCGACTGCCTAAATATCACGGCCGAGGCTGATGGACTCATCATGGCGCTGTCGCACAAAATACATCCGGTTCACGGCGTTCAATTTCATCCCGAAAGCATTGCCTCTGAACATGGTCATCGCATAATAAAAAACTTTCTCGACCTCGCCACCCAATTCAACACAAAGCGCAGATGAGCGGAGACGAGAAATGGATTCTTTCAAGCCTCTGATCGCCAAAGTCGCCACCGGCGTGAGCCTCACACGTGCCGAAGCAGAAATTGCTTTTGATAATATTCTCTCGGGCGAGGTGACGCCGTCCCAAATGGGCGCTTTCTTGATGGCACTGCGCGTCCGCGGCGAGACAGTAGATGAAATCACCGGCGCGGTGACAGCGATGCGCGAAAAGATGACGCGTGTCACCGCGCCCGAAGGGGCAATCGACATTGTGGGCACCGGCGGCGATGGCGCGGGCACATATAATGTCTCGACACTGGCCTCCATCATCACAGCCGCCTGTGGAGTGCCTGTTGCCAAGCATGGTAACCGCGCTGCGTCCTCCAAGTCAGGGGCCAGCGATGTGCTAGGCGCGCTCGGTGTTGGCATCGGCGTAACACCCGCCGCGGTCGAAGCCTCCCTGCGCGAAGCAAAAATCGGTTTCATGATGGCCCAATCGCATCACTTGGCAATGCGCCATGTCGGCCCTACCCGTGTTGAATTGGGAAC
The DNA here is from genome assembly GCA_947478405.1 of Beijerinckiaceae bacterium. GTDB lineage: Bacteria > Pseudomonadota > Alphaproteobacteria > Rhizobiales > Beijerinckiaceae > Terripilifer. The sequence goes on along the minus strand of CANJVX010000047.1, from coordinate 1,090 downwards.
ACGTACCATTTTTAACATTCTGGGCCCGCTCTCGAATCCGGCGGGCGTGAAACGTCAATTGATCGGTACATTCGCTCTCTCGCTCCTCAAGCCAATGGCAGAGGTGCTACGCAATCTGGGCTCGGAGAAAATCTGGCTGGTACATGGGTCCGACGGACTTGATGAATTAACGACAACTGGTCCAAGCCATGTCGTTGCGCTGGACAAGGGGCAGATCACTTCATTCACGGTGACGCCCGAAGACGCAGGCCTGCCCAAGGCCAGGCCAGACGATCTGAAGGGTGGCGATCCGGACTTCAACGCGCGCGCTTTACGCTGTGTTCTGGCTGGCGAGACAAACGCCTATCGCGACATTGCCCTCCTTAATGCGGCAGCCGCACTCGTGGTCGCGGGCAAAGCGGCAGATCTAAAGGCAGGCGTTGCGCTGGGGGCAAAAGCGCTGGAAGATGGTAGCGCCAAAGCGACGCTGGAAAGACTCGTCGCTGTATCAAACCGCGGGTAAGAAATGTCCGACATCCTTCGCAAAATCGAGTCCTATAAGCGCAAGGAAATTGCGGAAGCGAAGGTCCGCATGCCACTGCATTCGCTCGAACGCAAGATAGATCAGCAGACACACCCGCGCGGTTTCGTCAAAGCCATAGAAGACAAGCTCGGACAGAACCAATTTGCCCTGATAGCCGAAATCAAAAAAGCGAGCCCATCAAAGGGCCTCATTCGTGCGGATTTCGATCCGCCACAACTGGCTAAAGCCTACGAGAAAGGGGGCGCCTGCTGCCTCTCCGTTCTGACAGACGAGCCCTCGTTTCAGGGTAAGCCGGATTATCTGTCCGCCGCGCGCACAGCGGTGCGTCTGCCGGTGCTGCGCAAGGACTTCATGTATGATCGATACCAAGTCTTTGAAGCTCGGGCCTGGGGTGCCGATTGCATCCTTATCATCATGGCTGCGGTCTCGGATGAGACAGCGCGCGAATTGAACAAGATCGCCCATGATCTCCACATGGATGTTCTGGTCGAAGTTCACAATGAAGAAGAACTCAATCGCGCCCTCCCCCTTGAAACCCGCATGGTGGGTATCAATAATCGTGACCTG
>CANJVX010000046.1 GCA_947478405.1 Beijerinckiaceae bacterium | reverse complement strand
GACCATCATCATGGTCGAGGAACCGGCAGTCGAATAGGCGACCGTCTTGTCAGCGGCATCCTTGAAAGTCTTGATCGGTGAATCAGCGCGCACATACCAGAATTCATAAGCGCCCGTGATGGTCGAGCCGATGGCGCGGATAGGTGCGCCTTTCTGGAACGCGCCCATGACAGAATGTGTGCCCACGCCAATGCCAATATCGACAGAGCCCGAGATCACGGCTTGTTGCGTCTCGCCCGAACCCTGCGTGTAGAGAAGTTCGAGCACAAGGCCATGCTTCTTGAAGAAGCCTTTGTCTTGGCCGAGTTCCGAGATGGAATTTTCATAGACGCCGCGCTGGCCGATGGCGACCTTGAGCCGGTCCTGCGCCACAGCGCTAGTGGTGAGCGTGAGGCCAAGCCCCAGCGCGAGCAAACGAGAAAGCTGCATTCTGTCCTCCCAAGGGGCGGTTCGCGCCGCCCTCGGGGATCATCCTGCCTCAAGTCTTCCGAAAAATCACGCGGCTGTTTCAGGCACGCGATAGGCGGTTGTCGATTTGATACGTTCCATGGCAAAGCGCGAGGTGACATTCTTGAGCTGGAATTCCTCGATCAACTTCTTATAGAAACGATCATAATCGGCCATATCGGCCACAACGACGCGCAAGAGATAGTCGACATCGCCTGCCATCCGGTAGAATTCCATCACTTCCGGCATCAAGGCAATGGCGCGGGCGAAGCGATCCAGCCAATGCACCGAATGGTCGGGAATCTGGACTTCGACAAAGACAGTCAGGCCGAGTCCGATCTTTTCGGGGGCAACCAGCGCGACACGGCCCAGGATAACACCCTGCTGCTCCAATCGCTGGATTCTTTTCCAGCAAGGTGTCTGCGAAAGACCAACGCGATCAGCCAGTTCGGCAATCGAAATTGTCCCGTCGGCCTGTAAAGCTGTGAGGATTTTCCGGTCGATGGAATCCATGTGACATTACTTTCCCGCAAGGCGTGCGGCGCGGCGTGCGTCGAGAATATTTTGGGCGCCAAAACCGCGCTGATATGTTTTTGAAATTGAGGCAGCCGCCCTCACCCATTGATCCACGGGCTGGCGGGCTGCTTGTGCTTCTGGCAATTCGACTTCATCGAAACCGCAGGCCAGAGCATAAGCAAATTGATCGGCAATCAGCGGGCCGCTGGCGCGCAATGTGCCTTTGAAGCCCAGATGGCGAAGCTGCTTGGCAATGGAGAAGCCGCGTCCGTCGCCATAAGACGGGAAAGCAATCGATACGAGATCGAGATCCGTCAGGAAGGGCGCCAGCGCCTCCGCCTTGATCGTATTTGCAATCGCCACACCGATGCGGCGGCCCCGGCCATTGCCCGCCAGCGCATTTTGCACATGATCGAAAGCCACCAGAACGCGCGGTGCATCGGCTGCGCCATCTGGTGAGAGAGTCCAGTCGTCAGTCTTGGCGCCGTTGCGATCAAGCAGGGGCATGGAGTTTCTCCTGAATGACGGCTTTGAAAGGCTCAAGCCCAAGGCGACGCACAGATTCAATAAAGCTCTCGCCGTTTTGGCGATGCGCGAGATAGACATCGACGATGCGCTCAATGGCATCTGGCACGTCTTGCGCGGCAAGACCTGGCCCCAGATTTTCGCCGATTGCCGCATTGAGTGTGGCATCGCCACCCAGCGTGATTTGGTAGCTTTCCTTGCCACTTTTTTCGAGGCCCAGAATGCCGATATGGCCGACATGATGATGGCCGCAAGCATTGATGCAGCCCGAAATCTTCACATTCAATTCGCCAATATCGAGCTGGCGTTTTTGATCGGCAAAGCGATGCGCCAAGGCTTGCGCGATCGGGATCGAACGCGCGGTGGCCAGCGAGCAATAATCCAGACCTGGGCAGGCGATGATATCGGTGATCAGTCCCGCATTGGCGGTGGCCAGCCCCGCCTCGACCAGGGTCTGCCAGATGGCCAACAGATCATCCTGCTCCACATGTGGGAGGACGACATTTTGAGCATGCGTGATGCGCAGTTCATCGAAGGAATATTGTTGGGCCAGGTCAGCCAGCACCCGCATTTGCGCGCAGGTCACATCGCCCGGCGCCTCGCCAATCGCTTTCAGCGAAATCGTGGCGGCCGCATAGCCGGGAATTTTATGCGCGAAGAGATTGACCGCCGCCCATGTGGCGAAGGCACGATTTTTGGCTTTCCCTTTTTCGAATGCGGCTGAACGGGCGGGCAATTTTTCGTAATGTGGTGACGCAAAATAGGCAGCGATGCGCGCCACTTCTTCCGGGTCGGCAACGATGGAGGGACCATCGAGGCGCGCATATTCTTCCTCCACCAGACGCGAAAATGTTTCAGCGCCAATTTCATGGACGAGGATTTTCACACGCGCCTTGTATTTATTATCGCGCCGGCCTTCGAGATTATAAACGCGCAGCACCGATTCTAAATATGCGAGCAATTCATCTTTCGGCAGGAAAGAGCGGATCGTCTTGGCGATCATGGGTGTGCGGCCAAGACCACCACCCACCATCACTTCATAGCCGATCTCGCCCTTGGCATTGCGCAGAATGCGCAGGCCAATGTCATGCGCCTTGATGACGGCGCGATCCTGCGCGGAGCCCGTCACCGCAATCTTGAATTTGCGCGGCAGATAATCAAATTCGGGATGCAGGCTCGACCATTGCCGGATGAGTTCGGCTGTGGGGCGCGGATCTTCGATTTCGTCAGCGGCAACACCGGCAAAATGATCGGCCGTAACATTGCGGATGCAATTGCCCGATGTTTGGATGCAATGCATTTCCACATCGGCCAGCAGATCGAGAATAGCTGGCACATCGCGCAGGCGCGGCCAGTTGAATTGCATATTGGTGCGGGTGGTGAAGTGGCCATAGCCACGATCATATTTTTCGCCGATCAGTGCGAGCTGGCGCAATTGGCGCGAGGACAGCGTGCCATAGGGAATGGCGATGCGCAGCATATAGGCATGCAATTGCAGATAGACGCCGTTCTTCAGACGGAGCGGCTTGAACTCGTCTTCATTGAGCGCGCCATCCAGTCGGCGTGCGACCTGATCGCGAAATTGCGCCACGCGCTCACGGACGAAACGGGCATCGAATTCGTCATAACGATACATGGATCAATTTCCGTTTCGGGCGATATTGAAAAGGCCAGCCTGTTTGCCAAGGTCTCGTCGCACACTCGGGCCCTCAGTCTTGATCTTCTCGCGGTAGTGGCGAGGAACAGCGCCTCCCGATGCATCAAGTGAGACGTCGACGAGATAGGCATCAACAACCCGGTTGGCAGCTAGGGCTTTTGCCGCTTCCGCTTCCAGCCCAGATGCACCGGTCTCATTGTGAGCGATCAGCGCTTCTATGGGTTCCGGCGACCATTGCTTGCCGGTCCAGAACACTACTTCTCCATCCAGCAGGTCATTGGCCAGCAGGATTACGGGGAGAGGCGGGCGCTTTGCAACGGACATCGGGTCTCCTGCGGCCGTTCGGCAAACATGGAAATGTGAAGTTGACAGAACTAAACCGGTGCCTCGATCGGATCAATTCACACATAGAAGTGTATTTTCCTATAATTCACGTATTTTTTAGAATATTTATCTACGGGGAAAGTTTTGTGAACGGAAGCTTTAAAAAACAATCTCTTCTGACGATTGTTTCGCGCGCGGCGCTCGGGTGGATATTGAGTGGATCGGACCATTTTCCTATTCGAAGGATGGCTTATTAGCTCAATATGGGTTTTAAATTTGTCTATTGGGCTAAAAATCGCCGAAAATTCTGCACATTTTCTTGAAGAGAGTTGCTTACCTCTGGTGATCTAGGAACTTTCGTCTACGTATCCCTTTGCGGATAGCCTGCGACGTCCGTCCCCCAGAGGGACGTCGCTCCCCAGGGCTACTCCTCCCTTGACTTGCCCGCCTCTTAGTGAGGCGGGCACTTTCATTTTGGGAGCCTCCGCTACGCCCGAGGCGTGAGCTAGGCTTGCTCATCTGGGTCGCTAATTCTTTGGCCGTGTGAGTGAATTCCGACTTTTTTTGACGGGGTTGCGCTTTCTATCTTCCTCTGGATGAAAAGGCGCCTAGAAATACGGCTGCATTTCCGCAAATAGCTGCGGTGCCTTTGAAAGCCAGTCATGCGCGAGGCCCTTCCGGCTGCGATCCAGAACAGCGAATTATTCGCGCTCTACCAGCCTCAGGTGAGCGTGAATGGGCGCTGCATTGTCGCAGTGGAAGCTCTCTTGCGGTGGGATCGGCCTGGCGTTGGCGTGGTTCTGCCGGCTCATTTCCTTCCTTATGCGGAAGACAATGATCTGATTGATCCGATCGGCACTTTCATGCTTGAGCGTGCGTGTCGGGATGCTGCGCACTGGGGTGGCATCCGTGTTGCGATCAATGTATCGCAAAAACAATTCGCACGCCCCGAGCTAGCAGATTTTATCTGCACGATTGCGCTGGCGCATGGTGTCAATCTCCGCGATTTGGAAATCGAGGTCACCGAAACAGCTGTTTTTCCTCATTTTGCCGAAGCTGTTGCGCAATTGAAAATTTTGCGTGCGCGGGGCGTCACTATTTCTCTTGACGATCTGGGCAGTGGCAACGCCACGAAGGATTTAATGGCATCCTTGCCGCTGGACCGCGTCAAACTTGGCAAAGAGGTTGTTGAACTCTGCACCACGACCTTCGGCAAGGCCCGGCTGGCCGATCTCATCGGAGCTGCACATCTCCTGGGTTTGGGCGTGACGGCTGAAGGCATCGAGACCAAGATAGAATTCGACATCTTGCGCGATCTGGGCTGTGACCAGATGCAAGGCTTCTTCTTCTCCCAACCAATGCCAGCCGGTGAATTACTAGCCTTTATCGCACAGAGCGATGCAAAGTGGCGCGCGTAAGAAACGCGCGCCTGACGCTTTAGCGCTTCGTATTTTGCGCGGTCTGGCCAAACAGGACTTTCTTTTCCTCATCCGTCATCGTGGCTTCCTTGCGCAGGCCTTCGCCCCTTTCATAGGCGCGGATGACAGCCGGGCGCGCAGCAATCGCGTTGAACCAGCGCTTCACATGGGGAAAGTCATCGAGGTTCTGGCCTTGGCGCTCATAGGGCACAACCCATGGATAGCAGGTCATGTCAGCAATGGAATAATCGCCTGCAATGAATTCATGCTTGCCCAATTGGCGGTCCAGCACGCCGTAGAGACGGTTGGTCTCCTTCACATAGCGATCAATCGCGTAGGGAATTTTTTCCGGCGCATATTGCGAGAAATGATGGTTCTGGCCTGCCATCGGACCAAGCCCGCCCATCTGCCAGAAGAGCCATTCGGTGGTCCGCACGTGGCCACGCAAATCTGACGCCAAGTATTTCCCGATTTTCTCAGCAAGATAGAGAAGGATTGCGCCGGATTCAAAAATAGAAATGGAGGCACCACCGTCAGCGGGTTGATGATCCACAATGGCTGGCATGCGATTGTTGGGCGCAATCTTCAGAAAGTCCGGCTTGAATTGCTCACCTTTGCCGATGTTCACGGGCAAGACTTTGTAGGCGAGGCCACTTTCTTCCAGAAAAATTGTGACCTTATGCCCATTGGGCGTTGGCCAATAATGAAGATCAATCATGGAAATGCCTCGTGATGTCGCAAAAGGGAGGGCAACCATTATCGATGCTGGCCAGACAGACGCAAGTCATGTCGGGCCAGCTTTGCTTTTGAGCGTTCATCGGCCGTCCTGACGGCGGTCAGGCCGCCGTCTTTCCCAAAATCATGTCGGAGGCTTTTTCGGCCATCATGATGACGCAGGCGTTGATATGGGCACCGACCATATCCGGCATGGCCGAGGCATCGACCACGCGCAGGTTGTCAATGCCGCGCACGCGCAGTTGCGGATCAAGAACAGCACTTTCATCCGTGCCCATCTTACAGGTGCCGGCCGGGTGATGAGCGGTGACAGCCGCGCGCTTGATATAGGCATCAATTTCGGCGTCGGTTTTCACCTTGTCGCCAGGTGTGCGCTCGTCACCACGGAATTTTGCCAGCGGTTCGGAATAACCCACTTCACGTGCACGTTTGAAACCATGGCGCAGCGTTGGCAGATCATCTGGATGCGTGAAGAAATTATAATGGATGCGCATCGGCTCATTGGGATCATCCGAACCCAGCAAAATTTCGCCGCGGCTCTTGGGATGCAGCAGTGCGGGGCGAATGCCATAGCCATCTTGGTAGGCTGGACGCAGCAGCGGGAACCAGAGATGCGCATTGGTCGGCAGACCGCGGAACATGAATTCAATATCGGGCACATCGAGAGCCGGATTGGTCTTCACGAAAGCATGCAAACCGCCGGGCACGATTGTGCCGGGGCCCGTGCCAAGGAAATAGGCCTGCAGCATCGACAAAGCCATGCGATCAAAACGCATATGGTTTCGGAAGGGCGATACATCATTCTTGCGTTCCCACATGATCAGGCAGGCGAGGTGATCTTGCAGGTTCTTGCCGACAGCAAGATTTTCGATCACGCTAATGCCCTTGTCGCGAAGATGATCGGCTGGGCCGATGCCTGACAGCATCAAGAGGTGGGGCGATTTGAACGTACCCGCCGCCACAATTACTTCACGCGCCGCATGGGCGCGAATGATCATGTCGTGATGTTCATATTCAACGCCGCGAGCGACTTTGCCTTCAATGATGATTTTGTGCGCATGGGCATGGGTTTCCACCGTAAGATTGCGGCGCCTGCGCACGGGCTTCAGATAGGCGTTGGACGTCGAAGAGCGACGCCCATTGCGGATTGTATATTGCGAGCGACCAAAACCTTCGCCCTGTTCGCCATTGTAATCATCCGTCACCGGAAATTGGCAGGCGCGGGCTGAATCGACCCAGGCCTCGTAAAGCGGATCATCTGTTTTGGCGAATTCGGTGCCAAGTGGTCCATCTCCACCACGCGATGCACTTTCACCGCCTTCCCAGGTTTCTGCGCGTTTGAAATAGGGCAGGATGTCCTCGTGGCTCCAGCCTGTGGCACCATTTTGCGCCCAGCGATCATAATCTCCGCGGTGTCCGCGTGTATAAGCCATGACATTGATGGAGGATGAACCGCCGAGCACTTTGCCGCGCGCGGCTTCAATGCGACGACCATTCAGATTAGCTTCCGGCTCGGTCTCAAAGCCCCAATCATGCATGTGATATTCATGCATCTTGCCCATGCCGAGCGGAATGTGAATGAGAGGATTGAGATCGCGCCCGCCGGCTTCCAACAGCAGCACACTGGCGCCATCGGCTGAAAGGCGATTGGCGAGCACACAACCTGCCGAGCCAGCGCCAACGATGATATAGTCAAATTCCGGATTGCTCATCTCACATAATCTTTCTTGTGTCGCGCCTTTTGCCAGGCACCTTGTTTGTCTCAGCTGATCAGGTTTGTGCCACCGAATTTTTCACGCCAACGCGGGATGACATCTTTATTGTAGACATTGTCGGGTACCTCACCGCGTAAAGCCGAGAGCACAGCACGCAAGGCCCATTGAATGCCTGGCCGCAATTCGCCGCCCTCGTTGAAAGAGGCTGAATGAGGCGACATAAGAACCTTGTCACCCAATTGGCGCAGAGGTGAATCCATGCCCAGCGGTTCTTCCTCAAAGGCGTCAATGGCGGCGCCACGCAGGCGGCCTTCCGCGATGGCTTTCGCCACAGCGGCTTCATCAATCACCTTGCCGCGCGCCGTATTGATGATGATGGCGGAAGGTTTCATCAGCTTGATCTGCTCTTCGCGCAGCATGAAGCGCGTCTCTTTCGTCAGTACGACATGGAACGACACGACATCTGATTCTCGCAGCAGCGTTTCATAATCAACACGACGCACACCTGTGAGCTGGAACCGTGAGGGCTCTGCATAGGGATCATAAGCAATCACTTTCACGCGCCATGGAGCCAGCAATTGCGACACGCGGGTGGCAATGCGCCCAAGCCCGACAAGGCCGATGGTAATGCCCGGATAGCCGTCTTCGCGGGCACCCAGAAAGGTAGTAGCCATATGCGGCTCGCGCCATTTGCCCTCGCGCACTTCGCGATCGCGTTGCACCACGCGCTTCAGCATGGCGAGCATCATGGCCATGGTGGTTTCAGCCACCCCAAAACAATTGGATTCGGTAGGGGCATGGCAGACCATGATGCCAAGATCAGTCGCGGCATCCGTATCAATGTCGTCGACACCGACCGTATATTTGGCAATCACGCGCAGGCGCTGGGCTTCGGCCATGATAGCGCGTGTGATGGGCGTGTGGCGGATGGAGGTTCCCATAAGGGCGACCTTGTCGCGCGTGACGGCTGCAAAATCAGCTTCGAAATCGGTGCGCGGCATCTGCCACGCCTTTTCGCCATAGGAAATATCAACGCCCGCTGATGTCAGCCGGTCGAGAATGTCCTTGGGCTCTTCGCGCGGGGCGTAGATGAGGACATTGGGCTTGGACATTTTGCCTCCCTGCCGCCCGAAGGAGGCGGGCCGGTATCCCGGCTCGAGTTGATTATGCACGGGAATGTGCGCGACAGGGCCGCCCCGGTCAAGCAGGTGCCGGTTGCGCCGGCTCGGTGCCAGTTGTAACCTTCTCCCACCAAGAGGGGCATCAGCCCCCCAATACTTCCCGGGAGAGAAGAATGGGTCTCGAAATCAGGCCGCTCACCAAACATGTCGGCGCCGAACTGCGCGGCATAGACCTGCGACAGCCACTCGACGAGGCGACACAAAAGGCCATTTACAAGGCTTGGCTTGATCATCTGGTGATTGTTTTTCCGGACCAGAAACTTGAACAGGAAGATTTGCTGCGCGTCTCCTCCTATTTCGGCGAGATTGGCGCGCTGCGTCGTCCGCCCAAATTCTTCCCGCCGGGGTTCAATCGCCTGCTGCCCAATATCATGTTGATCTCGAACATCCGCGAAAATGGCGAGCCGATTGGCGCGCTGCCCGATGGCGAGATGATGTTCCATCATGACATGATCCATGCGCCGATCCCGCACAACGGCACCTTCCTCTATTCGGTCGAGATTCCGACCCATGGCGGCAACACGCTCTTTGCCTCTGGTTATGCGGCCTATGACACGCTCGACCCAAAAATCCGTGAAAAGCTCGAGGGTAAGACTGCGCTGCACCTTTACAATTATGGCTCGACCAAAAAGGGCGATGGCCATGGGACGGAAGCGTTCGGCGAGGCCAAACACCCATTGTTTCGCACGCATGAGGAAACCAACCGCAAGGCCATTTATGTCAATCGTCTCATGACGACGGGCATTGAGGGTATGAGCGAAGATGAATCGCAGCCCTTGCTGGACGCGGTCTTCGATCACGCCGAAAAGCCTGAGTTCGTTTACGAACATGTCTGGAATGTGGGCGATCTTCTGCTCTGGGATAATCGCTGCTCATCACATGCGCGCACCGATTTCCCGGCCGATCAGCGCCGCCTCATGCTGCGCACGACAATCGAAGGCACAGTAAAGCCTTACTGACGTCCATTCTGTTCGATTAGAGATTGTGCGGATCGCGTCGAAAAGAAGCGGGGCTGCGTCGGAGGAAAATATGAAGAAGTTCTTTGTCGGCCTCGCTGCCTTGGTTGCAGCCCATTCGGCTCCCGCGATTGCGCAGGATGAGGTAGCCTTTTTCAAGGGCAAGACGGTGCGCATTCTCGTTGGTGGCGCATCTGGCGCGGCTTACGATTTTGTTGGCCGCGCGCTGGCAGCTCATATGGGACGCCATCTGCCCGGTGAGCCAGCCGTGCTTGTCGAAAACATGCCCGGTGCGGCCTCTATCGTCATGATGAACCATCTCTACAACCGCGCGGCCAAGGATGGCACGGTCATGGGCATGCCACTCAACGGCATCGTGCTCGAGCCACGATTGAAGAGCCTGTCGCGTGATGGCTCCAACGTGCATTTCGATCTGTCGAAAATGCGCTTTGTCGGCACGCCCGCCCAGCAGCCGCAAGTGCTCTGGGTCTGGCACAAGACGCCTTACGCTTCAGTCGACGATCTGAAGAAGACCCCGAGTAATTTTGGCTCAACCGCCCCGGGCGGCGACAATTTTATTCTCCCCACGCTCGCCAATGCGCTTTTGGGCACGCAGATGAAAGTCATTCCTGGCTATAAGGGCGTGAATGATATTTTCCTCGCTGCAGAACAGGGCGAGGTGCATGGCGCAACGGTCAATTTTTCATCGTTACTCGGCAAGCCCGATTGGATGAAGGAAAAGAAGGCGCGCATTCTGATCCAGTTTGGCACGGATCGTCTGGCCAATCTGAAAGATGTGCCCACCGCCATTGAACTTGCATCCGACGAGGCCTCCAAGCAAATGCTGCGTGTCTATGCGACCAAGTTCAAAACCACCTATCCGATCCTACTGCCGCCTGATGTACCAGCTGCACGCGTGAAAACGGTACAAGTAGCCTTTGATGCCACAATGAAGGACAGGGCCTTCATTACTGACGCCGAAAAGATCGGCCTCGAGGTCGAGCCGCTCTCAGGTGCCGAGATTGAAAAGGTCATGGCCGAGATTAATGCTGCCCCTCAGGAGGCGATTGACCGCCTCGGCAAGCTCGTGAATTAATCAAAAATAAGAAGGAATCTCTTCCATGATCGACACGCGCCGCCTCGGCCATATTACCTTCTCGACGCCTGATCTCGCCCAGCAGGTTGATTATTACCAGCATGTGATTGGTCTCTCGGTCGTCGAGCGCTCCGCCACGCGCTGCGTGCTGGCCACCAAGGTCGGGCATGAAGCGGTTGTGGTCGAAGCAGGCGACAAGGCCTGGCAGACGGGCATTGCCTTGCAGGTGGCACCCGGTACCGATCTGGGGGAGCTGTCGCATGCTTTGACGAAAGAGGGCATTGCCCATGAGCGTCGCTCCGACATCACGCCGGGCGTGAAAGACGCATTGGCTTTCAAAGATCCCAAAGGCACGCATCTCGAAGTCTATGCCGAATATAATTTCGCGCCTGACGACGGCATTCGCGAAGGCATTATGCCGCTTAAACTCGGCCATGTCGCTTGGCGCGTGAAAGACGTGCATAGTCTCACGCGTTTTTATTGTGACCTGCTGGGCTTTCGTGAGTCAGACTGGATCGGCGATCATTTCTCGTTCCTGCGCTGCGGTGTCGATCATCACACGATGAATTTCGCCCGCTATGAGGATGAGCGTCTGCATCATTTTGCGTTCGAGTTGAAAGACGTTCCAGCACTTCACCAATCCTGTGACGAATTAACCCGCCATAAAATCCAGCTCGTCTGGGGGCCGATCCGCCATCTCGTTGGCCATAATGTTGCCGCCTATCATCGCAATCCGGAAGATCATCGCATCGAAATGTATGCAGAAATGGATCTGATGAAGGATGAAGCGCTCGGTTATTTCGAGCCGCGCCCGTGGCACGAAGATCGTCCGCAGCGCCCGAAGCATTGGCCCAAGGACACATGGCGTAGCCAATGGGGTTTTGGCTCCTTCGGCACGTTCCCGGGCTATCCCTGATCGTCATTTCGGGGAGTAATGCGACGCTGGAACCCAGAGGCCACGCGTGAGGCCCTTGGATTGCTTCGCTGACGCTCGCAATGACGGCGGCTAGGACGTCTTAGTCGAGGTCGGCAAAAACCTCGTCGCCGCGCAGGTCGACCTTGTAGGTGCGCAGCGCAATCGAGCAGGGGGAGCCGGTGGGCTCGCCTGTGGTGACATCGAATGTGCCAAAATGCATGGAACACTCGATCTCGGTGCCCATGAGTATGCCCTCGGAGAGGTTCGACAAGCCGTGGGTGCAACGGTCGTCGGTCACATAGAACGTGCCCGCGACATTATAGACCACGAGGGCCTGCTCGCCATGCTCCACCCGCTTCATTTCGCCGGCGGCGAGGTCGGCGGTCTTGCAAACGAGAATCTGATTGGCCACGCGTGGTCCCTCCCAAACGGCGCGGCCCCTAAGGGGCTTTATTAGCCGCGCCGCCCTTTTAGGGCCCTTCAGGCGGGCGGGGCAAGGGTCAAACGTTAAAAATCCGCATCAATTCCCACGTTGTGAGATTGACAGCAGGGCGCTCGGGCCCCAAAACTCGAGTCTGGAAACGCTTGGGAAGAGGTCTTCAATGCCCCGTTCTTATGTCGTCGACGATCCGCAGAAGGGGGTTTTCCTTCTCGATCGCGAGGTGCACATGTCGGATGAGATTTTGCGCGAGGAGATGCGCAAGATTTTCGCAAAGTGCTGGATCTACGTCGGCCATGCCTCGGAGCTGAAGAAGCCCGGCGATTTCGTCACCCGCAAAGTGGCGGGGCGTCCTGTCATTTTCGTGCGCAACCAGAAGGGTGAAGTGGATGTCCACTTCAACACCTGCCGTCATCGTGGCGCGCTGGTTTGTGCTGATCGAAAGGGCAATGCGCGGCGCTTCTTCTGCGTCTACCACGGCTGGATTTACGGCAATGGTGGCGAGCTGCAGCGCGTGCCGGGCGATGAAGCCTATACGGATGCGTTCGATCAGGGCGAACTTGCACTGAAGAAGCCCGCCAAGATCGACAATTATCGCGACTTCTATTTCATGTCGCTCAATCCCAATATCGAGCCGCTGAAAGATTATCTCGGCAAGGCGACGGATTATATCGATCTGGTCGTCGAACAGTCCCCATCCGCTCAGATGGAAGTTCTGCCCGGAACGCAGGAATATGACGTCGGCGCCAATTGGAAGCTGATGGTTGAAAATTCGGTCGACGATTATCATCTGCCCTCGACCCACGCGACCTGGCTCAACTTCATGGCCAATTCGGGCGTGAAGGTGGAGCCGCCGAAGGAAAAGGGCCTCGTGCTCCCGACCAAGGGCTGGGCGATTGAACTCGGCAACGGCCATTTCACAACCGACAATGTCAACTTCCGCGGCCGCCCTGTGGCGGCTTGGATCCCGCTCTATGGCGAGGACGCGAAGGAAGAGATGGCTGAGATGAAGGCGGAGCTTGTGCAGCGTCTGGGTCAGGAACGTGCTGATCGCGTTGCCAGCACCAACCGCAACCTCGTGATCTTCCCGAACCTCGTCATCAATGACGGTTCGTCTGTGACAATCCGCACCTTCTTCCCTGATGGTGCGAACAAGATGCAGGTGACTGCTTGGGCTTTGGGTCCGGTGGAAGAATCCGAAAATGCGCGTGCGCGTCGTCTCGATGCCTTCCTCACTTTCTACGGCCCCGGTGGCTTTGCCACGCCCGACGATGTGGAAGCGCTCGAACTCGTGCAGCAGGGTCTTGCCAATTGGGAAGATGACCGCTGGTCGGAAATGTCGCGCGGTATGGGCCGTGAAGGGGAGCAGCTCAATTCTGATGAGCATCACCTGCGGATCTTCTGGCGCCATTGGGACAAGATGATGGGGGCCGAGTAATGTCGCAGAAAGTGACCCGTGCCGAAGTCGAAGATTTCCTCTTTCACGAAGCGGCCCTGCTTGATGAATGGCATCTGGATGAGTGGCAGAAGCTGCTCACCGATGATGCGCATTATCTGATTCCGCCCAATGACGACCTCGACGGCGATTATCGCAAGTCGCTGTTCATCATTGCCGATGATCGTGAGCGTATTCGCCAGCGCATCATCCGCGCGCTTGATCCCAATTGCCATGCGGAGCATCCGAAATCCCGCACGCAGCGTCTCGTTGGCAATGTCCGCATCCTGTCGCAGGATGGAGATAACGTCGAAGTGGCAGCCAATTACATCTGCTATCGCTACCGCCGCTATGAGCGCATCGGCCAATATGTTGGCAATTACCGTTACAAACTGGTTCGCAGGGCCGCGTCTTTCCTGATCAAGGAAAAGAAAATTGTTATTCAGGCCAATGAACTTGGCCAGCTGGGCTCTGTGTCGATCATTCTCTGATCGCTTTGCCAGTCGACGAATGAAGGCGGATCTCTGACCCGCCTTTTTTATTGCGGTCCCTCTGCCGTCATTGCGAGCGTAGCGAAGCAATCCAGACAAGCCTCACGCGCGCCCTCAAGATTGCTAGGTTGGCCATCAACCGCCTCGCAGTGATGCAGAGTTGCGTCATCTTCCCCAATGATTAAACTCCTCACAAAGAAAAGAGGGGGAGCATCATGTCAAACCTGAAAATGACGCTGGCGTGCTGGGATTATGATCGCACACGGCCTCTGATTGATGGACGTGTGCAGGCCAAAGGCATCGATCTTGATGTGAAAATGCTGCGCCCGCGCATCATGTTCCCGCGGATGCTCGAAGACAAAGAGTTTGAAGCCTCCGAACTCTCGCTTGCATCTTATGCCAGCCTGTTAGGCCGTGGTGACACAACTTTCCGCGCGCTGCCTGTGGCAGTTTCAAAGATCTTCCGTCATTCCTGCATTTATATCCGCCCGGGCTCTGGCATCAAAAAGCCGGGAGACCTTCGTGGCAAACGGGTTGGCACCACGCAATGGGGCTCGACCGCGGCCGTTTTCATGAAGGGCATGATCCAGGATGAATATGGTGTCGCGCCCGCTGACATGCATTGGTTTATGGGCGGGCTTGATGCGCCCACCCAAGCCCCCCTCATTCCGTTCACGCCACCGCCGGGCGTTACGCTGGAGCTTTTGCCCGAAGGTAAAACACTGGAAGCGATGATGGAGGCGGGTGAGCTCGATGCGCTCTTCTCGATCTATCTTCCCAAAATCTTTTTGAACGGTTCGGAGAATTGCAAACGTCTCTGGCCCAATTTCAAAGAGGTCGAGATCACTTATTATCGGAAGACGAAAATCTTCCCGATCATGCACACCATCGCCATGCGCTCCGATGTGATTGCAGCGCATCCATGGGCAGCCAAAAGCCTCTATGGCGCGCTGATCGAGGCGCGCGATATTGCGGTCGAAGGACTCTACGATACGGATGCGCTGCGTCTGGCGCTGCCTTTCCTGCTCGATCATGTGGAAGAGAACTGGCGCGTCTTTGGCCATGATTTCTGGGCCTACGGGCTTGAAGCCAACAGGCCGACCTTGGCTGCGCTGGGACGCTATGTCTGCGAGCAGGGGTTGTCGCCGCGCATTGTGAAGCCAGAAGAAATCTTCATGCCCGGGCTTGATTGAGCCACCGCCCATTGACGTGCGAAACCGCCCGTCTAATCTCAGTATAGACAGGCTGCCAATCCAATAAGCAGCCGCGGGATCCATGAGGAAAATGCTTATCATCGGCGCTTTGGCTTTCGGCTGCACGCAAACGTCTTTGGGCGCTGATCAAGCCATGATTGATGCAGCCAAGAAGGAAGGCGAGATCAGTTGGTACACGTCGCAGATCGTGAACCAATATGTGCGCCCCGCCATTTCGGCTTTCGAAAAAAAATACGGAATCAAGGTCAATTATTTTCGTGGCAATGCAACTGACATTGCGCTGAAAGTTTCGACCGAAGCCAAGGCCGGACGCGTGCTCGCCGATGTGGTCGATGGCACCACGACCAGCGTCATGCTGATGCGTGATGGCCATATCATGCAGTGGATACCGGAAAATACGAAATCATTCGAGAAACAATTTGTCGACCCCAACGGCTATTGGGCAGCATCGAATTTTTATGTGCTGACGCCCGGCATCAATACCGAGATGGTGAAGAAAGCCGATATTCCCAAAACCTATGCCGACCTGCTCGATCCGAAATGGAAGGGCAAGATGGTCTGGAATGCGACAACATCTTCTTCAGCAGCACCCGGCTTTGTCGGCACTGTGCTCGAGACAATGGGCGAAGAAAAGGGCATGGACTATTTGCGCGCCCTCGCCAAGCAGAATGTCGTCAGTGTAGCGAGCTCTGGCCGTCAGGTTTTGGATCAAGTGATCGCAGGCGAATATCCGATCGCTTTGCAGATTTTCAACAATCATGCGTCGATCAGCGCGAGTCAGGGTGCACCGACAACATTTATTACACTCGATACATCGCTTGCAGTGATTGCGACCATCTCCGTGACCAAAGCCACAACCAAGCCGAATGCCGCCAAACTCTTCATGGAATTTGTGACTTCAGAAGAAGGTCAGAAATTGCTAGCGGAAGCTGGCGAACTTCCAGTTCATCCCAATGTGAAGCCGATTGATCCGACGCTGCGTCCGGAAGACGGCAAGTTCAAAGCCATTTTCCTATCGCCCGAAAAGGTCGACCAAAGCATGCCGCGCTGGGCCAAGACCTATCAGGAGATTTTCCGTTAAAATGAAAAACAAAAACTTGCACATCACCCGACGCACCTTGACCGGTGCGCTGGGACTTTCCATTCTGCCGCTGCCGTCTTTCGCGCAAGCTGTTGCTTTCGAAAAACTCGCACTTGATCGCTCATCCGATCGTGCGGAGCGTATTTTAAAAGGGGCTAAGGAAGAAGGCACATTGACTGTCTATGGCTCTGCGCCAGTCGAAGACATGTCGCAGATTTTTACGGCCTTCGAGAAAAAGTACGGCATCAAAGTGCGCTATTGGCGCGCGGGTCCCCAAGAACTCATCCGCCGTGCGGAAACGGAATATCGCGCAGGGCGTTTTGACGTTGATATTGTTCAGGCCAATGGCCCGACAATGGAAGCGATCCGCCGCGAGAATATTTTACAGAGAGTATACTCCCCGGTTCACGCTGATCTCTTGAAACAGGCGGTGCCCGAACATGCAGAATGGATTGGCGAGCGCCTGAACATCATCATTGGTGCTTACAACACAAAATCTATTCCTTCGGCTGATATTCCAGCGAGCTATGAAGGCTTTGCCGATGCCAAATGGATCGGCAAGATTTCGGTTGAGGCAACCGATTATGACTGGCTCGCTACTGTTGTGGGTGCGATGGGCGAAGAGAAAGGCATTGAACTTTTCAAACGCATCGCCCGCACCGCTGGTTTTTCAGTACGCAAAGGCCACACGCTGATTACAACTTTGGTGGCGGCCGGTGAAATCCCGCTCTCACTTAATGTCTTTTCTTACAAGGTCGAGCAATTGGCTAAGGAAGGGGCGCCGATTGCAGCCCTCATCATTCCGCCCGCCGTAGGGCGTGTGAACGGCGTGGGTGCTGCTCGTCGGCCGCCCCATCCTAATGCTGCTTTGCTCTATTATGAATTCATGCTGAACGAAGCGCAGCACATTCTAAAAGAGCGTGATTTCACGCCGACCAATCAGAAGGTGCAGGCATTGCCCGCAGGCATGAAGCTCGATTTTGTCGATTCAGCCAAATTACTCGATGAAGACGAGAAATGGACGCAGATCTGGAAAGACATCACCTCGATGAAGACGGGGCGATAGTCCGGTCATTTCGAGCGTGAGGCGAAGCAGTCGGGTTCGCGTTAAGCTTGCGCGATTTTCTGCCCCAGTTTTTCGAGCAAGAGCGCATGCGCCCGGTCGATCACCGCATCGATCGAGGGCGTGCGTGCAAGAAGTCTTGCGGCCGCGGCCGAAACTTCGTCGCGCGTTGGAACATGGGGCAGAGAGAGGCTCGCGAGACGCGCATGCAATTCGGTTGAATCGGGCAAGGTCGGCAGTGAGCCACGAATGCGCGCGGCAATCTGCTCAACATCGAAACTTGCGGCCAGATCGGCGGCTGCCTTGTTGATCACACGCGCGGTGAGCTTATGTTCATTTTTCAGCACGGCTTGCGGTGGCAGTTCCATGTCGCTGACGAGGCCGAGTTTTTTGCAGCCCAGCAGTAGATAATACGTGAAGTCGATTTCCCACCAGCGGAAGCCCTGGCGCACGCTGGCCTGATAGGCGTGGTGATTGTTGTGCCAACCTTCACCCATGGTGAAGAAGGCCAGTATCCAATTATTTCGGCTATCATCGCCCGTTACGTAGCGCTTGGTACCATGCACATGGGCCAGCGAATTGATGCAGAAGGTCGCGTGATAGAGCGCGACCGTGCTCCAGAAAAAACCAATGACCAATCCACTCCAGCCAGCAGTGGCAAAGCAGAGCAGGGCCAGAATGATTGCTGGAACCAATTCATATTTGTGTAATAAAACGAGCTCTGGATAGCGTGCAAAATCATCGATCTTGGCGAGATCTGTGGTTTCGTTCTTGCGATCAAAAATCCAGCCGACATGCGAATAGAAAAAACCAGTGTGGCGGGGCGAATGAATGTCTTCCTCGCCGTCGGAATAGAGATGATGATGGCGGTGTTTGGCGCCCCACCACAAGACACTTTTCTGCGCAGTCGATTGCGCTAAAAAGGCAAGAAAAAATTGGAAGGCGCGGTTAGCCTTATAGGTGCGATGTGAGAAATAGCGATGGTAGCCACCGGTCACGCCAAACATGCGCGCACAATAGAGCAACACACCAAGCGTCAGTGCCTGCCAGGTCACGCCGGTCCAGATCGCGCCCAGGCATGCCAGATGCACCAGGACAAAGGGCACAGCATGCGGATAAATAATATCCCCGTCTTCAGCTGCCGGTTGGTTCGCATCGTTCGTCATCTCGTCCCATCCGCCCGAAGGCGCCCCCGTTCTCTGCGGCCCGAATCTGAGTGAGTTAGGGTCGCTTTGGATGAATTTTAAAAGCATGCCTTTTCAGCTGTGCCGCATCAAGTCCTTGATTGGGGCAGAGCGGTGATTTCGAATTTTCTTTGGGCTGGGGAGACGCAAGATAGTGTCGGCGCGGTGTTTTGCGCCGGCACCTTCGGAGCGAGCTTACTTCGAGAAGTAAGACTGTATGTAGGGCCACACTTCGACACCGCCGCGCCATGTCATTTCAATCGCGACATAGACGATGATGACCAGACCCACATAGGCGATCCAGCGGTAGCGCTGAAGGAGGGCGGCAATGTAATTGGCTGCAAGGCCCATCAGGCCGATCGACAGGACAAGGCCGAAGATGAGGATGTAGGGATATTCGCGCGCGGCACCGGCGACTGCGAGCACATTGTCGAGCGACATGGAAACATCGGCAATCATGATCTGCCAGGCGGCCTGCGCGAAGGTTTTTTGCGGTGCATTTTTTTCTGCCTGCGCGATCAGTGTATCGGCATCGCTCTCCCCGTGGCCTGCGCGCAATTCGGACCACATTTTCCAGGCGACCCATACGAGCAGCAGACCGCCGACCAGCAGCAAGCCGACGATGGACAGCAATTGCGTGGTGACGGTGGCAAAGATAATGCGCAGAACAGTGGCAGCACCAATGCCAAGGAGAATAACTTTGGTCCGCTGCTCTTTCGGCAGGCCTGCCGCAGCAAGACCAATGACAATGGCATTGTCGCCCGCGAGCACGAGGTCGATCATGATGACTTGCATCAGGGCGGTAAGGGCATCGATTGTGAAATAGGCGCTCATGGTCCGTCCTTAGACTTCATGCGGCCGTTCGTGGTGTTCTTGGGGAAAAGAACTAGGTCCGGGCCGTTTTGTTCGTCCATTCCGACATCGCAGCTTTGCAGCTACCAGAGGGGCCCGGATAGGTTGTCGCAGAAATAGCCTGTGAGTTTTTCTGCATCAAGCGGAGAATGTGCTGCCTGACACGAATGTGATGGGTCAGAAATAACCAAAGCGGGCGGCCACAATGCCCACAACCACAACCACCGACAATGGCACCAGCGGATTGGACCGCGTTGTGGCCATGTAGATGGCGACACCTGCTGCCAGAACCACGCCCAGCCAATCAGTGATTGCAGCCTGCGCTGTGATGAGGGCAGAGGCGCAGATAAGGCCCACAACGAGCGGCGGTAAAGCCCGCTTTGTCATTGCGTACCATCGCGCATGAGCGATGCGCTCTTCGGCGCGTCCGGCGATCAAGGCAATGATGCTGGTCGGGATGATGGTAGCCAGTGTGGCAACGGCGAGGCCTGCCCAACCGGCAACGCGCCACCCGATCATGGTCATCATCAAAATATTGGGGCCGGGCGCCACTTGCGAAATCGCAAAGGCCGTGGCGAATTGTTCATTCGTCATCCAGCCTTTCATCTCGACAACCTGCCGGTGAATTTCCGGAATCATGGTCGAAATGCCACCTACCGAAATGATCGCGGTGAAAAAGAAGGAGATGGCAATCTGCCAGAGCAGGTCATCCTTCACGTTGGCCCCTCCAGAACGAGAAGGCAATCGCTATGGGCGCTAGCACGGCCAGCGTTCCAAGAAGCGGAAGGCGTAAGAGACCAATCGAGATGAAACTGAGGGCGGCAAAGAACAAAGACCAACGCGTGTCGAGAATGGTTTTGCCCAGTTTGTAGCCTGTCCCAAAAATAAGGCCCGCGGCACCAGCGGCAGCGGCTTTCGTTCCGGCGATCACATCCGGATTCATTGCAAATTGATCATAAAGCGTGGCGAGACCGACCAGAATGAGAACCGGGGCCAGCGTTAGACCAATGAGCGAAAGCACCGCGCCCGAGAGACCGCCGAAACGATCCCCGATGACGGCGGTGATGTTGACAAGATTGGCGCCGGGCAAAACCTGCCCGAGGCCCAGCACGGCGGCATAATCGCGTGCCGAGAGCCAGCGCTTGCGCTCGACCACAACATGATAGATCGCGGCGGCTATCCCGCCGAAGCCGAACAGACCAACCATGAGAAAGCCGGTGAACAGCTCCCAATGGCTGACGTACGGAAGCGCTTTGGGATCAGACGGCCCCTGGCTCACAACGCCCCCTGAGCGGCAGAATTTTGCCCGATCACGCCCCGCGCTGTCTTGATCATACGCCGGCGATGCGGCAATTCCCGCATCAATCGACCGAAGGCCTCATTTGGCTTGGCGTCACCCGACCGTATCGGCGAAAGGGCTGGTCCGGTTTCGAGCAAGAAAGTTTCGGCGACATCGGGAAGAGCACTCGATCGTCCGTGGTCAGAGGGGTTCTCAACCTTGCTCATGGTCAGGCGGATCTTTTTATCTGTGTTCACGTCGGCCTAGTCCTGTGCATCGGACGAATCGAACCGTCAAGAT
>CANJVX010000045.1 GCA_947478405.1 Beijerinckiaceae bacterium | reverse complement strand
ACCTCTGCCAATTGTATCCGAATCTCTCCCTGATTACGGCGCAAATCGTCTTCCAGTTTCTTTTGTAAGGTTAAATCGAACATCGATTGAACAACAACTCTGCGCCCATCCGGCCAAAGCACTGGATCGCTTGTCTGTACCCGCCAAATCAATAAATCACCCTGCACCGTCCAGACAGAAATCTCTTTCAATGAGGGACCGGATTGTACTACCAACCAATTTTGCACCAGCGCTTCAATATCGTCGTCCCTAACCCGTCTCATTTTGGTAAGACAGGCCCGAATGTCCGGAAGATCAATGGTTGTAAAACCAGTCGCATGGACGAAAGCTTCGTTTAAAAGAACGGTTTCTCCATGAATAGTAAACACGCCCGTGGGGGTCGGCGACCGTTCCAATGCGATACAAAAGGACATCGCCGACGCTCGCAAAATCTCCGGATCGGAAGAAAGGGTCGCCACGACGTCAGATCGAAAGGGAGCACGATCCTGCATTGAACGCCTTTGCGGAAATAACAAAAAATATAAGGTAATGAAAACAAATAGCCGGATTTCGAACCAACTGTCAAAAGCTGAACATGAACGCCGGTCAGCGTAAACGGCTCATCATGCCAGAAAAGAAAAATGCCCCTGCGTGAAGAACAGGAGCATTCATTTTATTTATCAAGGACTCGCATAGTCTAGCTTTAGCTGTGAATCACACGTCCATAGGCATCTAGTACGCTCTCATGCATCATCTCCGACAAGGTGGGATGCGGGAAGACTGCGTGAATCAATTCCTCTTCAGTCGTCTCCAAATTCATGGCGACAACATAGCCTTGGATAAGCTCTGTGACTTCGGCGCCAATCATATGCGCACCCAGAAGCTTTCCTGTGCTGGCATCAAAAATTGTCTTTATGAGACCATCGGGTTCACCTAGCGCAATCGCCTTCCCGTTGGCCATAAATGGGAAGCGACCTATTTTGATCGACAGCCCCTGCTCTTTAGCTTTAGCTTCGGTGAGGCCAACACTGGCGACCTGCGGATGACAATAAGTGCAGCCGGGGATCATCGCCTTGTCCATTGGATGAACATGCAGACCCTTGATTGCCTCGACGCAGATCACGCCTTCATGCTCGGCCTTATGCGCCAGCATAGGGGGACCGGCGACATCGCCAATAGCAAAAATACCCGGAATATTGGTGCGACCTAAACCATCCGTCACAACACAACCGCGATCGGTTTTCACGCCAAGCTTTTCTAGGCCGATATTTTCAATATTTCCAACGACGCCGACAGCTGAAATCAGGCGCTCGGCTTCCAATGTCGATTTATTGCCCTTCTCGTCTTCAAGTGTACAGACAACACCATTGGTTTTTTTCTCGACCTTCGACACTTTGGTCGATGTCATGATCTTGATACCAGCCTTTTCAAAACGCTTACGCGCAAGGCCCGCAATCTCGGCATCTTCAACAGGAAGAACTTGCGGCATGACTTCAACCACTGTCACATCACAACCCATGGTGCGGTAGAAGCTGGCAAATTCGATCCCGATAGCGCCCGAGCCCATCACGATCAACGACTTCGGAAATTCCGGCGGAACCATGGCTTCGAAATAAGTCCAGATGAATTTCCCATCCGGCTCGATACCCGGAAGCACGCGCGGTCGAGCACCCGTCGCAACGATAATATTTTTGGCATGATAGACACCCACTCCCAACGTGCCCTTCGGGATTGGATTCTGAGGCTGCACCGCTGCTTTCTTCGTCGCCGATACAGTGACCTGTCCGGGCCTGTCGATCACAGCCTCGCCCCAGATGACATCGACCTTGTTCTTTTTGAGCAAGAAACCAACGCCACCATTGAGCTGCTGCGACACGCCACGTGAGCGCTTTACTACAGCGGCGGGATCGAAGGTCACCTTGCCTTCAATCTTCAGTCCGTAGGATTCAGCATTTTGCGCATAATGATAAATTTCGGCGGAACGCAACAAAGCCTTAGTCGGAATGCAGCCCCAGTTGAGACAGATACCGCCCAAATGTTCGCGCTCGACGATCGCTGTCTTAAGGCCGAGCTGCGCCGCGCGAATGGCCGTGACATAACCGCCAGGGCCCGACCCGATAATGAGTACGTCGTAGGTGCTCGTCATATTACACCAACATTCCCATCGGATTTTCGATCAGCTGCTTGAAAGCCTGCAGCAATTCAGCACCCAGTGCGCCATCAACAGCACGATGATCGGTCGACAAAGTGACGCTCATCACGGTCGCAACAGCAGGCGCACCCTTCTTAACGATGATACGCTGTTCGCCAGCGCCGACAGCGAGAATGGTCGCATGCGGAGGATTGATGACGGCTGAGAAATTCTTGATGCCAAACATGCCAAGATTCGACACGGCTGTCGTGCCACCCTGATATTCTTCTGGCTTCAGTTTCCGTGCACGCGCACGGGCCGCGTAATCTTTCATCTCATTCGAAATTTGCGCGAGCCCTTTGGTTTCAGCCTTACGCACGATCGGCGTGATAAGACCGCCAGGGATCGACACTGCCACACCGACATCGGAATGCTGATGCTTCAGCATCGCGCCTTCCGTCCAGGTCACATTGGCATCAGGAACGCGCTGTAGAGCAACAGCAAGCGCCTTGATTACAAAATCATTAACCGAGACTTTGTAGGCGGGCTTGCCATCCTTGTCTTTGCCGGCATTGGCATTGATGGTTTCGCGCGCGGCCAGAAGTGTGTCGAGTTCGCAATCAACCGATAGATAGAAATGCGGAATCGTCTGCTTGGCTTCAATCAGGCGACGCGCAATCGTCTTGCGCATAGAGTCATGCGGGATCTCTTCATACGATCCATCGGCAAAGAATTTGCGGATCGTCGCGTCAGACATACCCATCGGTACAGAACCGGTTGCTGTCGAAGTCGGAGCAGCAATAACACCACCCATAGCCATAGCCGAACGCACATCGCGCTCGACAATACGACCATGGGGTCCGGTACCCTTCACTCGCGTCAAATCAATGCGCGCATCCTTCGCAATCCGACGTGCCAAAGGCGAAGCAAACACACGCGCGCCTCCCGCAGCAACTGGCGCCGAAGTTGCGGCAACCGGTTGGGTAGCGCGAGCTGCTACGGGAGCGGCTACGGGCACCGCAGGGGCTTTCGGCGCTGCCGTAGGCGCAGCAGAAGCCGCCGCGTTCACGTCCTCGCCATCCGCTGCAATAATGCCGATGAGCGTATTCACAGCAACGTCAGAAGATCCATCCGGCACAAGAATCTTGGCAAGTGTGCCTTCATCGACCGCTTCGACTTCCATCGTTGCCTTATCGGTTTCAATTTCGGCGATCACGTCGCCCGGCTTGATCTTGTCGCCTTCCTTCTTCAACCACCGCGCTATATTGCCTTTCTCCATCGTGGGAGAGAGGGCCGGCATGAGAATGTTGATCGGCATGGCCAGCGCTCCCCTTAGCGATAGAGCACGGCTTTCGCCGCCTGAATAACTTCACCAACATTGGGAAGAGCGAGCTTTTCAAGATTGGCGGCGTAAGGCATAGGCACATCCTTGCCGGTGACACGCGCAACCGGCGCATCGAGCCAGTCAAACGCCCGTTCCATCACGCGCGCGGCGATTTCAGCGCCAACGCCAGATTGCGGCCAGCCTTCTTCAACAGTCACGCAACGACCCGTCTTTTGGACGGAGGCGATGATCGTGTCGACATCCATGGGGCGGATCGTGCGCAGATCAATAATCTCCGCTTCAATGCCTTCCTTGGCGAGTTCTTCGGCGGCCTTGATGGCGTAGGTCATGCCAATCGACCAAGACACGAGCGTCACGTCGCTACCAACCCGGTGAATTCGTGCCTTTCCAATTGGCACAACAAAATCATCAACCTTGGGCACATCAAATGTCCGCCCGTAGAGAATCTCATTCTCCAAAAAGATGATCGGATTTGGATCGCGAATAGCAGCCTTCATAAGACCTTTGAAATCGGCAGCCGTATAAGGTGCCACAACCTTGAGACCAGGAATTTGCGAATACCAAGCCGCATAATCCTGACTGTGCTGCGCCCCGACGCGCGCTGCAGCACCATTGGGCCCACGGAACACGATGGGGCAACCCATCTGACCGCCCGACATATAAAGCGTCTTGGCTGCAGAATTGATGATCTGATCAATCGCCTGCATGGCGAAATTAAAGGTCATAAATTCCACGATGGGCTTGAGACCCGACATGGCGGCACCAACACCAATACCAGCGAAACCATGTTCAGTAATGGGCGTATCGATCACGCGACGCGCGCCGAATTCCTGCAACAAGCCCTGCGTGATTTTATAAGCACCCTGATATTCAGCGACTTCTTCGCCCATGATGAAGACATCTTCATCCGCGCGCATTTCTTCAGCCATAGCGTCACGCAAAGCTTCGCGCACGGTCATAGCAACCATCGGCGTACCAGCCGGCACTTCCGGCGCAGCTGGAACCGTCATGATGGGCGCCGCAGGAGCATCACTTGTGCTTTTGGCAACAGTGACCGGCTTGTCTCCAAATCCGTCGTGCGCGGCAGGCTTGGTGGCCGCAGCAGCAGGAACCGTATCGATGCTTTCACCTTCTGCAGTGATCACGGCAATCGGCGTATTCACCGCGACATTTTCTGTACCATCGGCCACAAGAATGGCAGCCAGTACGCCCTCGTCGACAGCTTCCACTTCCATCGTTGCTTTATCTGTCTCAATCTCGGCGAGAACATCGCCGGATTTCACCTTATCTCCGACCTTCTTTAACCATTTCGCCAGCTTGCCCTGCTCCATCGTGGGAGACAGTGCGGGCATGAGAATATTCACAGCCATTGTCGATCCCCCCTTAGAGCAAAATATCCGTCCACAATTCGGACGGATCCGGCTCAGGATCGTTAGTCGCGAATTCGGCAGCCTCAGCCACGATCGCACGCACCTTAGCGTCGGTCGCTTTCAATTCATCTTCCGTCGCAAATTTTTCGCGCAACAACCGACCGCGCACCTGCTCAATCGGATCATGCTCCTCGCGCATTTTCTGCACTTCTTCCTTTGAGCGATATTTTGCAGGATCAGACATGGAATGCCCGCGATAGCGATAGGTCTGCATTTCGAGAATGTAAGGGCCCTTGCCTTCGCGGCACCAAGCAAGAGCCTTGGCGCCCGCAGCTTTCACCGCGCGCACGTCCATGCCATCGACCTGTTCGCCGGGAATATTGAACGACAAACCGCGTTTAGAAAAATCGGACTGCGCGGAAGCACGCGACACCGACGTTCCCATGGCATAGCGGTTGTTTTCGATAATATAGATCGCAGGAAGCTTCCACAGCTCGGCCATGTTGAAGCTCTCATAGACCTGGCCCTGATTTGCGGCGCCGTCACCGAAATAGACCATCGAGACATTTTTGTTACCGCGATAATGATTGGCGAAGGCGAGACCGGTGCCGAGAGACACTTGCGCGCCAACAATGCCGTGACCGCCGTAAAAATGCTTCTCTTTCGAGAACATATGCATCGAGCCGCCTTTGCCTTTCGACAAGCCGCCACGTCGACCGGTCAACTCGGCCATCACGCCCTTGGGATCCATGCCGCAGACGAGCATATGGCCATGATCTCGGTAACCGGTGATGATCTGGTCACCCTCTTGTGCGGCCATTTGCATGCCGACAACAACAGCTTCCTGACCAATGTAGAGATGGCAGAACCCGCCGATCAGGCCCATGCCATACATCTGGCCGGCCTTTTCTTCGAAACGCCGGATCAACAGCATTTCGCGATAGGCATGAAGTTCCTGCTCACGGGTGAATTCGGCCGGTCCCGCGACCTTTGGGGCCTTGGACCGAGATGAGGCAGACGCTGCCATAGGGGCTCCCTGAACCTGTATACGGACCCACGCCCGGGTCACGCTACGCCGAAGGTTAGATCAGGCTAAAGGATAATGCGAGGGGGTAAAAACAGAATTTGAAAAAACATAAATTCTTTGAAATCAGGTACTTATTAAAAATAACACGATTATCGTTACGCACAATTCTCAACTAGATATAAGTTACCTACGACAAACAGACAATTTGCACGCTGCATCACAGGACTTACGGCCTATAAAAAAGAATAAGCTCGTCCTTGTGAACCCGCCCTAGTGTCACCCGCGCCTGCTCCTCGAGCAGATCACGATCAAGGGAATCTGCGCCCATCATCCGGACACGGCGCTCCCAACCAATGCGCTCGTCCTGCAAGGAATTGAGGTGGGTACTCAGGCCCTCGATCTTTACCCGGTACTCTTCCTTAGCCTTAAGGCCACGCGACCCATTATAGGCGTGCCAGACAAAGTAAGACGCAGCCGCGCCCGAAACAGCATAGAGCACAAGCGGAATGAGAATAGCGCGAAGTCGACGACGTTTGACCATGTCCGACATTGCCTTGACCAGAATGAATCTGACGTTAACGCCCCGATCTTCAACCGAATTGACCCCATTTCGAAATCACGCCAAACAAGACAAACAGGAGATCAAAAAGCTTGGCCGCCCATCACGCCCAATCGTCCGAAATTGCCATTGTGCTGGTCGCAGCCGGCCGCGGGCTGCGTGCCGGCGGCGACACACCAAAGCAATTCGCCTCCATCGCAGGACGTCCCCTTCTCGCTTATACAATCGAAGCTCTCTCCAAGCTGGGTGCGCCGATCCAGCCTGTGATCGGGCCGCAAGACCAAGGCGCCTTTGTGGATGTTCTATCTGCTTTGACGGCGTCCGCGCGCCAGCTCTGCCGCCCGGCCAAAGCGGGGGGCGCGACTCGGCAGGCCTCGGTTTTGGCTGGATTAATCGCACTCGAAGACCTTGGCCCGGAGATGGTGCTCATCCACGATGGTGCACGGTGCAGCCCCTCGCCAGCATTGCTTCTGAGAGCCGTTGCTGCGGCCCGACAATTCGGTGCGGCCATACCCGGCCTGGCTGTCAGCGACACGATCAAGCAGGTGGGTACAGACGGTCACGTGGAAAACACGCTACAGCGCGCCTCATTGCGGGCTGTACAAACTCCACAAAGCTTCACTTATCACCTCATCCTTAAAGCGCACCTTGATGCTGCCAAACATAAAATAGATGACCTCCCGGACGATGGGGCCATCGCGGAATGGGCAGGTCACAAGGTCCACATCTTTGAGGGCGATACCACCAATCTGAAAGTCACCGAACCCAGCGACTTCGTCATGATGGAGCGTCTCATGTCTGCCGGTCTCTCAGACATTCGCATCGGCCAGGGCTATGACGTCCATGCCTTCGGGCCCGGAGACCATGTCTGGCTTGGCGGGGTAAAAATCCCTCACGCAGCTGCGCTTGTCGGCCATTCCGATGCCGATGTCCTGTTACATGCGCTGACAGATGCCATTCTGGGCGCCTTGGCCGATGGTGACATCGGTTCGCACTTCCCACCCTCAGACCCAGAATGGAGAGGGGCAGCCTCCGACCAGTTTCTGCGCCACGCCGTCGAGCTGGTGAGGCAACGCGGCGGACAAATTGCTCACCTCGATGGAACGCTGATCTGCGAGGCGCCAAAAGTCGGTCCGCACCGCGACGCGATCCGAGCACGCATTGCTGAAATATGCAATCTTCCAGTCAACCGCGTCGCAGTAAAAGCCACGACTTCAGAAGGACTTGGCTTCACCGGCCGACGTGAAGGTATAGCTTCAATGGCGCTTGCTACGATCCGCCTTCCGGCCGGAGAATAGACCAGATATGAACGTCTTTGATCCGCAGCTGATGGCAAGAACGGAGGTCCTGATTGCCCGCTGCGCTGCAAAGGGGATCACAATCACCACGGCAGAATCCTGTACAGGCGGCCTCATCGCGGCCTTGCTCACCGAGATTTCCGGCTCTTCAGCCGTGCTCGATCGGGGCTTCGTCACTTATTCAAATGTGGCCAAAACAGAAATGCTTGGTGTGCCTGCCAGTCTGATCGCAACATATGGCGCGGTCAGCGCAGTGGTCGCGTGCGCTATGGCCGAGGGAGCCCTTCGACATTCCAAAGCATCACTCAGCGTCGCGGTCACCGGAATTGCTGGGCCGGGCGGCGGAACCGACGCTAAGCCCGTAGGCTTGGTTCACTTCGCCCGAGCACAGTCAGGATATGCACCAGATCATTTTGAACAATGCTTTGATAACAAAGGCCGCGCCAGCATTCGCCGCGCGGCCCTCGAATTTGCTCTCAGTTTACTTGAAGAGAGTATCTTAAATTATTGACTTCTATTCGAAACGATTGACAATCTTGCCGAGACCTTCGATCTCGACTGTCACGACATCGCCGCTGTTCAAATATTCGCCCTTGCCATTGCCAACGCCGGCCGGTGTTCCCGTGAGAATGATATCTCCGGGATAGAGGGTCATGCGGGCGGACAGATCAGCGATCTGTTCCTTGATGTTGAAGATCATATAGCCGGTATTGGAATCCTGCTTCACGACACCATTCACATCGAGCCGCATTTTCAGATTGTGCGGATGGGCGACATCGCGGGCTAAGGTGATCCAGGGCCCGAGCGGACAGGCGCCATCAAAGCTCTTATGCGCCATCCAGTCATTTTTGAAGGATGAATTTTCGGGCATGCCCGGGCGGCGTGACAGGTCACGCGCCGAGAGATCATTCCCAACCAGATAGCCCCCAACAAAATCAAGCGCCGCCTCTTCGGGCACATTGCGGCAGATCTTGCCGATGACAACACCAAGCTCAGCTTCCCAATCCAGCTTCTTCGAATGTGCAGGCATGGGAATGGCGGCACCCGTTCCAATGGCCGAGCGCGAGGCCTTGATGAAGTGCCATGAGCGCTGCCCCAATTCATGGGGATCCTTGGGCGGCTCACGTCCATTGGCCTTGGCCATTTCCGCCGCATGGTCTGCATAATTCGACCCAGCGCAATAGATCGCCGGTGGGATCGGGATCGGCGACATCAGCGTCACGGCCGACAAAGCCACGCCTGCAGGATCCGACGCCGCGAGCTTTTCCAGCCGCTCCAAATTGGCATCCAGATTTTCGAAAATGCCCAGAATGGTTTCATCCTGACGAAGCCCAGTTGCCTTGGCAATCTCAATGGCATGGCCGTTGAGGATCATAGCCGCGCGCGGCCCCTCGGATGTACTGATCGTGGCAAGCTGGAATGTCACTTTATCCTCCCTTTGCCGGCTGGGCTTATGCCGCTCCGGTTCTTCGCTCCGCAAAACCTAGCAGAACTTGGGGCAATGCCGCCACTCCTTCACCGCGCAGGCGAGCCATACTTGAGAACGTCCGCCTCAGAAATAGGGCCCCGTCATAAGTACAGGCTCCAATTGAAGCCTGTACTGCGCCGATCAATCGAGTGGGAATGAGGGCCCATAGGGCGGGCTTTCTATAAACGTCAAGAACACGACAGGCTAATATCTCGCTTTATCAGAGACTTAACCCACCCGGCCTGATGGCCTCGAAATTGCTGATCTGAACGCGACGTCATCTTTCTGACCCATGAGCCTTATCCATGAACAGTATCAAATCACTCCTGTTCGGCGCCGTTCAGTCGATTGAAATCCACAGTCTCTCACAGCAAACAGGAGACCGGCTCCGCTATGGAGTTCTGGCGACTTTGGGGGCAATGGGCCGCGCCGTTCCCGTGTCCATCAAGCCGGCATCGCTCGACGTTGAATTCGTCATGGTGCGCTATGGCAGCGGACTTCTGCGCCAAGCCCATGCCGATGTCACAGTCCTGAACTAAGAAAAGTAAAAATAAAACAAATCAATCAACTACTTGTCAGGTACCAAAGCGCTCTGTAGTTTCCCAGTCATCTGGCCTGTCTTGCTGGGGCGTGGGAACGAGTTTTATGGCGTATGGGAAAAATCTGCCGATTGTTATTGACGGCACAAGTTCGGTTGTGGCTGACGGCGCGAATTCCGATTCCGTGCGCGGTTCGCAAATCGGGCACCCTGCCCTACCGCCGGCAGACGCGGATGAATTCCAACAAGAGCCGCCAATCGAAATTGTGATAGATGCGCGCCAGCTCAAAGAACGCATCATTGATTACCTCGGTGCGGTCCTCGCGCGCTGCTGGGTTGAACACGATCTCCTCGATAGGATCGACGCCGGACCCCATCGTGCCCTTCGTCATTTAGGGATTCTCTTGCCTGATGAAATCGACATCAAGGTTGAGCGAAAAAACGTAGGGCGACCCCGCTTGCTAATCTATGAATGGAATCAGGAACGGTCGTTCAAGCGTCGCATCTGCTATTTGCAGCTTGTGATGATGGCCGGCAAATAGGCCTCACGCATTTACAAACCCTGCTTCGACGAGATGCAAACGTCCGCGCGCAAATTGCCACGGGATGATTTTACGCGACACTGTACGGGGAAAGACATCACTGGTCAGATGATCAAGCCATTCACCGGAAAGATCGAGCGACGATAAAATCGACGCCTGATCCAGGGTCGTCTTCAATTCTTTTACAGGTTGCTCGGCAATCCCATCGCCTGACACGAGATCGTGGAAACTTGCCCAATTGCGACCACGTAGCTGCATTTTAACCATACGCATTTCTTCTTCGACCAAAGCTACATCTCTGTTCACGTAACGGCGTTGGCCAAGCATGTTGCAAAAAAGAACAGCGCTGCTTGCGTGGCGATGCAGAAAATTATCCCCCTCGACAAAAAAATCACCCCGTATCCATTCACCAAGGTGCGCGCGCGGGTGAACAAAACGAAAGAGCAATGCTGCAAGAGGATCGGGATCTATTGCATGAATGACAGAAAAATTCCGCAGATATTGTTCTGGCAAACACCAACCTGCACTAGGCCCAACAAGCAAAAGCTCGCGTGAACGGATTGACCAATCCGAAAGCCAAGATTCAATCTCGTCCCGAAAAGGTTTCCACAAACGGCGCCTGCGCGACAACGCGCGTAAATGCCAAACAGGGCCTCCAGTCAGATCGATTGATCCAGAATCCTTTTTCGACTGCGTCATTCCGATTTACATTCACCCGGACCACGCGAACCATAAGGCGACGTCATACCGGACGGACAGGCAATCGGATATTTCGCATTGGGTGGTGCATAAAAACCAGGCGGCGCAGGCTTGCACTTATTTCCGGCCGGATAAGTACCTATCTCGCAAAAGGGCACAAGATTTCCAGTCAATCCCGAGGGCTTTGCAGGCTTAGGTTTTGGCGGTGGCGGCGGCGGTGGTTCACTTGCGACAGCTAAGCTTGAATAAGAAACCAAAAATAAAAAGCCGACAAACGCGCCAGGCACGAGGTTCATCATCACTAACCTTACTGGCTTTGATATTTAATTGTCACACTGATGCGGCGATTTCGTGGATCACCTTTATCATTCGCATTAAAGGGATCCGTGTCGGCAACCCCCTCAATCGATTGAAACCGATCCGGACTCACACCACGCTTCTCCAGAATTTGACGCATGGCCTCAGCACGCTCCGCCGACAACGACCAATTGTTGCGCCCATCCGGATTGGCAAAGGGAACACTATCGGTGTGACCACGCACCGTGACTTTGTTGGGCATGGTTGAGACAGAGCGCGCAATTTCATCTACGAGCGCTTGTGCACGCGGCATCATCTTTGTCGTACCAAGACCAAACATCGAGAAATCGGCTTTGTCGATGACTTCGATTCGTAACCCGTCTTTCTCGCGCGTGACACGCATCTGTCCCTGCAGGCCTGCCAGCATTGAGCTTTCGGAAATTTTCTCCTGAAGCTCTTTTTCGAGCTTGTCGAAATTCTGCTTGTCGAGAGCATCGGCCGCAGCCTTTTTCTGCTCTTCGTTCAATTGATCCGGCGCTTTGCCTTTGCCTTGAGCAGGGTCATTTTCTTGGCCTTTGCCCTGACCGGCTTCGGAATCGGCACCCTTACCGTCTTTCTTGCCTTCTTCGGGCCCCTCTCCTGCGCCAGTTTCACCCTCGTTCTGTGTGGGTGGTGTCAGGTCAAGAACAGAGGTTTGCGAGGCAGCATTGGGCATACCTTCGGGATCCATGATGGAGCGCCCACCCAGAATGCCGTTCGAACCTGCAAGTTGTCCCGACTGAATCAGGCTCTTGGGGGTCGGCTTGAAATAATCCGCAATTGATTTGCGTTGCGCTTCGGAAGTCGCACCCAGCAGCCACATCAGAAGAAAGAAGGCCATCATGGCGGTCATCATGTCTGCAAGCGCGATCTTCCAAGCGCCACCATGACCCGCGGCCTCATCGCCCGTGATCTTCTTGATGATGATAGGCGCGGGGATTTTCTCCTCGGCCTTCTTCTCTTTGTCTTTTTTGGCCTCAGCCATGACTACTTGCCTCGCAAGCCGTCAAAGACTTCGCCGAAGCTCGGCTGATTATGTCCGCTGATCGCAACACGTGCAGCTTCAATGACGAGAGGCTGTGGATGTCCATGCAAGGTCGCCACAATGATCTGCTTCACAACGTGATAGATTTGCGATTCTTCCTTGACAATCTGTGTCAGTCGACCTGCAAAGGGCTCCGCAAGGCCATAAGCCAAAAACACACCCAAGAACGTACCGACCAGCGCCGAACCAATGAGCGCGCCCAGAACGGTTGGCGGCTGATCGATGGCGCCCATGGTCTTCACGACGCCGAGCACGCAGGCCACGATACCCAGAGCCGGAAGCGCGCCCGAGAGAGACGCCAACGCATGGGCCGGATGACCGGCATGGTTCACATGTTCCTTGATCGCAGCATCCATGACTTCCTCAACCGCATAGGCGTTGAGGTTGCCAGATGAAATTACCATCAAACGGATCGTATCCGTGATCAGGTGGAGCACGTGATGATCAGCCAGGATGCGCGGATATTCACCGAAGATGGCGGAGGATTCCGGGCCTTCCACGTGCGATTCCAAAGCCACCGGTCCATCGACACGCAAGATTTTCATCAGGCGCGACACGAGGAAGATGACATCGAGAAAATCTTGCTTCTTCCACTTCGGACCTGAAAACACTTTGCCCAAGCCACCGCCAACGCCCTTGACCGTGTCAATGTCGTTGCCAATCAACATGGCCGCGATGCCCGCGCCCAAGATGGTCGCAAGTTCGGAAGGGGCTGCGTGAATCACAGGACCCAAATCACCGCCATGCGCGACGAACACGCCGAACACGCAGACAAAAAGAAGAACGAGTCCAATTATGGCAAACACAGAGCCACTCCAGTCAAGCGAAGGCCCGGCGGCGGCGCCGCCAGGCAGCTCGTCAAACTCTACCTAAATCTGCCCTAGTGGCAAATCACGTGGAGCTCAAGTTACAGATTCTTTATCAGAGTTTATCTGTAATACGGTTACCAACTTCAACAGCTGTCTGCAGCATACGGGCGTTACCGTTATAAAGCTGCTGAGCCTTGAGCATGGTCATCAGTTCCTGCGTGATGTCGACATTGGCCTGTTCAAGCGTGCCCGACAGGATATCGCCCGCGAAGGGAGCCCCGGCGCGGGTCAGGATCGCTGTACCCGACTGGTCGGACGCCACAAACTTCGTATTACCGATTGGCTTCAGGGTGCTGTCATTGCGGAAGGAGGCCAGTGCAATGGCGCCAACATCGAGCTTCGAACCATCGCCATAGGTCGCCTGAACCATGCCCTTGGAATCGACCGTGATGCCCTGCAGATAGACGCCACGATATTCCGAGGAGGCCACAGACGTTGAGACGGCAGCGGCGACGGTCGGGCTGATCGCGAGAATGCTGTTGTCAGCGCCACTTTTCATGGTCACCGCCGCGGCCACTTTGGCATTCGTATCCAACCGTTCGAAATACACCTTGTCAGCGGCCGGCGCGGGAACCTTAGCGTAGCCGCGGGCGATGTCCGCAGGCGCAAGCGTATAGGTACGCGAGGTTCCATCCTGTAGCTTGTAGGTGATCGTATCACCTTCAACCGGCGGGGTCTCCGCCGTTGAGAAATCGATCTTCACCTCGGTATCGCCATAGGTGGCTGAGAGCACGTCGGAATTATCCGACGAAACACCGCGGACCTGCGTCGTGACATAGCCATTATCGATGTCGCTCTGCTTCAGCGTCACTTCGACGTCATTAGTTCCGCCTCTAACGACGATCTTGCCGCCAACGATCGCATTGAGACCAAGCGGGACGCGAACGTCCGCTGGATCCTTTTCTGCCGAAATCACAGCGCCAATGGTCTTGGTGGTGTCGACCCGACCTTCATTGACAGGAAAAACCTGCAGCTGGTTATCGCTGGAATCGACGATCTCGCCCTGCACATTGACAGAAAAATTGCCGGCGCGGGTATAGACCACATTGGTTGCACCCGTTTCCGGATCGGTGCTGGCGAGGGTGAAATAACCGCGTCCAGCAATGGCCAGATCAGTGACCTTGTCGGTCGAAGTCATGGCGCCCTGGCTGGTATTGCGGTTGATCATGCTGGTGATTGCGCCGGAACCAATGGCAGTTTTGGGATTGGCCGTGGGATCGTTCGAAAACACATCCTGAAAGGCTGCGCTTGAGCGTTTGAAGCCCACGGTGTTGGCATTGGCCACGTTATTCGCGGCGACCTGCAAGTCCTTTTGGGCGACGTTCAGGCCAGACATGATGACGGAGATCATGGTTTACTCCATTTGAAGAGGCATAAGGATCATTGGCGCCGAGACGCCGTCTTGGACGTGAATTAGCAATCCCTGTGCCAGCTCTCATCGCGGTAAAAAACCTATTTTTTTCAGGAGCTTATTTAATTTAAAATTTCCGCCCCCCAAGCCGTCTCTTATAAAGCTGGAGCATAAAAGGGGAGCTTGTGTATGTATCATCGAGACGCGATTAAGGCGTACCAGGAGGCTGAACAAGATTTTCTGGTCGAGGGTGCTGACCCACACAGCCTCGTGCAAATTCTCTATACCGAACTGATCACGTCGCTTGACCGTGCCCATCTGGCCATGGAGCAAGCTGATCTATCCGCCAAATCAACCCATATCTCCAAGACGCTGAGCATTATTCACGTGCTATCAGCCAGCCTCGATTTCGAGCGTGGGGGTGAGGTCGCTATATCGTTGGCGCGCCTTTATGAATGGTCACGCCGACGGGTCATCGAAGCCAGTCGCAACAATATAGCAGCCACCCTCGGCGAAGTCCGAAAGGCCATTGCTGAAATTGCTGAGGCCTGGAATACGATCGGTCAAAACGACCCGCGGGCTGCTTAAACAACTGCGCGATCACGCGTCTTCGCGCTGGATCGCGTATTTGCGCATCTTTTCAATCAGGGTCGTGCGCTGCAAACCAAGCAAGCGCGCGGCCGCGCTCACCGATCCATCAGCCTCACTGAGGGCCCCCCTGATGAAAACCATCTCGATCTGGGCGATGTGATCCCGAAAATTAAAGTCCGCATTCTCGCGCAAAAAGGTGGCAACGTCAGCGGGGCCATAAAGGCCGCCACCCATGGCAAACACGTCTAGAGCCTCATCGTCGCGGCCAATCGGCAAAATACCTTCGAGAGAAGCCATCAGAGCCTGCGTCTCTTCAATCCGATCGACATTTTTGCGCACGGTCGTAATGCGCTCAATCTGTTCCCCGCCTATGGACTGCCCGGGATAGAGCACGCAGGCGCGCTCAAGCACATTGCGCAGCTGTCGGATATTGCCCGGCCAATCGGCATCTTTCAGACCCGCCAGCGCTTCGGCTTCGAAACTCGGCGCATCAGGAAAGCCTTGATTACGCAATCTCCTCAATATGAGGTCTGTCAGACGGGGAATGTCCTCACGCCGATCAGCTAGTCCGGCAAGAGTGACCGGGAAAACGTTGATACGATAGAACAAATCCTCCCGGAACTGCCCCTCCTCCACCCGCTGGAGCAAATCACGATGGGTCGCGCAAACAAGCCGCATATCGGCCTTGATGACCTGCGAACCGCCTACACGGGAAAACGATCGATCCTCAAGCACGCGCAGGAGCTTCACCTGCATATCTACGGGCATGTCGCCGATTTCGTCGAGAAAGAGGGTCCCGCCTCCAGCGGCTTCGATCAGGCCTGAACGGGTGCGAACAGAGCCCGTATAGGCGCCCTTCTCGGAGCCGAACAATTCACTCTCGATGAGCTCGCGCGGGATTGCCCCGCAATTGACCGCGATGAAGGGGCCGGCCGCGCGCGCCGAAAAGGCATGAACGGCACGCGCGACGAACTCCTTGCCGCTGCCAGAGGGTCCGTGGATATAGACCGTCGTCATCGCCGGGGCCACGCGCTTGATCATGTCAAGCGCCTCACGCATGGAGGGGCTCGGCAGATCAAGATAACGCTGCACCTCTTCGCTAGTCATTAGCTAAGGCCTTGAGAAAATGAAATAATGACTGTCGACTTTTTGACTGAAACGCAGTCGGAGACAAGCAATGGTTGCTATATCTGCGACCCAAACAACTGACATATCCGTCATAACGACGTATTATTATTGCAGAATATTCAAAATCACCATTTTGGGTTCTCTTTAAAAGGCAAGATAAACCAATATCTTAACAGGATATTAAGCGAACTGGCCGGCAAGCCCCGTCACAACACGCGCCATCTGGCACGAGCGTTGCCTTTCACCTCTGCGAAGAGGCGACATTAGGAGAACGCAATGAACTCTGTTTTGTGTGTCACCGACCAGCTGGCCGATTGCGAGGCCCTCAACATGCATCTGCATAATCGCGGATACGAGGTCCACACGACCACGCTTGCAAAGCTCGGTTCGGTAGATGTGTCTTGGGCCCAATGCGGGCTTCTCGTAAGCTACGCCGTCGCCAAAAAATTGGCATCGGACGCCACCGGCTACCAGAAATGGTGCCGCCAGCTCAAGGCTGAGCGGATCGTCGTCCTGAATGAATCCGGCAAAACGTTCTCGCTGAAATGCGAATTCAACGGCACCACGCTTCAGGTCAAGCCGACCGAAAACAATTGGCGCTTCACCGCCGAAGTCATCGCACGATTCATGGACGGCGATCAGAACATCGCGGCTGGCGATCCGGCCACTTTCAATCTGCTGCGTCTTGCACGTCGCGTTGCCTCCAGCGACGTAACCGTGATGCTTGTGGGCCCGACCGGCACCGGAAAGGAAGTCGTCTCCCGCTTCCTGCACAATGCCTCGCCCCGTGCACGCAATCCCTTTATTGCCGTCAATTGCGCGGCGGTTCCCGACACAATGCTTGAAGCCCTCCTCTTTGGGTATGAGCGCGGCGCCTTCACCGGCGCGCATCATCCCAACAAGGGCATTTTCCGCGCCGCCGATTCCGGCACGCTCCTTCTTGATGAAATATCAGAAATGGCTTTGCCGCTGCAGGCGAAATTGCTGCGGGTGCTGCAGGAAAAAGAAGTTACACCGCTGGGTTCGTCCAAGCCGGTTCCGGTTGATGTGCGTGTCGTTGCGACATCAAACCGCTACATGCTTAATGAAGTAAAGGGCGGCCGTTTCCGTGAAGACCTGTATTATCGTCTCAATGTGTTCCCCCTTGTCACCAAATCCCTGGCTGAACGGCCCGGTGACATTCTGCCAATCGCCGTTACGCTTCTGGCCAAACATGCCGGCGGTTTCGCCAAAATGCCGGAACTGACCGAAGAAGCCATCGAGAAGCTTGAAGTGCACGAATGGCCTGGCAATGTGCGCGAACTTGAAAACGTTCTGCAGCGCGCTCTCGTGATGTCAGGCGGTGGCGAAATTCTCGCAGAACATCTGATGATCGATATGCAAGACATGATGATGACGCCTGTCGAATTACCGACGCGACATCTCGCACTCGCCGTCTGAGGAGCGAACCGATGACAATGCTCACATCCGTCAATCTTACCCGCGAAATTACATCCGCTGCAAATGCAAAGCTTAATTCTGGCAAGCAGACTGGCGGTAATTTCGGAGAGCATATGCAAAAAGCTCTCAACGAAGTCGCCGATGCGCAAGCACAAGCAGAAGGCACGATACAGGCCTTTGAGCGTGGTGACGAAACGGATGTAGCAAAAGTGATGCTTCAGCGAGAGAAAGCCTCTCTGGCATTCGAAGCAACAATGCAGATCCGCAACAAACTTCTTAGCGCATACAAGGACATTGTCTCGATGCCGGTTTGATCCGCGCATCGAAGAATCCCTCTGATCGGAGATAGAAACGGTGTCTGACACAAGAAGCGTCGCGATCCCTGCTCCAGCAGGCCTGGGCCCCGTCGGAGCCCAACTTTATAATGCCTTCGCAGCCACGCAGAATTTCATGCGTCAGCCAGCGATCGTGCGTTCGATGCCCATTATCGTTGTCAGCATGATTGTTTTGGTCGGGCTTGGCACCATCTTTATGATGCGTGAGCCGGCCATGACGCAGCTCTTCCCGCGTCTGGGCGATGAAGATAAATCTCTCGTTCTTCAAAATCTCGAAACCAATGGCATCAAAGCCAAACTGGATCCCACAACAGGCACCCTGATGGTGCCTCGTAATGATTTTCATCGCGCACGCATGTCTTTGGCCGCTGCTGGCCTGCCGAAAGCCGCAATCGCTGGCTATGACATCATCTCTCAAATGCCGCTTGGCGCGAGCCGTGCTGTCGAGACCGTGAAGCTGAAACAGGCTCAGGAAAATGAACTCTCGCGTTCGATTATGGAAATTCGCGATGTCGAGGGCGCGCGCGTCCATCTTGCGATTCCGGAGCGTTCCGCCTTCGTGCGGGAGCAAAATCCGCCATCGGCCTCGGTCTTTCTGAGGCTTTCGCCAGGTCGCAGCCTCTCGCTGGGCCAGGTCCAGTCAATTCAGCATCTCGTGAGCTCGAGCGTGCCTTACTTGCCAGTCGCTAATGTGACCATCGTTGATCAAAGCGGCGCTCTGCTCTCGTCACCTCAGCGAGACAATGAGTTAGGCCTTTCGTCTCAACAGCTCGAACACAAGACCCGCATCGAAAAGATGCTGCGCGAGCGCGTGGCCAATCTTCTGACCCCAATCATCGGGATCGGGAATTTCAATTCAGAAGTGAATGTGGAAGTTGATTTCACGCGCTCTGAACAGACCAATGAAACCTACGACCCCTCACAGCAGGCGATCCGTAGCCGCCAGGAAACGGTTCAGGAATCGGCAGACGGTAAAGCACGTGGCGTACCCGGTGCAACTTCGAACCAGCCGCCCAACACCCCTGCCCTGACTGCGACCCCTCCTGGTGGAACAGCCGCCGGCGCAACTGATCCCTCTAAGGCCCGGTCTTCGACCACAGTCAGCAATTATGAAGTGAGCCGTGAGGTTCGCTCAACAAAGCGGGCTGTCGGTGAAATCAAGCGCGTCTCCATGGCCGTTGTTGTCCGCTCGGGCACAATTATCGACGAGGCCGGAAAGAGCGTTGAAAAGCCCATGTCCGATGGTGATCGCGAGCGTCTGACGTCGCTCTTGCAGGAAGCCGTCGGATACGTTCCCGATCGTGGCGACAAAATTACACTCATATCCTCAAGCTTTGCGGATGAACAAAAGCTCGAATCGCGCTCTTGGTATGATGCGCCTTGGCTCGAAGATGCGATCAAGCAGGTTGCCATCGTGTCGATCCTTGGTGTGGTTGTGCTGGGGGCCCTCAAGCCCTTCCTGGAACGGCTGCTTGATCGCACAATGTCGGGCTCCATGGCCTCTGACGAGCCTGTGCTGGGTGACGGCGAATCAATCGAGGTTCGTGAAGGCGAAACGCTCGAAGACATCAAGGCCCGCCTCAAGCCCAAGAAGAACGCCATCTCGGCAGAGATGCTGGACACTGCAAACACCTATGATGATAAGGTCACCCTTATCCGCATGCTGGTGGGCGACGATGCAGCCCGCGTCACCGCGGTGCTCAAGACGCTCATCCAACGCGACGCCTAAACGAAGAAACAGGATCAACCCATGGCTGACGCCCTGCAAACGACCGTCGAAATCACTCCGGAGGAAGCCGCCAGGCTTCTGTCAGGCACGCAGAAATGCGCCATCCTGATGCTCCTCTTGGGTGAGGATGAAGCGTCCGAAATCCTGAAGAACCTCGCGCCGCGTGAAGTGCAGCAATTGGGCAGTGCTATGTATTCGGTGGCTGATGTTGATCAGGGCACCGTGAATGTCGTGCTTGATGAATTCCTTTCGATCATCAAGGCGCAAACATCGATCGGTCTCGGCGCGGATGCCTATATCCGCCGAATGCTGGTGAAAGCACTTGGTGAAGATAAGGCAGGTTCGGTGCTCACTCGCATCACCCCCTCTTCCTCGGCCAAGGGCATCGAAATCCTCCAATGGATGGATGCGCGCTCGATTGCTGAGATGATAGAACACGAACATCCGCAAATTATAGGGCTTGTGATCGCGCATCTCGACTATGCGGTGGCCGCCGACGTACTGGGTCTGCTGCCGGAAGATATCCAGCATGAAGTGTTGCATAGAATCGCCACGATTGATTCTGTTCAACCAGAGGCCATCGAACATCTCGAGCGTGTTATGCAGCTCCAGTTCCAGGCCAATACGTCGCTGCGCGCGTCGAAAATCGGTGGAATCAAAGCGGCTGCTAAGATCATGAACTTTACCAAGGGCGCTGCAGAACAGCGCATCATGGGTTCGCTGTCTAAGATTGATAAGGGTCTGATGACGACGATTCAGGAAAACATGTTCGTCTTTGAAAATCTTTCTGCCGTCGATGACAAAAACCTCGGTATCCTTATGCGCAATATTGCGCCCGAAGATCTGGCGATTGCGCTCAAGGGCGCCGACGAGCGGCTGCGCGACAAGATATTGGGTTGTATGTCTGCCCGTGCAGCGGCAGCCATTATCGACGAAATGGAAGCAAAGGGACCGATGCGGGTTACCGAAGTTCAGGAAGCCCAAAAGCGCATCGTGGCAGTGGCCCGCAAACTTTCCGACGCGGGTACAATGGTTCTAGCGGGACGTGGCGACGATTATGTCTGAGATGGCTCAACGCAAAATCCCCCTTTCAGAGGTTTCCGATTTCGTCCAGCGCGGCGGCGCCTTCAATGCCGACAATCGCTTCGCGCCCGATCAAAACGCCCCCTTTACACCTTGGAAAAAAGCCCACTTCAAGCCGGCTCCCCTCGTCGAAGCAACGCCTGCGTTAACAGACACCAACGACGGTGTTGTCGCCGATGTGGCGGAAGCCGCACCCGAACCTGTGGCGCAGCCCGAAGCTCTTACCCCACCGCCCCCACCGCCGCCGCCAGAGCCCGTCGAGCCGCCACCTT
>CANJVX010000044.1 GCA_947478405.1 Beijerinckiaceae bacterium | reverse complement strand
TTTCAACAAGGCGGAAATCTGATAACGTTCTTCTCGGCTGAGGTGGTGATAGGTCATTGTGCTTCTTCGACTGCCAGGTCAAGGGAACCGAGAGCTTATCGCAATCTCAGCCACCTCAACAGGTTACGGGAAGTTGCACTTCGAAGTTGAATCTACACACTGAAACAGAATCTCGAAACTGTTTTAGGAAAACCGCAATTGCTAATTGGGGATGATGACGCTCTGTTTGAGCGGCTCGAGGCAGAGATTGTCGCGGAAATCAACCCGCAGGACATTCTTGAAAACTTGTGGTGTCGTGATGTAGTCGAGCGCTCGTTTGATATTTTGCGCTTACGTCGCTGGAAATCACAATTCGTTGAACTTCGTGAAGTCATCGCTGTTAGTGTTCTTTTGAAACAATCGAGTGACCGCATCCACTACCCAGAGAGGATAGAAAGTCTTGTAAATGGATGGGGTGCAGGAAGCGAAGATGCAATAGATCGCGTGTATGAAGTTTTGAAGCATACTGATCGTGAACATTCCCACATTGAAGCTCAGGCTGTCGGCAGTAATCTCGAAGCGCTCGGCGCTATTGAGA
The DNA here is from genome assembly GCA_947478405.1 of Beijerinckiaceae bacterium. GTDB lineage: Bacteria > Pseudomonadota > Alphaproteobacteria > Rhizobiales > Beijerinckiaceae > Terripilifer. Next base: position 21,782 of record CANJVX010000044.1, on the reverse strand, counting down.
ACCTTTTGCTTTCAAACGAAATCAGGCGTGATTCTATAATCAGAGAAATTGAGCGCTACCGCGACGTCAAAGCCAAGCGCAGCGCTATTGAGGGTGGTTTCAAAGCCGTCGCGAGCTCGGAGGTGGCCAATGACCAGTCCCCAAAAGGCTGATGTTGCCAGAGCAAATGGCTCAAGGAGCCGCGGTCCCCGCACACCGGATGGAAAGGCGAGATCGGCACGTAATGCGACGAAGCTCGGACTGTCTCTGCCGATGTCGCTTGGTCCATCAGATCATCGTCTCTACGGTGATTTGATAGATCTTTTCGGAGATGAGGGAGCTGATCCAGATATCGCCTCAGCGGCCGAGATGGCGGCCCATGCGCAGCTTAATCTTCATATGGTCCGCCAGGCTAAGCAGATGGCAATGCGTCAGGCATCTGAAAATCTTGATCAGCCCTTTGCTTTCAAAAAAGCGATACGGCTGGCGGCTTCATGCGAACGCTACGAAGGGCGTGCCTTTTCCAAATGGAAGAAGGCCGCTCGTCGACTAAGTGAGGCTCATTTAAAATTGACAGAACGAACCAAAGTCACGATTGCGCGCTAGCCAAAAATTACTTGGTTAGCGCGACGGTTTAAGTGACTTAGACGTCTGTCGAAAATTGACAGAACGGACCCAGCGATTGTGTAGTCGGCGTTAGATAGTCGCCTACACGTTCCTTCTTTGGCGTTCATGGGTCAGGCGCATAGGGCGGTTGGCTGAAGCCCTTGGGCGAAAGCGTGAAAATTTCCACGCCGTCTTCCGTTACCCCGACGGTATGTTCGAATTGCGCCGTCAGCGAACGGTCGCGTGTCACTGCAGTCCAGCCGTCGGCCAGCACTTTCACATGCGGGCGGCCCAGATTGATCATTGGCTCAATGGTGAAAAACATGCCGGGCTTCAGTACCACGCCTTCGCCGCGTCGGCCGTAATGTAGAATGTTGGGCTCGTCATGAAACAAGCGGCCAAGACCGTGACCGCAAAATTCGCGCACAACAGAGCAGCGTTCGCCTTCAGCAAATTCTTGAATGGCCGCGCCAATATCGCCCGTTGTATTGCCGGGTTTCACCATGGCAATGCCGCGCATCATCGCTTCATAAGTCACTTCGACCAAGCGTTCAGCGCGGCGTGGTATGATTCCGACATTATACATGCGGCTGGAATCGCCATGCCAGCCATCGACGATCAAGGTCACGTCGACATTGATAATGTCACCATCGCGCAGCGGCTTGTCATCGGGGATGCCGTGGCAGACGACATGATTAATTGATGTGCAGATCGACTTGCGATAGCCGCGGTAATTCAGCGGCGCGGGATAGGCCCCGTGGTCCATGGCAAATTCAAAGCACAATTTGTCGAGCGCTTCGGTCGTCACACCGGGCTTCACCTCATCGATTAGCAAGTCGAGGGCTTCGGCGGTCAGGCGACCAGCCTTGCGCATGGCGGCGAAATCGTCCGCCCCATGCAATTTGATCTGGCCCGTCTTGCGGACCGGCGCTTCGGCCGCATCTACGAAATTCATGACGATTCCAAGTTGTTTGGGGCACGCGTCCGGGCCCCTAGGAGATGTTCTTGAATCTAAGCATGTTGGCCTGCGGTGCAAGCCTTGAATGGGCTTTGCTGGCCATAGCTGGCCACGGCCAGCCGGCTCGTGCTACAAAGCCCGCCGGACGAGAAACGTGCTTGTTCTCAAGGACGTGCAAAGTCCCCTGGCCGGACCGAGAGATGCATCGAACAATTGTCAATGATCTCTCGCCCTTTGGCAGCCACACCCCGCGCGGGTGGGTGCGGGCTATTCTGGAGATCACGCGGGCCTGTCCGTCGACCTGGATCGGGGCGCGTCGGGCATTCTTTTTGCGCTCTTTGGCGGTCAAGTTTTTGCGCGGCCGGCCTCTTGATGTCGAGGCGCTGGGCGCACATATGCGCCTCTATCCGTCCAACAACACTTGCGAGAAGCGTTTGCTTTTTACACCGCATTTTTATGACCCCGCAGAGCGTGCTTTGTTGGTGGGAATAGCGGGGGAAGACACGCATTTTGTCGATATTGGCGCAAGTGCAGGTGGCTATGCCTTGTTCATGGCGGGGCTAGCGGGCGCGCGTGCCAAGATTCTTGCGGTTGAGCCCAATCCCGTCATTTTCGAGCGTCTGGTCTATAACATCCGCCAAAATCCCTTTGCCACGGTCAAGGCGCTTGATTGCGCCGTGGCAGATCGGGAGGGCGAGATTACTTTGTTTCTGGATGCCCAAAATCAGGGGCGCACATCGGTGCGCATCAGCGATGCTCAGGGCGGATCGCTAAAGGTCCATGCGCGGACCTTGAAAGATCTCGTGGCCAGCGAAGGCTATGAGCGGATAGACGCACTCAAGATTGATGTGGCCGGCGCCGAAGATGTGATTCTCGAGCCCTTCTTCCGTGAGGCGGCCCCCTCGCTGTGGCCGAGTCTGATCCTGTGCGCCAAATCGGCGACGGCTTGGTCAGTCGATCTGGAGCGCATGATGCCTGCCTATGGCTATCGTGAAGTGTTGCGCTCCCGCGAAAATATCGGCTGGCAAAGAGCCTGATAGGGCGGGGGAAATCACCGTTGGTGGGCCGTTTGTGCTTGCGCTGGCGGGGGGAGCCTCCCTAAAGCTGTCTTTCAGTCGGGAGCCGGGGCGCGATCATGAGCCAGAAAAATATAACAGCTGCGATCCTGGTCATTGGCGATGAAATTCTCTCCGGCCGCACCAAGGATAAAAACATCGGCTATATCGCCGATTATCTCACCAATATCGGCATTGATCTCAGCGAAGTGCGCATCGTTCCAGATGTGATGGAAGAGATCGTTGCTGCGCTAAACGCTTTGCGAGCTCGCTATACTTATGTTTTCACCACCGGCGGTATAGGCCCGACGCATGATGACATTACCGCTGATTCCGTTGCCAAGGCCTTTGGCGTTGAGCTTTATGAAGATCAGCGCATCATCGACGCCATGCTGGAGCGCATCAAGCCGGAAGATCTGAATGAAGCGCGTCGTCGCATGGCCCGCGTGCCGTTTGGTGGTGAACTTGTGCCCAACCCGGTCAATAAAATTCCGGGCTTTCGCATAGGCAATGTGATCACTATGGCAGGTGTGCCGATGATCATGCAGGCCATGCTCGATAGCGTGGCTCCTACACTTGAGACCGGCGTAAAGCTTACGATGCACGCCATCGATGCAGGCCTGCCTGAGGGCCAATACGCAACTGGGCTGGGCGAGATTGCGAAAGCCCATGAGGGCCTGTCGATTGGCTCTTACCCCAGCTATATTGACGGTGCGTTCCGCAACCAGATCATCGTGCGCGGCCGCGATCCGCAGGATGTGGCGGCTACCAGTGTGGAGATTGAAGCCATGCTGGCGGATTTGCGTGCCAAGCTGAAGGGATAAGGTCATGTCCGACCCGAACAATAAGGCCTTCCCGGTTTCCTGGGATCAGTTTCATCGTGATTCCCGCGCGCTCGCCTGGCGGCTGGCGGAGGCGGGGCCTTTTGATGCCATCGTTTGTATCACGCGCGGTGGGCTTGTGCCGGCTGCCATTGTCGCGCGCGAGCTGGGTATCCGCATGATCGAGACGGTCTGCATTGCCAGCTATCACGATTACACAACGCAAGGCGGGTTGAAGGTGCTCAAGGGCATTGCGCCTGACGTGGTGGAACATTGTGACGGCAAGGGCGTGTTGGTGATCGATGATCTCGTCGACACAGGTGCTACCGCGCGTGTTGTGCGCGACATGCTGCCGAATGCGCATTTTGCCACCGTTTATGCCAAGCCGCAGGGTCGCCCATTGGTCGACACATTCGTGACGGAAGTCAGCCAAGACACGTGGATTTATTTCCCGTGGGATCTGGGGCTGGCTTTCCAGCCACCGATTTCGAAAAACGAAAAGGGCTAAGGGCGCGAAAAGTAGCCTCGGGATTGGCCACTATTGCCGTCAGCTTCTCGCCAGGATGGTAAGATGCGTGCCCCCTGCCGGAATCGAACCGGCACGCCCGAAGGCCCAAGATTTTAAGTCTTGTATGTCTACCAATTCCATCAAGGGGGCAGGCGGCCCCTTATTTTCATGAAAACCCCCGGATGGGAAGGCCTGAGCGGGCCTTGTCTGCTTTGCCGGTCCGTTGCATGCTGATCCCAATAAAAAACACGAGGGAGGATTGAGCATGCGGCTTCGTGCGCATCTCTGGGGGCTTTGCGCCATTCTGGCGGGTTTGGCGGCTGGCGTGCCGGCATTGGCAGAAGACGGCTATTATCGCGGCAAGCGCATCACCATCATCATCAATTATGCGGCCGGTGGCCCCACCGATATTGAAGGCCGCCTGTTTGCCAAACATGTGGTGAAATATCTCGATCAGCCCGCCAGTCTCATCGTCCAGAATATGGATGGCGCGGGCGGCCTGATCGGCACCAATTATCTGGGTGAGATTGCGCCGCGCGATGGCACGGCTTTCGGCTATTTCACCGGACAGATTTGGCGCGCGATCAATGATCCAGCCCCGCGGCGTGTTGAATTCAAGAATTATGAGTTTGTCGCTTATCAGCCCGGTACAACTGTGTATTTCGCGCGCACGGATATCAAGCCAGGCTTGAAAAAGCCGCAGGATTTCGGCCACGCCGAAGGCATCGTCTCCGGTGGACTTGGTGCGGATAATGCCAAAGATCTGCTGTTACGCTTGGGTCTCGATATGCTGGGTCTGAAATATAAATATGTGACCAGCTATCGGGGATCACAGGCCGCACGTCTGGCGCTTCAGCAAGGTGAGATCAATTATTATGCGGAATCGCCGCCCTCGTATCGCTCGCTCATTGAGCCGACGCTGGTGAAGACGGGCGAAGTGATCCCGCTCTTTTATGACCCGGGCTATGATGGCGAGACCTTTCGTACGCCCAAGCAAATGGAAGGCGTCGATATGATGAACTTCCAGCAATTTTACGAGAAGATCAAAGGCGTTCCCCCGTCCGGCCAATTGTGGGACGTCTATCGCACGATTCTGGCCGCAAACGGTGCCATGCAACGACTGATCGTGATGCCGCCGGGTGTGCCCAAGGAAGCGCGCGATGCGGTGACAAAGGCGATCCATGCAATGGAAACAGATGCAGACTATGCCGCTGATGCTGAAAGGTCCTTGGGCTATGTGCCTGATTTCGTCACGGGCGACCAGGTTAATGCGCGTGTGCGCAAGCAATTGGCGTTGCCCACTGGTACGCGGGAATTTTTGGCTGATTATGTGAAGAAAGCGCCGCGCTGATCTTCATAAAGCCAGTCGAAACGCGCCATCACCATTTCGGGTGGCAGCGCACGCATGCCGATGTCGCGAACCAGCGCGGCGGGCCCTGAAAGATGATAGATCATGCCTTGTTTGCGTGAGGCGGTTTGAATGCGTGTCGCGCGTGCATGGCGTGTGCGCTCATAATTGGCCAGACCGCGCACGATCGACACTTCCTGCCAGCCCCGCGGCATGAAGGCCGCACCCAAGGCGCCTGCATCTTCAATGGCCTGTGCACCGCCTTGCGCAAAAAAGGGCAGCATCGGATGGGCGGCATCGCCCAGAAGCGTGACGGCACCTTGGCTCCATCGCGGCAGAGCTGCGGCATCAAGCAACGGCCAGCGGCGCCAGTCGGTGACGGCTTCGAGCAATTTGCGTGCGCTTATATCCCAATGTCGGAAGGCATGCAGAACGTCGCGTGCGTCGCCCGGTGTGGCCCAGAAATTTTCATCACCACCGCGCCATTCCCCTTCAGCAATAGCGACAATATTGACGATGCTGCCACCGCGCAGCGGATAATGGACAAGATGTGTTTTTGCGCCCAGCCACAGAGCAGTTTCAGGCGCACGCGCAAAAGCGGGCGCGTCTTGCACGGGGATGATTGCGCGCCAGGCGACGCGGCCGGAAAAACCCGCGGCAATTCCCAATTTTGCGAGGCGTCGGACGATGGAATGAGCGCCATCAGCCCCCACGAGCAGATCGCCAGTACATTCCTGCTCTTCGCCCTCCATCTGCAGCTGCAGAGTGACGCCGGAGGACGTGTTTTCGAGGCCCGTGATCGTGGCATCGAGAGCGAGGTGGATGTTGCGATCTTCCGACACAGCTTCGAGGAGAGCTGTCTGTAGATCGGCGCGATGAGCGACCAGCATCGGATTGTCCCAGCGCAAACGCGCCTCGCGTCCCAGCGGCATGGTCATGAGCTCAGCACCGGAGGCGCCGCTGCGCACGAGTAAGCGTTCAGGTTCCAGCGCCTTGTTGTTGAGCCGGTGGAGGACACCCAGATCCGCTAGAATACCGCTGGCATTGGGCGGTATCTGCACGCCCGCACCCGCTTCGTCGAGCGTGGCGGCGCGCTCGAAAATATCGACTTCAAATCCAGCGCGTGACAGCGCCAGCGCGGCAGCGAGCCCACCGATTCCGGCACCTGCAATCAGCGCCCGTCTTTTCTCGTGAGGGGTCCGCGCCACCTGAGGCCAGTCAGATCAGGCCGCGGCCTGATCCTGTTTCCACTCGCAGGCTGCCGGATCGGCATGGCCATGGAGCGAGGGCTCATATTTGAACAGGGTCGAGCAATAGGGACACACGGCCTCCGACTCGTCGCCCATATCGATGAAGATATGGGGGTGATCGAAGGGCGGCAGCGCGCCGATACACATGAATTCCTTGGCGCCCACGCGCACGGCTGGCACACCGGGCTGGTTGTGGAAATGCGGCGTGGAATGTTCGGCCATGGCTCAAATTCCGTCAGGTCGTTTGTCTTGGATGGAGGCACCATAAGCGAGGGAGGTCGCCTTGGGTAGGGTCAAAAAGGCTTAACCCCCGCACACTAGGGTGGCCACTCACGCTCTGCACTCAAGCTCTTCACAAGGGGCGGGGGCTTTCGCTATGGTCCCACCCGTTCTGACTCCGGATGCCCCCATGCACTTTTTCAATTCAGACGGGCTGCAAATCGCCTATATCGATCATGCCCCGACGGGGCCTGATCTCGATGAGCCTATTTTGCTCATCCATGGCTTCGGCTCTAACCATTCGGTGAATTGGGTCAATACGCTCTGGGTGAAGTTTCTCACCCATGCGGGTCATCGCGTCATCGCGCTGGACAACCGCGGTCATGGAGCGAGCGAAAAGGTTTATGATCCGGCCCTCTATCACACGGCCACGATGGCCGAGGATGCCAGGCGCCTGATCGAACATCTCAAGCTGAAGCGTGTCGATGTCATGGGCTATTCCATGGGCGCGCGGATCACCGCCTTTCTGGCCCTGAACCATCGCGAATATGTCCGCTCCGCCATTTTGGGCGGGCTTGGGCATCATCTGGTTGATGGTCTTGGCCTGCCTTTGGGCATAGCGGACGCGATGGAAGCAACCTCGCTGGAGGATCTGACCGACCCCATGCAGCAGATGTTTCGTGCCTTTGCAGAGCAGACAAAAAGCGATCTGAAGGCATTGGCCGCCTGCATCCGCGGCTCGCGGCAGACGTTGACGCCTGAAGAGGCGCGCGCCATCCGCATGCCTGTTCTGATTGCGGTGGGCACCAAGGATGATGTGGCAGGCAATCCGCATGAGGCGGCGGCTCTCATTCCTGGCGCCAAGGCGTTGGATATTCCCGGCCGCGACCATAATCTGGCGGTGGGCGATAAAGTGTACAAAGAAGGCGTGCTGGCCTTTCTGAAGGAGCGCCCCTGAGCGGGCGCGCTCGCCCTTGGCGGGCGGGGCGTGGTAGAAGGTGACGCGGCAGGGAGTTTTTGATGGTGCAGGCGCAGATGGCGGATATGTCCTCATTGGGTGATATGGACCCGATTTTCGCGCGGCTGAGGACCGAGGCTGAGGATGCCATGTCGCGCGAGCCTGAGCTTGCGGGCTTCATCCGCCCGGCCATTCTCAATCTCGGCTCGCTCGAAGAAGTGGTGGCTGATCGCATCGCTGGACGCCTCGACCATTCGGCTGTGCCCGGTGCGCTGATCCGCGCCCATTATCTGGAAGCCATTGCCGAAGACGCGACGCTGGGTGAGGCCTTCCGTGCCGATATTCTGGCGGTGGCAGATCGCGATCCCGCCTGCACGCGCCTGATCGAGCCCGTGCTTTATTTCAAAGGGTTTCACGCCATCCAGACGCATCGTCTCGCGCACTGGATGTGGAACCGTGGCCGCAAGGATTTCGCGCTCTATCTGCAATCGCGTTCATCGGAAGTTTTCCAGACCGACATTCACCCGGCGGCAAAAATCGGCAAGGGAATTTTCTTGGATCATGCAACAGGTCTCGTTGTTGGCTCGACGGCTGTGGTCGAAGATGATGTATCAATTTTGCAGGATGTGACGTTGGGTGGCACGGGCAAAGAGGGCGGTGATCGTCATCCGAAAATCCGCTGGGGCGTCTTGATAGGCGCGGGCGCGAAGATTCTGGGTAATATCGAAGTTGGCCATTGCGCACGCGTGGCGGCGGGCTCGGTCGTGCTGGCACCGGTGCCCCATAACAAGACTGTGGCGGGCGTGCCGGCCCGTGTGGTGGGCGAGGCAGGATGCGCCGAGCCTGCGCGCTCCATGGATCAGATCCTCGCAGACAAGCTCGACAGCTGAGGCCTCTGCCTTGCGGGCAGGGGGCTTTTCTGGCAATCACCCCAACACGACCGAACGAGAACAGAACAGGACGAGGGACATGCCTCTGGAGAAGACCGAACTTCGCAAGTTGCAGGAGTTTCTGCGCCATTCCTTCGGCAATGAGGCCCTCCGCGTCGCGCTGAATCCCAAAAATGTTGAATCGGCCGATGTGCATTTCGGCGAGCGTCGCATTGGTGGCATCGATGTTGATGATGAGGACGGCGACCGCTCTTTCTCTTTCGATATGAAAATTCCTGTCGGGCGCGAGACGCTGCAGGAATATCTGCGCATGCTCTTCGAGAACGACAAGCTCACCATTGTGGCGCGGATGCGCAAAGCCGATTCTGTCGAGCTGAACCATGGTGAGGATTTTCTGGGTGTGATCTCGGCCGATGATCCCAAGGGCAAAAGTTTCACGCTGCAAATGGCCATCCTCGATTTCGATCTTGAGGATTTCTGATCCGGAGGCTTTCCATGCCGATCTATGCCTTGGGAGATCTGACACCTGATCTACCCGCTGATGGCCGCTATTGGGTGGCGCCCGATGCCAATCTGATTGGCAAGGTGAAGCTTGGAGAAGATGTCGGCATTTGGTTCAGCGTCACGCTTCGCGGCGACAATGAATGGATCAGCATCGGCGCGCGCTCCAATGTGCAGGAAGGAACGGTGATGCACACCGATCCAGGCGCCCCGCTTGTTGTCGGCGAAGGCTGCACCATCGGTCATAAAGCGATTTTGCATGGTTGCGTCATTGGCGACAATTCGCTGATCGGCATGGGCGCGACCATTTTGAACCATGTGAAGATCGGCAAGAATTGCCTCGTGGGCGCCAATGCGCTTGTCACCGAAGGCAAGGAGTTTCCTGACAATTCACTGATCGTGGGATCGCCTGCCAAAGTAGTGCGCGAACTCGATGAAAAGGCCATTGAAGGTCTTCGTCGTTCAGCCGAGCGTTACGTTGCCAATTGGCAGCGCTTCGCGCGCGAGATGAAACAGATCGGTTAGAGCGGAGACGAGACGTCCTTGAGCACCCCACGCGAACGCCTTTTCAATCTGCCAGGCGTCCTCGTATGGCTGATCGTGGCCATGGGCGCGATCCATGCCTTTCGTCTGCATTTTCTCACCAATGAAGACGATCTGGCACTGCTCGCCACTTTTGCTTTCGTACCTGCACGCTTGACCGCCCAATTTGATGCCGCCGGTGTTGCGGCAGCTTTGCGCAATCTCGCTTTGCGCGGGGGTGATGATATTGAAATCGCCAGCTTCTTTTTCGGCGATGGGCAGCCGCAACCATGGAGCGTGCTGACCTATGGGCTGTTGCATGCTGATTGGACGCATTTCGGATTGAACGCGATCTGGTTTGCCGCTTTTGGTGCACCTGTTGCGCGCCGCTTTGGCGCGTGGCGTTTTTTGGCTCTGTGCATCGTGACCGCGCTGGCGGGGACGGGCGTGCATTGGCTCTTTCATCTCTATGATGCCATGCCGATGATCGGTGCTTCAGCTGCCGTGTCGGGCGCGATGGGGGCGGCTTTGCGTTTCGTCTTTCAGCCGGGCGCGCCGCTGGGGCTGGCACTGGCTTTGCGCCCGGACGAGCCGCTCGCCTATCGTCTGCCCGCACTGCCCTTGCGTCATGTCATGCGCGACCAGCGCGTGCTGACCTTCATCATCTTCTGGTTTGCATCCAATCTCATCTTTGGTGTTGGCGCGCAGCCGCTTGGCTTGAGCGAAGCGGGCATTGCCTGGCAGGCGCATGTCGGTGGTTTTCTGGCGGGGCTTTTGTTCTTCTCAGCCTTCGATCCCAAGAGATCGGATTTCACTTTCGAACTTCGGTGAGTTCTCGCCGAAAGACGAAGGGTGTGTATCTTGTGGTTCGATCTTTTTGCGCCCATCCTCGTTGAACTGCATTAGCAGGCGGGAGGATGAAAACCATGACAGTCTCACGCATTCTCGCAGTGAAGGGCCGCCAAGTTGCGACGGTCGCACCCGAGCAGACTTTGCACGAAGTTTCTGTTCTTCTTTCAACACAAGGCATCGGCGCGCTGGTTGTCACGGATCACGATGGGCGGGTGACGGGTATTATTTCCGAGCGTGACGTTGTGCGCGCTGTGGCCAAGCGTGGCCCACAGGCTTTGGGCGATATGGTTGCCCTGCACATGACAGAGCGCGTTGTGACAGCCCACGAGCGCACGACGATCGATGCTTTGATGCAAAAAATGACCAGCGGTCGTTTCCGCCATGTGCCGATTGTTGAGGGCGGGCGGCTGCAAGGCCTCGTGTCCATCGGAGATGTTGTGCATCACCGCTTGCAGGAATTCGAAGCCGAACAGCGTGCGCTGAAAGATTATATTGCGACCGCTTAGGGGTGCTTACTCCGTTAGGGAAAGCGTTACGCTGCCATCGGCGGTGCGCTCGACCTTGCGATAGAAGCAGGAGCGGCGGCCCGTGTGGCAGGCTTTGCCATCGCCGCCAGCTTCGATAATGAGCTGGATGGAGTCCTGATCGCAATCGGTGCGCATTTCGATGACGGTCTGCACTTGGCCGGATGTGTCGCCCTTGCGCCAAAGTGCATTGCGCGAGCGAGACCAATAATGTGCGACGCCGGTCTCCAGCGTGAGGCGCAGGGCTTCTTCGTTCATGTAAGCGACCATGAGAATGTCGCCACTGGTCTTTTCGGTGGTGATGCAGACGATCAGCCCATCGCGATCAAATTTGGGCGCGAGCAGGGCGCCTTCTTCGATTGCATGTTTGTCGCCGCGCGGTGCGAAAGGGGAGGCGGTCATGGGAGGCCCTGTTTTGTAATCGGGCGATGTATAGCCCAAGGGCGCCGTCATTGCGAGGAGCCAAAGGCGACGAAGCAATCCAGAAGCCACACATGAGGCCTCTGGATTGCTTCGCTTACGCTCGCAATGACGGGGAGGGTGTGAAGCAAGAAAAAAGGCGGGTCTTGAGCCCGCCTTTTCTTTACTTGAAGCCACGCAGCAGCGTGTAGAAGCGGGCTTGCTCCGACGGGTCGTCTCGAAAGACGCCCGTGAACTGGGTGGTGACCGTTGAGGCCCCCTGTTTCTGAATACCGCGCATCGACATGCACATATGCTCGGCCTCGATCATCACGGCAATGCCGCGGGGCTTCAGCACACTGTCGATCACATCCGTGATCTGCGCTGTCATGGTTTCCTGCGTCTGCAGGCGACGGGCATAAGTGTCGACGACGCGTGCCAGCTTGGACAGGCCGACCACGCCTTCGGACGGGTAATAGGCAATATGCGCCTTGCCCACGAACGGCACCATGTGGTGCTCGCAATGGGAGGCGAAGCTGATGTCGCGGACGAGGACCATGTCGTCATAGCCTTCGACTTCTTCGAATACGCGTTCAAGATGCTCGCGCGCATCTTCGCTATAGCCGCCAAAAAGCTCTCCATAGGCTTTTGCGACGCGCTTGGGTGTGTCGAGCAAGCCTTCGCGCGAGGGATCTTCACCCGCCCAGCGCAAAAGAACGCGAACAGCCTCCTCCGCTTCTTCACGGTTTGGCTTCACAACGGTCTTGCTGACGGGTTTGGGTTTACGCGTCGGCAAGGTCTTAACCACGGCATCCATGTGGCGCCTCCACTTCAAGTACGGACTAGTTCTAAGGGCTTTACGTCGACGATTTCGGCTTGGACCAGTGCCAGATAGTCATTTTTTCTTGACGTAGGCCCCCGGCAGGACTTTCTCGTCAGCTCTGCCTCTTTCCTATATAGGGTCCGCAACGGGTTCTGTCAGGTCACGCTATGCTGAACGATATTTACAACCGCCGTATTCTGGAACTGGCAGGCGATATTCCCCGCTTGGGCCGGCTTGATCAGCCGCATGGGACGGCGACGGCCCATTCCAAGCTCTGTGGCTCGACCGTGACCATCGATCTGAAGTTATCAGACGGAAAAATAACGGATTTCGCCCATGACGTGAAGGCTTGCGCGCTCGGCCAAGCTTCCTCCTCGATCATGGCGCGCCATGTGGTGGGCTCGACGCCGAAAGAGCTGCGCGCCATCCGCGAGGAGATGCGCCGCATGCTGAAGGAGAATGGAGCCCCTCCGCGGGGCAAATGGGCCGATTGCGCCGTGCTGGAGCCGGTGCGCGATTACAAGGCCCGCCATGCCTCGACCCTGCTCACCTTTGATGCCGTGGTCTCGGCGCTCGACCAGATCGACGCCGCGAGGGCCGGGTGACGCCACTCACCCTCTTGCCGCGCCGCCTCGCCCATGGGGCGATCCGCTTCTATCAACTGACCTTGTCTGCCCTGATGGGACGGCAATGCCGCTATATGCCTTCGTGCTCGCAATATACGGATGAGGCGATCCAGACCCATGGCCTCTGGGCTGGTGGCTGGATGGGCTTTGCCCGGATTTGCCGCTGCAACCCCTGGGGCGGCTCGGGCTATGACCCGATCCCGCCTGAGCGCCCCAAGGGTGCCTCCACACTGACGCCTTGGCGCTATGGCCGTTGGCGGTGTGATTAGCCGTCATGGTGAGCCCAAGGCGAAGCAATCCAGAAGCCATGCTTGAGGCCTCTGGATTGCTTCGCTAACGCTCGCAATGACGGGAGAAAGCTTGCGCCACACGTGCCCTGTCAGTTATTGCAGACGCCATCACGAAACCCGCTTACGCCGACTCGTATCGGCGAGTGAGCAATAGGAGATGATATGATTTACGTGACTTTCCCGGATGGTGCGCAGCGCCAGTTCGCTCCCGGCACGACCGGCCTTGATGTTGCCAAATCCATTTCCCCCTCTCTCGCCAAGCGCACGGTCGCGATGGCGCTTGATGGTGTGCTGACGGATCTGGCTGATCCCATCACCCGCGATGCCAAGATTGATTTCGTCAATCGTGAAGATCCGCGCGCGCTCGAACTCATTCGCCACGATTGCGCCCACGTGCTGGCAGAAGCTGTGCAGGCGCTTTATCCGGGCACGCAGGTCACCATCGGGCCGGTGATCGACAATGGCTTCTATTACGACTTCTTCCGCGCAGAGCCTTTCACGCCGGAAGATTTTGCCGCCATCGAAAAGAAAATGCGCGAGATCATCGCGAAGGACCAAGCCTTCGTGAGAGAAGTCTGGACGCGCGATCAGGCGATTGCCCATTTTGAAAAAGCGGGTGAAGCCTTCAAAGTCGAGCTCGTTCAAACGATCCCCGCCGATCAAGATTTGAAAATTTATAAGCAGGGCGATTGGCTCGATCTGTGCCGTGGCCCGCATATGACGTCGACGGGAAAAATTGGTTCAGCTTTCAAGCTGATGAAAGTCGCGGGTGCTTATTGGCGCGGGGATTCCACCAAGCCGATGCTGTCGCGCATCTATGCGACCGCCTTTGCCAAGCAGGATGAACTCGACGCCTATCTGAAACAATTGGAAGAAGCCGAGCGACGCGACCATCGCCGCCTCGCGCGTGAAATGGATTTGTTCCATTTTCAGGAAGAAGGCCCGGGCACGGTTTTCTGGCATGCGAAAGGCTGGACGCTTTTCCAGACGCTCATTTCCTACATGCGCCGTCGCCAGCAGCAGGCGGGCTATATTGAAGTGAACACGCCCCAAGTGCTTGATCGCGCGCTTTGGGAAACATCTGGCCATTGGCAGACCTATCGTGAAAATATGTTCATCACCCAGACCGAAGATGAACGCGTCTTCGCGCTGAAGCCGATGAATTGCCCCGGCCACGTGCAGATTTTCAAGAATGGTTTGAAATCTTACCGTGACCTGCCGCTGAAAATTGCGGAATTTGGCACGGTGCATCGCTATGAGCCGTCGGGCGCGCTGCATGGCATCATGCGTGTGCGTGCTTTCACGCAAGATGATGCTCATATTTTCTGCACCGAAGAGCAGATCATGGACGAGGCGATGAAGATCAATGATCTCATCATGTCGATCTATGAAGATTTCGGTTTCACCGACATTGTGCTGAAACTCTCCACGCGTCCTGAAAAGCGCGTGGGTTCAGATGATGTCTGGGACAAGGCTGAAGCCGCGCTCATGCGGGTGCTGGAAAAGGTCGCTGAAGGGGGTGTTCGCACGGGTGTTAATCCGGGCGAGGGCGCTTTCTATGGCCCCAAGCTCGAATATACGCTGCGTGATGCGATTGGCCGCGAATGGCAATGCGGCACGACACAGGTTGATTTCAATCTGCCGACACGCTTTGGTGCTTTCTACATTGCACCCGACAGCGAAAAGACTGTGCCGGTCATGATCCATCGCGCCATGTTCGGCTCGCTGGAGCGTTTCACCGGTATTTTGATCGAACATCATGCGGGACATTTCCCGCTTTGGTTGTCGCCACAACAGATCACTATTTGCACGATCACGCAGGAAGCTGACGAATACGCGATGGAGATCATTGCAGAAGCCCGCAAGCGCGGTCTGCGGATTGAGGCCGATCTGCGCAATGAAAAAATCAATTATAAAGTCCGCGAACATTCGCTCGCCAAGATCCCCGTATTGCTCTGTATCGGCAGGAAAGAGGCCGCAGACAAGTCTGTCTCGATCCGCAGGCTTGGCTCTCAGGCGCAGACCTCCATGTCACTGGACGAAGCGCTGACCGCGCTTGCGGCTGAGGCTGTCGCGCCGGATCTGAAGTTGAATTAAGGCACGCCGTTCTTGCGATAATGCAATCCATGGGTTTCTCTTGAGGCCTCTGGATTGCTTCGGCGCCTCTCATAATGATGGGTGCCTCCAGCCCTTTTCGGGCTGTATTGACATTTGTACATACATTTGAGACATTGCTATGGATTTCGACGGTTTCGATTGGGACGCGGCCAACCGCGTCAAATGCCAGAAACATGGCGTGAGTTTGGGCGAGATCGAGGCGGTGTTTGGGTCTGATCCTTTGGTGATTCCGGATCTCCGGCACTCGATTTCAGAAAATCGCTTCCATGTCGTCGGTCAACCTTCCGGCGGCAAGCCGATTTTTTTGGTTATCACGCTTCGGCGTCGAATGGAGGCGCTGTTCATTCGAGTCATCAGTGCCCGTTACATGCATTCGAAGGAGATTGTGTTTTATGAAAAAGCTAAAGCAATTTCCCATTCTGACGAGTGACGAGGAAGCCGAGCATTTTCTCGAAAATGCTGATTTGACAGAATATGACTTCTCACAATTCAAGCCCATGCATTTTGAGCTTCAGCCCAAAAGCGAGCGTGTGAATATGCGCTTGCCAAAGCCCTTGCTCGATGCGGCTCGCGCGCGCGCGAAAGAAGAAGGAATTCCCTATCAACGCTTCATCCGCCGTGCGCTGGAAATGGCGCTGGCTGCGGGCGATCAAAAAAAGACGCGCAAGGCATAAGGGCCGTCATTGCGAGCGGGAGGCAAGCAATCCAGAAGCAACACGTGTGGCCTTCTGGATTGCTGGGTCGGGCTTTGCCCTTCTCGCAATAACGGGTGAGTCAATTACGCTTTTGCCGGGCCAGTGAATACGCTGCCCACTTGCGCAAGCCCGGCGGTGAATTGTTCCATTGTCTGGACAATAATATCGCCGCGGTCTTCACCGGTCAGGCGCGGGGCCTTGTCGGGATCAAAATCCTGAAATTTATGTTCCGCTTTCCAGGCGGCGTAATCTTCCAGGCTCATAGGCGAAGTCGGTGATTGGCCGCCAAGGCTGGTCAACGGGATTGAGGGCTCGACGCCCGTCTTATAGGCGCGCGCCATTTGTTCGCTGTCGAAATGATTGATGCCGGCAACCGGATAGCCTTCGACATTCTGATATGTGACAACGGCCCAGAGAGAGGGTTGGGGTGGTGTCGTGTCATAAAAAACGACGCTCTGATGATTGTCTTCAGCATCTTTGGCCAGACGCATCGGCCAGACGCCGAGCACGAACATGCGATCATCGAGATATTGTGGTTGTGTATCAGTCACGGCGCTGTCGCCCTTTTCTGCTGCAGCTTTCAGAAAGCCTTGAAGGTGATGATGGTGCGTGTGTCGGCGATGCCGGAAATGGTCTGCACTTTTTCGCCGACGAAATGGCCGATATCAACGCCTTTGTCGACATAGAACTTTGCCAGAATGTCGTAATGGCCAGCGATGGAATAAATCTCCGATGCGATCTCGGCCTCAGCCAAAGCGCTGGCCACTTCATAGGTGCGCCCGAGCGCGCATTTGATTTCGACAAAAAAGGTTTGCATGAATGGTCTCCGGTCAGTTGGCCATCACCTCGACCTCGCGGTCGATATTGGCGGAAACTTTCAAAGTCATCTGATGGGTGCGCCCGTCGCGCCGTGCAATCACCGTATATTCGCCCTCTGCCAGTACAAGTCTGGGAAAGGCGCCGATCATTTCGCGGATGACGTCACCGCCCGGCGTCAGCACGGTAAAGCTGGTATTGGCGAGCGCTTCACCGCCTGTCGCATTGACAAGTTTCAGCGTGATCGATGAAGCGCGATGGCGCACAATGGCTTCCGTCAATTTGCCCGGCTCGATGCGCACTTCGGCATTGATGACCGAATTGGTGGCATTGGCGGGCAGGCCCGCAATCGAGGGGGCAGACGGCGACACATTGGAATCGAGATAAGTCGAGACAATACGATAGGTGCCTTCCGGCATGCGGATCATCTCGTCGGGCTTCAGATTGGCGGCGACGAGTTTTTCGCGCTGGTCGGTGCGCTCGGGGACGTAAATGTCGATCTTGAGACGGTTGGGCTGGATTTCAGCTTCGCCCAAGCGGCCAGAAATTTTCAGTGCGCCAGCGTTCAGCGGAATGCGCTCATTCACATTATTGCTGGCAATGACAATGCGGCGCGTGACAGCTGCCAGCCCATAGGATGCATGCACGATGTAATCGCCATCGGGCAGGGTGAGTGAGGGTGCGAGCTCGCTTGTGTCTGTGACCAGCACACGCTGGTTATTGGCGTCGGCGCGTTCCTGAAAAATGCGCCAGCGCACACCGCTGACGAGTGTCGTGGCGGCGCCGCCAAATGTTGCGGAGAGAAACAGCCGTCCCGAGCCTGGCACCGGGACCGTTCCGGGCGCCGGACGCACGGGGCCGTTGGAGGCGGCCGGCGGCGCCTGCGTGCGCGCAGGCTGCTGTGCAAGCGCAGAGCCGCCAAAGGTGGCCATGGCGGCAAAGAGCAGGGCAGCGGCGCGGATCGAGCTTGGCATGATGGGAGAGTTCTGCCCAAAGCAGGGGCTCAAGTCAAAGCGAGCGGGTTGCAGGGGCCGTCGGAACTTGTCAAAAGGTCTCGAGCGGCATGATTGCCTCCTAAAAGTGATGAAAAAGAGCTCGGCATGACCGATATCGTCCAGTTTCTTTCGACCCGCCGGTCCGTGGCGCCTGTTGCCTTGACCGGGCCCGGCCCCGATGCCGGTGAACTCGCCTCGCTTTTGAAAATAGCTTCCCGCGTGCCCGATCACGGCAAGCTGGCCCCCTGGCGTTTTATTGTGTTTCAGGGCGAGGGGCGCGAGCGGGCCGGACATATTGTGGCGCAAGGGTTCCAGCGCCGCGAGCCGCAGGCCGATGAGGCGCGCATCGCGACGGAAGCCAAACGCATGACGATGGCGCCACTGATCATTGCTGTCGTCTCGATGGCCAAAGAAGGGGCGAAAGTGCCCGCTTGGGAGCAGGAGCTGTCCGCGGGTGCTGTGTGCATGAATATGCTGCTGGCCGCGCAAGGTCTGGGCTATGCCGGATCTTGGCTGACCAATTGGTTTTCCTACGACCATAACGTGCTGGCGCAGTTTGGCTTGAAGGATGGCGAGCGTATCGCAGGCTTTATTCACATCGGCCGCGCGCAACAGGTGCCCGATGATCGTCCGCGCCCCGATCTCGCGCAGATCGTCACTTATTTCTGATCAGAAGAGCGGAGCCGCGACATGTTTTATGAACCCGATAAGCGCGACCGTTCGGTTCTGCCCCATGATCCGTTCAAGGCGTTGATTTCGCCCCGTCCTGTTGGCTGGATTTCCACGCGCGGTTTGAATGGCGAGATCAATCTTGCGCCTTATTCTTTCTTCAATGCTTTTTCGGGCGCCCCGCCGATTGTCGGCTTCTGCTCGGAAGGGTTTAAGGACAGCGCTTTTCTTGCCAAAGAGAGCGGCGAATTCGTCTGGAATCTTGCGAGCTTCGATTTGCGTGACCAGATGAATGCGACCTCCGCGCCGCTGCCGCGTGGCTCAAGCGAATTTGTGCATGCAGGGCTAGCGATGGCCGACAGCGTATTGGTGAAAGCTCCGCGCGTGGCCGCGTCACCTGCATCTCTCGAATGCAAGGTGACCCAAGTTGTGCGCCTTGATGCTTTGGGTGGGGCACAGACCGATCGCTATCTGGTGCTGGGCCAAGTCATCGGCGTGCATCTGAATGAGGCTTATCTGCGCGATGGCATTATGGACATCACCTTGATGAAGCCGCTCGCACGTTGCGGCTATCAGGATTATGCCGTCATTGACGCAGTCTTTGCGCTCAAGCGTCCCGCGGGCGCAGGCAATCGGGCGGCCGGCGGCTGATCAGCCGCGCTGCCGGCTTGTCTGGCTTTATGGCGTGAAAATCTGATTGATGGGCGCGATCTGATCGCAATGCCGCGCGAGCTTGGCGCCAAACCCATCTGCCTTGGCGCGTATGGCTTCTTGGCGCAGGCTCGCGTCATCACCGATCTTCGAACATATCGTATCAATGGCGGGCACGCCCGCACTGGCGGCTGCAAACAAAGTGAGATTGCGCGCCAGCGCAAAAGGCGCAGGCCAATTGGCGTTGTCCGTGCGTGGATCATTTGCGCCCATGTCTGCTGCCAGTTTGTCCGTGCCCCAGGCGAGTGCGAGCAATCGTGGCGAACAACCCGCATAGGTTGAAAGACCAAAGATAGAGGCCCCCGTATCTGTGACGAGCGGCACAATCCGCGTGGCGCCATCGGGTAGATTATATTCGGCTTCATGCACGGCGAGTTTGGCACCCAGATGCTGCAAATCGGCCCCGTTGCGCGCTTCGGGCAGCATGATGGCGCGCGGGGCTGCGGCCATAATCATGCGCAGGTCGTCATCGATCATGCCGGAGGCCAGTCCATTCACCCGCACCCAAAGTTGAGGTGCATTCGGCTTATCTGTGAGATCGCTCAAACAGGCGAGAGCAGCCATGCGGGCGGCTGCCTTGTGGTCGGGGGCGACCATGTCGTCAAGATCGATGATCAGCACATCCGCCCCGCTCTCAGCAGCACGCGCAAGGTGGGCTGTTGAATCTGCGGGGACGAGGAGGAGGGATCTGAAAGTCTTGTCCATAGCTTTGTGCCCGAACAGCGTGGGTTGCATCCTGTCTTTGCCATTCTCTTTACCTTTGCGCAAAGCGAGGGAGAAAGACCCATTTCATCTTGAGGCGGCAACGGGGGCTCATTAAGACTATGACCTTGGGTCAGCTTGCTGCTGATTCAGGCTCGGCCGGTCATTTACGTGCTGCGGCTTCATTTGATGACGAACGGATTGGCTTGTGTCGATCAGCGCCGAATTTTTCGCCTTTGCGCGCGAAGCCTCCGCTTCAGCGCGCGCTGCCGGCGTGTCTTCGCTGATCTGCGATTATTTGCATATGGATCTGAGTGCAGCCGAGGCCATCGAGGTCGAGAGCATTTTATGTGTGCTGCTGGATGATCCCTCACCGCTTGTGCGCCGTGCTATGGCGGAGGGGCTGGCGCGCGAGCCTGATGCGCCGCGCCATCTCATTCTGGCGCTGGCGGGCGACCAGCCCGAAATTGCAGCGCTTGTGCTGCAGCACGGCGTTCATTTTTCGGAAGCGGAACTTGCCGAATTTGCACTAAGCGCGGCGGTTGGTCCGCAAATGGCCATTGCACGGCGTGTTCGCCTGACCGAGCCGGTCTGCGCGGCTTTGATTAAAGCGGGGCCACCTTGCGTCTTGATTGAACTGGCGGCCAATCATGGCGCGTATCTGTCGCAAGCCTTGATGCTGCTGATGTTGGAATGTGCGGGGGACGAGGGACGCTTGCGCGATGCTCTCTTGATGCGCGCCGATGCCGGGCGCGCTGTGCGCCTGCGTATTCTCGATCATGTGAGTGATGCGCTGTCACTATTTCTCAAACAGACGGGCTGGATTTCGCCTGAACGCAGCGCGCGGATTCTGCGCGATGCGCGCGAGCGCGCCATTGTGCAACTGGGCGCCGCGCAAGCCGATGAAGAACGCCAAGGCGCCGTTGGCGCAGCGCTTTCGCTGGTGCGCCATTTGCGCGGGCAGGGACAATTGACCCCCGCGCTGATTTTGCGCGCGCTGGTGTGTGGCGACCGCTTGATGCTGGCCGCAGCCATCGCTGAACTCAGCGTGCACCCGATTGAGCGGGTTTTGGGTCCCATTGATCATCCTGCCGGCAGTGCTTTTGCGGCGCTCTACGCCAAAGCCAATCTGCCGGAGGCGATGCGACCGGTTTTCATCTGCCTTCTTGAGGCCATTGGCGCGTCAGATAATGCGCCGCAGGGCGCACCCGATATCTTGTTGCTGCGCCATGCGCTGCTGGCCACACAGGAAATGCCCGAGGAGAGCCGCCAGCGCATGCAGGCCTTTCTGGGGCGGCTGGAGGCCGAGTCTGCCCGCGCGACCCTGAGGCAGACGGCTTCGGCCTGGTATCTGGAGCCCCTCCCGGGCTGATTTCATCGCCCGAGTCGCCCCGTTTTTGACATCAAAAACAAACAATCCCACCAGAATGGGGTGATGGGCATGACATCAGGGGTGGTCAAAAGGCCCTTGGACGAGGGTTTTCCCCAATTTCCCAGAGAGGATCGCTATAAATGTTGCAGAAATGCATCAAGCCCCAGACAAACAAGGCGAAGTCGTGTCGAAAGCGCTTCGTAACAGATCTCGAAACAGATCGGCGAGTAATCTCCTGTCACCGAGGCGGAGGGTCAGATCCCAAAATCGTCCCCCGTGTCGGATTCGGTAGTCGGGACTTCGCCCGTCTTCCGAATCAAGTTTTTCAAACTGGAGGTTTCCTATGAAGCTCGCAAAGAGCCTTCTCCTCGGCTCGGCCACTGCTTTCGTTGCAGTTGTCGGCGCCAACGCTGCTGATCTTCCTTCGAAGAAGGCCGCACCTGTTTCCTACGTCAAGGTTTGCGACGCTTTCGGCGCGGGCTTCTACACGATCCCGGGCACGGACACCTGCATCAAGATCGGCGGCCGTGTGCGCGCTGACTACGCAGCTTCGGGCAAGAAGGACGTTTACACCA
>CANJVX010000043.1 GCA_947478405.1 Beijerinckiaceae bacterium | reverse complement strand
GGAAGTCGATGCCATATTCGAATTCTTCTTCTGTGAGCTGCACTTCTTGCGCAAAGGCATGGGCGTGGCGCACAAATGCTTCCATGATCTGACGGGCGCGGGCGTTTGTTGTGCCATCAAGCGCTTTCAGGACAGCAGGCGTGACGCCCTTTTCGTCTTCGATGATCATTCTTGCCTCCCCGGCATCATTGACTTTTGTTGGATGTCAAAGTCGGCAACAGGTGATGGGGAGTCAAGGGCTTGGCGCAGTCAGGCTGTAAAGCCCGCCCTTTTCAAGCGGTTCACGGCCAGATCGAGCGCTGACAAAAAGGTGCTGCGATCGCGCGGACTGAAGGGGGCGGGACCCCGCGTCATTTCGCCTGCGCCGCGTAAATCCTCCATCAGATTGCGGGTGGCCAGCGCCATGCCGATGGAATCCTCATTAAAAACCTTGCCCTTGGGTGAAATTACCTCGGCTCCCGCTTTCACGCCGCGTGCGGCCAGCGGGATGTCTGTGGTGATGATAATGGCCCCGGGTTCGGCGCGCTCTATAATCCAATCATCGGCCACATCTGGCCCGGTGGGCACAATCACCCGCTCGATGAGCGGCGAGCGCGGCACGTTGATGAAGGCATTGGCGACCACAAAGACTTTAAGCCCATAGCGCTCAGCCACACGATAAGCCTCGTCCTTGACGGGGCAGGCATCGGCGTCGAGGTAGAGGGTGATGGGGGCAGACATAAGGGCAGACATGGGGGCTCATTAGCTGCCATTTCCTGTGCTGCCAAGGCCGAAGGGTGGCCGAGACTATGGCTGCCCTTTGGGGCTGTAGAAATGTGGCTGTTTAGGGTAAGATGCTTCCATGCTTGATTTCGACAAGACTTGGCAAGACGCTGTGGCGCGGGCGACCGCGCTGGCTGAAAACGTGCGCAAGCTTGAGGCTGAGGCCACCAATCTGGACGTGAAGCGCGATCTGACCCGCTGGCTGGCCCGCTATGAGGCTCTGGCTGCCGAGCTGAAAGCGCTTCAGGAAGAGGCTAACCGGGCAGGCGGCTAAACCGGTCGCTGATCCCGCTTGGAAGTCCAGAAAGCCTCTGCTAATCAGGGGCATCTTCTCCGAAAGTAGAGGGCCCTAAAACCCCCGAGGCCGGAGCAAGTCCCGAAACAACAAAAGCGAGGATCCCATGCCGCATGACGCCCCCTCCCATTGGCACGAACCGAAAGCTGGCGAAGTCGCTGGTCTTGGCAAGTTCAAGCGGCCGGCCATGCCTTATGACCAGTTCATGGAATCGGAAGGCATCCCTTGTTACCGCAGTATTGGCGTGCGCACGGTTCTCGATATCGAGCTGAAGCCTTGGAAGCGCTTGGGCGGACGTGGCTCCTACATTCAGCTGTTTGGCACAGAGGGCCTCTGGGGTTCTTATGTCGTCGAAGTGCCCGCTGGCGGCGCGCTGAATGTCGACAAGCATATGTATGAAAAGGTTGTCTTCGTTGTCGAAGGCCGTGGCTCCACCGAAGTCTGGTCGGGTTCCAATGCCTCCAAGAAGCAGACCTTCGAATGGCAGAAGGGCTCGACCTTCTCGATCCCGCTCAATGCCTCGCACCGCTTCGTCAACGCGACCAATTCGCCAGCGCTGCTTTATTGCGGCACGACGGCGCCGAATGTGATGAACCTGTTCGACAATGCGAACTTCATCTTCAACAATGAGTTCAACTTTACAGACCGTTATTCAGGCAATGACGATTACTTCAAGTCGATTGAAGATGTTGAGCCCGATCCGGTGCGTGGTCTGGCTATGCGCCGCACCAATTTCATCCCCGATCTGATCAATTGCGAGCTGCCGCTCGACAATCGCCGCTCACCTGGTTATCGCCGCGTTGAGCCGTGGATGGCTGGTAACCGCTTCTATTTCTGGATCGGCCAGCATGAGACGGGCCGCTATTCAAAGGCCCATAAGCACGCCTCCGCCGCGGTTCTGCTCTGCCTAAAGGGCAAGGGCTACACCTACACATGGCCGGCCGATGTTATCGGCATGCGCCCGTGGGAATCCGGCAAGGCTGAACTCGTGCGCCGTCAGGATTATGAATACGGCGGTCTCGTTTCGGCTGCCCCTATGTCGGGTGACTGGTTCCACCAGCATTTCGGCATTTCCAAGGAGCCGTTGCGTGTCTCGGCTTGGCATGGCCCCAACAACCAGCGTTCGCGCAAGGCCGGCCTGCCGGGCGAAGCGATCATGGATTACGGCGCGATCGACCTGAAGAAGGGCGGCTCGGCTATTCCTTATTGCGATGAAGATCCGCATCTGCGCAAGGAATTCGCCGAACGTCTCAAGACGGAAGGCGTTGAATCACGCATGCTGCCGGAATTCTACGCCGATGCTGCTGCAGGCGATGCCGTTGGCAATGTAATGTAAGTTTTTCGCCTGCGGGTGAAGATCAGGCGCGGCCTTCGGGTCGCGCCTTTTTTATGTGCGCACATCCCTCGTGCCGATGCGATGCAAAGTGTTGCGATGCGCCATCGTCATGTCCCACGCGTCGCTCCGATTCGGGCCCCTTTGTTCAGAGGCCAATTGGCGCGCAGCCTGAAAGCCGATCTGGAAACGTCCGCAGGTACCGCGTGGCGCCACAGTGTGGTCAAAATCGGCTGATGCCGGATCGGCGCAGCGCAGGCCCTGTCCTTGTGTGCAGGACAGGTAGCGGCAATTGCGGCAGACTGTTTCGCTGGCAGCAATTTTCTCATCGTTGCCCATGTCTTGGCCCATATCACGCCCTCCTCTCTTGAGGAGAGAATGACAGATGACCTTTGCCTTTCCGTGTCAGCTAAGACCCGTCATCTGACAACGGTCGAAAGTTTTCCTTCACCTTTTTGGTGACGTAGCGTCAGCAATCCAGCAGCAACAATTGGCGTTTGCGCCCTGCGCGGAAACATCCGATGCTGGATGTCGAGGTTGGGCAATCCGGAGGCAGACGATGAGCGCAGAGCGCTGGAAACATGATGGTGTGCGGGTTATTCCGGCGGCCTCATTGGATAGTGCAGGCGTGCCCTCGACGCCTGGCATGGACCGCAAGGCGGCCATCGATTTTGTCCGCGCTGGCGCACAAAAGCTTTGGGCTGGCACAGTCAAGATCCATGCGGGCGCCAAGACGGGCGCCCATCATCATGGGGCTCTTGAGAGCGTGATCTATGTTATCAAGGGCCGCGCGCGCCTGCGCTGGGGTGACAAGCTTGAGTTTACCGCTGAGGCGGGGCCGGGCGATTTTATTTTTGTTCCACCTTATGTGCCGCATCAAGAAATCAACGCGCGCGATGATGAGACGCTCGAATGTGTGCTGGTGCGCTCGGACGGACAAGCAACGTCTATCAATCTGGACATTGAGCCGGTGGAGCCACCGACCGAAGTGCTTTGGGTGGATCCGATTCATAAGGCTTGAAGCTGCCAAAGGTCGCCGTCATTGCAAGCGAAAGCGAAGCAATCCAGAAGCCTCGGGTGTTGCCTCTAGATTGCCGCGGAGCTCCCGCTCCTCGCAATGACGGCCTTGTGGCCCTCACCCCTCGAGCAAATTCCACTCTTTCGCAACCGTGCCAGCCGCCTGACCTTTGCGCACGTAATAGTTCCACATTTTCGCAATGTGGTGCGGGCGGTCTTCGAGCTTCAGGATTTGCTCGATTTCTTGTGGCGTCAGCGGCTTTGGCTTGGCGCCGGCATTCAACACCTGCATTTGCGCCTGCGCATTTTCTTCAAAATGCACCGCGTCCGAAATCAGTGCTGGCAGGCTTTCAGCCACCAGCAAAAGGCCATGTGCACGCATCAGCGCAACATGATGAGGGCCCAGCGTCGCAGCGAGTTCCTTACCTTGTTGGGCGTATTTGATGTGGCTCGGATCAGGATGTGTCGGGATGCCGCTCGCCCAACGCGTTGCGCGTGCGCGCATCGGGAGAAGCTGCACGCCTTCCATCATGGTGAAAGCAATGGCGAGGTCCATATGGCTGTGCAGTGACGCTTGCACATCGGGGCGCGCGCGCATCGTTTCAATGTGGATGGCAGTTTCGGACGGCGGCTTGCCGTCGCCATCAATCACCTTGCCGTCGAAATCAACGGTGAGAATGCGCTCTGGCGCCAGTTCGGCGCGCGAATCTGTGCGGCGCTGGATCATCAGCGCATCCTGGCCCGGCACGCGCACGGCAATATGCCCGCTATATTGCAGGATGTTCATCTCTTCGAGCATGCGCGTCACAGCGCAAACTTCAGCAGCCAGTCGTTGCTTGCTGTTCAGTCCGGTCAGTGTGGACATTGAGTGTCTCCCATTCTTGTTGTTGTTGGAATGTTTTCTTGTTTCTTGAAAAAGAAACCGCCGACCTATGGGGTCGGCGGTTGGTCATCAAATTACACGATGATCTTGGTGCCCGTGCTCGCCGGGAAAATATCTTCCGGCTTGACGTGCTTGTGGGCAATGCCCTGCTGATAAGTATAGAGCAGCATCTGTTCCCAAGTGGCGCGGTTTTCATCAATACCGAAGGGGAATGTGTCGCCCATCATGTCACGCATGCGGCGCGCATAGGTGGGCAGCCACGGCAGCGGATAACGCGACACAGCCGGATCAAACAGACGCTCGATCGAGCGGTCCTTTGACTCGACGAAAGCATTGTAGAGATTGCGCGGCACCCACGGATTTTCATCAACGATGGACTTCTTCATCGCGATGATGTGCATGATCGGCCAGACCTTGGTCTTGGAATAATAATCTTCTTCCATCTCGAGATATTCGGGGAAGAGGCGCACAATATTCGGGTCGCCTTTCAAGAAGCAGGTGGGCGGGCGCGCAATGATCGCGCAATCGATTTCACCCGACGCCAGCATTTCTGACAGCGACTTGTCGCCCACGCGGGTGAGCTTGAGGCCCTCAGGCAGGTTCAGCTCTACCTTTTCGATGCGGCCCGGTGAATTGGCGCCGGCCTGATACCAATGCACATCCGTCAGCTTCACGCCGCAATCATTGTGCATCCAGCCGCGCATATAGACGGCAGCCGAATGCGCCCATTCAGGCGAGCCGACGCGCTTGCCCTTCAGATCGCCAATCGTCTTGATGCCGGAATTCTTGTTCACATAGAAAGACGAGAAGCGGAACAGGCGCGAGCAGACCACCGGCAGGCCAACGATGTCGCAATCATCACGGGTGATCTGGGTCGAGAATTTGGCAAACGACAATTCGCTGACGTCGAATTCGCGGTTGAACGTCTGGCGGGCGAAGATTTCATGGTGACCCAGCGTCAGCCAATTGTGGTCAATGCCCTCGGCCTTGACGAGGCCCATGCGGAAATCGCGGAAATGATCGTAATCGGTCGTCGCGATGCTGAGTTTCAACTGGCTCATCTGCCCACCCCTCCAAGGCTTGTTGTCTGCGGGTCTCTGACCCCGAGGGGCGGACCATCCCGGTTCTGATACATGAAAGGGCGGCCATGGGGAATATGGGCTGGCCGTCATTGCGGGGACATGCGGACCCCTTTATGCTTTGAAATCAGAAGAATCTGGCGCCACGCCCTGAAGGAACCCCACATGCTTCGTTGGTCCATCGCTACCGTCTCCATGGGGGGCACGCTGGAGGCGAAACTGACTGCCGTGGCAAGGGCCGGTTTCCGCGCTGTCGAGATCTTTGAAAATGACCTGACCTTCTTCTCAGGCAAGCCCAAGGATGTGCGCTCGCGCTGTCAGGATCTGGGCCTCGAGATCATTGGTCTGCAGCCACTGCGCGATTTCGAATCCATGCCCGAGCCGATGCGCGCGCGCAATTTCGATCGCGCCGAGCGCAAATTCGATCTGATGGAAGAATTGGGCACGCGCTTTTTGGGCATGTGTTCCTCGGTCTCCGAAGACAGTGCTGATGATAAGCATCGCTCAGCCGCCGATCTGGCAGAGCTCGCCGATCGCGCGGCGCAGCGTGGCTTTCGTCTGGGCTATGAGGCGCTGGCCTGGGGCCGCTATGTGAAAGACTGGATGCAGGCCTATGAGTTGGTCTGTCTGGCGGATCGCCCCAATCTCGGCATTGTGCTCGATTCATTTCATATCTGCGCCAATAAGAATCCGCTGGCGCCATTGGCTGAGATTCCCGCCAGCCGCATAGGTCTTGTGCAATTGTCGGACGCGCCGGGCATTCTGATGGATCCCATGTCGCTGTCGCGCCATCACCGCTGCTTTCCCGGCCAAGGCGATCACCCTGTCGCTGAGTTTCTCGATTGCGTGATGAAGACGGGCTATCGCGGGCCTGTTTCGTTGGAGGCTTTCAACGATCATTTCCGTGGCGCGCCTGCAGCGATGATTGCGCAAGATGGAATGCGCGCGCTGCAGATTGCGGGCGAGACGCTCGACAAGGGTCGCATCGCACAGGGTCTCGCGCCCTTGCGTATCGGTGGCGAATTGCCGGAAGCCTCGCCGATTGGCGGCATTGAATTTGTCGAATTCACCACGGGCTCGTCTGGCCAGAATGCCTTTGTCAATCTGCTCGAAGGTTTGGGCTTTACGCGCGTGGCGCGCCACCGCTCGAAAGAAGTCGACCTCTATCGCCAGAATGATCTGAACATTGTGGTCAACAGCGAGCAGGATGGCTTTGCTCATGCCTTTGGCTTGCTGCATGGCACATCCATGTGCGCTCTGGGTCTGCGTTTTGACAATCCCGAGCGCGCGCTGGAGCGTGCCAATGCGCTGGGTACGCCGACTTATTTTGGTCGTATCGGGCCGGGCGAAGATCTCATTCCTGCTGTGGCGGGTGTTGAAAATTCGCTGATCTATTTCATGGGCGCGCAGAAGACTGGCGCGCCGACCAATTGGGATCGCGACTTTGTTTTCGACAAGGCGGAAGCGCCGGGCTCGCTGAAATGTTTCGATCATTTCTCGAATGTGCTGCGCCGCTCGGAATTTTTGTCGTGGATGACCTTCTACAAGAGTGTGCTGGGTCTGGTGAATGATCCGCAGGTGGAAGTGGCAGACCCTTATGGGGCTTTCTACAGCCGCGTGATCCGCTCGCCGTCGAGCACATTGCGCATTCCGCTCAACATTGCCGATGGCGGCTCAACCGCTGTGTCGCGTTTCATTGATGCCTTCGGTGGATCAGGTGTGCAGCATATCGCGCTCGAAACAGGCGATATTTTTGCCTTTGTCGAAGCAGCCGTTGCGCGCGGGGTCAAGTTTCTCGCCATTCCGAACAATTATTATGAGGATCTGTCGGCGCGCTTTGTCGATCTTGATAATGATCTCATCGAGCAGATGCGCACATACGGCATTCTGTATGATCGCAATCGCTCGGGCGAATTCTTCCAGATCTATACGGCGACATTCGAGAAGACCTTCTTCTTCGAGATTGTCGAGCGTCGTAATTACGAGCTCTTCGGGGCTGCCAATACGCCTGTGCGCTTAGCTTCACAGGTGGCCGAACAAGAACGCATGGGGTGGTGACACTCATAGCCGTCATTGCGAGCGAAGCGAAGCAATCCAGAAAGCCGCACGTGGGGCCTTATGGATTGCTTCGTCGGTTCGCTCCTCGCAATGACGGCGCTGCTGAAAATATATAAGGGGGAAACGACATGAGACTTTTCCGTTGCGCCTGTCATTCAGGCCTTTCTTATCTGCGCTCGCCAGCTGATGCGGCGTCCGGCGCACCGGCGCCCAAGTCTGGCGGCAAGGTGGATGCGTCTGTCTTCAAAGATATCGCTGCCGCCAGCCGGATTCTCGCCGATCAGGGCGTGGTGGATGGGTTCGGCCATGTCTCCATGCGTCATCCCCATGATTCCAATCGCTTCCTGATGTCGCGCTCACTGGCGCCTGCACTCGTCACGCCCGATGATATTCTTGAATATGATCTGGAATGCGAATGTGTTGATGCGCGCGGGTTCGGCTCGTTTCTGGAGCGTTTCATCCACGGCTCGATCTATCGTGCACGTCCCGATATCAATGCAGTCGCCCATTCCCATTCGCCCAATGTCATTCCCTTTGGTCTGACGGGCCGCCCGATGCAGGCCATGTTCCACAATGCGGCTTTCATCGCGCGCGGTGTGCCGATTTTCGACATTTCTGAAAAATTTGGTGCGACCGATATGTTGGTTGGCAACAACTCCAAGGGTGATGCGCTCTCGGCCGTGCTGGCTGACAAGGATGTCGTGCTGATGCGCGCGCATGGCTCGGTTGCGACCGGCCCTGATTTGCAGACAGCCGTCTTCCGCGCGGTCTATACGGAATTGAATGCGCGCATGCAGGTCACAGCGACCATGCTGGGCGGCCATATTGCAGCACTCTCGCCTGAAGAGGGCCGCCTGGCCGATGAAGTGAATCGCAATGCTGGTTTCCGCGCTTGGGATTTGTGGAAGTCCCGCGTGGGTTACTAAAGAGGTTTGATATGTCGCAGAAGAATGATCCGCGCCAAGAATTGGTTGATTGCATCCGCATGCTGGAAAAAGCGGATATCATCGATCACAACGGCCATGTCTCCATCCGCTATGGCGACAATCTGCTGATCAACAATGGCTCTGCTGTAAAGGGCCTGATGACGCAGGATGATCTGGTCGAGATCGATATGGATGGCCATGTGGTCTCAGGCAAAGGCAAGCCGCCGCTCGAGTTTCACATCCATACCGAAATCTACCGCGCGCGCCCTGATGTGCAGGCTGTGGCGCATACGCATCCCAAATGGTCGACGTTTCTGACGATGGTCGGTAAGCCTTACAAGCACGTCTATGCGCAGGGCGTGTTGCTGGGCGATATGCCGGTGATGAATACGCCGATGTCGGTCAACACAAAGCCGATGGGCGAGCGCCTCGCGCAGACACTTGGCAAGCGTCCGGCCGTTTTGCTGAAGTCGCATGGTGTGACGATTGTCGGCAGCAATATGATCGAGTGCTTTGCACTCGCCGCCTATGTCGAAGAAAATTGCTATCGCCAATATATGGCCGAGCAGCTCGGCGAGCCTTACGAATTTTCGGAAGACGAAAAGAAGGCTTGTTACGAGAAGCTCTGGTCAACGTCTCTCTTCCAGAAGACGTGGGATCATTATCGATCCAAGGTGACGGGCTGACAGCCCGTCATTGCGAGCAAAGCGAAGCAATCCAGAGGCCTCACGCGCGGCTCTGGGTTGCCGCGTCGCCTTCGGCTCCTCGCAATGACGTGTCTAAATCGTCGCTTCCATCATGGCGCGCAATTCCGGCGTGACTTGCGGCTCAATCCCGAACCAGTCGCGGAACGCCGGGCGGCCTTGGTGCAGCAGCATGCCAAGACCATTGACGGTCTTATTGCCGCGCTCGCGGGCTTCTTTCAAAAGCGGCGTCTCTTTCGGAATGTAAACAATATCCGACACCAGCGCATGCTTGGGCAATTTCGCAAGCGAGAGATCAAGCGCGCTTTGTCCGACCATGCCTTGGCTTGTGGTGTTCACCACCATGGCGGCATCTTCGAGCGCTGCATGGCGATCCTCCCATGCCACCGCTGTCATCGGCGCACCGAATTCGCGCGCTAAGCCCTGTGCGCGCTCGGGCGAGCGATTGATGATGCGAATGTCTTTCGCGCCGCGATCAGCGAGTGACAGCGAGACAGCGCGCGCGCCACCACCCGCGCCCATGATGACAACGGGGCCGGCATCTGCTTTCCAATCCGGAACGTCTTCGAGAATGCCGTGGATGTAGCCATAGCCGTCGTTGTTCAAACCTTTCAGCGAGCCATCCTTGCGCACCACAACGCAAGAGATTGCACCGATGCGCTTTGCCGTCTCGTCAATCTCATCCATGAAAGCCATGGCGGTTTCTTTATGCGGGATGGTGAGATTGCATCCGGCAAAACCAAGCGCATGCAGCGCCTTCAAAGCGGGGCCGATGCCATCGGGCTCAATGGCGAGCGGCAGATAAGTGCCGGTCAGATGGTGCGTCTTGAACCAGTAATTATGCATCATCGGCGAGCGCGAATGCATCACGGGCCAGCCCATAACGCCGGCAAGAAGGGTACGGTCAGGATGCGCCATATTCGTCTCGGCTCAAAAAATCTCACACAAGCCCCGTCTGGGGTCTGCGGGTTTCTAACGGGTGAAAGCCGATCCGTCGAGTTTGACCTTTGGCCCACTCAAGCCTGTCGTAGCACCTGCGCCATATAGGCCTCGATGGAGGCCCAATTGCGCCCGGTGCCGATGGCGGCACGATAGGAGGCGACAATGCGGCCAGCAAAGGCGCTCTCGCCCGCTTTGCGGTCGAGCACCACTTGCGTCTTGGCGCGCATGGCGGCGATGACATTGGGCGGGAAGGCAGTCACTTTCGCGCCCGCGGCCACCAGCTCGACAATGGCTTGCGCATTGCTCGCCTGCGCTTCCACAAGACCAGCTGCATGTTCTGCCGCGCAAGCATGTTCGACAATCGCGCGCAAATCTTCGGGCAATTTTTCGAAAGCCGAAATCGAGAGCAAAGCTTCCGCCGCGCCATTGGGCTTGTTGAAGCCGGGCATGTGATAGACGGGCGCATATCTCTGGAATCCGAGCGGCTGGTCGTTGACGGGTGCGAGCAATTCCACCGCATCAATCGTGCCGCGCTCCAGTGCCGGCAGAATATCGCCCGGCGGAATGGATTGCGGTGTGGCGCCCAGTTCTTTGTAAACTTCGCCGCCAAGCCCCTGCACGCGAATGCGCAGGCCCTTCAGGTCATCAACTGATGTAATGGCTTTACGAAACCAGCCGCCCATAGACGGACCAGTATTGCCAGCGAGCAATCCGCGCACGCCGTGGGGTGAATAAAATTCATCCCACAATTGCTGCCCGCCGCGCTGTTCAATCCATGTCTGATGCTCAATGGGTGGCAGTCCGAAGGGCGCTGTGGTGAAGAGCGCAGCGCCGGGCATTTTGCCATCCCAGAAGAAAGAGGCGGTGTGGCCCATTTCTGCGACACCCGTCGAGATCGCTTCAAACACGCCAAAGGCTGGAACGATTGCGCCCGCGGGAAAAACGTCCACCAGCATGCGCCCGCCGCTCATTTTGTTGATGCGCGCGGCCAAGCGTTCAGCAGATACGCCGGGGCCGGGGAGATTCTTCGTCCATGAGGTGATCATGCGCCAGCGGATCGGCGCGCTTTGCGCACGCGCGATGTGAGGGGCGGCCAGTGTGGCGGCTGCGGTTGCGGCGAGTAGTGTGCGGCGGGATGTTTGGGTCATTTTACTCGTGCACATACCTTCTCCCAGAGGGAGAAGGTGGCGGCGGAGCCGCCGGATGAGGGGTTACGATGAATGGATGAGGGCGTAACCCCTCACCCCGGCCCTGCGGACCGACCCTCTCCCTTTGGGAGAGGGTTGCACTCAGCTCTTCACGTAAAGCTGGCCACCGCTTTTCAAGAACTCGGCGCTCTTGTCCGCCATGCCCTTTTCGCGTTCAGCAATCACAGCTGCTTCAGCCCGCAGATCCTGCGAGATTTTCATCGAGCAGAATTTCGGTCCGCACATCGAGCAGAAATGCGCGACTTTATGCGCATCCTTGGGCAGCGTTTCGTCATGGTAGCAACGCGCCGTATCCGGATCGAGGCCGAGATTGAACTGGTCCTCCCAACGGAAATCGAAACGTGCGCGCGACAGCGCATCGTCGCGCAACTGCGCTGCCGGATGGCCTTTGGCCAAGTCAGCTGCGTGAGCTGCAATGCGATAGGTGATGACGCCGATTTTCACATCATCACGATCCGGCAGGCCGAGATGCTCTTTCGGTGTGACATAGCAAAGCATGGCGCAACCGAACCAGCCGATCATCGCCGCGCCAATGCCCGACGTAATGTGGTCATAGCCCGGTGCAATGTCGGTGGTTAGCGGCCCGAGTGTGTAGAAGGGGGCCTCGTGGCATTCCTTCAGCTGTTTTTCCATATTGATTTTGATCTTGTGCATCGGCACATGGCCGGGGCCTTCGATCATGACCTGGCAGCCCTTTTCCCAAGCGCGCTTGGTCAGTTCGCCCAGCGTCTCGAGTTCTGCAAATTGCGCAGCATCATTGGCATCAGCAATCGAACCCGGACGCAAGCCATCACCCAGCGAGAAGGAGACGTCATATTTGCGCATGATGTCGCAGATCTCGTCGAAATGCGTGTAGAGGAAGCTTTCCTGATGATGCGCCAAGCACCAGCGCGCCATGATCGAGCCACCGCGCGAGACAATGCCCGTGGTGCGCTTGGCGGTGAGCGGCACATAAGCCAGACGCACGCCCGCATGAATGGTGAAATAATCGACGCCCTGTTCGGCCTGTTCGATGAGCGTGTCGCGGAACACTTCCCATGTCAGCTTGATGGGGTCGCCATCGACCTTTTCGAGCGCCTGATAGATCGGCACCGTGCCGATCGGCACGGGCGAATTGCGCATGATCCAGTCGCGGATGTTGTGAATGTTACGGCCCGTGGAGAGGTCCATCACGGTGTCCGCGCCCCAACGGATCGACCAGACGAGCTTTTCGACTTCTTCGGCCATGGATGATGTGACAGCCGAATTGCCGATATTGGCATTCACCTTCACAAGGAAGTTGCGGCCGATGACCATCGGCTCGAGTTCCGGATGGTTGATGTTGGCCGGGATGATGGCGCGGCCGCGGGCGATTTCATCGCGCACGAATTCGGCCGTCACGAAAGCAGGAATGTCAGCACCAAAGCTCTCGCCATCAGCGAGCTTGTCCTGGGCTTCAGCCAGCATGGATTGACGGCAGAGATTTTCACGATGTGCGGCATAGATCATTTCTTCGGTGATGATGCCCGCGCGCGCGAATTCATATTGCGTGACGTGACCAGCGCTGCCAACGAGTGGTGCGGTGATGGCCGGGCAGGGTGGGACCAGCTTTTCGGGCGACACGTCGCCATTGTCTTCTGGCTTCACAGCGCGGCCGGCATAAGTTGTCAGGTTTGCGCGCCGCGCCAACCAAGGCGCGCGGATGCGCTTCAGGCCTTTGGCCAGATCAACAGCAATGTCGGTCTCGGTATAAGGGCCGGACGCATCATAGACGCGCACCGGCAGCTCTTTTGGATCTGAGAGCGAGATTTCGCGGAAGGGAACCTGAACATCGGGATGGCCGGGGACCGTGTAATAGACCTTCTTCGATCCGGTCAGCGGGCCGGTGGTCACGGTTTCGGGCACAATGGTCCCGGACTTTGGCTGGATGTTCATTTGTGTCGTCCTCCGTCGTCGGCCGGTTGGCGCTAGCGTTCAGGAGGAGATGGCCGTGTGCGGCCCGCCCGTCCCTGTCGCCGGCATTATCCGGATCAGGTTCAATGGGTATGATCTCAGCCGCCGGACCATCCAGCAGCACCCCATGGCTTATGGAGTGACGTTATCCTTCCGAGGGGGAGGGTGCAAGCGGGGTCCGTCATTGCGAGCCGGAGGCGAAGCAATCCAGAGTCCTCACGCGGGGCTTCTGGATTGCTTCGCTTTGCTCGCAAGGACGAATCAGGCTTGCGATTGCGCCTGTGTTTCGGTGGTGCCCTCATCGACATGGATGAGATATTGCCCGCCAATAGCAGCGCCCAGGGCGTCGTTGCTCTCAATGAACTCCGTCAGGAATTCATGCAGGCCCGTCTCGAAAATCTGTTCGATATTGATTGTCTCAAGCAGGCGCAGGGTTTTATGCGCTTTGCTTTGTGAGGGGCCAGGTCTGCCATAGGCACGGCCGATATTGTCGAGCAGGCGCGCAATATCATCATAGCAGGAGCGCAAGGAGCGCGGCATTTCTGGCCGCAGGATCAAGAGATCTGCCACAAGCCAAGGTTTGATCGTTTCTTTGTAGACCCAATTATACGCAGTCAGTGCCGAGACAGCTCGCAAAATGGCGGTCCATTGGAAATAATCCAGTGACCCGCCTACCTGTTCTGTTGCGGGCAATAGAACATTATATTTCACATCCAGAATACGCGCGGTTGTGTCTGCGCGCTCCATATAGAGGCCAAGGCGCGAGAACCAATGTGCATCATTGCGCAGCATGGTGCGTTCCGCAGAGCCATCGAAGTCAAGAGAGGCTTTTCGTATAAAATCCAGAAAGCGTGAAAGTTCCAGCCGGTCAATTGTGCCGGGCTTTCCAAAAATGGCCTGAAACCGCTTCATCTCCAGCCATGCGCCATTGATCGATTGCCACATTTCAATCGTCAGCGCGGTGCGCACAGCGCGCGCATTGG
This sequence comes from Beijerinckiaceae bacterium, assembly GCA_947478405.1. Taxonomy (GTDB): domain Bacteria; phylum Pseudomonadota; class Alphaproteobacteria; order Rhizobiales; family Beijerinckiaceae; genus Terripilifer. The sequence continues at coordinate 8,516 of CANJVX010000043.1, read as the reverse complement.
TGCGGGCATATTCGAGACAATTGCAAATGGAGGACGAGTTTTGCGGATCAAATGCGAGATAATAAATCGCGCTCGTTTCATTCACCGCGCCGACATGCTCGCGATAACCATCGAGCGCACCAGCCGCATTCAGCGTGCTTTCCCATTCAGAGCCCGTGCCGCCATAGGCGGTGGGTAGCGTTGCGAGGCGTTGGGCGGCATCAATAATGCGCGCCAGAAAATCCGCGCGCTCCATATAGCGCGAGAGCCAGTAGAGATTATCAGCGGTGCGTGAGAGCATCAGACAAGCCCTCCCTGAAAATCTTCAATGACCCATGTGTCTTTCGTGCCCCCGCCTTGGCTGGAATTGACAACCAGTGAGCCTTCTTTCATCGCCACGCGCGTGAGCCCGCCGGGAATGACGCGCACACCATCGGCGCCCGACAGAACAAAGGGACGCAGATCGACATGGCGTGCGCCGATGCCGGATTCAAAAGAGGCCGGACATGTCGAGAGATTGAGTGTGGGCTGCGCAATAAAGCCATCAGGATCATTCTTCAGCTTTGTCGCAAATTCAGCGATCTGTTCGCGCGTCGCATGTGGTCCGACCAACATGCCATAGCCGCCTGAGCCATTGACCTCTTTCACCACCAGTTCAGGCAAGTGATCGAGCACATATTTTAAAGAGTCGGGCTCACGGCAGCGCCATGTCGGCACATTTTTCAAAAGCGGTTCTTCGCCCAGATAAAATTTGATGATCTCGGGCATGTAAGTATAGACGGCCTTGTCATCCGCCACACCCGTGCCAACAGCATTGGCGAGTGTGACATTGCCAGCGAGATAAGCACTCATCAATCCTGGCACGCCCAGAGCTGAATCTGGCCGGAAGGCAAGGGGATCGAGAAAATCATCATCGATGCGGCGATAGATAACATCGACGCGCTGCGGGCCCTGCGTTGTGCGCATATAGACCACATTTTCTTTGACCAAAAGGTCGCGGCCCTCGACCAGTTCCACGCCCAATTTATCGGCCAGAAAGGAATGCTCATAATAGGCCGAATTGAAAATGCCCGGAGTGAGCAAGACGCAAACCGGATCGCTGCCAGCTTGTTTGGGCGCTACGGACCGCAGACTTGAAAGCAAAGCATCGGGATAATTTTCAACGGGCGCGACGCGGTGCTGGGCAAACAGCTCCGGCACCAAGCGCATCATGACTTCGCGATTCTCCAGCATGTAGGAGACGCCAGACGGCGTGCGCGCATTATCTTCAAGCACGTAGAAATCATGGTCATCCACGCGCACAATATCGATGCCCGAAATATGCACATAGACATCATGGGGCACTTTCACGCCACGCATTTCGGGGCGGAAATGCTCGTTGTTGAGAACAATGTCTTCGGGAATGATGCCAGCCTTGATGACCTCGCCTTTGCCGTAGAGGTCGGCCAGAAACATGTTCAGCACTTTCACGCGCTGAATGAGGCCTGCTTCAAGGCGCGTCCATTCGGAGCGCCCCAACACACGCGGGACGATATCGAAGGGGATCAGGCGCTCGGTTGAATCCTTATCGCCGTAAACGGCAAAGGTGATGCCGATGCGGCGGAACATGAGTTCGGCCTGGCTGCGGCGTGAGGCCAGAAGCTCGGGCGGGGCAGAGGCCAGCCAGTGGGCCACGCGCTGATAGACATCTCGCGGCAGCCCATCAGGCTTCGTCATCTCGTCGAAAAAACGCCCATTGGCCAATGACCGCACTCCTGACTCACCAAAGTATTGCAGGAAAGGCCAAGCAAGTGAAATGCCACGCTTCCCTAGCCAGTGGGCAGAAGGTTTTTGCGACCAAAGTCATGTTTTGGCTTGATATGGGGCAGGGGGGCTCGCCTGCTGCTCTTTCAAAAGCGGCGGGTGCCTAGAGTTTAGGCAGGGGGTGATTGACCCGGTCGGGCCTATCTTTATTGGGCCGCAGCGGTCTCTGCCCGCAAAGCCTTGTTCGGCGTGGCCCTGAAAAGGCCGCTGGATGGCTTCGCCTCTGGCGAGCAATGCGCGCCTCGACATTGCACCTCAGCACCCAACCGTATTGATGAGAATCGCTTGCGTCTGGTCTTGATTTGGTTCACTTCTGATCCATTCGTTTTGCGCGGCGTAATTTGATTATGCCGTTTGTAAAAAACGGACCTGCCGCACCAAAGACCGTGAAGGTTGGTGGCTTCCCCAATTCGAATTCCTGCGGGCTCCTCCCCCCGTCAAACGGTGATTCATGCAACGTAAAACAGCCTTTATCGCGGTGTCCGCTGGTCTTGCTGTCCTGATTGTCGGGCTGTCAGTCTTCCAATTCATCGTGAAGCCTCAGATCATTAAAGGCTTTATCGCCAATGCGCCGCGCCCCGTGCCCGCGGTTGTTGTCTCAGAGGCAAAGACCGAGACATGGCAGGCGCGCATCGCCGCTATCGGCACTTTCCGCGCGGTTCAGGGCATCGACATTTCTCCGCAGGTGGGTGGCGTCGTGCGCACCATCAATTTCGACTCCGGTCAGGATACGCAAAAAGGTCAGCTACTTGTGCAGATTGACGATTCTGTTGAGCAGGCAGATCTGAAATCCAATCTCGCCACCCTGCGCAATACTGAACTCGCGCTTGAGCGGCAGCGCCAACTCATTACGGGCGGCTCCACTGCCACTGCGCAAGTCGATTCAGCTTTGGCTGCGCGCGATTCGGCCGCTGCTGCCGCTGACCGCACACGCGCTTTAATCGCGCAAAAGGCCCTGACGGCGCCCTTTGCTGGCCGTCTTGGATTGAGCAAGATTGATGCGGGGCAATATGTGCAGCCGGGAACGTCCATCGTGACTCTGCAGCAGCTTGATCCGATTGATGTTGATTTCCCTGTGCCTGAACAGGAACTGGCCCGCGTGGCTGTCGGTCAGCCTGTTGAAATCACGGTCGATGCGTTTGAGGGAAAAATCTTCCCCGGTAAAGTCACGTCGATTGACGCACGCGTCAGCATTGAGTCGCGCACTATTCTTGTGCGTGCGCGTGTCCCTAATCCTGAGCGTGAATTGCGCCCGGGAATGTTTGCCAATATAGCGCTCCTCGTCGGGGTAGGTGTCGATGTTGTGACGCTGCCGCGCACTGCAATCACTTATTCGCTCTATGGCGATACGATTTTCGTTGTGAAGCCTGCACCGGTAGTGGCCGGCACCGCACAAGCGCCCGCAGATCAGCCAATGATGGTTGAACGGCGCGTGGTCAAGACAAGTGATAAGCGCGGCGATCGCGTCGCGATTGTGGAAGGTGTGTCGGTGGGCGAGCGAGTGGTCACCGAAGGGCAGCTCAAGCTGCAGCCCAATGCACGTGTGCGCATTGATGATGCGGGCGGGTTGCAGAAGCCCTCTACATTGCCGCGCCAGTAAGGGAGCGATCGAAAAATGACCTCCTTTACCGATATTTTCATTCGACGACCGGTGCTGGCCACCGTTGTCAGCCTGCTCATTTTGCTCGTTGGCCTGCAGGCCGCGTTCAAACTGCAAATCCGGCAATATCCGGAATTATCGCAAACAACGATCACCATCACGACGGTCTATCCGGGCGCCAATGCCGATCTGATCAAGGGCTTTATTACAGTGCCCATCGAGCAGGCGGTGTCGAGCACGGAAGGGATCGACACGATCATTTCAAATTCGCAGCAGAACACCTCGCTGGTCACACTGAACCTGCGCCTCAATGCCAATCCTGACCGCGCTGTTGCGGATGTGTTGACCAAGCTGCAGCAGGTTCGATCCGTCCTGCCGCGCGAAGCCAATGACCCGATTGTCGTCAAGCAGACGGGCCAAGGCTATGCGCTCATGTATATGAGCTTCAATTCCAAGGTGCTCACAGCCTCGCAGATTACCGATTATCTGACGCGCGTCGTACAGCCGCGCCTGCAGACGATTGATGGTGTTGGCAATGCGCAAATTCTCGGTGGCCAAACATTCGCCATGCGCATCTGGCTTGATCCCAACCGCATGGCCGCGCGCGGCGTGACGCCCGCCAATGTGCGTGACGCGCTGGCAGCCAATAATTTCGTCTCTGCGGCGGGTCAGATCAAAAGCGAATTTACCCAGACGAGCATCAATGCGCTGACATCCTTGTCGAGCACACAGGCCTTCGGTGATCTTGTTGTTATTGCGCGTGGCGACAGTCTGATCCGTTTGTCCTCCATTGCCGAAATTGAGCTTGGTCCGCAGTCTGTTGATTCATCCTCGGTATTTGATGGGTTGAAAGCCGTTTTCATTGGTGTCTATGCGACGCCATCGGCCAATCCGCTGACGATGATCGACAAGGTTCGTGCGGCTTTCCCAGATATTCAGGGGCAATTGCCAACCGGCATCGAGGCCGCCATCGCCTATGACGCGACAGAATTCATCCGCGCCTCTATCTATGAAGTCGCCAAGACGTTGCTGGAAGCAGCGGTGATCGTTGTCATCGTGATCTTCCTCTTTTTGGGAAATTTCCGCTCGACTTTGGTGCCTGTCGTCACCATTCCGCTGTCGCTGATTGGCGTCATGATTGCCTTGTTGATGATGGGTTATTCGATCAATCTGCTCACCTTGCTCGCATTGGTCCTAGCCATCGGGCTTGTCGTGGACGATGCGATTGTCGTGGTGGAAAATATCTATCGCCACATGGAAGAAGGCATGACGGCTTTTGAAGCCTCGCTGAAAGGTGCGCGCGAAATTGCTTTGCCCGTCATTTCCATGACGATCACGCTGGCTGCGGTCTATGCCCCCATCGGATTTGTGGGTGGTATTACGGGCGCATTGTTTCGCGAATTTGCTTTTACATTGGCAGGCGCTGTGATCGTGTCGGGCTTTATCGCGCTGACACTCTCGCCAATGATGTGTTCAAAATTGCTGCGTCCGCCGGCAGAAGACCATAATCGTTTCGTGGCCTTCCTGGATCAGCTTTTTGACAATCTGCGCCAGCGCTATGAGCGGCGTCTGCATCGTTCGCTGGATTTCCGGGCGATGACGGGCCTCGTATTGGCGGGCGTCTTGATGCTGACAGCTGTCATGTATGCCTCGACGCCAAAAGAGCTTGCGCCTGAAGAAGATCAGGGCATTCTCTTCTTGCTGGTCAAGGCGCCGCAATATGGCAATCTGGATTATCTCGAACAATCCACCGATGCCCTTTATAAAATTCTCGATACGATTCCTGAAAAAAGCCATGTGTTCACCATCAATGGCTCGGGCAGCGTGCGTCAGGCGTTTGTTGGTCTTCTGCTGAAGCCATGGGAGCAACGTAAGCGCTCCCAAAAGCAGGTCTTGCAGGAATTACAGGGTCGCATCGCCTCCATTACTGGTGCGCAAGTTCTGGCCTTTGCGCCGCCCGCACTGCCTGGCTCTACGGGCGGGCCGCCGCTGCAATTCATTATTCGTTCAACGAGCGATTATCAATCGCTCGCCAATGTCCTTGATCGGGTGCAGACGGCAGCGCGTGAAAGCGGCATGTTCATTTTCGTCGACGGCGATTTGAAATTTGATACGCCACAGGTGGAATTTTCCATTGATGCAGACAAGGCGAACCGGCTTGGTATTCGCATGCAGGATGTCGGTGCTTCGCTCACGACTTTGCTCGGTGGCAATTACGTCAACCGCTTCAATCTTTATGGGCGGTCCTATCAAGTCATTCCGCAAGTGCCGCGCCAATATCGCGCGACCGAAGACTGGTTGACGCGCTATCAGATCCGCACGGGTTCGGGTGATCTGGTGCCGCTGTCGACCATTGCAAATGTGACATCGACTGTGCAGCCCAATGCCCTCACCGCTTTCCAGCAGTTGAATTCGGCGACCCTGTCAGGCGTGCCCTTCCCGGGGCGCACTTTGGGTGAAGTGATCGACTTCCTCACCGACAAGGCGAAAGAGATTTTCCCCGAGGGCTATACTTACGATTTCAACGGTGATGCCCGACAATATGTCCAGGAAGGCTCGGCGCTGACGGTGACGTTTATCTTCGCGCTGATTGTCATCTTCTTGGTGCTGGCGGCGCAGTTTGAAAGCTTCCGCGATCCGCTGATCATTCTGATTGCCTTGCCCACCTCGATCTTTGGCGCCCTGCTGCCGCTCAATCTCATGGGCGTTGTCGGGGCGGCCTCGATCAATATTTATACGCAGATCGGTCTTGTGACGCTGATTGGCCTCATCACCAAGCACGGCATTTTGATGGTGGAATTTGCCAACAAGCTGCAGGTCGAGCAGGGCTATGGGCGGCGTGAGGCGATTGAGCATGCCGCTGGTGTGCGTCTGCGCCCGATCTTGATGACCACCGCTGCGATGGTGGTGGGCATGGTCCCGTTGATTTTGGCTTCGGGCGCCGGGGCGCGTAGCCGCTTCGATATAGGCCTGGTGATTGCCATGGGCATGGCGGTCGGCACGCTGTTCACGCTTTTCATCACTCCGGCGGTCTATACGTTCATCGCCCGTGACCACAGCCATGATCGTGAGAAGGAGGCGGGTCTTGCCCCCCAGCCTGCGCCAGCGGCTGCCGGTCCCCATCCGGCTGAATAGGCGGGCCTTGGACATGGATTTTTAGGCCGGGCCGGGTTACACCGCGGCCCGGTTCCGTTTTGGCGCAGGCTCGCGCCGGTCAGTCCTCGAAAGCTTCTATGGCCAGTCCCGATCCTGTCAGCCGGCGGCGTACTTTTGCGATCATCTCGCATCCTGACGCCGGCAAGACCACGCTCACTGAAAAGCTGCTTCTGTTTGGCGGTGCGATTCAGCTGGCGGGAGAAGTGCGCGCCAAGGCCAATCGCCGCCAGACACGGTCCGACTGGATGGGAATTGAGCGTGAGCGTGGCATCTCGGTTGTCACCTCGGTGATGACCTTCGAATATGCGGGCCACGTCTTTAACTTGCTCGATACGCCAGGCCACGAAGACTTTTCGGAAGATACTTATCGCACGCTCACCGCTGTCGACTCGGCGATTATGGTGATCGATGCTGCCAAGGGTATTGAAGCGCGCACGCGCAAATTGTTTGAAGTCTGCCGCTTGCGCGACATTCCGATTGTTACTTTCATCAACAAACTCGATCGCGAGACGCGTGATCCATTTGAGCTTCTTGATGAGATTGAAAAAACACTGGCGCTCGATACAGCACCAGTTACTTGGCCTATCGGTCGCGGCCGCGACTTCAAGGGCACTTATGATTTGCGCAAGTCGCAGATACGCTTGATCGACAGCGAAGATGGCCCGCGCAATGTCACAGGACCTGATGATCCCAGCATTGCCGCGCTACTGCCCGAACATGAGCGCAAGACTTTTGTTGAAGAGCTATCACTTGCAGTTGATGCGCTGAAACCCTTTGATGAAAAGGCTTTTCTCGAAGGCCATCTGACGCCTGTTTACTGGGGCTCGGCTTTGCGCACCTTTGGCGTGCAAGATCTCATTGACGGTTTGGGTGAATTTGCGCCCCCTCCGCGCGCGCTGGAAGCTTCCACCCGCACGGTCGAACCGCGTGAGGCGAAGATGAGCGGATTCGTGTTCAAAATCCAAGCGAATATGGATCCCAATCATCGTGACCGGATCGCCTTCATGCGTGTCTGCGCAGGCAAGCTTACGCGCGGCATGAAGGTCAAGCTTGTACGCACGGGCAAGCCGATGGCGCTGAACGCGCCGCAATTCTTTTTCGCGCAGGAACGCGCCATTGCTGATGAAGCCTATGCGGGCGATGTGGTGGGTATTCCCAATCATGGCACGTTGCGCATTGGCGATACGCTGACGGAGGGCGAAGATATTGTCTTCCGCGGCGTGCCAAGTTTTGCGCCGGAAATTTTGCGTCGCGTTAAACTCGGCGATGCAATGAAGGCCAAGAAATTGCGCGAGGCGTTGCAGCAAATGGCCGAAGAGGGTGTCGTGCAAGTCTTCGTGCCCACCGATGGCTCGGGCGCGATTGTCGGTGTCGTTGGGGCCTTGCAGCTTGATGTTCTGTCCGAGCGCCTGCAGGCCGAATATGGCCTGCCAGTCTCCTTCGAGCCCTCCCGTTTCGAATTATGTCGTTGGGTGACAGCTGAGGATGGGACGGAACTTGAGAAGTTCCGCCGAGCCTTTGGCTCCTCCATTGCCGAGGATCTCGATGGGGCGCCGGTGTTTTTGGCCCCCTCGGCCTGGTCGCTACGCTATGAGCAGGAGAAATGGCCCCAGATCATCTTCTCGGACATTAAGGACTACCAGAAAACACAGGCCTGACGCCGAGGCGTGGGCTGTGCTATGACTTAAGCACAATTTAAACGCGAGGCGACGGGTATCATGGCGACTATCTTTCCGATCATCATGTGCGGTGGCTCTGGAACACGCATGTGGCCGGAATCGCGGGAAAGCTTTCCCAAGCAATTCCTGCAGCTCACGGGGCCGCTCTCGACCTTTCAGAGCACGGCTCTGATGCTGGCGGGCGCTGCTCAATTCGCGCGCCCTATCGTCATCACCAATACGGATTACCGCTTCCTTGTCGCCGAACAGCTCGCGCAAGTGAAGGTTGATGCGGAAATCGTTCTCGAGCCTGTGCGCCG
>CANJVX010000042.1 GCA_947478405.1 Beijerinckiaceae bacterium | reverse complement strand
TTGGCCGCGCGGTCGGCTCCGCAACCCGGACCAGCTCCGCCGACCGCGCTAGCGTCAAAGCCGAATTTGAACTAAGTTTGAAAGTGGACCCGTCGATGGGGGCCGATCAGTGTGTCGTTCGAAAATTCTGTTCGTTTACGGACCCGTTCCTGGGGATTAGGCTTCGAATAGGGCACGCAGAGAGGCTTTAGTAGAGGAAGCGCACATGAGTCGAAGATTCCGTTCTTCCGCGCAACTTGCTGCACTTTTGCTTGCGTTAACTGCAGGTATTGCTTCAGCACAGGGTTTGATCGACGCTCAAGCATTTTACCGAGACAAGCAGTTGGTGTTCTTAATTGGATACCCACCGGGAGGCGGGTACGATACGTACGGACGTGTCGTTGCGCGATACATGCCGAAATATTTGCCTCCTGGGGCGAATTTTGTTGTCCGGAACATGCCGGGCGCCGGCAGTCTGACCGCAGCGAACTACCTTTTCCACTCGGCGCCACGTGACGGCAGTGAAATCGCGGCGCTTGGCCGGGAAATTCCAACCATCACACTGTTCGGTGAAACGAAGGCGCGGTTCGAACCTAAGGACCTGAACTGGATTGGGAACGCTGAGAGTTCTCCCAGTTTCTGCGGGGCGTGGCATACGTCCGAGGTCGAGGGGACAAAGGACCTCTTCACCAGGCCTCTGATTGTAGGCGCAACAGGAGCAGATTCGTCCACTGCTACAGTACCGTTCGCTTTGAATGCGATCCTCGGGACCAGATTTCGGGTCATTGCGGGCTACCCCGGCGGGGCCGCGATGCATCTGGCCCTGGAAAGGGGTGAAATCAGTGGACGCTGCGCGTGGTCTTGGTCGAGCCTCTCGACCAGCGGCGCAAATTGGGTCGAGGAGGGGAAGGTCCGAGTTTTAGTAGGCTTAGGCTTGGAACGCGACATGCGTTTGCCGAATGTCCCCACAGCACTTGAACTCACCACCGATAATGCGAAAAAACAAGCACTTGAGCTCGTACTGTCGCAAGGCTTGTTGACCCGGCCCTTTGCGGGCCCCCCAAATCTTCCGAGTGATCGCCTCGCGTTGCTTCGGAAATCCTTCGACGAGACGATGTCTGACGCCGAATTCCGTGGCGAGATCGAGCGCCAAAATCTTGAAGTTAGCCCGATGACCGGCGCCGAGATGAAGCGAATAGTCGACAAGCTCCATTTGGCTCCCCCCGAGATTGTGCGGATGGCTGCCGAAGCAATGAAGCCTCCGGGCCAACCTGCTGCGCCTGCACCCCGCTAATCTATCCGCACTGCTTACGAGAAACCTCAATCACCACGCCAAGGAGTTCAAAATGGGGAAGATCCGCTACATTGCCCTAACTAGTGATCAGCCCGAGCATGTATCGCTTTTCTACAAAGCGTATTTTGGCATGACCGAACTTGCGATTTCTAATGACGGAGATATCTCTCTTACTGATGGATACTTTAATCTTACGATTTTCAAGCGCCGCCTTGCGTTGCGTGAGTTTGAACCCCGCATGAATATCGGATTCAATCGTTTGGGTCTTCAAGTTGACAGCATCGAGGAACTCAAAAAGCGGTACCTTGCATTTAACCCGCGTGGGATCATTGTAGATGAACCGGAGGGGCCACACTACGGTAGCATCCGCATCCATGACCCGGAATTTATGCCTATCAGCGTGTCGGAGAGCGGTTTCGGGGTAAAAAGCAACGAGCCGCGAATGCCCCGTCTCCTCCACGTGGCGCTGAATGCCTTTTACCCGTCCGAGGTGATGTCTTTCTATCAAACAGTGTTCGGCATCAGGCCGCTCTCAAAGGCCAATGCCCATCGTGTTGAGGTCGGTCGCCCAAACAGATTCATGGGCGATGGAACCGTTAATCTAGCTATACATTCATTCTACGCCGATTATGCAGGGCACGAGGGCTGCTATGGCGTCAACCATATCGGCTTTATGGTACGCGACTGGAAAAAAATCACAGCTGAAATAGGGCGCCAGTATCATGCTGCACCTCGACCGGATAATCGGCCATATGAAGACTCTCGCGTGGAGGATCCAGACGGTAACAAGATCGATATAGGCGAAACCAAAGGCTGGGAAGTCGATGACGGGGTCTGGGTTAATGCACAAGCGGCCTAGAAATCGGAAACCAAACTAATATTCACGACGCCTCAAGGTATTCCGTTAGGAACGAACCAAATGATCGAAACAGCTCTGGAAGTTGATGGCCTACGGGTTCGCTGTTTTGAGGAGGGACAGGGGCCGAGCGTTCTTCTAGTGCACGGAGGAACGCTCGGTTTTTCGGGAGCGATGTGGCTGCAAAATTTGGCTCCGATCGCTAGCCACGGGTTCCGCGTTATCGCTTATGACCAGCCAGGATTCGGTCACAGCGATCCGCCCCCGAATTTTACGCTTTCTTATCGCGAGCAATTTCTAAGGCGCATCGTCAATAAGCTCGCGTTGAACCGACCCGTCCTCGTCGGGCACTCGCAAGGCGGCCAATTGGTGGTCGGGGCAGGACTTTCAAATCCGGAGGAGTTCTCCGCACTGATCGTGCTTGGTACTGGCAGCCTCTTGCCTCCGAACGCGGCGGCAAAAAAAGAGATCGATCCAGTCGTAGCAGGCTCCGAACCAACAATGGAAAATGTCAGAACTCTGCTGAAGGCGAATCTACATGACCACAAGTTAATAACGGAGGAATTTCTTAGCGAGTACTATTCGGGATGTATTGGTGCAAACTTCACCAACGCAAAATCGCGTGTCCAAGCATCTGGAGGCAATCCAAGCGTACCGCTATGGCAGAAATTAAGTGAAATCAGGCTACCCTGCAAATTCATCTACGGCCGGCAGGACAGAGGAGGTCCTGCCGAGCGAATTCAAATTGCTAGACAACGCTATCCATATCTGGACTTTGAGTTATTTGAAAACTGTCACCATATTCTTCAGTGGGATCAACCGCAGCTTGTTGAAGAGCGCATTGCATCATTTGCGCGTCTAGTAAATTCATAAAAGAAAAAACGTTAAATTTCAAAGCATCTAAATATCGAGGTATAGAAATATGGCAAGAATCCGCTATCTCGCATTTCTCTGTACAGACGCAGAAAAAATTGCACATTTTTATAAGCATTTTTTTCAACTTAAGGAGATGGGACGATCCACCAAAGGTGACATTTCCTTAACAGACGGATTCATGAACCTAACATTTTTTCAATTCCGCACTGAACTTGGCGAGCCAAGAATGGAGGTAGGTCTTCACCATCTGGGAATCGAGGTGGATGATCTAGAAAAATTGAAAGAATCTTATCTGAGATTCAATCCTGACGGGCTGATCATTCAAGAAGAAGGTGGGCTACATTGTGGCAAGTTTCGGATCTTTGATCCCGAATGCATACCTGTGTCCGTTTCAAATGACGGCTTTGGCGTCAAGACCCTGGAGGATCGTCTGCCCCGTATGAGGCATATCGCCTATAATGCACTCCGGCCCGGAAACATTGGCGATTTTTACATGAAGGTCTTCGGCTTTCGTGAGGTTTTGAGCACGCAAAAATGGCGTGATCGCGGGCGTCCAAACAGGTTCCTCGGCGATGGGCACACCAACCTCGCCATACACCCATTCTACAATGACAACATCGGTCATGAAGCTCGGTATGGCATAAATCATTTTGGATTTCTTGTCGATGAAGTGGCTAAGCTTGTGCCTGCCTTGAAGAAAATAGTTCCCATCGCTGCAAGGCCTGATCGACCATATGAAGATTACAGGGCGCGCGATCCAGAAGATAATCGCATCGATATATCTTTCACCAAAGGATACGAGATCGACATCAAGAAATGGGATATGGCGCCGAATGCAAATAAGGCCTCTCTTGTGGATGTATAATCGAAAGAGGACCCATCCCTTCCTATGAGGAGAGCGCGATGCCGACCCTGAACAAGAAAGTCTTAATTTCAGTTATCTGCTGCGTCATGCATGCTTCCACGGTATCAGCAACATTCGCTCAGTCAGATTCGTTTTATTCAGGCAAGTCCATCCGGTTGGTTGTTGGTTATGCTCCGGGCGGTGGCTATGACAGCTACATAAGAACCTTTGCTCGCCATTTTGCGACCCATGTAACTGGAAGACCGGATGTAATTGTGATGAATATGCCTGGGGCGGCAACCTTGCGCGCGGTGCAATATCTTGAATCGGGCGTTCCTAAAGATGGAACTATCGTTACTATCTTCAATCCGGGCCTGATTACACAATCTCTAACCGGTCCAGAAAAAGTAAAAATACGCCTCACTGATTTTCGTTGGATTGGGACAATGAGTCGTGATGTACGAGTATGTTATGTCTGGAACCCGCGGATTAAGGAGACCTCGCTGGACGCACTAAGGAACATTGAGCGGATAGTGTTTGGCGAAACCGGCACGGGCTCGGCTGCCTACGTTGAGCAGAGAATTCTGGGGGATATATTCGGACTTCGCGTCCATCAGGTCCTCGGCTATTCTGGGAGTGGCGAGAAAAGAATTGCAATAGAACGCGGCGAGTTAGATGGTGATTGCGGCGCGTGGACGAGCATCCCCGCGGATTGGCTACGCGAAAAAAAGTTAACACCAGTTATTCGATTTTCACGCGACTTGGCTCCGGGAATGGATAGTACAATTCCGTTTGCATTAGATCTTGTTTCAGATGACGTACAGCGTTCGGTATTGAGCTTGCTGGGTGCAGCAAATGATTTCGGCCGTCCGTTTATCGTCTCCAAAGATGTTCCGCCTGACCGAGTAGAGGTTCTTCGAACAGCCTTTTTGGATACATTAAAAAGTGCTGCTTTCCTTGCGGATGCAGACAAACAGAATCTGTCCATCATCGGTCCGATGCGTGGTGATGACGCAGAGAAGGCATTACAAGAAATATATGGCGCATCAACGGAGGTAATAGCTCGCGCCAAAGAGATTAGTGGGGACTGAACTTCTAACACGGATAGAGGGGCTCACTGGGCGTGGTTTAGTCACCTCGTTTTTATTTTGATGGAAGAAGTGATTCAGAAAATTACTCAACCGTTCCGTGCGCTTGTAGAAAGAAAATTCTTTTGGGAGGATCGAAGGTCTTGCGATTTGTCTCGAGGTCGTCCCCTTGCGCCATACGAAGCGAGGGTCGATCACGCGTCGCCACGAAATAATGATTTTGTTCTTCAAGATTTGCGACGCCGCGTCCCGGATTTAGGGGGCCATGTCCGGGAATAAAAGTGTCAGCCGGTGGATTCCTGTTCATTATTCTTACAAGGTCTAGCTGATATGGTTAATCTCGCCATTTTTTACTGATTGCTGTAAGTCTGAAGTGTATCCATCTTAGGCTAGATGGCATTTGGTCGTTTTGTAATTGCTATGATCCCAGCGCATTCGGGCCTCAATTCGCTACCCCGAATCTAGCAACGGGATCTCCCCTGATAATGACTTGCGAGCCTTTTGAGACGATTGAGCCCATTGGCAGTCGCATTACTTCAAAACCGCGATTGGCTGAATTTCCAAGAGCGAATCAGGCCGGGCAAGATGAACCACTTCGACGAATGTGGTCGCGGGGTAGCCGTTTTTGAACAGCTCTTTAGCTAGTTTGGTGAATTGCGGGACATAACGCAGATCCGTCACGTAGACGGAGAGGCTGACGATATCGTCAAACGCCCCCCCGGCCTTTTCGAGCGTCGCCTTGATCTTATTCATCGTGTTCTTGGCTTGCGCATCGAAATTACCGAGGTCTGCGTTGCGATCTGGCAGGCTCGCCGTATGGCCGGCAAGGAACAGCAGGCTGCCGCCTTTCACCTTGACGATGGTCGACGACGCGGTCGCTTCTACAGGATCGATATAGTCCTTCTTCAGGTCTAGCTTCAACTCTTGGGCGGCTAGGCTGCTTGCGAAGAGCAACGGAAGAATTGAAAGATGAATTGCACGCATCAAATTGTCTCCTTCGTTCATTGCTTGATCATCGCGACGGCGCGAATTTCGATAAAGGCGCCGGGCGTAAGCAACTTGGCGGCTTCCATAAAGGCGCTCGACGGATAGCCCTTCTTGAAGACGTCCTTGCGCATATCGGTAAAGGTCTCGCCCCATCGCCGCTCAGTCGTGAATACGGTCATGGTGACGATATCCTCCAGCGTGCCACCGGCTTTGGCCATAGCCTGATCGATATTCTTCCAAGTTTGCTTGATTTGGCCGGCGAAATCTCCGGGCGCCACTAAATTGCCCTTCTCGTCGGTCGGACCGATACCGGCGAGAAACACTAGCACGCCCCCCGTGGTCTTCACTGCCTGAGAATAGGCGGAGGCTGGCACCGGCATTATCATCTCTCGTTCCTGCGCAAGCGCCGGAGGCGACAGTATTGCAATACTACAAAGAAAAAGTATCTTTAGAGGTTTCATCATGTGTGAACTCCCGTGATCACCGAAAGAGGAGATCTTCTGCTGTCGTTGTCAGACTTGCTCTGTAACTGTCCGCTCTAGCGGCTACGGCGTGTAATGTGGCGTGGAAATTGACCGCTCATCAGGGGGGCTGGCCACTGCACACAACAACAGAGGAAACAAGACATACGAGTGTTTGTGAAATAGTGAAATCCAAACTAAAGCGGTGTAACTCATCGTAATTGTATCGATTATTCCCGGGCAGCCTCTGCAAATTTTAAACGAAAAGCGAGTGGCGCCCCGACGATTTCTTCAACAACCTGTTGAACATGCTTCCCTGAAGCTGGGCTTACCTCAGCGCCAAGGTTCTGCGCGTCCGCCATGAACAGGGAATCGGTCATCGTCTTGTCAAAAGCGTCGCGAAGCGCATCCACCCGGTCGGACGGCGTGCCCGGCGGCGCTGCAATAGAGCGTGAAATACTCATGCCAAGCGTCAGAAAGCGCGCAATTGCCTCCTCGTCAGAATTGCCTTGGACGAGATCGATCAGCCGCGGGACATGAGGAAGATCGGGCTCCTTGTGCATCGAAATTTGTACGAGGATATGCAGGTCGCCGTTTGCTATGGCGTGGGGTTGCAGCGCCTTATAGCCGTCCCAGGTGTTCACGCTGCGGCCATCAAGTTCACCCCGCTCCATGGCAATATTTTGTGCGGCTCCACCTTGATAGCCATAGATAATCTTGAACTTCGTGCCTAGTATCGAGTTCATTACTGCCGGAACTATAGATGTGATCGCCCCTGCGCCGGTGGAACCGACAGTAACTTCCTTCTTCATTGCGTCTTGAATGGTTTTTACGCCGGATAATCGCCAAGTCGCCGTGACGTTAGCAGAACTGTTTAAATTGCCGATCCACTTGAAGTCGCGCAGGGATGCCTCAAGGCCTGGTTTTTCTAGCGTCTCGTGTAGATAGAGCCCCTGGCTAACAAGCGCCAGCCACGTCCCATCCTGGGGTGCGCGCTTCGCCGCGTAGTTTATTGACATCAACCCGCCGGCGCCAGGCTGGTTGACAACCACTATTGTGGGATTTCCGGAAATATGACGATTGAAGTGGCGCGCCAGCAGGCGCAAGTAGGTGTCGTAGCCGTCGCCAGGCGCGACATGCGTTGACATCGAGATTCTTTTGCCCTGATAGAAATCCTGTGCGACGGCTCGGCATTCTAACGCTGACAGAATGACGACGGCGCCTATTATGCTCCAACAATCCCTGCGCATGGCGATCCCCCTGAAGCCATATGCGCGAGCGCGCATTCCGCCCGTGTCTTTTGTTTAGTGTAGTCCTATTCCCCGAAGTCCGGGTAAAGTTTCTCGACAAGAGACATCAATGCAGGCCAGTCACGCTGCCCCAAGGAGCGATTGCCTCGGTGAAATTGCTGCGCGCCTTTTTCGCATATTTCCGGCGGCGCAATGCTGTAGGGATGATTGGAAGCTAGGACCATCATTTGTGTCTGGCAGGACTTTTCCAAATGATACATCAGATTGAAGGCCTCTGCGGCATTTATGCCAGCAGTCAGTAGGCCATGGTTGCGCAGGATAAGCACTTTATGGGGTCCAAGATCGGCGACGATGCGATCACGCTCGTCGAGATCACGGGATATGCCCTCATGTTCATGGTAGCCAACTCTATTATAGAATCTTAGCGATCCTTGGTTCAATGGCAGAAGACCACAATCGAGAGCTGAGACTGCTTGGCCTGCCACTGTGTGCGTGTGAATGACGCAATGAAGGTCCAAACGGGACATATGAATGGCGCTGTGAATGATAAAGCCAGCTTCATTGACCTCATAGGGAGTGTCTTCCAGAAGCTTGCCGTTGATATCGATCTTGATGAGGTTTGAGGCGGTGATTTGCTCGTAGAGAAGTCCATACGGATTAATGAGAAACTGATCAGTTGTTCCAGGCACGCGAAGCGTTGCGTGATTATTGATGAGATGGGTCCACCCGTAGTGGGCGATGAGGCGGTATGCGGCTGCTAGTTCTAGGCGCGCTTGCCACTCAACTTCGCTGACGCTGTTCTGCTTGGATTTAATAGGTTTCAGGCGAGCGACAACCATCTTGAATCTCCCTCCGCCGGTTGGCGGCATCCGTGTTGGGCCTAGTTCTCCGTCCGAGGCGTGCGTCTCTGCACCGTCTCATTGAAAAAAGAAAGCTGCCGCCCGGATGACTGATTAATTGTAGCCAGCGTATTCGAAGTGTAACGCCTAACCAACCTATCTCTTCGTTTAATGGCTGCCGACCTGCCGACGTAGGCCACGGCCGGCGTCACGTTGACTAGGCTCTCTTGGTAACGCCACGGACGTGGCTGATCCTTTTGGCCTAAATATGGATCCACCCGATGTAGTTCGGGCCATTGGCGCTGTGCAGCCGCGATTTGTGGGTACATGGGCCTGATCGCAACCTTAGCCCGCAAGCATCATGACCAGCGTATCGATTACGTCTTGGGCCGCATGTTGGTGCAGAGATCCAACCCGAAGGTTCGCGACGAGCTTCTGAATGGCGAGAGCTTGTACACGCTTAAGGACGAAAAATCATCATCAAGGCCTGACGATAGGGCTACAATATGATTAGGCGGCACTCATCACTACAATGTAAGCTGCTGCCATCAAAGGTCCTACAGTGGCCAATTACGGAAACCGGACTAGATATACCGGCGACTCCACTGCTAGCTACAAGTCTAATGCTCAACTAGCAAAAAATCGGATCACCTCAGGTGGCTAGCCAATTCTCGGAGAGCCGTTCGAGTTCCGTAGATTAAAAAAAGGGGCGGCAATGAATATCTGCATCTATGGAGCGGGTGTAATTGGAGGCATACTCGCCAGCGCCGTAGAACGGGCCGGGCATAAGACCTCCGTTATTGCCCGCGGCGTCCACCTTGAAGCTCTCCAGCGGCGCGGGCTGATCGTAAGAACAAAAGAGCGCAGCGAGAAAACCTGGCCCATTGCTGTAGCTGACCCTGCACAATTGTGCGTTCAGGATCTGGTCATAGTAGCAACCAAGACACCTTCTCTACCCGAAGTAGCCGCATGTATTTCCCCGCTCATCGGAGACCACACTCTTGTTGCTTTCGCTGTCAATGGAATCTTCTGGTTCTACGGTGACGGATTTTCTTCTAGGGGTATTACGATCGATACAAAGCGGCTCGACCCGAACGGTGCGCTTCACTCAAGCGTCGCTCCAGAACGCGCACTGGGGATAGTCTGTATCTCCGGCGGGGAAATCCGCGAGCCGGGAATTATTGAGGCAACCCGCCATGATGGGCGGTTCATCGTTGGAGCAGCGATGAAAGAGACGTCGGCCAGAGCGTCGGCGTTAATCGGGGGAATACGCCCTGTCGATATTAATCTCGAATGGAGCGATGATATCCGGCTAGAGATGTGGAAAAAATTTCTCAGCGTATCGGGTAACTTCGCAACTTGCGCGCTGACGGGAGGAACCATCGCGCAGGTGCAGACCACGCCGGGGGTTCAGAACGTTCAGCTCAGTCTAGCATCGGAAGCGTATGCGATCGCTCGTGCACATGGTTTTGATTCAATAGTTTTCGACGTTGAAAAACAGCGCGTAAATCCAAATCTTTCAAACCACAAACCCTCAATGCTTCAAGATCTAGAAAAGGGACGCGTGATGGAGATTGATAGCGCTTATCTAGTGCTACAAGATCTGGCGCGGCAAGCGCATTTGTCGACGCCTACGCTGGACATCGTCGCACCTCTTCTCGAATTGCGGGCGCGCACTGCCGGGTGTCGATGAAAATATACTTTTTTAGGAACCGCTCATTGGGGGCATAAGCAATGCACCATCAAATAGCTTGTAACCTGAAAGAAATGAGAGCCAACAAGCGCAGATTGTTGATTTTTACGATTGTCTTTCCTGCATCGCTTTTGAGCTATGAAGAGGCTTATCCAGACACTGTCGCTGACTTCTACAAGGGCAAGCAAATTCAATTATTGATCGGAGGCAACACGGGAGTTTCTTATGATTTAACAGGACGCGTGCTAGCAGCGCACATCGTCAGGCATATCCCTGGAAATCCGACGATTAAGGTCGAGAACATGCCAGGAGCATCCAGCGTGATTATGATGAACTTTCTTTACAATCGTTCACCGCGAGATGGAACGGTTATCGGTGCTCCGCTCAACAACATACTGCTGGAGCCGAGACTGAAATTGATTTCCCAGCAAGGTGGCAGCATTCAATTTGACCTTCGACGCATTAATTGGTTGGGCTCGCCGGTTCAGGAGCCACAGGTGATGTGGGTATGGCATACAACGGGAATCCAGTCGGTTGCCGGCCTCAAGGGAGCCAAGGTGATTATGGGAGGAACATCGGTCGGTGCCGATAATCACACGCTTCCCTCTATCGTCAATAATGTCTTTGGAACAAATATCGAGATCGTACTCGGATACAAAGGTCCCACCGATGTATTTTTGGCTGCTGAACGTGGGGAGGTACACGGCATAAGCACAGCGCATTCTACACTCATGGCGACCCGGAAAGATTGGGTCACGAGCGGTAAAGTGAATATCCTTTTGCAGTTTGGCGCAAGCAGAGCATCTGACTTGCCTGATGTTCCAACGGCAATAGAAATTGCGCCCGATAGTGAAACGCGTCAGTTATTTGAATTTATTGCCACGAAATTCGTACTTGCGCGGCCTTACGCTCTCCCCCCTGACGTCCCCCCCGAGCGGGTTCTTGCTCTTCGAAATGCGTTCGATGCGACGATGAAGGATCCGGCGTTTCTTGCAGATGCAGCAAAAGTTAGCCTCGACATCAATCCTGTCAATGCACAAGAAATGGACATCGCCATTGAAAATATCGAGAAAATGCCTGCGAATGTCGTTAATCGCGTTCGCGCTATTTTCCAGTAGGGACAATTAAGGAGAATCTCAGTCAAACCGAGCTAATGGGTAGAGGTGTGACTATGAATAGAGGACAAAGATTTATTTTTTTCGGACCTCCTTATTTTGTCTCCGCGTTTGGGCTTGGCGTGCTGCGATCTTCAATCGCTTCTTTGATGCGATTGCGGATGGGTGCAGGTGTATCAATCAGCTCATGAATAACTTGGGCGAGTGTGACGCCATTCATAGGGCGTATTTCTGCATTTTCGCGGCGTGCCTCTTCAATGAAGATGGGATCTAGCAAAGTCTTATCGAAGGCTGCGCGCAGGGCATCGACGCGTTCTTTGGGCACCTGAGGTGTTGTAGCAACGGGGCGACCGACCGTGATGGCTTTGGAAATAAATTCTAGAAGCGGACGATCTTGCGCTGGCACATCCAATTCTGTCAGCAGCGGCACATTTGGTAATTCGGCCTCGCGCTGACTACCCACTTGCACTAGGGGAATGATCAGCTTGCGCGACAGATAATGCGGCTTTGAGGCCATATAGCCTGTATAAGTATTCGTGCCGCGCCCTTCTACTTCGCCGCGCTCCATCGAGAGGTCAATTTCCTGACCTGATTGATAGCCCATGATGATTTTGAAACGTGTTTTCAAAACATAATTATAGAAAGAGGGGAGTTGCGATGAAACTGATCCGGCGCCCGTTGCCCCAATGGTTGTTTCGCGCTTTTTTGCATCTTCGATGGAGCGGATGGGTGATGTGTGCCAGACAACCAGTAATTGGTTTGCATTCACCACATTACCGATCCAGTTAAACTCCCGCAGATCAACCCTCAGGCTTTTATTAAGGCCAAGCGCTTGATCAATTGGCAGGCCTTGGCTCACCATGGTAAGAACAGTGCCATCTTTGGGCGCAGATTGACCGACGAAATTGGCGGCTGTGATCCCGCCACCGCCGGGCATATTGATGGGAATAATTGTTGGGTGTCCCGGAATGTGGCGGGACATATTGCGCGCAATCAATCTTGAATATTGGTCGTAATCACCACCTACTGCCGTGCGAATGATGAATTGCATTTGTTTGCCACGATAAAAATTCTCAACTGCATCGGCTAAGGCCGCGCTTACAGGGAGCGCGCAAAACAAAGCAGATAGAAAACCTTTGGTCATGGGCTTCATCATAATGTGCCTCTTGTGAGCAAAAGATTTAGGACGCATGTGAAAATTTATCGCGTAATGACGCGCTGAAAGGCTTCGGTCACGGGCTTTGGTGTGGTCTTTGCTTTTCTGAGGAAAGCTTCTATCTCTTCATGCTCGACCGGGCTGTCATCAATGTCGAGTTTGCGCGCCTCTACGCGATAATCCTCGTCTTGTATCGTCAGGAAAAATGCTTTTCGTAACAAATCGAAGAAACGGCTATTTCCTCAATTTTTGCTTCAGCCAATCGGTGATCATATTGCCGATTTCATCTTCGGGCAGACCCGGCGTGGCGCCCATATGAAATCCGTTGGAATAAATGCGCGCTTCCTTGGGGCTTCCATGCTCCATCAGAAAATAGATGTCTTCGACCGGCGCCTGATCATCAAATTTCCCATTCACGCCAAGGATGGGCGCTGACGGCTTGTCGATGAGACCCAGCGCGACAAGCGACAGCTTTGGCGCCGCATCCAGAAACTCCTCCATGGTTTTCAGACCCATTGAGGCGTTGCGGGCCTCCAACAGACTGCCTGCGCCGAAAAGATAGGTCGCGCCACCTGTTGTAAAGGCGGGCACCAGCCACTTTCTTTCATAGCCCAGATGAACGCTGCCACCCTGGAAGACTGCGCCTTTGATACGGCTCGCCTCGGTATAGGCAAGGCGCGCCGCCCAGTATCCGCCAAAACTTCCGCCCCATACTGCAATGCGCGATCCATCCAGATCTGTTCGGGCGACCAGATGGTCAATGAAAGTGGAATAGGCCCGTTGCGCGGCCGCATCGCCATAGAGGACCGGACTTTCACCGGTGCCCGGCAAATCGACGGTGAAGGTGGCTATGCCCTGTTTCAGGATGCGCTGGTTGGGCCGTTCACGACCTTCTTTCCAGCCATCAACGCCCCCCCAATTCATCACGACAGGCGGCTTTTCGACATTCGGCGGCAGACGCAGATAGCCCACCAACTTCTTTCCTTCGAATGGAATTTCGACGATTTTCAAAGGCGGGTCCAGATACTCCCCTGCCTTTCGATATTGCCTCACGGAATGCTGATAGGCTTCTTTCTTGCCCGCAGAGGTCGCGACCGGATACCGGCCAAGCATGCAATAATTGAAGGCTAGATGATAGACTTCCGCGATCTCCCGGCGGTTGGCGTTGCCCTTCACCAAGGCGTCGCCCTCGGCCTCGTATTTCAGACCGGACCGACACCACTCTCTCGCCCATTCATCCCGGTCAAGTGTCTTGATATTATTGAGGATTTGCTCGACATCGCTGCGTTTGACCTCGGCGAACACACCTCGTTTGCCCGCCCGTTCCAGAACCATCTTTTTGACGTCGTCAAGGGAACGCCATTCCAAGGCATGAGCTGCGCTGCCGCCAATGCAAGCCACGACTGCGGCGATCAGGAGTTTTTCAATGCCCATGTCTTCCTCCCGTTTTATTTTATTTAGAAAGTATTGCGCGTCTCAATGCTGCGGTAAATCCCCCTAAGAAAATTTATCGCCAAAGGAAATGCTGGTGTCCTTTTCTAGGAGATAGATTTATTCGGACATTCCCTAGATAAACTCTGGCTTGATCCACTCCTATTGAACTGGTCCATCCTGAGGTGTTCCCCGTCAGCACCTCTGTCCCAGATTTGCGGTTGTGATTTAAGGAGAGCTTTGGTCTCGTCGACATGACGTAGGATCCAAGATGATCCCTAGAACCTCAAGCGCCAAAAAGCTGGCGAGCAGGTGTGGCAGCGCGGGTCACGCATGGGTGGCACATCGTGGCACCCAACAAGAAAAAAACGATAACGGATCGTCTGCTCCGTTCAGTGAGGTACCCGCATCAACATGGTCCAATTGTTTTCAAAATACCAAATACTAGAGCGCGATCTAACCTTATTATTGGGCGACGCATTCTTTGTGGCCACGAACACAAAAGCTCCCAGTTGCAGCCCCCATTGAACACCCCCTTGCCAATCCCCGCTAGAAACCGCAGACTTTGCTTAATGAGGCGCGGCACAAGGCGCCCATCAAATTCGACGTTCGACCATCCAACGAGTCGTCTCGGAAACAAACATGGGGAGGATGGCATGATAGGCAGCCAAGGGAGCATCATGCGCTTTTTAGGGAGAGCGGTTTTAGTCGCAACTTTGTGGCTCGAAACCTCAAACTTGGCATCAGCCCAATCATCCCCATTCAAAGGCAATCAGGTGTTCATGGTGGTCGCCTCTGATGTGGGGGGTGGCTATGACACTTATGCGCGGCTACTGGCGCGCCACATTGGCCCCTATCTGCCTGGCAAACCTTCCATTGTTGTGCAAAACATGCCCGGTGCTGGCGGGCTGAAAGCACTTGATTACATCGTCAATGTGGCCCCCAAAGATGGGTCATATTGGGGCGCCATGCCCTCAGGTATTGGCTATGAGCCGATGCTGGGCGCGCCTGCCAATGGCCCGTTTGCACCACCCGTTGTCAATTGGATCGGCTCAATGGCCAAAGAAGTGGCCGTAACCATATTGCAAAATCCAACACCGATCAAAACTTTTGACGATATGCGCCAGCAGACGGTGATTGTCGGATCATCTGGCGCAACAGCCACCAATTCCATTTACGCACGCATGATGAATTCACTGTTCGACACGAAATTCAAAATTGTTGAAGGCTATACAGGTCAACCGCCTGTCTATCTTGCCATGGAGCGCGGTGAGGTGCAGGGTTCCGCGGGCCTTTACTATTCCTCGCTGGTGGCTGGTAAATCTGATTGGCTGCGCGACAAGAAAGTGTCAATCATCGTGCAAATTGCGCTCGAGAAATCACCTGATCTCCCCGATGTGCCCCTGCTCTATGATTTTGCCAAAACCGATGAGGAGCGACGCGTGCTCAAACTGGCTTTGGCTGGCCTATTGATGGGGCATCCGTTTATTTTGCCCAAAGCAGTGCCAGCAGAACGCGTCGCTGTGATCCGCAAGGGCTTCAACGAAGCTCTGCAGGACAAAGCTTTGCTGGAAGAAGCACAAAATATGCGCATGCCGATCACGCCTCTAAAAGGCGAGGCAGTCGGTGCGCTGATCACGGACATGTATGCAAGCCCCAAACCCGTCATTGAAAAGGTCCGCTCGATTTTTGGTCCGATCAAAAACTAAGAAAAAGAATAGGGAGATCATCAAATGACTGGACGCATGAAGAACAAAGTCGCGGTGATCACCGGGGGCGGTGGTGGCATTGGCGGTGAAGTAGCCCGCACTTTTGCGCGCGAAGGCGCATCAGTGCTGATCGCAGATATTAGCAAGGCGCAGGCAGATACTGTTGTCGCCTCCATCAAAGCCAATGGCGGCTCGGCTGCAGCCTTTGTGCTTGATGTCAACGATCCCGCACAATGCGAAGCCGCGATAAAGGCGGCAGAATCGCATTTTGGCCATGTCACCACTCTGATGAATGGTGCTGTCGCCGTGACACCTGACAAGAATGTCGAAAATCTGTCGCTGGAAGATTGGGAACGGACATTGCGCACCAATCTCACTGGTTATTTTCTGATGTGCAAATATGCCATCCCCAGTATGCGCGCCTCAGGGCAAGGTGGCTCGATTGTCAATATTGCCTCAAGCCACGGTCACTATGCGCTGCATGGGCGCATCGGCTATTGCACGACCAAGGCTGCCATTCATCACATGACGCGCGTCATCGCTCTGGATTATGGGCATGAAAACATTCGCTGCAATTCGATCTCGCCGGGCCCCATCGACACGGATCGAGTTTTGCGTCGCTTCGGCACGCGCGAGAAATCCAATGAGTTACGCGGCCCCATGCAGGTTTTAGGGCGCACAGGCACGGTGGCTGAAGTTGCAAATGCGGCTCTGTTTCTGGCCAGCGATGAAGCTTCATTTGTGACAGGTGCGGATCTGCGCGTCGATGGCGGACAAACGATCTGGAAATCAAAACAGCCTGATCGGGCCTGAAAACTCCAAGACACGCCTGATTCTAAATAAACTGTTATTTATATTTTCTTGAGTTATTGCGGGAAGCCTCATGCTACCCATTCGCTGCCGAAAGCAAGGATAAAAGCAACTAACGGATGTAGTGCGCTCCACTTAAGTAGCCTGACTACTGCCCGTCGTCAGAACCTTTGGCGCAGATGGCAGCTTAGATGAGCGGAGTTTAGAATTCATCTTGGGGTTGATATTAAGCGGCGATCTTGCGGTGCTGCGAGGGTCGATGTTGGATATTCTGGCGTTTTATCTTTTCGCGATGTTTCAAAATTGCTGCGGCCCTGCAGAAGCAGGCGTCGGCTGGCTTTACGTTGGCGAAGATCTCTTGATAGCGCTGATGGTTGTAGTGTTAGATGAGCGCAACATATCCTCAATCTTTGAGTAGCCGAGCGAAACGCTCCTTAACTTTGGCACTGGTCAAAGCACCAGCTTCAAGCACTGCCATAACAGCATCGCCATCAACAGCATCTACCGCAATGCCTGCACGAGACATGTCTTTAACGAATTCAGGGTCCCTTGCAACTTTCATAAAGGCTGCACGAAGGCTCTGTGCTCTTTCATCAGGAACAGCCGGCGGCGCCGCGAATGCCAGAGACATAAAAAACGGTATTTCAGCAAATTGAAGTAAAGCGAGGTCTTCAATCGATGACGCAAGCTCTCTGCCGGTTGGAACGTCTTGAAGTGAAGGCAGTCGATCTCGCCTACCAAACTGAATGAGTGGCCGCAACTTACCATCGCGCCAAGACTCTGACCGTGCAGTCATGATCCCGCTGAGGTCAGCTAGTTGGCCGTCAACTTCGCCTCTCTCCATAGCGAGCCATATATCATTTGAGCCCGGAAAGCCTCGAACAACCTCAACATTGAACCCAAACAGATCACGCGCGAGGCGCGCGAAGGTGATGTTTGTGGATCCAGCCGCACCACCACCCAGATGAAGAGAGAGGCGCTTCGCATCGTCCGTAGACCTGACTTTACTACTCTGATTAACTACCAGCAGGTGCGCGTCGTGGGAAAAATCCGATAAACTGCCGAGCCACGTGAGCTGCAATGGATCAAAAAGAATACCAGGCTCTTTTAAAAGAGCGAGTTGTGGAATGCCTCTTCCGATTGCAGCAATACTAAGCCCATCGCGGGGGATAGAATTCGCCAGACGATTGGCGGCGGTTAGCCCGCCACCGCCCGGCTGATTTTGGACGACAATGGTCGGCTGGCCTTGGATCTCTCGGGGCAAGTATTTTGCGAGAAGACGACTAGAGACGTCATAATAGCCACCAGGCGAGAATGGCACAATCAGTTGAATTGTCTTCCCTTGATAGAATGCATTCGTCTGTGCTGGAGCTGCTATTGAAGATAAGGCAAACATTGATGCCGCAAGCGTCCACATTATGGAACGATGCATGTGCATTCCTCCCTCTCATGTTTTATGCTTTGATCGTATCAGCGTGCTCTGAGAAGGCGCAATCTAAGAATTGTATCTATTCGGACAACCGCTCCTTTTAAGCAAGCATGTGACTATCGTGACATAACGCACTTTGGATGCGCGCAACCAACTCGTGAGCTGAATCTGCAGAAAGCTCAATGGCAACACGCTCATTTGTCTTTGTGTTGAAGAAGTCGAGGTTTAGCGAATGATCAAGCGGGACATGATGAGGATGATCGTAGTAAACAACCGCACAGTCTACGTGCGTCCATCCATTACGGCCCTTCGCACTTCCAACAATAGAAAGAACTTCTGTAATGTATGAACACATGGCTGCCTCCATCAAGCTATAGTTCTCTGTAAGAAGGAGACGACCCTCTTCCAACCGTCCATCGCCTGCTCTGGGCGATAGTGGGGACGGGTCCAATCAAAAAAACCATGCCCCGCTCCGTCGTAACGATGAAACTCATAATTTTTATGAAGCGATTTGAGCCGTTTCTCTGTCAAATCAACCTGCGCAGGATCAGGCTCCTTATCGTCATTCCCGAATAATCCAAGCAGAGGACAATTAAGATCCTTCGTATACTCGATCGGAGCTATTGGATGCCTGTCATTAAGGTCCTTTGGGTTCGTAACTACGACTCGCCCTCCCCAGCAATCGATTGCAGCATCAAACTCTTGAATTCGGCAAGCAGCTAGGTATGCGTGGCGGCCACCAGAGCAGAAGCCCATAACGGCTACTTTGCCATTGCATTCCGGCAGCTCCCTCAAATAAGACATAGCGCCCGTAACGTCTCCCAGCATCTGCTCATCAGAGACCCCACCGTCGGCCCGGGCACGCGCTCCAATATCGTCCGGATCGCCTTCTCCGTACGCTGCATACATATTCGGAGAGATAGCTGCAAAGCCGTGGTGAGCTAACCGACGCACAGTTTCAATGCATAGCTCAGTCCAGCCCGGGAGATGGTGAATAAACACAACACCGCCGATCAGCTTATTATCCTCGGGCCTCGCATAATAAGCATTCTTTTGCACACCTTCGTAGCCTTGATACGTCACTTCTTTCGCTATCATCGCTCGATACATATCTTCCTCCACTGAACCGTAGTTGCACGCACTTTAGCACAATAGAAATGAGCTATTGCAAGTTAGCATCAAACAAACGGTACGGGTCCGCCGCCAGCATGACCCAAACGCTTCTCGCACCCGCAATAGTAGCTCCACGCCCTTTGCGCGCGGCCGGGAAGCTCTGCAGCTGCTCCGAACGCGGCGCAATCCTCGTCGGAAATGCATCTAAAATCACCCATTGACGAAAGCATAATCTGCTTTTGTGCTTCATCCTCAAGAATCAAAGTTGAGAACAGCATCTGCTCGATATCCCGCGCGACTACTATGATCCCATGGCCGCGCATAAAAGCGGCAGGTCTATCACAGATTAAGTCCGCTATTTGTATTCCTTGCTCCATAGACCTTACGAGATGTGGTTGAGTGTATGTCGGAATGCCACCACAGAATATCGAGCCCTGTAGAGTTACTGGCCTGAACGCACGTTCCGTCATTGAGAAGAGCGTGGCGTATGGCGCATGGAGATGTGCGACGGCGAGGGCATCTGCCCTGCGTTCGTGCAGTGCCATATGTATAGGCCATTCTAATGGAAGACGCGCGCCTCCATCCTCGATGCTACCATCCAATCGAGAAACTAAAATATCCTTTTCAGTGACCCCCGTTTTGTCGAACCCTTGGCTAGGCGACATAAAAACACGCCGCCGCTGTGGATCAAAAACACTGACGTGCCCGAAAAGCCCAATTAATCCTTGCATCGCAAGTATACGAGTACAAGCGGCGAGTTTTTCGCGAAGGGATGTTTCACTTACCATAGTGCGCGCTCCGTCTTTATTACTTTCATAATCGATCACCTTACGAGGACTAAAACGACGGAAAAAATCAGGTTTTTCTAGTCGACGTTTTCGCAATAAACGTCCGGCGATCAATTCGACCCATAAGGCCACCAAATGAGCATCCACCTGAACTAACTAACACGTACGCAGGCTGTGAGTGTATCTCGCAGACGTTGTCACTGGCCATTAGCTTCGTTCCGGCGCCCCCCACATAGCGACGAATTCGGATACTCCGAGCACTGCGATGCAGGATCTTCCGCCATCAATTGCGTAAGGCGCTCCACTGATTCGCGTTCGGCAGCAAGCACACTACGAATGAGGTCATCAACAACATCGCCCGAGGCTACTCTCAAGAACATGTTGGACTTCGCCGCGTCGCTCTGGAACTCTCGATCTTGTATCATTTTTTGGAACGCGTTTTTTAAGGCGTTCAGCCGGTTACTCGGCACATTAGGCGGGGTCACGTAAGAAAAGCCTATCTCTGAGCCGATAGACGCCAAGCGCATCGCTTCGGCATCTATTGGATTAGTTGCCACTTCGATAGCGGTCGGAACATTTCTCCAATCTCCCTCACGCGCGAGGCCGAATTGAACGATTGGCCTGAACAGCTTGGAAGTTAGGTACTCTGGCCGAACAGACTTGAACGTAAGGTATGAGTAGCTGCCGAAGCCGTCTAATTCGCCTCGCTCCATAGCAAGGAAAATGTCGCCTTCACCTTTGTAACCACGAACTAATTTGAACTTCGTGCCGGCAATGGAATTGATCATCATAGGAAAAATTGTTGAGTTCGATGTTCCGCCTGTGCTTCCAATGGTAGCAATCGCGTTCCTCGCAGTCTCCAAGTCGATGACCCCCGACTTCGAGTCGGACGATACTCCTATCACAACATTTGAGGAGAGTAGCTTTCCAACGCCTCTGAACTTACCTGCATCAAAGCGGACACCGCGCCCCCCCATGGCCTGATAAAGCGGTAGGGTGAAGTGCAGGGTTATGAGTAGAGTTCCGTCGTTCGGTCCCAAATTGAATGCATTGTTTGCGACAGTAATCCCTCCCGCCGCTGGAACATTTTGGGGTGCGATCTTAGGGCTTCCCGGGATTTGCATTCCTAAGTGACGTGAAAGAAGCCGCGCGTATAAGTCATACCCAGATCCAGCTGCCCCGCTAATTTGAAGATTAATTGTCTTGTTTTGGTAGAAATCAAATATTTCATCAGCTCGCGCATGGGACAGCATTGCGAGACTGAGGACGGTAAGCTTGGCGCAGCTCTTAAGCATGGCAGCCCTCCTAATTTGATTATTCTATTTGGATAGTTCGATGGCCGAAAATCGTAGGTAGTATCTCAAGCTTGTCTTCCTAAGCATCCTGAATGCGCCTCCTTCATTCGGGGAGGCCCAGCACTTGCGCGAACATGCTTAGCACCTGAAGATCAACGAGGTTCAGGGGATCTCGGCATCTATAAGCACGATTGCTAGTCGGCAGACATCGGGTCCTTTATTGACCCAAGCGTGGTTGGTGCATTGCTGGACGAGGACGTCACCAGCCTTTAAATGCACTTCGCTGTCATCCAACAGCATCGTTATTTCGCCTTCTAAGACGATCACGAAATCAACTGTTCGGGTCCGGTGCATTTGAGGGTGTCGCGGCGGTAGCCCCCGTATTTCGGGTGTGTCGTGCCGTATGCTCGACTGGTTGCTAGACGCAGCTTCTTCGTTTGACGTGGGGGGATAATCAATAACCCGAAATACGACGCCTCCCCCGGGCGGAGATATCCCTATTTTCTGATCTCCCCGGTCGGATGTTCCATTGTTTGGAGCCGGGACCCGGTCCAACACCCATAAAAGGTTCTGAACGTTCTTTTTGCCTGGCCTTGAGAAGCGACCAGGATTTGGGCCGTCAAAGAGGCAAACCGCTTTCCCCTCAATATCCAGAGCTGTTACGACCCTTCGCAAATCGCCATCGCTAGCTGACATCCGCCCCTCGCATTCCTTCGTTCGACGCTGTCTCATTTGCAAACATTAGAAGCATTTTATGTGAAAGCTGTCGCTGAGCACCCCAGAAGTGCAGCGCACAATAAGATGAACTGAAGAACACTTTTCTACACCTCCCTTTTTCAGCTTATTTGGGCGTCTGCTTGTGTCGAAACTTCAAGCTCCACCCGAGCAGATACGAGACAGCAAATGCTAAATGTCAAAAAAATTAAAGATATCAAACTTTAAACGTAATACTTTTGGAAAAAAATAAGGCCATCTTATAAAAATATAGCCTGAAGCTTCAAAAATGCGCGCTGGGAATGCGTCGTAGCCTTCCCAACTATCTATTCAGCACTATGTCGATTTCTAGCAATTTATCTTCTTCTATGTGATCAAAACCATACTTCAGCTCTGACCACTTCAAAGGGGGACACTTTCCTTGAATAGAAAGAAGTGCTGATCTAGACTTAATGGAATAGCTCGACGTGCTGATTGTTACGAGACAATTGGCGTCAGAAAGCGAACACAAGGGGGCAGTGGGAGATGGAATACGATCTCAGTGAAGATTTAAAAATGCTTAAGGCAATGGTGCGAAAGTTCGTCGACACGGAATTGATCCCAGTAGAAATGAACACACTGACACCTGAGATGAAATTAAAGCCCGAGTTTAGGAAAAAATTCGAAGCAAAGACGAAAGAACTCGGGCTCTGGCAGATCGACGTTCCCGTGGAGTACGGTGGCTTAGGCATGGGAATGCTGGCCGAGATGGTCGTCGCTGAGGAGATGGCAAGAACAATCGCATTGCCGCCACGCGGAGGCAGGATCACTGGTCCAGAAGTCAGGCCCGCCTTGTACAACCTAAGCGACGAGATGAAAGAACGTTATCTTCTACCGGTACTGAGGGGGGAAAAGAAGGCTTCATTTGCTCAAACTGAGCCTGATGCTGGCTCTGATCCTGGCGCAATGCGAACAGTTGCCGTGCTGGATGGAGATCAATACGTTATCAATGGGGTCAAACACTACATTAATGCTGGTGGAGCTGACTTCGTAATTGTGATGGCGGCGACTGATCGCGCTAAGGGCTCGCACGGCGGTATTTCTGCGTTTATCGTTGACTTTGATACTCCCGGAGTCAGTCGTCCGACGACTTACAAAGTCGTCACGGGAGAGGTCCTTTATAAAATAGTTTTCGACGACGTTCGGGTTCCTGCTCACCACATCATTCTGGGGGAAGGAAAGGGTTTTGCGATTGGCCAACAGTCATTAGGGCGAGCACGAATTAGGCAGGGCGCGCGCGCGATAGGCGTCACCGAGCGTTGCCTGGAACTTGCTTCTGGTTATGCTCAGCAGCGCGTTACCTTCGGAAAGCCCATTTCGGAACGGCAATCCATCCAATGGATGCTAGTCGACACCTATGTCGACCTTCATATGGCGCGCCTGATGGTTTACCACGCCGCAGCGAAGGCTGACCGCGGGGAGGATGTTCGGACGGAAGCGTACATGGTGAAATTGTTCTGCACGGAAATGGCGTACCGTGCGGTGGATCGCTGCCTGCAGGTGCATGGAGGCGCTGGACTGATGACGGATCTACCGATTGAGCGGATGTGGCGCGATCAGCGCAGCCATCTAATTGGAGAAGGTACCACAGAGATCATGCGAATGGTATTGTCCCGTCAGCTATTTAGAGATTATCGATAAAGTAAGATGGCGCCTGCATGCTATTTATTGCAGGCGCCAGGCACCTAAGCAGCGCTTTTAAATAAGGTCAGGACTATTCATTGCGGGTCAAATAGGACGTCTCGGTTGCCTTATTGAAATGCCGCGCGTGCAAGTTCTATAGTTTCTTCTGTTTCGTTGACAATGTTGTTGACGCTGTTCGTCAGCTCTTCCCAACCGGTTGGCTGAATTTCGATATTCCGTTTATGGGCTTCCTCAAGGAACTCTGTGTCAGCCACGGTACGATCGAAAGCTTCACGCAACATTGCGAGCCGATCTGCGGGAACATTTGGTCCGACCGCTATTGGTCTGCCTACAACAACCCCACGCGAGAAGAACTCAATAATCCGTTTGCCTTCATCGCTCAGAGCGACTTCATGCATCAATGGCACGTCAGACAGTCGCGGGTCCCTTCGCGCCCCCATCTGTATGATGATATTAATCTTGTTATAAGTGACGTAGTGAGAGAATACGGCATTCAGACTGGCCATGTTCATGGCGGCGAACCCGTCAATTTCACCCTTTTCCA
>CANJVX010000041.1 GCA_947478405.1 Beijerinckiaceae bacterium | reverse complement strand
GGGACGGCACGCTTGATCGCATTCATCACGAACTCTACGTGAAGTGTCGGGAAGCGATTGGCCGCGAAGCAAGCCCAACAGCCGCCGTCATCGACTCTCAAAGTGTCAAAAGCGCTGAAAAAGGGGGGTCTGCGATCCGCCGGGGTATGACGCGGGCAAGAAGATCAAGGGCAAGAAGCGCCATATCCTCGTCGACACGCAGGGCTTGCTGATCCACGCCGTCGTGCACGCCGCCGACCTTCAGGACCGCGACGGCGGCGAACTTGTGATGGCGACGTTGTTCGGAATGTGCCCGTTCTTGCTGAAGCTTTACGCCGACGGCGGCTATCAAGGGCCGCTATTTCGAACCGCCGTCAAGAAAGTTATGAAGCAGGTCAACGTGGAGATCGTGAAGCGTTCCGACACCGTGAAAGGCTTCGTGCTCCTGCCGAAGCGGTGGGTCGTGGAGCGCACCTTCGCGTGGTTTGGAAGGTGCAGAAGACTCGCAAAAGATTGGGAGTGCTTGAACCGAAAGGGCCGCGCCTTCCTACGCCTCGCCTCCATCAGGCTAATGATGAGGAAGCTAAGCAATCCAACATGAACTCTTCGGACAGACTCTTATATATGCGCGTGCCCATGGCTATTCTTTCTTTACACGCAAACATAAGTTGATTAACCGCGTCTATTATAAATGTGGACCATCGGCCCGACTTTTACCGCAGGCCCGCAATCGTTTTATGTTTTATCACAACCAACATTCTCCCTGGTTTGATGTTGAATTGTCTAGCGATCATATTTTCAGTGAAATTCAGGGCGTGGCTCAGGAATATGTGTTGCCCGCGTTCAATTTCCCCGTCGGGGCATCGCTGCCTGATGATGTCTTAGTGGTCCACGCGCGTGGTGGCGATGTTATGAAGAGTGGCCCTACTACCTATTGGGGCAGTGTCCAAAATCCATTATCTTATTACCAAATGCTGATCCCGCATTTCAGGAAAACTATTCTCGTTGCCGAACCCGGGAATGATAATCCTATTGTTGGAGAGCTAATAAAAGATTCTCGCGTGATCTTGCAATCATCCAGCGTGGAGGAAGATTTCGCGACAATGTTGAGAGCGCGTCATCTTGCAGCGAGTGGCGTTGGCACTTTTGCGGTTGCAGCTGCTTTATGTTCCCGCAATTTACGTCAATTTTATGCATCGGATCGACTCGCTGATGAGCATCTCAATCCGCTCATGATCAGGTCTGCCGCAGTGCAGCTTATTTCTCTGGGTCATGACTATCCAAATATAGGACAATGGGATAATAATAATAGAGAAACTATAGTTAAAATGCTCACGCATTCTATACCTGAGCAGGAAGTTCAGATATCCCTTTAAATTGGGCGCGGAGATCTATGCACAGTTTAGCCCAAATGGAGGCTTACGTGACCAGGCAGATCAAAAAACTTATTGAACTCAAAAGATATTGGAAAAAGCCTCATCTTATTGCCCGTTATTTCAATTCACTTCGTCAGTTCCGTGCAATGGGCGGAATAGTTTCTCATTATTGCCCCATTGTTACGGAATTTAAGGATAATGCTGGTGTTGCAGGTGGGCAGTATTTTCATCAAGACTTGCTGGTTGCGCATTTTGTAGCGAATAAAAAACCACGCAGGCATATTGATGTCGGCTCTCGTATCGATGGTTTTGTTGCTCATATCGCATCTTTCAGATCGATTGATGTGTTGGATATCCGTGATTTGCCGGACACCGGCCACGAAAACATTCGCTTTTGCGTGCCGACCTCATGCAAGAAGTGCAAATCGCGATCACTGATTCAATTTCATGCCTCCATGCGATCGAGCATTTTGGGCTTGGGCGTTATGGTGACGATGTCGATCCCAATGGCCATCGTTTAGGCTTTGCCAATTTGGTCAAAATGCTGGAGCCAGGTGGAATGCTTTACATTAGCTTCCCCATCAGCTTTTCAAATCAAGTACATTTCAATGCGCATCGCTTCTTCCACCCGACCGATATTCTGACCTGGTATCAAGACGGGGAGATGGAGCTGTTACGTTTTGATTATGTCGATGACCGTGGAAGTCTTCATAAGAATATTGATGTTCACGCGAGCTTCCGTGTCCGTAATGGCTGCGGGATTTATTCTCTGCGAAAAACAGGTTGATTTTTACAACGTTCCAATTTTTGCTTACAACCTCAAGTTGTTATTCTTGACAATTGAATGATGCAGCACTCAGAACCTCAGATATTTTTTTGAGTTTGATGAGTATTGCGGTTGCAGTCGTGCTTCACGTTTTTGATTACGAACGTAGAAAAGGTTTGCAAGTGGACGGAAAGTTGTGAGTCCCGTCATGAAATTTCTATCATCTGTTATTTTTTGGGTAAGGTGATTTTATTGGTTTTATTTTTTTTAGAATGAGGTGTTCAAGTGGTTGCTCATCTTTTGAAACCTGCGCCCGTTGAGCGTGCGGGCGATTCGGGAGACCGCTTGCGCATGCCATTGGAGAGCAAGCGTAATGCTGATGCGCGGCCGTTGATTTCAGATCGCGAGCTGCAGCAAACAACAGAGATTGTCACGCGTGCGGCTGATACGATTGCGGAAATGTCCCGGCGCAACAAGATCATCGAATCTGAAGCGCGCAAGCAGGTCGAGCATTTCAAAGCCGAATCCGATGCGGCACATCAGCGTTGTGCTGAGCTGCAAGCGAAAGTGGAATCACTACAGGGGCGCATGGATGAAATGGCTTCGGAGTTTCAGGGCCGCGTTCTGGAATTGCAGGGCAAGCTCACAGCCTGTCGGTCAGATCTGGAAGTGAAGACACGCGACGCGGATCTTGCGCGGCAATGGTTGGTCTATCTGTCAAATGAAGTGACCCAGCGATTGGGCGATGCACCGGCTCGCCTGGATGACCTGATGCGACAGACTCGCGCCCCGTTTCACGACGGCGCATAAGGGGTTGCATAAAAGCCCTCGCCTTCATGCGGGAATGGCAGCGAGGGCTTCGACCAGCGTCTCGCCCATAGCGCGGCCGCTGTCGTAAGCCGCTTCAACGCGCGCGCCGAGGCACCAATCGCCACAGGCGCCGATCATGGTGCTCGGATCGAACAGGCAGGGCAAGCCGAGTTCCTTCGCCACCAGCGCATAGCGCCAGCGGTGCGCAGCAAAATGCAGAGGCTCGGCGCAAATGCCGGTCAGCGCTTTGAAATGCGCGAGCATGATCTCGCCTGACCCATTGGGGTCTTTATCGATTTGGGCGCGTGACCATTCGGCGCGCGCATGCACGACCCAGGACTGGTGATCAGCAGGGCGGCCAGGCTTGCTGGAGTTGCGCGCAATCCAGCCGATGACGGAATCGTCTGGCCGCATCCAATCGTCGGTGATAGCGCGGGTTTCGGGTTCAAAGGCAAGCATGAGTGCGATGCAGGGCGCATAGTGGGCGGATGCGAGCTGCGGTAGATGGGCGCCCGCCGATTGGACAAGGGCCTCGGCCTGGGGGGCAGGTATGGCGAAAATGACGGCATGGTAAGTGCCGTTGCCGGGTGCGGCTATTTCACCTTGCGCATCAAGGATTCGCCAGCCTCGTGGGGTGCGCTCCAGCCGGCTGACTTGGGCTTGCGTGATGCAGGTGTGGTTTTTGGCCATCTCGCGGGCGAGTGCTGTCATGCCCGGTTGTCCGACATAGGAACCCGGCCCCCAATCGACGACGAGCCCTTTTTCCTGCCAGGCAGCCACCTGATCAACGAAGGCATTGCCGCGGGCGGTGAAATATTGTGCGCCATGGTCGAACTGGAAGTCGCCTGTTCGCCGCGTTGCCATGCGGCCGCCAAAGCCACGACTTTTCTCGAAGATCACGACACGGTGACCGGCTTTTCGCAGCTGTTCGGCCGCGGATAGACCCGCCATTCCAGCCCCAATAATGGCCACTTCCCGCATGATTTCTCTCCGGTGTGGTGGGATTACGGTTTTCATTCCGTTTCGGACCAAATTTTGCCTGCCTGATTGTTGGGCCGGCCTAAGCCCCTTATGATGGTGCAAGATTAGCCGCCCTCAGAACGCGGCCTAGGGAGATGATTCATGACACAGCGGCACATCGGATTGTTTGGCCTGTCTTTCGTCGCCGTGACGGCGCTCTCCGCTGGATTGGCAAGGGCGGATGCTTTATCCGACTTTTACACAGGCAAGACGATCACCGTGATAGTGGGTGCGGATTCGGGCGGTGGTTATGATGCGCAGGGCCGTCTGATGGCGCGCCATATCGGGCGTTTCATCCCAGGCAATCCGACATCGATTGTGCAGAATATGCCCGGCGCCGGATCGCTCACTGCTGCTAACCAGCTCTACAATGTGTCACCCAAAGACGGCACGGTTTTGGGCCTGCTGCAGCGTGGTGTGTTCTCTGCCAAGTTTACGAATCCCCAGGGCGTTAGGTTCGATCTCACCAAATTCAACTGGGTCGGCAATCTGTCTGCTGAGACCGGTGTCGTCATTGCTTGGGCCAGTTCTCCTTTTCAGACAATTGAAGATGTGATGAAGCAGGAAATGCTGGTTGGCGGTACAGGCCCCCACATTGATACCGAAACCTCGCCGCGCATGATGAATGCGTTGATTGGAACAAAATTTAAAATCATCTCCGGCTATCCCGGCACAACAGATGCCGTGCTCGCGATGGAGCGCGGCGAAGTGCAGGGCATGGGCGACTGGTCATGGTCTAATGTGAAGACGCGCAAACCCGATTATCTGCGTGAAGGCAAGATCCGCGTACTGATGCAAATGTCGACGCAGAAAGAGCCAGACCTTCCCAATGTGCCTCTGGCGATGGATTTCGTGAAGACACCTGAACAGCGCGAATTGATGACGCTGTTTCTGGCACAGAAATCCGCGGCTCGCCCCGTTGTGGCACCGCCCGGTATTCCGGCAGATCGCGTGAAAGCGATCCGTGCAGCATTCGACAAGATGATTGTTGATCCGGACTTTTTGAAAGACGCGACGCAGGCCAAGCTTGATATTGATCCCGCACCTGCGGCGGCGATTGAAAAAGTGATCGACGTGTTTGCCAAGACCTCGGATGCCACGGGCGCCAAATTGCGCGATGCGATCGATCCGAAGTTGAGCAAGTAGTTTAAGCCGTCATTGCGTGCCGAAGGCGAAGCAATCCAGAAGCCTCATGTGTGGCTCTTGTTTCTTTCGCTTGCGCTCGCAATGACAAGGCGTACTAGGCCTCTTCGCTCAGCAGCAGCCAATCTTCTTCGAGGCGCGCGAGTGTGCGTTCCACCTCAGCACGTTGGCCTGCCAGCTGGCTTGCCTTGGCGGAATCTTTGGTGAAGGCGTCTGGGGCTGCGAGCGCTTCATCGATGCGCGCCAGAAGCCCTTGCAGCTTGCTCATTTGCTCTTCAAGCTGATCGAGCTTCTTTTTGGTCTCACGCTTGGTCGTGCGGTCGACAATGGGTGCGGCTTCTGATTTGGGCTTGTCTTCGCGTGCTTCGCGCCGTTTCGCTTCCCGCTCGGCACCGGCTTGGTCCAGGACAAATTTTGTATATTCGTCCATGTCGCCATCAAAACTTGTCACGGTCCCCTTGGCAACAAGCCATAGGCGATCGGCGCAGGCTTCGAGCAAATAGCGATCATGCGAGACAAGAATGACCGCACCTTCATAATCATTGATGGCTTCAATCAAGGCTGCGCGGCTGTCGATATCGAGATGGTTGGTTGGCTCATCCATGATGAGCAGATGCGGCCCGTTGAAGGTAGCCAGCCCCATGAGGAGCCGGGCTTTCTCGCCACCCGACAATTCACTCACGCGCGTATCGGCTTTTACATTGGGAAAGCCCATTTGCGCGACACGCGCGCGGATCTTGGCTTCCGTGCCGTCGATCATGAGAGGCGCTACATGCGAGTAGGGCGTGCCATTGGGGTCCAGATCATCAATCTGATGCTGGGCGAAAAATCCGACATCTAGTTTGGATGATCGGCGCAGAGAGCCACCCATGGCAGCCAGCCTTCCGCTGACGAGTTTGGCAAAAGTCGATTTGCCATTGCCGTTGGAGCCCAACAGACCGATGCGATCATCATTGGATATATTCAGCGACAGACGCGAGAGAATGACGCGCTCGTCATAGCCGGTACTCACACCATCCATGGCGACAATGGGCGGTGACAATGGCTTTTGTGGCGAGGGAATATGAAAGGGCAGAACTTCATTGTCGACCATAGCCGACACGGGCTCCATCTTGGCCAGTATCTTCAAGCGCGATTGGGCTTGGCGGGCTTTGGTGGCCTTGGCACGAAAGCGATCGACGAATTCTTGCAAATGGCGGCGCTGGTCATCCTGCTTTTTCTTGTGCTTCAGTTGCACCGCCTGCAATTCACGCCTTTGCTTGTCGAAGCTGGTGTAATTGCCCTTCCACAGGGTGAGCTTTGAACGGTCGAGATGGAGAATGTGATCGCAGACGGCATCGAGCATATCGCGATCATGGCTGATGACGAGCATGGTTGCGGGGTAGGTTTTCAAATAATCGATCAGCCAGAGTGTGCCTTCGAGATCGAGATAATTGGTCGGCTCGTCGAGCAGCAATAGATCAGGCGTCGAAAACAGCACTGCAGCCAATGCTACACGCATGCGCCAGCCGCCGGAAAATTCGCTCAAGGCACGGTGCTGGGCTTCATGATCAAAGCCAAGGCCCGACAGAATGGCAGCCGCACGAGCGGGCGCCGAATGGGCGTCGATATCGACCAACCGTGTCTGGATTTCCGAGATACGGTTGGGGTCGAGCGCTGTTTCGGCTGCCGCCAAGAGGGCGTCGCGTTCCTTGTCAGCAGCCAGTACGAAATCGATCAGTGCTCCGGGGCCACCGGGCGCCTCCTGCTCAACGCGACCCAAGCGGGCCCGGGCTGGAATGTTGATCGATCCGTCCTCGGGGGCGAGTTCGCCAGCAATCATCCGAAACAAAGTCGTCTTGCCGGTGCCATTGCGGCCAACAAAGCCGATCCGCCCGCCAGGGGGGAGGGCGGCGGTCGCCTTGTCGAACAGGAGGCGTGGTCCCAGCCGGTAGGTCAGGTCATTCAGGTGGATCATGCGGGGCTTGTCGCGCGGGGGCCGGGCAAAGGCAAGCGGGGTTTCACGAAACCCTGTCTTGCCCCTGTAACGCCCCCTCGGTATAAGCCGCCCTTCATCTTCCCAGACAGGATTTTTGAGCCCCATGGCCATTCAGCGCACTTTTTCTATCCTTAAGCCCGATGTGACCCGCCGCAATCTAACCGGAGCCGTCAATGCCAAGATCGAGGCCGCTGGCCTGCGTATTGTCGCCCAAAAGCGCGTCCACATGACCCGCGGTCAGGCCGAGACCTTTTATGGTGTCCACAAAGAGCGCCCTTTCTTTGGTGAGTTGGTTGACCAGATGACCGCTGGCGCTGTCGTAGTACAGGTGCTTGAAGGCGAGAACGCTATCGCGAAATATCGCGAAGTCATGGGTGCCACGAATCCTGAAAAGGCTGACGCAGGCACGATCCGCAAGGAATTTGCGCTGAACATGGGCGAAAACTCGGTCCACGGTTCGGATGCTCCCGAAACCGCCGCTATGGAAATCGCTCAGTGGTTTGCTGGCAATGAGATTATTGGCTGATCATTCGCCCACGGATGTAATTCAGGCGGGCTATGGCCCGCCTTTTTTTGTGCATTATTGCGAACCGAAGGCGAAGCGATCCAGAGACCTTATGCGTTGCATCGGGATTGCTTCGCTTTACTCACAATGATGGTTGAAACGATTGCGTGTGCCCGCGCTGTGGGTAGAATGCTTGCATGAACACGATTGTCCGCAAACCATCC
The DNA here is from genome assembly GCA_947478405.1 of Beijerinckiaceae bacterium. Lineage (GTDB taxonomy): Bacteria > Pseudomonadota > Alphaproteobacteria > Rhizobiales > Beijerinckiaceae > Terripilifer. The sequence continues at coordinate 16,402 of CANJVX010000041.1, read as the reverse complement.
GTCTGTCCGCATGATTGCCCATCCGCCTGCGCGCTGGATGTTGAGGTCATTGATGGGACGAAAATCGGTCGCATCTATGGCGCGAAGGACCAGACTTACACAGATGGCATCATCTGCGCGAAGGTCGCACGCTATGCCGAACGCATCCACCATCCGGATCGTTTGATGTATCCGATGAAACGCACGGGCCCGAAAGGCTCGGGTCAATTTAAGCGTATCTCCTGGGATGAAGCTATCAAAACCATTGCGCGTGAATTTTTGGCGCGTGAGGCGCAGCATGGTTCGGAGACGATCTGGCCGTTTTATTATGCGGGCACAATGGGCCGCGTTATGCGCGACGGCATCAACCGCCTGACCCATGTCAAAAAATATTCGCGCTTTAATGGTACCATTTGCACGACACTCGCTTGGCCGGGATTCATTGCAGGAACGGGCAAGCTTGCTGGGCCAGACCCACGCGAAATGGCGAAGGCTGATTGCGTGGTGATTTGGGGCACCAATGCTGTGGCAACGCAGGTCAACGTGATGACCCATGCGGTAAAGGCGCGCAAAGACCGCGGCGCGAAAATTGTCGTCATTGATGTCTATCGCAATGCGACCATGGAACAAGCGGATCTCGCACTTTGCCTGAAACCCGGCACCGATGGCGCGCTCGCCTGCGCCGTCATGCATGTGCTTTTTCGTGATGGGCTCGCTGATTGGGATTACCTTGATAAATATACTGACGCACCGCGCGAACTTGAAGCGCATTTGCAGACACGTGGACCAGATTGGGCCAGCGCCATCACAGGCCTGTCGGTCGAAGAGATCGAAGCTTTTGCGAATCTCGTGGGCAAGACAAAGCGGACGTTTTTCCGGCTTGGATATGGCTTTTCACGCCAGCGCAATGGTTCGGTGAATATGCACGCCGCCTCCTGCATTGCGGCGGTGACGGGGGCTTGGGCATTTGAAGGTGGTGGCGCATTTCACAATAATGGCGCGATCTTTGGCTGGAAGCAGGTCTTCCACGAAGCAGGCGATCTGAAGGATGCCAACATCCGCGTGCTCGATCAATGTCATGTTGGACGCATTCTCACGGGTGATGTGCACGCGCTGAAATATGGGCCACCTGTGACGGCTCTGCTTATCCAGAACACCAATCCGATGTCGGTTGCACCTGACCAGAATCTTGTCGCGCAAGGCTTTGCGCGCGACGATTTGTTCACGGTGGTGCATGAGCAATTCATGACTGAGACCGCGCGTATGGCCGATATCGTCTTACCAGCGACCATGTTTCTCGAACATGATGATCTCTATTCAGGCGGCGGGCATCAATACGTTGAATTTGCCGGCAAGCTCATCGATGCGCCGGGCGAATGTCGTTCCAATCATGATGTGATCTGCGCGCTCGCCGAGGTGCTGGGGGCTGAGCATCCGGGCTTTCACATGCGCCCTCGTGATTTGATTGAAACCATTTTGCAGGAGAGCGGACATCCCGCGCTTGCGATTTTGGAAAAGGTCAATTGGGTCGATGTTCAGCCTGATTTCAACACAGCGCATTTCATCGATGGCTTTGCTTGGCCCGATAAAAAATTCCGTTTCAAGCCGGACTGGCCGAAAGTGCCTTATTCGAAAGGCTCTGCGTCGCTGACGGGCCCATGGGATCAAATGCCCTCTATGCCCGATCATTGGGACGTTCTGGAAAATGCAGATGACGCGCACCCGTTTCGCTTGGCCACAAGCCCGGCGCGGTCGTTTCTGAATTCCAGTTTCTCGGAAACCAAAAGTGCACGCGAGCGGGAAGGGCGGCCTGAAATTCTTATTCATCCGCGCGACGCTGGCGCGCTTGGTATTGACGACGGGGCATTGGTGCGTATCGGCAACGAGCGCGGCGATCTTGTGCTTCATGCGCGTCTGTTTGAGGGAGTGCAACGCGGCGTACTTGTGTCGGAGGGCATCTGGCCCAATGCCGCTTTTGTCGAGGGGCGCGGCATCAATATGCTGACCGGCGCTGATAGCCCTGCGCCCTACGGCGGGGCAGCTTTCCACGACAATCATGTCTGGGTGCGGTTCCCGTAACCCTCTCTGCGTCATCGCTTCGCTTCGTTCGCAATGGCAGGTAATATCACCGGGAAGATTCGGTGTTTGGCGGAGGCTTAGGTGAAAGATTGTCTTACAGCGCTGATGGTTGGCGCATCCCTTATGGCCGCGACCGGGCTTTCTTATGCCGGTTCTCGCCCGCCTGAGACCGGGCTCTCGGGTTCGTCGCGCTCTGGCCTTGATCTGCGCAATCTGACGGATGAGCAATTGCGCCGCCGTATTCAGGATGCCTGCATTTTCCAACTTTCGGAGACGGAAGAGACAATCAAAACCAGTGCAGTCACTCGCTGCGGCTGCTATTCCAACAATCTGACCAAGGCGATGACCAAGGATGAGGCCGACGAGCTTCGCTCCAACGGCACTTATGGCAAGACCACGCGCCCGAAAGTCGAGAGCGCATTGCAGGCTTGCAAGGTTTAAGCATCGTCATTGCGAGAGGAGCGAAGCAATCCAGAAGCCGCACTTGAGGCCTTCTGGATTTCTTTGTCACTACGCTCCTTGCAATGACGGGCTGGGCACGACGAGCGTCTCGCCGTTCGCGGTTTCCCCAGTCAAAACTTTTCCATCAATAATCTTTGCCGCACCACTCGCCACCAATTTCAAGGCAAGCGGATAAAGCACGTGCTCTTGTATGAGGACGCGCGCGCCAAGTGTTTCGGGTGTGTCACCATCGAGCACGGGCACAGCAGCTTGCGCTATGATGGCGCCCGCGTCCATTTCCGGCACCACGAAATGCACAGTCGCTCCATGCAGTTTTACGCCATCGGCGAGCGCGCGCGCATGCGTATGTAGCCCTTTGTAAGAAGGCAGAATGGCGGGGTGGATGTTTATCATACGGCCCGTCCATTGCTCAACGAACCAAGGCGTGAGCAAACGCATGAAGCCTGCGAGACAGACAAGATCGATTTTGTGGGCAAGCAGAATGTCCTGCATTGCGCGCTCAAAATCTTCGCGGCTTGCAAAATCCTTGTGAAAGAGTGCCGCGGTTGCAATGCCGGCGTCTTTCGCGGTCTCAAGACCGGGCGCATCGGGCTTGTTGGAAAAGACCAGCGCAATTTCGGCTGGATAATCGGCTTGGCGTGCGGCTGCCATCAACGAGAGCATGTTGGAGCCGCGCCCCGAGATCAGCGCGGCAACACGTTTGCGAGGGCTGGCTGCGCTCACAGCGCGAGTTTTCCTGAGTAACGCACGGGCTCAGCGCCTGCTGGCGTTGTGTCGAGCATGCCAAGGCGCACCGGATCTTCACCCGCATCGCGCAATGCCGCTTCAATCGCGGCGGCTTGGGCTGCGTCTGTCACAACAATCATGCCGATGCCGCAGTTGAAGGTGCGCAGCATTTCTTCCATCGCAACATTGCCTGCAGATGCCAGCCATTTGAAGACCGGCAAAACCGGCACGGCGTTGAGGTCGAGTGTCACGCCCACGCCATCAGGCAGCACGCGCGGAATATTGTCGGGAAAACCGCCGCCTGTAATATGCGCGAGCGCCTTCAGGCCGCTCGTCTTGCGCAGCACTTGCAGCAACGGCTTGACATAGATGCGGGTGGGTGTGAGCAAAGCCTCGCCGAGTTTCTTGCCCTGTGCGAAGGGGGCCGCATCATCCCAATTCAAGCCCGCATGGTTGACAATGCGGCGCACCAGCGAAAAACCATTCGAGTGGACGCCCGATGAACGCAAGCCCAGCACCACATCGCCGGGGCCGACATCACCAGCGGGCAGAAGTTTGCCGCGCTCGGCCGCGCCGACAGAGAAACCCGCGAGATCATAATCCTTGTTGGCATAGAGGCCCGGCATTTCCGCCGTCTCGCCACCAATCAAAGCACAGCCCGCTTCGATACAGCCATTGGCAATGCCTTTGACAATCGCCGCACCGGCGCGCGGATCGAGTTTGCCGGTCGCGTAATAATCGAGGAAGAAAAGCGGCTCGGCTCCTTGCACGACAAGATCGTTGACGCACATAGCGACCAGATCAATGCCGACCGTGTCGTGAATGCCCGTCTCAATCGCAATTTTCACTTTGGTGCCGACACCATCATTGGCGGCGACGAGAATAGGATCTTTGAAGCCGGCGGCTTTCAGATCGAACAACCCACCAAAGCCGCCAATTTCGGCATCTGCACCGGGGCGGCGGGTTGCGCGCACCAGCGGCTTGATGTCCTCGACCATCGCATTGCCGGCATCAATATCGACGCCGGCCTCAGCATAGGTCAGGCCTTTTCCGGAAATTGGAGCATTGGGCATGGGACGCGATCCTTTATGTGGTCGGGGTAGCGTCTCAAGGGGCTTGATGCAAGCGGGGAGCGCGTCGTTTTACCGCTCTCTTTATTGCGATCACAGCGAAGCTGGCTCGCGGCGGTCCTCATGCTAGATTGGGGACATGAAGCACTCGCCCCTATTTGCAGCCCTGCCCAACCTGATCACTCTGATCCGGATTTTGTTGGTTCCGATCACGATCCTCATGATCGCCGACCATGAATGGGATTGGGCTCTGGGCCTCTTCCTCCTAGCGGGGGCGTCCGACGGGCTGGACGGCTTTTTGGCCCGGACCTTCGATCTTCACAGCGAGCTGGGCGCCTATCTGGATGCTTTGGCCGACAAGGCGTTGTTGATCTCGATTTACATCACGCTGGCGGTGGCTGGGGTAGTTCCTGCCTCCATTGCCATTCTGGTGGTGTTTCGAGACCTCATGATCATGGGTGCGGTGGTGATTTCCTGGATCATGGACCGGCCTATGGCGATCCGTCCGCTGATGGTGTCCAAGCTCAATACGACCTGCCAGATCGGCTTTGCCGGCCTCGTCTTGGGCTTGAAGGCCTTTGAATGGTCGATTGGCTATTGGTTCGGGAGTGCTTTGTTGCTGGTTGCCACATTGACGGTGGTCTCCGGGGCGGCCTATCTGGCGCAATGGTATCGGCACATGAGTGTTTGATGGGGGTTCGGGTTTGATGCGCATCGAGGCAAAGCTCGTTTTTTGGCTTGGCGGGCTCGCTATCTCCATCCTGCTGCTCTGGCTGCTGTCTGATGTCCTGCTGCCCTTTGCGGCGGGCTTGGCCATTGCCTATCTGCTCGACCCTGTGGCGGATCGGCTCGAAAAATGGGGTGTGAGCCGGCTCGGCGCGACCTTGCTGATCCTCATCTGCTTTCTGGGTCTGATCGTCCTGGCAGCCATGGTGCTGCTGCCTGTTCTGGGTGTGCAGGTGGCAGCTTTTATTGAAGCACTGCCCCGCGATCTGACCCGTCTGCGCGATCTTTTGTCCGAACAAGGGGCCGGGATTCTTGTTCGGTTCGCCCCTATCGCCGAGCGCTTTGGCGTGCAGCTTGAGCTTGGAGCCTATGGGCTTCCTGGTTCGGCCAGCGATCTGGCGAGCGAAGCGGCCAGATATGCAGGCGGTGTGCTGAAATCGCTTTGGTCGGGCGGCCGGGCTCTTATTGGTCTCGTGTCGCTTGTGGTCATTACCCCCGTCGTGGCCTTCTATATTCTGCTCGATTGGGATCGGATGGTCGCCAAGATCGATTCCTGGTTGCCGCGCGATGAAGCCCAAACGATCCGCATACTCGCAGCCGAGATTAATGCTGCTTTGTCGGGCTTTTTGCGTGGGCAATCTTTGGTCTGCCTTTTTCTGGCAACTTGGTATGGCGCAGGCCTATCTCTGGTTGGGCTCAATTATGGGCTACTCATCGGCATTACGGGCGGCTTTCTGAGCTTCATTCCTTTTGTCGGCTCGCTGTCCTGCCTCATCATCTCAGTGGCCATTGCGATTGTGCAGGGCTGGCCGCAATGGACACTTCTGGTGATGGTGCTGGGCGTCATTGGCGTGGGTCAGTTTCTGGAAGGTAATATTCTGACTCCCAAACTGGTGGGCGGTTCGGTGGGTCTGCATCCGGTCTGGTTGATGCTGGCCCTTCTGGGTTTTGGTTCGATCTTTGGCTTTACCGGCCTGTTACTCGCCGTACCGATTGCAGCCGCGGTTGGCGTGTTGATGCGCTTTGCGCTTCGCCATTATCTGGCAAGCTCGCTTTATCTGGGCAAGGGCCCCCAGGCATGAAGCCTTTTCCCAAACAGCTGACGCTCGATCTCCCCATTGAGACGCGCTATGGCCGCGAGGATTTTCTGGTTTCGCCCTCCAATGCGCGCGCTTGGGACATGTTTGAAAGCTGGCCCAAATGGCCTGACCGCGTGCTTCTGCTTCTGGGCCCCACCGGCTCGGGCAAAAGCCATCTGGGCGCAATCTGGGCCGCGCAAACAGGGGCGCGGACCTTGCCCGCTGGGCAATTGCCGCTGGCCGATTTGCCCGGCCTGGCGCGCGCGCCAGCCATTTTTCTCGAAGATGCCGACCGCGCGCGGGGCGTTGAAAACGAGCTGTTCCATCTCCTGAACCTCGTGCGAGAAAGCAGCGCGTCGCTGGTCATCACGGCCCGGCTTTGGCCCGACTCCTGGGAGCTGGTGACGCGTGATCTCGTTTCGCGGCTGCGGTTGGCGCCGGCGGTTGAGATCGGTGAGCCTGACGATGCACTGGTGCGAGCGGTGCTGGTAAAGCTGTTTGTGGACCGCCAGCTTGTGGTCGACACTTCGGTGGTCGAATATCTCGCTGTTCGCATCGAACGCTCGCTGGATGCGGCTCGGGCCATTGTCGAGGCGCTTGACCAAGAGGCTCTGGCGCGTGGCCGGGCAATTACCCGTCCTGTCGCTGCCGAAGTGCTTCGCCGCCTCGAAGGCGAGGGTGGCGAGGCCGCCTCTTAACCATTATTGGGCGCGCTGCGCCCGCCGCGTTTCTGTCATGCTATTGTCATTCCGAAACCGGAGTTTGCGCCCAATCAAAGCTTGAGAGAGTTCATAATGCGCAAGGGACCAGAGGCGGAGATGATGGAACGCGTGGCCGAGGCCGCGCCACCTATCGTTTTGCCCCAAGCGCTGGCGCCCGCGGATCGCTTCATCAATCGCGAATTATCGTGGCTCGAATTCAACCGCCGTGTTTTGCTGGAAGCCTCTAACCGCAATCATCCGCTACTCGAACAGCTGCGTTTCCTGTCGATCTCGGCCAATAATCTTGATGAATTTTTTATGGTTCGCGTGGCGGGCCTGCGCGGACAGGTGCGCTCGGGCGTCACGGTTCTGTCCGATGATGGATTGACGCCAACCGAACAGCTCACTCCCATCCGTGAACAGGCAATAAAACTGACCGGCGAACAGCAAGTCCGTTTTCATGAATTGCGTGATGAGTTGATCAAGGTCGATATCGAAATCGTTGATCGGGGCCAACTGACAGATCACGATCAATCTTGGCTCGATGATCATTTTCTTGCTCACATCTATCCTATTCTGACACCGCTGGCGATTGATCCGGCTCACCCATTCCCCTTCATTCCCAATCTTGGTTTTTCGGTTGCTTTCGAATTGGTGCGCTCCACCGACGGGCGTCGCCTCAACGCGCTGGTGCGGCTGCCCATCAAAGTTGAGCGTTTCGTGCGTCTGCCGGAAATCTACAAGCCCGGGTGTGCGCGTTTTGTGCCCCTTGAAACACTCATTGTCATGCAGACCAAGCGTCTCTTTCCCGGTTATATAGTGAAGGGTCAGGGCCTATTCCGCGTGATCCGCGACAGCGATCTGGAAGTGGAAGAAGAGGCGGAAGATCTTGTACGCCTGTTTGAAAGCGCTTTGAAACGGCGCCGTCGGGGGCGTGTGATCCGCCTTGAATTTGACGCACATATGCCGGTTTCTTTACAGCAGTTTGTTGCGGCTGAATTGGATGCATCTGACGATGAGATTTTTGTCCATGACGGCATGCTCGCGCTGAATGATTTGACCGAGATTGTTGATGTCGATCGTCCCGAGCTGAGATTCCCACCCTATAATCCGCGCTTTCCCGAGCGTGTACGCGACAATGCGGGTGATTGTTTCGTCGCTATCAAGCAGAAGGATCTGGTGGTCCACCACCCGTATGAATCCTTTGACGTGGTGGTGCAGTTTCTCAACCAAGCGGCGCGTGATCCCAATGTAGTGGCGATCAAGCAGACGCTCTATCGCACTTCCTCCGACAGTCCCATCGTGCGCGCCCTGATCGAGGCGGCAGAAGCGGGCAAGTCCGTGACGGCTCTGATTGAGCTGAAAGCGCGGTTTGATGAAGAAGCCAACATCCGCTGGGCGCGCGATCTTGAGCGCGCAGGCGCGCAGGTTGTCTTCGGCTTTATCGAATTGAAGACACACGCCAAATTGTCATTGGTGGTGCGTCGTGAGGCGGGCGCGCTGGTGACTTATTGTCACGTGGGGACCGGCAATTATCACCCCCAGACGGCGCGTGTTTATACAGACGTCTCGCTGTTTACAGCCGACCCCGTCGTGGCGCGTGATGTGTCGCGCGTGTTTAATTTCATCACGGGCTATGCCGAACCTGTTGGTTTGGAGTGTATGGCCATGTCCCCGCTGACGCTGAAAAAGCGTTTTTTGGCGCATGTTGAAGAAGAGGTCGCCTTTGCGCGCGCCGGTAAGCCCGCGGCCATCTGGGCCAAATGCAATGCGCTGGTCGATCCCGAAATCATCGATGCGTTTTATGTGGCCAGTCAGGCAGGCGTTTCGATTGATCTCGTCATCCGTGGCATTTGTTGCCTGCGCCCAGGCGTGAAAGGACTGTCTGACAATATCCGTGTTAAGTCGATTGTAGGACGCTTTCTGGAACATGCACGCATCTATGCTTTTGGCGGCGGATTCGGACTGCCTCATCCCAAGGCGCATGTGTATATTTCCTCGGCCGATCTGATGCAGCGTAATCTTGACCGGCGTGTCGAGGTCATGTTGCCGATTCTCAATCCGACTGTGCATGAGCAGGTACTCGACCAGATCATGGTCGCCAATATGATCGACAACGAACAATCTTACAGGGTCTTGCCCGATGGATCGAGCCAGCGCATAGTCCCCGCGCCGGGTGAAGATCATTTCAACGCCCATTCCTACTTCATGACCAATCCGAGCCTTTCGGGGCGCGGGAAGTCCTTGAAGGAATCCAGTCCGAAGTCGCTGTTCAAGCGGCTGGAGAAGAACTGAACGCATGTCCCTCGCGAAAAAAGACGCACCCGGTCGCCTTGCCCAGATGAGGCCGGTGGCCATTGTGGATATCGGCTCGAACTCTGTGCGCTTAGTGGCCTATGAAGGGCTCTCGCGCTCGCCAACACCCATCTTTAACGACAAGGTCCTGTGCGGCCTTGGCCGTGGCGTGACGACAACGGGTCGTCTGCCGCAAGATGGCGTCGACCGCGCATTGGCCGCGCTCAATCGTTTCCGCGTTCTGTGCAAAGCGATGCGCATCAAGGACGTGCATGTGCTGGCGACAGCTGCCGCGCGCGACGCTTTGAATGGCCCCGAATTTCTGGCTGCCGCGCGCGATGCGATCGGCGCACCCATTGAATTGTTGTCTGGTCGGCGCGAAGCTGAGCTCTCTGCATTGGGTGTTGTCTCTGGGTTCTGGAACCCCGATGGGGTGGCCGGCGATCTGGGCGGCGGTTCACTCGAACTGAATGAAGTGAAGGGTGACAAGCTGGGGCAGGGCGTCACCCTGCCGCTTGGCGGTCTTGCGCTGATGGATTTGTCGGATCGCTCGACGAAGAAAGCGTTGAAAATTGCGCGTGAGGCTTTGTCCGATGCCAAGCCGCTCAAGAAACTCGAAGGCCGCAGTTTTTATGCCATTGGCGGCACTTGGCGCGCGCTGGCGCGTCTGCATATGCGTCAGCGCAATTATCCGCTGAATGTGATGCATAATTACACGATTCCCGCGCGTGATGCGGCGGATTTCGCCGGTCTCGTCGAGCGTGTGAACACCGACATGCTGGCCAATATTGATGCGGTCCCCTCAGGCCGCCGCCCGCTCTTGGCTTATGCGGCCGTGGTACTGGAAGAGATCATCCGGCAGGCCAAGCCCAAGGATATCGTTATCTCGGCGCTGGGCGTGCGGGAGGGTTTGCTGTTCGAGCGTTTGTCAGCATCGGCGCGCAAGGCGGACCCTTTGCTTACGGCTGCACGTGAATTGAATATTTTGCGGTCGCGCGATCCCATCCATGGCGAAGAGCTTTGCGACTGGACCGATGATTTTTTCAAATCAACCCAATTCGAAGAAAGCGTCGAAGACAGGCGCCTGCGGCATGCCGCCTGCTTGCTTGCGGATATTGGCTGGCGGGCGCATCCTGATTATCGGGGCGAGCAATCGTTGAATATTATTGCGCATGCGGCTTTTACCGGTGTCGACCATCCAGGGCGGGCTTTTCTGGCGCTGGCCGCTTCTTATCGGCATATGGGTTCTGGCGAAGATGTGAGCCCGCAAATTCGAACGCTGGCTTCGGCGCGCATGTTGGATCGGGCCCAAATTCTGGGTGCGGCGATGCGGGTGGCCTATGTGCTCAGTGCTGCCATGCCGGGAATTTTGCCGCGCGTGACACTGGTGGTCGCCAAACATCAATTGGTGCTGACGCTGCCGCAAGATTTAGCGCCTCTTGCGAATGAGCGCGTGCAGGGGCGTCTGAAGACGCTGGCGCGGATCATCGGGCGTGAACCCTCGATCCGGGTGAAGTGACGGACCCACGGGCCCGCCAATGCGGGGCGCTTTAGGCAACGCGGCAATCCAAAGGCAATATGCAAGGCGCTTGGATTGCGTCGCTTTTCTCTCAATGACTGCGCGGAAGATGTGCGCTCACTCGGCCGGCGCTTCTTGCCATTCGAGCATGATGACTTTGTTGTTTTCAACCGTCAGCGCCAAGCGCCCACGCTTCAGCTCCAGCGCTTTGGTGCCGAACAATTCATGGCGCCAGCCTGACAGCGCAGGCACCTGTGCGCCATCATCGGCGGCGATGGATTCCAGATCATCGACAGTGGCAATCATTTTGGCGGCAACGCCATGACGTTCGCTCACCTGCCGCAGGAGAACCTTCAGCAATTCCACTGTCGCACCACCGCTATTGTTGCGGCGTTCACGTTCGATCTTGGGGAGGCTCTTGGGGTCACGTTCAAGTCCGCGCTCGATGGCGTTCAGAATATCGCCGCCAGATCGTGAGCGCTCCATGCCGCGCGGGAAAGCGCGCAGATTGCCCAAAGCTTCCGCCGTGCGCGGTGCAGCCAGCGCGATTTCGATGAGAATGTCATCTTTCAAAATGCGCGAGCGCGGCACGTCCTTGCTTTGCGCTTCGCGTTCACGCCAAGCAGCCAGATCCATCAGCACGGCCAAATCGCGCGGCTTGCGGGCGCGATTGCGGAAGCGTTCCCAAGCCCGATCTGGATGTTGCTCATAAGTAGCGGGCGAGCACAAAGTGCCCATTTCATCGACCAGCCAAGACATGCGATCAGTCGTTTGCAGCTTGCCCACCAGTGCGCGGTAGATGTCACGCAGATGCGTCACGTCCGCCAGCGCATATTCGATCTGCGCATCTGACAGGGGACGGCGCGACCAATCCGTGAAGCGCGAGGATTTATCGAGCGTGACCTTGCAGATGGATTGCGCCAGCTCGCCATAGGCCACCTGATCGCCATAGCCGCAAACCATGGCTGCAACCTGCGTGTCGAAGAGCGGAGCTGGAATCATCTTGGCCAAATGCCATACGATTTCGAGATCCTGCCGCGCCGCGTGGAAGACCTTCACCACATCAGGATTGGCCATCAGCTCGAAGAAGGGGGTCAGATCGAGCCCCTCGGCCAGCGTGTCGACGGCGACCGCCTCATCCTCGGAGGCAAGCTGGATGACGCAGACCTTCGGCCAGAAGGTCGTCTCCCGCAAAAACTCGGTGTCAACGGTGACGAATGGGTGCTGAGCGAGTCGCTGGCAGATCTGCGCCAGGGAGTCGGTCGTTGTGATGAGGCTCATGAGCGGGGCTATAGCGGGATTTTGGGGGGAAGGCGAGGGGATTGGGCGAGGAAATCCTCCTCTGTCCCTCATGGCCGGCCCATGGGTGGCCCAAGGGCGCTCTTTCCTTGACAAAAGGGGGGTGACATGGGACCTCGGCCATCAAGGAACACCCCCTCCTGCCTCTGAGAGACAAGATGCATCGCTACCGCTCGCATACCTGTGGCCAGCTCCGCGACCATGACGCGGGAGCCAAGACCCGGCTTTCTGGCTGGTGCCACCGCATCCGCGACCATGGCGGGGTCCTCTTCATCGATCTGCGCGACCATTATGGCATCACCCAATGCGTGGTGGACCCGGATTCACCTGCTTTCTCCACGGCCGAAAAGCTGCGCTCCGAATGGGTCGTACGCCTTGACGGCGAAGTGCGCATCCGCCCGGCAGGTACAGATAATGCCGACATGCCCACAGGCCAGATCGAACTTTATGTGCGTGACATCGAAGTCCTGGGTGCTTCCGCTGAATTGCCGCTGCCGGTCTTCGGGGATGTCGACTATCCAGAAGAGACGCGCCTGAAATATCGTTTTCTCGATCTTCGTCGCGAGCGGCTGCATAAAAACATCATGCTGCGCGGCCAAGTGGTCGATGCCATGCGCTCCAAGATGAAGGGGCAGGGGTTCTTCGAGTTCCAGACGCCAATCCTGACCGCGTCTTCACCAGAAGGTGCGCGTGACTTTCTCGTGCCGTCGCGCCTGCATCCAGGAAAATTCTACGCGCTACCGCAGGCGCCCCAGCAATATAAGCAGCTGATCATGATGGCGGGCTTTGATCGCTATTTCCAGATTGCGCCGTGCTTTCGCGATGAAGATCCGCGCGCTGACCGACTGCCGGGCGAATTCTACCAGCTCGATCTCGAAATGAGCTTCATCGAGCAGGAAGATGTGTTTGATGCGGTTGAGCCAGTGATCGGCGGCATCTTCCGCGACTTTGGCAATGGCAAGGCGGTCACCCCCTCACCTTGGCCGCGCATTCCCTATGCGGAAGCGATGCAGAAATATGGCTCCGACAAGCCCGATCTGCGCAACCCGATTGTCATGCAGGATGTATCGGAGCATTTTCGCGGTTCCAATTTCAAAGTCTTCGCGCGCATGCTCGAAGACCCCAAGAATCGCGTTTGGGCGATCCCCGCGCCTGGCGGTGGACAGCGCACATTCTGCGACAGGATGAATTCCTGGGCGCAGGGCGAAGGCCAGCCGGGTCTGGGCTACATCATGTGGCGTGAAGACGGTGCGGCGGGTCCGATTGCAAATAATGTCGGCCCCGAGCGTGCACGGGCCGTTCAGGCGCAACTTGGTTTGACGGCAGGCGATGCCGCTTTCTTTGTTGCCGGTGATCCAGAAAAATTCGTGAAATTTGCAGGCAGCGCGCGCATCAAAGTGGGCGTCGACCTCAATCTCGTCGATGAGAGCCGCTACGAACTTGCGTGGATCGTCGACTTCCCGATGTATGAGTGGAACGAGGACGACAAGAAGGTCGACTTCTCGCACAATCCATTCTCTATGCCCCAAGGCGGGCAGGAGGCTTTGGAAAAGCAAGATCCGCTCACTATCAAAGCATTCCAATATGACATTGCCTGCAATGGTTATGAGATTGCCTCAGGTGGTATCCGTAACCATCGGCCGGAATCCATGGTGAAAGCCTTCGAGATCGCCGGCTATAGCGAGCAGACGGTCATTGATCGCTTTGGTGGCATGTATCGCGCCTTTCAATATGGCGCGCCGCCCCATGGTGGCATGGCGGCGGGTGTGGATCGCATCATCATGTTGCTATGTGGCGCGCAGAACTTGCGTGAAGTCTCGATCTTCCCGATGAATCAGCAGGCGGTTGATTTGCTGATGGGCTCGCCGTCAGAAGCGACCAATCAGCAGCTGCGTGATTTGCACATTCGTTTGAACCTGCCGGAGAAATAAGATGTCGATCAAGATCGAGGTCGCTCCCGGCGAGATCATCGACAAGTTGACGATTTTGGAAATCAAACGCGAACGCATTGGTGATGAAGCCAAGCGCCGCAATGTTGCGCATGAATGGGACGTCCTGACGCGCGATCTTGATGTGGCTGTCGAAAAGACACTGCAGCTGGACGTTCTGCGCGCCAAGCTCAAAGAGATCAATCTACGTCTTTGGGTGATCGAAGACGATATCCGCGATTGCGAACGCGCCAAGGATTTCGGGGCTAAGTTTGTTGAGCTTGCCCGCGCGGTCTATATCACCAATGACGAGCGTGCCTTGGTGAAGCGCCAGATCAATGAACTGCTGGGCAGTTCGATTATGGAAGAAAAGTCTTATGCGGCTTATTGAGCCAGCCGCTGGCGGACTTCTGTCAGCACGCGCTCTAGCGTGAGATCGTTCAAATCATCCACCTGTATCGCTGAAAAGTTTTTGCGAATGACGCCGGTGCGCTCAGCCGGCATATGCGAGCCATAGAGGGCGAGCCCCTGGCAGCCCAGATGCGAGGCCAGATGCGTGGGGCCTGTATCATTGCCGATCACGAAGCGGGCGCGTTTCATGAGACCGGCCAGTTCAAACCAGTTGAGAAAGCCTCTACTGCCGCGCAAAATAAAGCCGGACAATTCCGGGTCAGTGCCATCTGGCCCGGGTGCTGTCACGACATTCCAGCCCCCGGCCATTAGTGCTTTGGCGAGTTCTTCATAATGGCCCCATCGGCGTTGCATCGCACGAGCGGATGTGCCCGGGATGAGCACGATAAACGGCTCGTTCAATCCTGCATCTGACAAAATATGCGAAACGTCTTCCGTCATCCAGCTCATGTCTGGTTTGAGGGTTTGAACGATTGGCACTCCAGCATCCGCAAGTTGTCCGGCAAGTCGATCAAGTGTGCGGATCAATTTGGGATTTTCGGCACGATGGGGCAGTGCGCAGCCCCGCGCTGTCCCCGACCAGATCACATCGGGTAAAAACCATTTGAAATAAAAGACAGTGCGATCGGAATTTTGGAGATCATAGACACGCGCAAAATTCTCGGCCCGCAAATGGCTGCGTAGCCCTAGGAGTTTGAAAACTCGCCAGCGTGGTATGCGCTCGTCGATGATGACGCGATCGACATGCGGGCACCGATTAAAGATGCGCGCGTAAGGTGGCGTCGTCAGGACGACAATCTCATCCTTTGCATGATGCGCACGGATATCGCGTAGCGCTCCATCGCTTTGGATGATATCGCCGAAGGCGCCCAGCTTGATGACAAGAATCTTATTCACCGCGCAGGCCTGAAAAAAGCCGTCGTCTTGCGCAAAGCCATTTGTGCAATATCGGGAATGGCCGCCAAGGGGTGGCTCTTACGCGTAGCGCGACGTGATAGGATCGCGCCGCTTTCAGATCCGTGGGGTAATGAATTGAGCCGCCGCACTTCGCGTGCGATGAGGGCGAAGAGCGAATATTCGGCCATAACAAGGCGGCGCGCTTCAAGGATGGCGGGTAGCCGCTTTTCCCATTCATTGTTGTTGAGTGCCGTGCGGATGATATAGGCCGCGCCCTCGACATCGCGGATATCGATCGGGATGAAACTGTCCTCTGGGAAATAATCTGCTGCATTGGGCGCGCCAAAATAGAAGGGCAGGCAGCAACCCAGAAAGCAGTCGGAGAGTTTTTCGGTCCAGTGATGCTGGCCCTCATGATTTTCAATGGCGATATGATAGCGGAAGTCTTTCAGCGCCTCGGCCTTGTCGTTCATATCGCGGACGCCATGACCAAAGACGGCGATTTCGGGGATCCGTTTGACAATCGCGTCGGTGAAATCAGACCGCAGATTGTGCAAGGTGTGACGCTGGCGCTTGTCGGAACAAATCGTGGAAATTGTTTTCGTTTTATCGAGTGGCGGATTTTGCGCCATCTCGTCGTAACCGAGAAGGATTTCGCGACCAAGGCCATAATACCAGCGCAATCCCGGCTGCGAAAAAATGTGGCCCGGATGACGGATCACTCCGGGTTCCTGACTCGATAAAATATACCCGAATTGTGCGAGAAAAGCCGAGCCGTAGAGCTTGATGGAGGACGGTTCCATCGTGATCAGCATGGTGTGCGCACGCGGGCATGCAAGCTCAATGCGTCGCGAGGAGAACCGTTCTCCTGGAAGCGCCGGCACATCGTCGTAGATGACAAGCCAATCATAATCAGGCGCATCGACATCGAAAATGAATTCGCAGCCGCGATAGAAAGGACTGCCGTGCGGCAATTGTCGCAGCCAAACATCCGGAACGCGCTCAGAGGCAGCGCGGCCTAAAAATTTGATGCGGATGGGGCGTGGCTCATTCATTATTTTTTGAGCGCAGCCAAATCCTCGCGCATCATGTCGCGCACGAGGTCGGCAAAGCTGGTCTTGGCTTTCCATCCCAATTCACGTTCGGCTTTAGCGGGATTGCCGATCAGTAGATCAACTTCAGTGGGGCGGAAGTAGCGCGGGTCAATTTCCACCAGCACGCGGCCTGTCCT
>CANJVX010000040.1 GCA_947478405.1 Beijerinckiaceae bacterium | reverse complement strand
TTTAGCGCCCTTCCAGGCGGGGAAGGCGCGCGTCGCAGCAAACGCCGGCCCGCCAAAGAAATGAATGCCGCCATCGCGCAGCTGCTCGGGCCCATGCTTGGCGCCATACTCAGGCACAAATTCGACGTCAATCCCTTGCTGCTTGAAGAAACCGAGTTTGACCGCCGCCGTCGCCACGAAATACGAGGGTGAGTCCACGTCCGCAACCATAAGCCGAAATGTAGGCATTTATTTCCTCAATACACTGTTCAGAAGGTTCGAGTTGATGACTGCACCGCCCCGGGTTTGCCGGAGGTTGAATATCATTCCCACTTGGAGAGCCAAACTACAACCGCCCTTGCGGCAATTGTAGACTAGATCCTTTAAATAAGGATTGGAAGATTTGGCCTCTATCAGCACCTCGCCGCAATCGTTTTTGATTTTATAACCACCTATTTCAGGAAGTGTAAAAAGGCGATCTCCGAAAGCGAGCTCGTAGGAGGTAAAATAGCCGTCTTCTCCATGCAATAGCTTGCCAGGGATTACGTCAATATTCTGCGCGCCGTCGATACGAGACCAAAATGGTATCTCAAGGCCATGACTCGTTTGATGCCCGCATGCAAAAGATATTGGTCATGCTGAGGCCCTTGCCCGATATTCAAGCCATCCGCACAAGCTTTATCAATCCGAGCAAATCGCAGAACAGCCTGAAGAGCTTCAATTGATGGATCTGATCGCGTTACACGATCAATCGCGTGTGCCCTATAGATCGGCGTTTTCAGGGACCGCCTGCCAGCACCATCAAAAAGTTTGAGGCCTCAATTGGAGCCACTGAAATCACGCGGACAAGTCGCGCATGACAGAACCAAAGCCGGACTGGGGTTCAGAGATTAAAGACTGGCGGATGACGCAGTCTGCCCGAACCAGCCTCGCCTCTCATGCGTGAATACAGGGAATTTACAGGGAAATACCGGAGACCCCGGCCCGAGAATTCAGGCTGTTTTCGCGACTTTTCCGCGGAAACCGGCCACTTCCTGTGAGCCTCCCAAATTTCAGAACAGGGAATTTAATTCGAGCGGACAGGGAAACGGGCGGAATAATTCAGGCTTCGATACAAGAAAAAACCGGCATCCAAAGGCATGCTGTAGAAATCAAGCCATGGTTGATTTCTCACACTGCCCCAGGCGTTTATGACAATTTGTCATTCAAAAAATTCTTGACTGCTATGCACAACAGTATAGTTTCCGTTGTGTTGAAATCTTGAGAGGCTCAGCGTCTCCTCACGAAGCAAGCTACATCGTGAGAGAGAGTAAACCTAGCGGCCGGCCCCCCGGTGTGGGCTTGGGCAGCATCCGAAACCTGGATCAACGTGCGTACTGCACGAAGGTTCAAGCTTGGAGGCTCCCATGCCACGGAACCGTAAGACTACGCATAAAACAAAACATTCCATCAAACTCGATACCCAGCTCCAGGCAGCCCAAGCCCAGCTGACGGGGATTCTCGAGTTCGTGCCGGTCAAGGGCCTCAAACCATCGCCCAAAAACCCGCGGACCCATTCCAAAAAGCAGGTTCGCGAACTTGCCCGGAGCATGCAGGAATTCGGGTTTACGGTCCCGGTTCTCATTGATGAGGGTAACCGGGTCCTGGCGGGCCATGGGCGGCTGGAAGCTGCAAAGCTTTTATGGCTTGCAAGCATCCCCTGCGTCCGGATCAGCCATATGAGCGAGGCACAAAAGCGGGCCTATATTATCGCCGACAATAAGCTGGCCTTGAATGCCGGCTGGGATGAAGACCTGCTCGCCGAAGAATTGGAGGCGCTCATGGGCCTTGAGCCGGGCTTTGACCTGACGGTCACCGGCTTTTCCTTACCTGAAATCGACCAAGTGATCGCAGCCCGAAAGCCGGAAGAGCCTGACAACCCGCACGACGACCAATTGCCTGACGCGGCACTGACACTGCGCCGCTGCCGTCCCGGCGATATTTATCGGGTCGGCCCCCACAAGCTGATCTGCGGGGACGCGCGCGACAAAGCCATCGTGGCAGCTCTCATGAATAGCGAGCTCGCTACCATGGTGATCACAGACCCTCCCTATAACGTCAAAATCCAGGGGAATGTCGGCGGATCGGGCAAAATCAAACATGGCGAATTTGCCATGGCGTCAGGCGAGATGACAAAGGCTGAGTTCATTGCCTTTCTGAAAGCCTCCTTCACCAATCTGGTCACATTCAGCAAGGATGGGTCGATCCATTACATCTTCATGGACTGGCGCCACATGGGCGAGGTCGAAGAAGCAGCCTCCGGGGTCTTTAGCGAGCTCAAGAACCTCAATGTGTGGGTCAAAGACAATGGCGGCATGGGAACCTTCTACCGGTCCAGGCACGAGCTGATCTTTGTCTTCAAGAATGGCACCGCGCCCCACATCAACAATTTCGAGCTTGGGCAGCATGGGCGTTACCGCACCAATGTCTGGGAATATGCGGGCGTCAACACAATGAAGGCCAACCGCCTTGAGGAATTGGCCTTGCACCCGACCGTAAAGCCCGTCCGGATGCTGGCTGATGCCATCCTGGATGTATCGGGTCGCGGCGACATTGTGCTCGATCTCTTCGGCGGCTCAGGCTCGACGATGATTGCGGCTCATAAGGCAGGCAGGCGAGCCAACATCTGCGAATACGACCCACTCTACTGCGACAAGATCCTCGCCCGCATTGAAGCCTTCGCGCATGAGGACGCCGAGCTCATCGCCTGCGGCCTGCCCGCCCCGACCAAGACCCGGGGAGAGGACCAATGAGCGATGATCCGCTGAAGAAGTTTACAGCCCTGAAGAGCCAGAACCCCGACCGGTCCTATGAGGTAGGCTATGGCAAGCCACCCGCCACAAGCCGCTTTGTCAAAGGCAAGTCCGGCAACCCGCGGGGGCGCCCCAAAGGCTCCAAGAACCAGATGCCCGCACTCAATGAGGAGCGGCTCAGGGACATCGTGCTCGCCGAAGCCTATCGCACAATCAAAGTGAAAGACGGCACAAAGGATGTCAGCGTTCCCATGGCACAAGCCGTGATGCGCTCGATTGCAGTGAATGCGGTTCGCGGAGATCAACGCTCCCAGAAAATGTTCACCGACCTCGTCAACACAACGGAGGCCAAGAACAAGAAGCTTCATGACGAATATCTACAGACCATGATCGACTATAAGCTGAGCTGGGAGGAAGAGATCGAGCGTCACACAATCATGGGGCTCAAGCCACCAGAACCCGTTCCCCATCCAGATCATATCCAGATTGATCTCGCCACCGGCCAGGTGCGCATCACCGGACCATTCACCAAGGAAGAAAAGGTGAAATGGGACAAGCTCAAGAATAGGAAAGCCGCGGCATTCGAGGCGATCAAAACATACCAGGAGGATCTGAAAGATCCCAGGAACAAGAAGTACAAGGAAATCATCGAAAGCGAGATTGCGTTCGAGAGGCGTATCATCGGGATTATTTCGGAGAGGATACCGGATTAGAAACAGCGATAAATTCTGATGCGGTTTTTAGCCTGCCCATAATTTGTCTGATAGGTGCCAGATCATTGTCAATGTCGTCCTTGCGTATGAACGTTCAACAACGCCGGAGTTCCACTGCGCACAATTGCCAGAGCTTTATCAAGGGCAGCAGGCAAATCTTCCGGTCGCTCCACGCTGTCACCATATCCGCCGCATACATCCATCATCTTCTCAAAGCTGGGTGACGGATCAAGGCTGGTGAGAGGCATGATATTGGCCTTCGCAGCAATGCCATCCGGATAGACTGACAATGTGGCATTACGTACTGCATGCCACGCATGATTGTTGGCGACAATGGTCAATGTCGGCAGCTTCTCCGCGCGCGCGACAAAATGATAGGGGAGCGGATTGCCAAACATATAGCTGCCATCACCCACGACAGCGATGACTTCCCGATCGGGTGCGGCAAGCTTTGCACCCAGCGCGGCGCCTAATCCGAAACCCAAACCGCCAGACATATTGCCGCCAATATAGGAGCCGTAAGTCTCCATATTAAGGTGGGCGACGTTTAGGCCCAGTTCATTGACAATAATCGCGTCCTTATGCTTCGCGGCATTCACACAGGCACTGAGCCACGCCGAATCAATCGGGGTTTGGCTTTTGCCCTTTTCCAGCAGCGTCTTTCTTTTCTGGTCGATCTCAGCTTTTCTGGTGGCTACAGCCGCTCGGCGCGACGCAATAGCTGATTGCATGCCAGACTTGAGCGCATTCAACTCAATGATAAGCGCCTGCAATGCGGAAGCAGGCGTGGCGGTGATAAAAGCATCGGATTCAAAATCCCGAAACGGAACAGTCAGCACAAGTGGATCGGAAGATATGTGAATAATCCTCGCTTGCTTCGCCGGCAGAGTGGCCTTGGGAATCCATGGCACCGCCGCGTCGAGCACAATCACAAGATCTGCGCGCGGAAGAACCCCACCAATATCATAGCCAATATGCATTGAATGTTGCGTAGGCATGTTCAATTCATTTGGAACACTTTGTACGACCGGAATAGCAAATGATTCAGCCAAATCCTGAAGAGCATCATAGGCGCGACGATCTCGGCCTACATTGCTGGTAATGATCAACGGAAAGCTAGCTTTGGAAATTGCATGAGCCAAATCAGAGATCATGACTGGATCTGGATGAGGCGCGGTTGCTCCAAGCGAGCGATGCTCTTCACGACGTGGTGAAATGGCTGGATCGGCAAGAACCTCGCGTGGAAGGGTCAGATAAACCGGTCCGCGTGGTTCGGTCATGGCAACATCAAGGGCGCGGTCAACAATAGATGACACAGGCTGACCATGACGTAATTCATAATCCCATTTCACAAATTCACGCAGCATCCCCCCTTGATCATAGGCTTCTTGCCCCCAGTGAATATGGCTGTTGCGAGAGGCAATATGATCGGAAATGGTAATTGGCGTGCGCCCCGCTGCCAGAAGCAGCGGGATATTATCGCGCGAGGCATTTATGACGCCGCACAGAGTATTGGCAGTGCCGACAGTCACATGCACCATTACGACAGGCGGCTTACCACACGTGCGGTAATAACCATGCGCCATAGACATGGCCACGTTTTCATGCGGTACAATCACGAATTTAGGGTAGGCGACGCCATTTTTTTTCGACAGAGCTTCAACAATCGGCGCAAAATCAGTGCCCGGATTGACAAACACATGCTCGACACCGCGTTCGGCGAGACGGCGGAGATAGGCTTCAGCGGTGATTTCTGGCGTTGTCATGTCGTGCTCCGCATACTCATTTCGTCGCAACAAAAATATCGTCGAGTTTGAGGGGCTTTGAGATGAGATGTTGATCTTCCAAATATTGAACAAGCGCGTTCAATGTTTTTCGGTTTGCATCCAGTCCATAGGGAAACGGATCGCCATCGAAAAGTTCATCAACTTCTGCGATATCTTCCTGCATCCAAGGTAACATA
The DNA here is from genome assembly GCA_947478405.1 of Beijerinckiaceae bacterium. Taxonomy (GTDB): domain Bacteria; phylum Pseudomonadota; class Alphaproteobacteria; order Rhizobiales; family Beijerinckiaceae; genus Terripilifer. The sequence continues at coordinate 19,367 of CANJVX010000040.1, read as the reverse complement.
TAGCGCAGCGAGACGACTGCTCGCATTTTGCTCAAGGCAATTTTCTTTGATTGATCGAGCGCCTGATAGAGGCTTTTAGCGATGAAAGGATGTTTTTCGTAAAGAGTTTTTTGAATTGCCACCAAATGCATGATCGGGAAAATCCCGGTGCGCTGAAAATATTCTCGCTCGACTTTTCGGTGATCTTGGAAGAGGCGCACAATATCTGGATTACGGCCCATAGCTTCAGGAAAACCAGTTCCTATCACTGCATGAATATCACCCTCTTCGAGCAATTGGCTCAAGGATTTTCCAGTTGCATTCTGCGTGATGTGAACAGGCCCGACCAGTGGCATTGTCGTTGGCGCGCCATGTTTATCGCCGCCGTTAATCTGCCCTTCGACCCACTCAACCTGGGACAGGTCGACACCATATTCGTGCTGCAACAGACCTTTGATAAAAATCGATGCCGTCATCGTATACATCGGCAGCCCGATGCGCTTGCCAGAAAGGTCTTTCGGATTTTTTACAAAGCGACGATTTACGACAATAAAGCCATGACGGAATGAACGTGACGGAAAAATGGGTATGGCAACAAAAGGGCATTGACCAGCAGCATAGCGTGATATGAATTCAGAACTCGAATATTCACTCGCATCAAATTCTTGCGTCGCAGACATGCGATCAAAAATCTCGCGCGGAGAATCAATATTCACGAATGTAAGATCTATTCCTTCCGGCTTGACGGCTCCTGTTGCCAAGGCAACCGCCCGATCATAAAGGCCACAAGCAAAAGTCACTGGTACATTCGTCATGAACTCACCTCATACGGGAGACTGAGGGTCAAAAGTAGGTGGTCTTTTTTCGATCAGTGAAGACAGGCCTTCCTTCACATCATTACTCGCAAAGCCCAAAAACTCTAGCGCCAGAGACGCATCAAAAATTGGGCCGGCCTGGCGTAACCAATTATTCAGACTATATTTCGTCAAACGAATAGCGCTTTGTGCCCCCGCAGCAAGGCGCGTTGCAACTTCCAGCGCCTTTTCATCCAATTCTGAATCTTCAACAGCAAGACTAATGAGCCCGATTTTCTCTGCCTCTGCGCCAGTTAAGCGATCGCATAACAGCAAATAATATTTAGCTTTCGCTAGGCCACAAAGAAGCGGCCAGACGATTGCCGCGTGATCTCCTGCAGCAACGCCTAGACGGGTATGTCCATCAACGATCACGCAATCTTTGGTGGCAATGGAAATATCACCCAGCAGACCACAAACAAGGCCCGCGCCAACTGAAACGCCACGCATGGCTGTAACAATGGGTTTTGAGCAATTGATGAGATTGTAGACAATATCTTTTGCCTCACGCCACCCCCTCAATCGCGCTTCAGGATCATTGATCAAATCCTGAATCATCCCAAAGTCGCCACCTGCAGAAAATACTTTTCCCGCACCCGTCAGAATGGCCACATTAACGTCAGGGTCCTGATCAATATCGCGCCAGATACGTGCAAGCTCATCATGCATCACATGGTCGGCCGAATTCATTTTGCCATTATCCATAATGATCCGGAGCACTTTTGGTGCAGCAACTTCAATTCGTAGCCGCTGATACGCCTGATAGCGGGACGGTGTGCTCATTCCCAAACTCTCCAATTCACAAAATTAGCCATGCATTGTAAGCCCGCCGGAAACGCTCACCGTCTGCCCGGTCATAAATGATGCATCGTCACTCAGAAAAAAGACAATCAGCCCGACGCAATCATCAGGCTGGCCAAGACGACCCATTGGAATCGCGCGCGCCAAAGCATCCATAAGCTTTTGATCTGCAAATGAGCGAAATAAAGGTGTATCTGTAGGGCCTGGCGCGACGACATTGACGCTAACACCACTTTTTGCAAGCTCGCGTGCCAATGTTTTGGAGAAGGCTGCGATACCACCCTTACAGGCAGAATACACCGCTTCGCCAGACGAGCCAACGCGACCAGCATCAGACGCAACATTGACAATGCGCCCAAACTTGCGTTCTGCCATGCCTTTCGCAATGACATGCTGCACATTAAGTGGCCCATAAAGATTAATCGCGATGATCTTGTTCCAGAGCTCGAGGTCACTCTCAAGGAAAGGCTTGGCCAAATCCCATCCTGCAACATTGGCGAGAAGTTCAATGGGGCCGACTGTCCTTTCAAACTGATCTGCAGCTTTTTTGACCAATTCATAATCGGAAATATCAACCTTATAAACGCTCACCTGAGACGCTTTCGCCCCGCACAAGCTCCCGGTTTGTTCGGCGCCTTGTCCATCGAGATCGAAAATACCGACCGAGCAGCCCTCTTCGACCAAACGCAAAACCGTCGCGCGCCCGATCCCGCTTGCGCCCCCAGTGACAATGACACGCTTACCGGCAAGTCCACGCATAGAAAGCCCAATCTGAAAATCTGAATGGCAAGGCACGCCCCACCAAGACTGATGTCTATTGCGAAAATTATCGCAATGCTTTGACACAAATTGACATGCGATGCAGGTTTTTACAAGCAGTATATGGAAACCTATTGACAAGTTAGCACCCATTGGTGTGACTTCGACAAGGTTCCAAGATCAAGAAAATCTCAAAGGATCCCGAGGAGAGGCACTCATGTCAGGTCCATTGTCAGGAATCCGCGTTGTCGACCTAACATCAGTTGTGTTTGGTCCGTTGGCGACACAGATTTTAGGAGATCTTGGCGCGGACATTATCAAGGTCGAAAGCCCCGAAGGAGACACGACACGCTTCACCGGCCCTGCACGCTCCAAAGATATGGCGGCCCTTTTCATGAGCCTGAACCGTAACAAGCGCTCCGTGGTGCTTGACTTAAAAACATCCGAGGGCAAGGGCGCCTTATGGAAACTAATCGAGACGGCTGACGTCTTTATTCATTCAATGCGCCCAGAGAAAATGATCGCGCTCGGTTTTTCCTATACAGAGGTTCTAAAGAAACACCCTAAAATCGTTTATGTGGGCCTTCACGGTTATCTCTCTGAAGGCCCCTATAGTGGCAAGCCCGCCTATGATGATGTGATCCAGGGCCAATGCGGGGCGGCCTCTTTGATGACCAGCATATCCGGCGAGCCGCGCTATGTACCCTTGATCATTGCCGACAAGACATGTGCATTAGCTGCTTCCAATGCGGTGACATCAGCATTATTTGCGCGGGAACGCACTGGGAAGGGCCAATTTGTCGAAGTGCCCATGTTTGAAACCATGGTATTTTTTGTATTTGTCGAACATCTTTACGGGCGAACCTTTGATGAACAGGGCGAGCTTGGGTATACACGACTGCTCGCACCTTGGCGCCGACCCTATAAGACAAAAAATGGCTATATTTGCATGCTGGCCTATACAGATCAGCAATGGAGAAAATTCTGGACTGAGATTGGCAGGGAAGAATTGATCACCGATCCGCGATTCGTCAATCTTGCCGCCCGAAGCCAAAATATTTCTGAACTTTATCGGATCGCCGGTGAATCACTGCAAGGCAAGTCAACAGATGAGTGGCTGGATATTTTCGAGGGGCTTGATATTCCATGCGGGCGCATCTCAACTTTGGATGATGTCTTCAATGATCCACATTTGAAAGCAATCAACCTGTTTGAAAAATTCAACCACCCGACCGAAGGGGAATTTTTTATGACGAATTTTCCATTGCGGTTCAGCGAGACCAAGATTGACAAGCCTCGTATGCCGCCTAAATTTGGGGAACACGGTCCAGAAATTTTTGCTGAAATTGGTTTTTCGGATGATGAAATCGCGGATTTGTTTCAGATAGGCCGACCATAAAATAAGTAAAGGAACGTACGATGAAAACTGTTGGGATCGGATTTTTTTGGGATGATCTGAAAGTCGGCGACCGTTTTAAGACTCTCAACAGAACCATTACTGAGACGGATATTGTAAATTTTATCAGCGTCACGGGGATGCTGGAGACTCTTTTTATCGATCTGACATTTCAAGACCATGGTGTTATAAAAGGGCGTGTGGCACCCGCTGCGTGCGTTTACACGATGATAGAAGGACTGCTCTGTCAGGCAACCATGCAAACAACAGGACTGGCCCTTCTAGAAGTTGAAAAAAAAATTCTCAATCCCGTCTTTGCTGGCGACACGATCTATGCTGAAGTCGAGATTACGGGCGTGCGCCCGACGAGCAAGGGCAATCGCGGTATCGTCACTTCGCAGAATAACATTATGATTCTTGGAAAAGATGAAATGGCAATTACCTATCGCGCTGTCCGCATGATGGCCGGCAATCCTGAGCGCAGCTGATTAAGGAAGATCGATATCCTGCAAGCCAGCTTGCAAATTGTTTAGATAGTGAGCAAAAGAAACACTATCGTCGAAACGAAATTGTACCATCGCCTGACGATAGAATTCATAAATTTTAGGCTGCAAAGTTGCCCAGAACTTACGGCCTCCCTGCGTTAGCTTAATCAATCGTGCCCGGCGATCATTGTCATTGGTCAGCCTTGCAATATGTCCGTCCCGCTCTAAACGCTTCAAAACTCCATCAAGATTTTGACGGCTGACGAGCAAATAGTCCGACAATTCGCCGAGCGACATCCCCTCTGTCACACGCGGCCGCGACAAAGCGCCAAGAGTAGCCCATTGTACAGTGCTGACCCCAAGCTCTTTGGTCGCCTGACGCTGGAGCACATTACCAAGCTGAAACAAACGAAAGAAAATACGATTGTTGATCCCGTTCAAATCCGAATCAACTTGCGCTTTGGAAGCGGTAATTTTCTGCACTATTTTTTTCATATCTGCTCAAACAGGCTTATCATAGAACACTCATTTGTTTGCATAGCATCAATCCCCGACAAGTGACAATTATTAGAGAGGAGAATAGCTGCCGCTTGACACCGGCAAAGAAACTTCAATATGTTGTCATAAAATAAAAAATCATTTTTCACATGGGGGGGGGTGGCAATGGGAGCATGTCGGACAACGGCGCCAAGCGTGGCGCCCCACATGGCGGCGATGTTGCGTCAGCGTCTCGGAAAACTTTGTATCGCTACAACTTTAGCGTTAATGAGCTTAGGATCTCCTGCGCTCGCAACTTTCCCGGATCGGCCTGTTAAACTTGTCGTACCTCTACCTCCTGGTGGGATTGCAGACATTATCGGACGGGTAATGCAGCCTCATTTTGAAAGAGCCTTTGGCAAACCCTTCCTGATTGAAAATCGTCCCGGCGCGAGCGGGATTGTAGGCGCAAATGCCGTGGTGAATGCTCCAGCTGATGGACATACCTTGCTTTTTGTGACGACCACTTATTCAATCAATGCGGCTTTGCGCCCGACCGTGGGGCAAATCCGCAAACTCGAGCCTGTAAGTATTTTGGGTCTTAGCTCGCAACTTTTTCTCGTCAATCCGACAGTCAAGGCAACGTCTCTGAAAGAATTTGTAGCCCTTGCCAAGGCTGAACCCAAAAAATATTTTTATGCGACAACAGGCATTGCTAGCCACGCGCATCTGCTTTTTGAATTGTGGAGCAGCCAAGCTGGAATTCAAATGCAGCACGTACCCTATCCAGGCGGGCCACCTGCCGTCATGGCCACTGTGAATGGGGAAACGCATATTACCCTGATTTCACCCGCCGCATCATTGCCCCAAGTTGAAGCAGGCGCTCTGCGTGTTTTGGCAACCGGCAACATTAATCGCGAACCTGAATTGCCCAACGTCCCCACATCAGCCGAAGCTGGCTTTCCTGATTTCCAGGCGCGCCAGTGGATCGGTCTGCTCGCCCCTCCCGGCACGCCAAAGCCCATCATTGATCAATTAAACAAGGGCGTTCAGGACATTCTCGCCCGAGAGGATGTGAAGGCCGTCATGTCAAAGCAAGGGCTAACAGCAAGCAGCGCTTCACCTGACGAGTTTGCCAAGATCATTGCGCAGGAAATCAAAATGTGGACGGATATTGCGCAAAGGGCGAAAATTGAAGTCCCTGATTGATGGCAGTCCTAAAATTTTAAACTAATTTCCGGAGAACATTTTGATGGTTCGCATTGGCATACTTGAAATGGCTTCCGCAGATGCGGACCGTCTTGCCTATTGGAATATTTTCTTCAACCAGCTCGCCAAAGATGGTTTTCAAAGAGACGAAAATCTCTACGTTGAATATATCTGGGCCGATGGACATAGAGAACGCCTTCGCTTGGGCGCAGAAAAGTTTGTTTCCACCGGTTATGATCTGATTGTCACTGCAGGCACGCCCGCAGCATCCGCCGCTATTGCCGCGACCATTACCATCCCGATTGTGATGGCTACAGGCGTTAGCCTAGGCACGCAATTATCAGACGAATCAAAGCCAGCACAAACCAACATCACTGGCATTAGCGATCTACCAGCCGGCATTAGCGAGCACCGCCTTATCCTGTTACGCGACATTGTAAAACCAGGCCGCGGGCTTGCGATTTTAGCTGATCGGGCTAACCCATCTTCACCCCTGGCTGTTGCCGAGACAACAGCAGCAGCTCGCAAACTCGGTGTCAGCGTGAGTGATTACTGGCTTCCGACGCCAGATGACATGGATTCCGTTTTGGCGGAAATGTCGCGGGATCAAATTGGTGGCTTTGTTGTCTCACCAGGCGCAATGTTCTTCGCCAAAAGGGGCGAGTTGGCAAGGCTCTCTCTCCAAAATGACTTGGCGACCGTGTCAGTGCGTCGGGAATATGCGGAGGCTGGCTGCACAATCGCTTATGGCGCGCCATTACGTGTTAATTATAGCGAGGCCGCAAAACTTGCCGCAAAAATTTTGGCGGGACAAAAACCATCTGAGCTCCCGATTGTAGAGCCGACGGAATTTGAATTCCTGATTAATGACACAACAGTAGATCGTTTAGGGGTCACTATCCCCGCTCATATGGCACGCGAGGCCGAACATGTGACGCTCTGAACAGACACAATAGACTTATCAGAGCGAAAAAAATTAGACGACTGGGCAGAAGCCACCATCCACATTGATCGCTGTTCCGGTGACATAACTTCCAGCGTCTGAGGCCAGAAACAGCATCATATTAGCAAATTCTTCAGCGGTGCCAACGCGCTTCATCGGGATGCGCTGCGCCATTTCATCAATATATTCCTCATAACTACGCCCTTTATTTTCTGCGGCATGGGCGCGCACCCATTGGTCTGTTTGCAACAGACCAACAATCACAGCATTCACGAGAATATTATGAGCGGCTCCATCATTCGCCATAACCTTAGTCAGCGCCATACCGGCGGCACGCGTAACAGATGATGGCGCGCTACCAACACGCGGCCATTTGGCGCCGCTGCTTAGCGTATTAATAATACGTCCCCATTTTCTGCTTTTCATGCCAGGCCAAGCGGCGCGCGATAAACGAATTGCCGCGAAGAGCTTCACTTCAAGATCTGCTTCCCATTGTTCGTCAGTAATCGTCTCAAACGGCTTAGCATTGTGCGAGCCTACATTGTTTAGCAAGACATCGACCTGCCCCAATTCTTTTTCAGCTGTTGCAAAGGCACTTGCACAACCAGCAGCAGATGAAATATCAGCCGCAATGGTGACGATTTTACCGCCGCCTTCTTTTTCAAGCTCCTGGCGGGCTTCTGCAAGGACATCTTCACGACGCGCGACAATTGCGACATGGGCTCCAGAACGGATGAAGTTCTTAGCCGCAGCAAAACCAACGCCCTTGCTGCCACCAGTTATCAAGGCACAACGTCCATCCATCCGCATCTCAACCATATTCCGCTCCAATCCTGTGATTTTATTATTCGCTCATTAGCCTTGGGAAATGAACTTCACATTGAGATAGGCCTCTAGCCCTTCAATCCCGCCTTCACTGCCATGGCCTGAATGTTTAATCCCCCCGAATGGGGTTTCAGGGGTAGAAATAGCTACGGAATTAATTCCAACCATCCCAGTCTTTAGCGCATCTCCAATCGCTGTTGCACGCGCGATTGATGTGGTGAATGCATAAGCGGCAAGACCAAATTCAAGAGAATTAGCGCGCTCAACCACTTCATCAAAAGTTTTGAAGGTTACGATTGGAGCTATCGGACCAAAAGGCTCTTCCGTCATTACTAGAGAATGATCTGGCACATCGGTTACAATGGTGGGCTCATAATAGAAACCCTCATTGCCATGCCTTTTACCGCCCGCACGAATTTTACCACCCTGTTCGAGGGCATCCTTCACAAACATATCCATTGCATCAAGTCGACGGGGATTGGCGACTGGCCCCATGGTCGTTGTGGCCTCAAGTCCATTGCCTAGCTGCAAGCCTTTAGCATATGCGCTAAATCGCTCAAGGAAACGCGCGTAGACGCCTTCTTGGACGTAGAAACGCGTCGGTGAAATGCAAACCTGTCCGGCATTGCGAAATTTGTAAGCCGCAATCATATCTGCGACTTGCTCGGGGTTTACATCATCAAAAACAACAACAGGGGAATGCCCGCCAAGCTCCATCGTACTGCGCTTCATGGTTTGGGCCGCCATTTGCGCAAGATGTTTGCCAACACCCACCGAACCCGTAAAAGAAATTTTACGGATCTCTTGTCGCGCGAGCAAATCTTTTGAGACCTCAGCAGGCACACCAAACACCAGATTGAGAACACCTGCTGGCAATCCCGCCTCCATAAAGCAGCGGGCCATTTCAACACAGGCGCCTGGAGTCTCTTCAGAAGCCTTGATGATAATCGAGCATCCTGCGCCTAACGCTCCTGCAATTTTGCGCGCCGGGGTGACAACAGGGAAATTCCAAGGTGTAAATGCAGCTACAATGCCAACCGGTTCATGCACCACCATTTGCCGAACACCAGCCACGCGGCCAGGCACGATGCGTCCATACGCCCGACGACCTTCCTCGGCATACCAATCGATAACATCGGCTGCCATTGCAGATTCGATCATGGCTTCATTCAGGACCTTACCCTGCTCTTGCACAATAATCCGGGCAATGAAATCAAGACGAGCGCGAAACAAATCAGCTGCGCGATGCATGATGTTTGCACGCTCATAGGCTGAGATTTTTTGCCAGGCACGCATGCCATCGGTTGCAGCCAGAACAGAATCGCTTAAATCACGCGCACCAGCATGGGGCAGATTGGCAAGTATTTTGCCATCAGCAGGATTGATCACGGGTTCTGAGCATCCAGCATCGCCTTTCGTGCGCCATTCTCCTCCGATCAGCAGTGCAAGATCAGAATACATCGGCGTCACGTCTCCCTATTCGCTGACAACAGCGAGAAAGTCACATTGAACAAGCACATGTGGCTCCATCGGAGAAAGCATGATCTGTCGTGCCGGACGGGTCGCCTCATCTGGAAACATTTTAGTCCATTCGACATTAATGGACGCACGATTCATCTGCTCCATCCAAAACGTGACCTTGACGATTGAATCAATTGTCGCCCCTGCAGCCTCAACAGTGGCTCGAATATTGTCAAACATATAGGTACATTGCTGTGTCATATCAGCTGGAAATTCATGTGTCTTGGGATCTACACCACGAATAAGCCCTGATGCAATTACCGACCCCAAACGAGCAGCATTCGGAATCGGATTTTGATGTTGAAACTGGCTGATATAAATGGCTTGCCGTTTCATTTTATCCTCGTCGTTGGTCAATAGGGACAGATGACGTTCACAACTGCTTGCCGCTGCTCTTTTTCAACCGTGTCGCGCGCCTGCTTCAAAACCTTCGCGAGGTCTGCGGCATCCGAAACGCGCACGCCATACGCGCCCTGCGCCTGCGCTGCAACATCAAATTGAGGGCTCGGGTTCAAGTCTGACATGAACCGTCCGCCATCCTCGCCCGCAACACCATCTTTGAACATGGAGAGCGTGGCAGTGCGAACTGCGCCATAACCCGAATTATTTATGATGATCGTTAAGAAAGGTAATTTATGGGCATCGGCCGTCCAATGTGCTACCATGGGATTTGAGAAGAGATAAGATCCATCGCCTACAACTGCAGCTACCATTTTTTCAGGCGCAGCCAGTTTAGCACCAAGCGCCGCACCAAGGCCCCAGCCAAGACCACCGGCGGAACTCAGTCCAAAATAAGTGTTTGGCTTCTCGCGAGGGCAATGATCTTGCGACAAAGAATATTCATTGAAGATCACCGCATCGTCGCCCAAAATCTCACCGATCACGCGGCTGAGATAAGCAAGAGTGATCTGGTTCCCATTTGGCTGCGAGACTTTTTCTAATGCTGACTTTCGTTTGCCCTTAAATTCTTCAATCCAGCGCCGGCGCTCTTGCATGGAGGCCTCATCAAACAATTGGCCGTCCAGCGAGGTATTGAGCGCTTCAAGTGCGCTTGCAGCACTTGCTGTGATCGTCAGGTTCGTTTGAAAATTCCGCATAGGATAGCGCACAAAAGCCGGATCTTCACCAATTGAAATAAGTTTGGTATTTGGCTGCGGGACACCATGTACATTTGGAATGTAGGGCACATCACATTCAAGCTCGATGATCAGATCAGCTTTGGCCATGAGCGCGGTCGGATCAAAGCCGGCATTCATGGGATGACTTGATGGTAAGCAAACCATAAGCTGCCGATGTGTGACAACTGGAATAGAAAAACGCTCAGCCAAAAGCGCCAAAGCGGGCATCGCATCAGCACCGCTAGAAGTTGTAATGATGATTGGAAAACGTGCTTGTGCGACCCATTCAGATAGCTGGCGAATAGCCGCAGCATCTGGATAGGGCCGCGTGGGAACTGCTCGCGGCGAAGATAACATAAAGTCTTCTGGTACAGGCGCCGACAAAGGCTCGCGTGGCAAAGTCAGATAGACCGGACCACGCGGACTTGTCATCGATACTTCATGGGCGCGACAGACAACGTCAGAAGCCTGCTCGGGTGCACGTAATTCATAGTCCCACTTGACCGCTTCACGTAGCATTGAGGCCTGATCAAACATTTCTTGACCCCAATGAACGGGTCTATTGCGACTGCCGAAAGCATCTTTCTCCATAATCGGCGTGCGTCCAGCAATCAGCATCAGCGGAATCCGGTCGCGGCTCATATTCAAGATATTATTGATGGCATTCGCAGTACCGACATTCACATGGAGCATCACGGCCTGCATGCGACCTGTCATTGCATAGGCACCATGTGCCATGGCCACAGCCAGATTTTCATGGGGTACGACGAGCGGCTGAGGAACTTTCGCATTGCTTCTTGCTGCGCGCCCGTAAGCTTCAACCACAGGCGGAAAATCTGTGCCCGGATTAGCGAACAGATAATCAACTCCACATTCTTGGAGCGATTGAAGAAAGGCCTCTGCCGCTATCTTGTCCCGTCGCCCGGGAACAGCCTTGCCTGCGGACTTGCTGTCTACCATGCTTGTTTCCCGCTAGTCTTTGTTCTTATGACTTAAGCTCGCTCAGCCTCACCCGGCTTGCAACTGCAATTATACATCAACATATTGTCGGTTTACAAGAGATGAAATAGCCGTTTCAAAGCCATAATTATGAAAAGCTATTGACAATTCTGCTTACCCCCCGCACCTTTCAAGCCAAGCTAGTAAGAACGCGCGCGTATCAAGCCGCCACCCTGGTTGCCGCGCCAGCGTCGTGATGGTTGAAGGCTAAATATGGAACTGCAATTCAACGCTGACGAAATCGCCTTCCGAGAAGAAGTTCGCGCTTTTATTACCGACAATCTGACCGAAGAGATGAAGCAGGGCATGTTACGTGGCGGCTATTTGATCCGCGATCATGTAATCGAATGGCAGCGCATTCTCAATAAAAAGGGATGGGGCGTGCCTCATTGGCCCGTCGAGTGGGGCGGCGCGGGTTGGAGCCCTATCAAGCAATCCATTTTTACCGAGGAATTGCAGCTGGCCCCCGCCCCTCGGCCACTGTCATTCAGCGTCTATATGGTCGGACCCGTTATTATCGAATTTGGTTCTGAGGTGCAAAAGAAGCGCTTTTTACCTCGCATTGCCAATTCGGATGATTGGTGGTGTCAGGGCTTTTCTGAACCCGACGCCGGCTCCGACCTAGCTTCGCTCAAAACCAATGCGCGACGCGAGGAGGGGTATTACATCGTCAATGGCCAGAAGACTTGGACGTCCTATGCGCAATATGCGGATTGGATTTTTTGTCTTGTACGCACAGACCCGACAGTCAAAAAACAAATGGGCATTTCATTCTTGCTCATTGATATGAAAACACCCGGAATAATAGTTCGCCCCATCCAAACGATCGATGGCGGGCACGAAGTCAATGAAGTATTTTTTGATAATGTAAAAGTGCCAGTCGAAAATCTGGTCGGGGAAGAGAATAAAGGCTGGGATTATGCAAAATTCCTGCTGAGTGCGGAACGCGTGAATCTCGCCCGCTTGGGTGTCTCAAAAGAACGCCTGCAGCGTGCGCGCGAATTGGCCGCTCGCACTCCATACCAAGGCCGCCCCTTGCTGGAACATGCCGGTTTTCGAACCAAGATCGCAGCCCTTGAAGTTGAACTCAAAGCTCTTGAAATTACCCAATTACGGGTACTTTCAGCAGAAGGTCAATCGCATGGTGCGCCTGATCCCGCCTCTTCCATTCTCAAAGTCAAAGGTTCTGAACTACAGCAGGCAACCAGCAATTTGCTTGTTCAGATTCTAGGGCCGGACGCCTTGCGCCGACAGGAAGATGCCTTTGACGATTGGTCCAGCATGATCACCGCCAATTATTTCAATTGGCGAAAAGTGTCTATTTTTGGGGGTTCTAACGAGATCCAAAAGACAATCATCGCAAAATCAATTCTGGGGCTTTGACGCGTGGACTTTTCTCTCTCTGATGAACAAAGAATGATGCAAGATAGCCTGGTGAGGCTGCTGCAAAGATCTTATGCGTTTGATCACCGTCGGAAATATGAAGCAGCAGCACCTGGGTGGAGCCGCGAAATCTGGGCGCAATTTGCTGAAATCGGCTTGCTTGCTTTGCCGTTCACAAGCGAAAATGGTGGCCTTGATGGGACGCCCGTCGACACGATGATCGTCATGGAGCAGCTGGGCCGCTATATCACGCTTGAGCCTTATTTATCGACGATTGTCATGGCTGGCGGTATTCTACGTCGTGCTGCATCTACTGAGCAACATGAAAGTATTTCTACAAAAGTCATTGATGGCAGTCTTATCGTAAGTCTTGCACATGCCGAGAGAGGTACTTTTGGCAGCCCTTCTCGCGTCGGGACGCAAGCAGTCCGCTCTGGTGATCTCTGGCAGATCAGCGGTCATAAATCCTGTGTCTTGCATGGTGACTCTGCTGATCTACTGATCATCTCGGCACGCACTAGTGGCGCTCCATCTGACGCGAAGGGCATAACTCTTTTTGCCATCGATCCGCGCGCCACAAATATTGATATCCAATCATATGCCTTACATGATGGAAAAAGCGCATCCGACATTCAAATAAAAGAGGTTTTAGTGCCAGATTCAGCCTTGATTGGCTGTGTGGACGATGGGTTTCGGATCTTGCAATCTGCTGAATATGAAACTCTTGCAGCTGTCTGCGCTGAAGCTGTTGGTGTGATGTCTGAATTGCATCAGATGACGGTCGATTACCTAAAACAACGTAAGCAATTCGGCGTCCCGATCGGAAATTTCCAAGCCCTCCAACATCGTGCCGCCGATATGTATATTGCTCTCGAACAAGCGCGGAGCATGGCCATGTATGCGGCTATGATGAGTCAAACAGATGATAAAATAGCTATCGCGCAAGCCGTTTCATCAGCAAAAGTTCAAATCGGACGCTCCGCCAAATTGATTGGAGAAGAAGCCGTCCAGATGTTTGGGGGCATCGGCGTCACTATGGAATTTAAGGCTGGGCATTATTTTAAGAAGCTCACTCTTCTTGAGCAATTCCTTGGCCATGCAGACCACCATCTTGAATTGCTGACGTCAGGACCCGGCCTGTTCGAACTCGAATAACGACAGATGAATCGTCATGAACAGCGCAGAAAAGCACACCCCCCCCAATCCTCTCACGATTTTGCATGAGGATGGCGTAGCTTTTCTGCTTCTCAATCATCCACCGGTGAATGCCAGCTCGGCGGCACTGCGTGCAGCTTTGTATGAAGGTTTACAAGAATCCGCCCATGACTCTTCCATCAAAGCTGTTGTCATAATGGGGCAAGGAAAAAATTTTATGGCTGGCGCTGATATTCGGGAATTTGATGGGCCATTGTTAGACCCGCAAATGCCAGCCATTATTAAATTGATCGAAAATTTGAATAAGCCAGTTATTGCAGCAATTCATGGGGCAGCTTTAGGCGCTGGCTTCGAGCTGGCATTAGCCTGCGATGCCCGCATGGCAACACCACAGGCTACAATCGGTCTGCCAGAAGTCTCGCTCGGCGTAATCCCTGGCGCCGGCGGTACGCAGCGTTTACCGCGGCTGATTGGTACGGCTAAGGCACTTGATCTTATCGGCAATGCCAAACGGGTCAAAGGTTCTGAGGCTGTCGACCTAGGTATGATAGACCGCCTTTCCACAACCGAACTCAAAACAGAAGCCAAAAACTTTGCCCTTGAATGCGCCAAAAGTTCAGGCAAAAAACGCCTCCGTGATCGTGATCATCGGCAAGTGTCCAACAGTGACGTCAATACCATTGTTGAAAAGCTGCGCATGAAATCAAAGCACGCGCCTGCCGTGACCGCAGCTGTTGAATCTATCCTTTTAAGCCAGTCCTTGCCTTTCGATGAAGGCTTGAGCCAAGAACGTGCAACATTTCAAAAATTACGACATGGCTATGACGCCAGTGCACGTCGGCATTTATTTTTTGCAGAACGTGAAGCCACCCGCATACCTGGAATTGGGTCTATCCAGCCACTTCAAATCACGCAGACCTGTGTTATTGGTGGCGGCACAATGGGAGCAGGTATTGCCACTTGCCTCCTAGATGCTGGTTTTCCTGTCATCCTGATTGAGCGTGATCAGACTTCACTTGACCAAGGATCGGCCCGTATTCGTGCAATTTATGAGCGCAATCTTACTTCAGGTCGGCTGACTGCAAAAAAAATTGAAGAAAATCTCGGCCGTTTACGCACCACTTGCCGTTTTGAGGAGGTAAACCAAAGTGACCTCATAATCGAAGCCGTTTTTGAAGATATTGATGTCAAAACAAATCTAATGCGAGAGCTTGATCACAAAGCAAAGCCGAGTGCGATTCTGGCCTCGAATACCTCTTATTTAGATCTCAATCGTCTAGCCAGAGTCACATCTAGACCACAAAATGTGATAGGTCTGCATTTCTTCGCACCCGCGCATATTATGAAGCTTCTCGAAATTGTAAGGACACAAGATACATCCTTATCGACGCTCGCCACAGCTATGGATATTGCCCGCAAGATTCGCAAGACGCCAGTTGTCGCCCGTGTCTGCGAGGGCTTCATTGGCAATCGAATTTATTCCGCCTATCGCAAGCAATGCGAATTTATGCTGGAAGAAGGTACACTTCCACTCGAAGTAGATTCAGCTCTGACAGATTTTGGCTTTGCCATGGGTCCTTTTGCTGTGGCCGATTTATCTGGACTCGATATTGCTTGGCGTACACGTCAGCGTCAGGCAGACACACGTGATCCGCAAGAGCGCTATTCGGATATTTTGGATCACTTGTGTGAGGCCGGGCACGTCGGGCAAAAAGCTGGCAAAGGCTGGTATACCTATCCGGACGGCACAAGACGCGGCGTCGCAGATCCATGGGTGAAGGATGTGATTGAAGATGCATCGCGCCGCAAGGGTTTTGAGCGGAGATCAATTCCGGCAGACGAAATCGTCAACCGGGCAATGATTGCGATCATTAATGAAGCCGCTTTGCTATTATCGGAAGGCATTGCAGAGCGTGCTTCAGATGTAGACCTTGTCATGGTCACTGGTTATGGTTTTCCAACCCATACAGGTGGCCCATTATTTTGGGCCCAACACGAGCCCGAAGATAAACTTACGTATTGGACTGAGATTTTGGCTCAATCCATTGGCCATCGATTCAAAAAAGCTGACCTCAAATGGATTCATCCAGGGGTTAAAAAATGATGTCTTTCAAAAATATTTTGTTTGAAACGAATGAACGGGTTGCGATCATTCGCTTCAACCGGCCAGAAGCGCTCAATGCACTCAATCAAAACTTGATGGATGAATTACAGCACGCTGTGCGTGCTGTTGAAGCGGATTCAAATCTCTCTTGCCTTATTATTTCAGGTTCGGAGAAAGCTTTTGCGGCGGGTGCCGATATCAAAGAAATGGCTGAAAAAAGTTTTGCAGATGCTTTCAAAGATGATTTTACGGAGAATTGGAACGTAATTGCACGAATGCGGAAACCAAGTATTGCTGCTGTTTCCGGCTTTGCTCTGGGAGGTGGTTGTGAACTTGCAATGCAATGCGACATGGTGTTCGCCGCTGAAAATGCACGTTTTGGTCAGCCCGAAATTAAAATTGGCGCCATTCCGGGGTTAGGGGGCACCCAACGCCTGACTCGTGCGATCGGCAAGGCGCGTGCTATGGAATTGATATTAACGGGACGGATGATGGATGCACAGGAAGCGTTTTCAGCAGGGCTTATAACGCGCGTTGTCCCGACGGTCGACTTAATGAGTGAAACTCTGAAAGTTGCTCATATTATTTCAAATATGTCCCTGCCAAGTCTGTGCCTTGCCAAGGAGGCGATTAATCGGAGCTATGAATCCCTTTTGTCCGAAGGGCTGCTTTTTGAACGTCGTGCACTACATGCTTTATTCGCAACACAAGATCAGAAAGAAGGTATGCAAGCCTTTATCGAAAAGCGTGCCCCGCGCTTTCAAAACAAGTAATGCCTTAATTTTAAATTTCGGGCTCGAAACCATTCAATCGCCAAAGATTATAGTGAAACGGTGATTTCAAAAATTGGATGAACTGAATGGCCTCTTTCGCATGATTTGTAGAGCTCGGAACGGATGAGCAATAAACAATATAATTTTGGACTGAAGTGGGCAAAAAACCTGCAAGCTGCAAGCCCTCCAAATGCTGCACCTCGCTAACTAAAAACAAACCAAAATCAGCTTCGCCCGTGGCGACCAAAGTGCCGCCACCATGGATGGCCCCCTTATGGATTAGCTTGTCACTGAGCTGTTTGGTGATGCCGAGTTTTTCAAAAACAAAAGCTAAATGACGCCCTGTGGGCGTTCGTGGATCAGCAACGACAATATGGCTCGCCTCCAGTAGAAGCTTTTTCAAGCCTGAGAGGTCTGTGAAATCCGTCAGGGCTCTCCCACTTTTTGTTACAAGACATATTCCAACACGAGCCAGTGCAGTACGCCCGTCAACGCACGTTTCGATGGTTTCTTCAATATCATCTATTAGCTTTTGAGGAAGTAGAATTACATCCGGATGGTCGCCTGATAAAACTTGTTTTTGAATATCGGCGACAATCTTTACCACCAAATCAACGGCACATCCTGTTTCGCGCTCAAAAGCTGGCACCAATTGCTCAAGAACATGCAATGGCGCGCCACCTGTAAAAATTCGGATCCGCTTATCTAGCAAAACTAGTCCCTCATTCAGTTTGACGAACTTATAACTGCCGAATTTTAACTAGGGCCGAATTGCAGCGCGGCCCTTGGCGATAATTTCTTTTGGTGTTGCATAAAATGCTTCAACGAGTTTCTGAACATGCCCACCGCTCGCAGGCGCAATATCAAGGCCACCTTTTTCCATATCAGCTTGGAACTGTGAGTCTTTCATAGTTGAATCAAATGCGCTCCGGAGAATGTCGACCAGATTTCGCGGTGTCTGTGGCCCGACGACCAGAGGCCTCTCGAACCCTTTTTGTGCAAGGATGAATTGGGCAACCTTTCGACTTTCTGCATCGGAGGCATATTTCCAAATGGGTGGAACGCCCATTCGCGCTAATTCCTCGTCCTCTTCAACGCCCGTTTGCAAGATAATGTTAATTTTTTTATCACGAATCCAATCTGGCTTTTGTGATTTTGCGCTCGACCAATTCCATCCACAAATTCCGTCAATTTCTCCCCTCTCCATCGCAAGCAAAAAATGCGTCGAGCCATTATAGCCCGTGACAATATTGAATTTTGCTCCTGTTACATTTTGGACCAAATAGGCGAAGTCATAGGAAACAGCGCCAGGGCCCTGAGCGCCCATAATTGTCTTGCGTACCAAGGCGTCCGCGAACGTCTTCGTAGTAGATGAATCCATAGTCGCACAAATGCCCACGCCGGCATTAGTTGTTCCAAGATAGATTAGTTTGGCAGGGTCTACAGATCGGTCAGCTTTCTCATCGATTAACGGTGCAACAATAGCGCCCGGTGTAATGGCCGCAATCGTCAGCCCATTGTTTGGCATGACGGAATAGACCTGCTGCATGGCGCGTACGCCACTTGCACCAGGCATATTTTTGACAACGAAAGTCGGGGAGCCTGGAATATGATTGCCAAAATGACGCGCCACGCCACGCGCATAAAGATCAATCCCGCCACTTGGTGCCCCACCCACAATAACTTCAATCGTTTTGCCGGCATAATAATCCACGGCTAGAACTTGAGATGAGAAGCCGAAAGCTGCTGTCAAGCCCAACGCCAGCTGACATATGGCATCCATTGTCTTTTGCATGAGCGCCCCCGTTTCGCGCCGCGCAATCCTGGCAGCCCGACGATATCTTGCTCCTTTGTTCTGGAGTTCGTCAAAAGGAAATGAGGGATTACCTCTAAGTATTGACACATTTGATCGGAGCAGAAAGACTTATGCTGAAGAAGCTCCATACGCCGTGGCGAGGAAAATACGATGGCCGGAAAACTCGAGCTGACTTTGGCTTGCGGCGACTACGAAATTATCCGGGCTATAAAAGAAGGCGACGTCAAAGCCGACGGAATTGAACTGAATGTCCTGACCCAGATGGATTCCACAACACGCCATTGGCGCTTTTTGCGAAATGGTGATTTTGACGTAGCTGAATGTTCGGCTTCTGCTTTCATTACAGGCGTTGCGCAGCAGCGCCCATTGGCTGCTTTGCCTGTTTTTCTCCATCGTCGTTTTCGTCATGGCTTTATCTTTATCAATAAAACAAAAGGTATTTGCCGTCCCAAAGATTTGATTGGGAAACGCATAGGCGTGAAATCATTTCAAATTACCGCGGGCGTCTGGTGTCGTGGTATTTTGGAAAATGAATATGGCATTCCATCTGACCATGTCGAATGGGTCACCGAACGCGATGAAGATGTTGATTTTCATCTCTCACATAACTTCAAAGTGACCAAGGTTCGAGATTCTTATAAATCACTCGATGATATGCTCGCAGAAGGCGAAATAGACGCCATGTTTGCCGGTGCTTTTCCAAAATGTTTTTTGGCAGGGCACCCTAATGTCGGGCGCCTCTTCGACAATTACGAAGCCGAAGAAGAAGG
>CANJVX010000039.1 GCA_947478405.1 Beijerinckiaceae bacterium | reverse complement strand
GCACATGCTGAGCATATTCACATTGCCAGCCAGCACTTGCCCCTCGACAGCCTCCAGCCCTTCCTGAACCGCATATTCAATGATGAGCTTCATCAGGTTCCAGCCAAGCCCCTGCCCCTTGTAATCGCCGCGCAGCAAAATCGCATATTCGCCCGCTGTGCCTTCGGCATTTTTAATCAGCCGCACACCACCAATCATCACGCCCTCTGTATCAATGGCGCACAGGGCCAAAGCGCGCGCATAATCAATCTGCGTGAGGCGCGCGACAAAGGCATGCGAAAATTCTTTCACCGGCGCAAAGAAGCGCAGGCGTAAATCTTCCGCCGTGACGCTCTCAAAAAAGACGCGATAAAGCTCTTCATCTTCAGGGCGCACAGGGCGAACGAAAACAGGACGTTCACCTCTGAGAATGATCTGCCGCTCCCAGGATTTCGGATAAGGCGCAATGGCAAAGCGTGGATTCGTGCCGACGCGTGCCAGACCGCGCGCAGGCGCAACCGCCACACGCGCGTCAACCACCATGACGCCATTTTCATCCGCCACGACGGGATTGAGATCGAGCTCACGGATCTCGGGCAAATCAGCCGCCATTTGCGAGAGCTTCACCAAGAGCAAAGCTACGGCATCGAGATCGGCGGCAGGCTCATCACGATATTGGTGGAGCACTTTCACCACGCGCGTCTGCGCAATCAACTCATGAGCGAGGCGCAAATCAAGGGGCGGCAAAGCCAGCGCCCGATCATTGATAACCTCCACTGCCTTTCCGCCACGCCCAAACACAAGGACAGGCCCGAAAGTTGGGTCATCAGCAAGGCCTGCAATCAATTCGCGCCCATGCGCTTTGCGCACCATAGGATGCACGGTGACGCCTTCAATCCGCGCGTCGGGCCGCGCCGCTTGTACACGCGCCAAAATCTGGCCCGCCGCATCAACAACCGCTTGCGCAGTTTCCAGATTGAGCAAAACACCGCCCACGTCAGACTTATGCGAAATATCGGGCGAAAAGATTTTCACCACGCAGGCGCCATGTTCTGCCAGCATGGGTTGCGCAATTTCGCCGGCCTCCTGCGCCGTGCGCGCCAAGCGTGCTGGTGCACAGGCAATATCATAAGCCTCTAGCAAGCCCGTGATCTCAACCGGATCAAGCCATGTCTCGCCGCGCGCCAGAGCGATGCGCAAAATCTCGCGCGCTTTTTCCGTGTCGGGTGAAAAATCGGATGGCAAGCTGGGGGGAACCGCCATCAGCGTCTCACGATTGTGCCGCCACCGCACCATATGCATGAAGCCGCGCGTGGCCCCGTAGCGATAATTGGGAATATTCGCATCTTCAAAAATCGTATTGGTGCGCTCCGTCGCGCCCAACCAAACGGCAAAGACGGGCTTGGGGGAAATCGACTTGCGGCGATAGGCGCTCACCACATCGGCCACTTCCAGCGCAGCTTCTTCTGAATCCGATAAGGCTGTCGGGCAATGCACAATAGTGATAGCATCATTGGCTGGATCATCCAGGCAAAGCCTCGAGCGCCACGCGAAAACGCCGCGCATCCGCATCGCCCACAATATCAACCGGATTGGCGCGCGACCACGTGGCGGGCATGTCTTTCTCAAGACGATCGCGAATTTCGGGTGAGAGATCCGCCAGCTTGCCGCCGAGATCGAGCAAATTATCGGTGGTGATCACACCCAAGCCGCCACCATTGGTGAGAATGGCCAAGCGATCCCCCGCAAACGGCTTGATGCGACCAATCGCTTCGGCGGCGGCAAATAGTTCAGAAATATCCTGCACGCGCAAAAGTCCTGCGCGGCGGAAGGCGGCATCATAAACCGCGTCTGATCCCGCCAGTGCGCCTGTATGTGTGGCGGCAGCTTTGGCTGCGCGCGGATGGCGGCCCGATTTCATGACGATGACGGGCTTCACACGCGCGGCCGCACGTGCAGCTGACATGAATCCTTTCACGTCACGGATCGATTCCACATAAAGCAGAATGGCGCGCGTCTGATGATCGAGCGCGAAATAATCCAAAAGATCGCCAAAATCGATATCGCACATGTCGCCCACCGACACGAGCCCGGAGAATCCGACATGGCGCTCATGCGCCCAGCCGAGCAGCGCCGCGGTCACCGCGCCCGACTGCGAAATGACAGCCAGATCGCCGCGCGCCGCAGGATGTGCCGCAAAACTCGCATCAAGTCCTGCGCGTGGTGACAGAACGCCCAGACAATTGGGCCCGACAATGCGGATGCCCGTCGATGTCGCCACGCGTGTCAGATCAGCAGCAAGCGAACCTTCCCCATGTTGCGGATCAGCGGTGATGACGACAGCCGTTTTCACGCCAAAGGCGGCGGCCTCGCGCACGAGATCGAGAACCGCATCGCGCGGGGCGGCGATGACGACGAGGTCGGGCGGGCTGGACAGATCAGAGATTTTTTTGACGCAAGCCATGTCATCAATCTCGAAATGGCGCGGATTCACCAGATGGATAGTGCCCGCAAACCCGACCTTGCGCAGATTGACGAGGACCGCATGCCCCAGCGAGCCCGCCCGCGCACTGGCACCCACAAGGGCCAGACTGGCTGGATTGAACAGGCATTCAAGGCTGCGGACGGACATGAGCGAATCCTTTGCGACGGGCTCAGGCTAACCTAACCAGACGCCATTTTCTTTGCGCTGCAACAATCGCAGCCGTCATTGCTTCGTCGCTTCGCTCCTCGCAATGACGAGGCTAGATTGACGACCGGCCCTGCTTGAGTTCGAATGTGACAATCAATTTCAATCGGAGTTTTCGGATGCATCGCCTTGCCCTTGTTCTCGCTGCTCTTTGTTTCAGCGGTCAGGCTTTTGCCCAGCAAGCCACGGGTCTGTGGTTGCGCGAAAATGGGGCCTCGCATGTGCGCATTGCGCCTTGTGGTGATGCGCTTTGCGGCTTTGTCGCCTGGGTGAAAGACCCCGAACGCGCCAGCGAAATCGGCCTAAAAGTCTTTTATGATATGAAGCCCGCCAGCCCCGACACATGGGAGGGGCAGGCTTTCAACCCGGAAGACGAAAAAAACTATACCGGCAAAATGTTGCTGGATGGTGACATTCTGAAAACATCAGGCTGCGTTTTTGGCGGGCTGATCTGCAGAAGCGTCAACTGGACGCGCCTCAAATAATCACTCGGCCAGAACACGCGTCGGCGGAAAAGCAACTTCCACCAATGTGCCTTCGGCCTTCTTGCTCTTGATCGAGAAAGAGGCGCGATTGGCTTCGATGAGCGCTTTGGTCAACGGCAGGCCCAAGCCTGTGCCGCGTGTGGCGCGGGCCGTGGCAATCTGGCGGAAGGGCTCCAGCGCAGTTTCAATCTCGCTCTCGCTCATGCCAATGCCCGTATCCTTGATACGGATCACCGCGTGGCCTGCATCTGTGAGTGCGGTTGAGACAATCACTTGCCCGCCCTCTTCATTGAACTTTACGGCATTTGAAAGAAGATTCAGCACGATCTGACGCAAAGCGCGTTCATCCGCCACGATATTGGGTAGGCGCGGGGCCAAAGACTGGCGCACGATCACGCGTTCGCGCGAGGCCTGCGGTTGAATGAGCGACACACATTCAGCAACAATGCGATTGGCATCAACCGCATTAAAATCCAGCTCAAGCTTGCCCGCTTCAATCTTTGACAGATCGAGCAGATCATTCACCAGGCTCATGACATGGGCGCCCGAGGTGTGAATGTCGGTCATATATTCTTTGTAACGCTCATTAGCGATGGGGCCGAAGCGCTCTTCCATAATGACTTCGGCGAAGCCGAGAATGGCGTTCAGCGGCGTGCGTATTTCATGGCTGACCTTGGCCAGAAAATCGGACTTTAGCGCACTCGCCTG
Organism: Beijerinckiaceae bacterium; assembly: GCA_947478405.1. Classification (GTDB taxonomy): domain Bacteria; phylum Pseudomonadota; class Alphaproteobacteria; order Rhizobiales; family Beijerinckiaceae; genus Terripilifer. The sequence continues at coordinate 23,406 of CANJVX010000039.1, read as the reverse complement.
TTCGGCGAGGCGGCGTGCTTCTTTCAATTCCTGTTCGGCTTTTTTCCAAGCCGTCATGTCGCGCATCACAGCGCAGAATTTCTGCGCACCATTGCCACCGATGCGGCCCAAAGCCATGAAGATCGGGATCGAGCCGCCTTGGCGCGCGCGACCAAACAGATCACGCCCATCATTCATCAGCGCGGCAACGCCTGAGCCCTTCAGGCCTGCAAAATAATCCTGCGCATCAGCCATGCTCTCTTTGGCCAGAAGCATGGTGAAGGATTGCCCCGCGACATCGCTCTGCTCATAGCCAAACAGAGCCTCACCCGCGCGGTTGAGGGCCAGAATATGCCCTTCGCCATCAAGCACTGCGACACCATCGGTTGCCGTATCAAGAATAGCGTGCAATTCGCGCATGCCGCTTTCAGCCAGCCGCAACTCGCCTTCAAGCTCACGGATGCGATCAGCAACCCCTGCCCTATCGGTCCGACGGAAAGTCATGAGAGATGCTGGCGCATGGTCCCATTCCACTTTCTGGATGCGCGCTTCGAGTGCCAGAGGCTCGCCATCGCGCGCAAAAATTTGCAAGGCGCCGGTCTCATCACTCAAAGTGTCACGCAAACGGTCGCGGAACATGCGCGCCATGCCGTCTTCGCGGAAGAATTGGTCGGCATCGGCATAGCCGAGCAAATCAAGCAATGTGCGATTGACATAAAGTGCATGCGCATCGCGCGAGACCAGAAGGCCGATCGGCAGGCGGTTCAGCACCGATTGCACGTCAGCTGGCAAATCAACCTGCGGCGCAGATCCAACTATGGTCGGCGCAACCGTCGGCTCGCCTGCAGCACGACTGGCCACTTCAATCAGATCACGAACAGACGCCGGCGCCAGCGGAGCGGGCTTATCGTCACGCACATGCGCACCCAGCGCGCGCGCAATCTCGCGGAAGGAATGACGCTCTGATGGCGACAAATTCACCATCTCCTCATCCGCATTCGGAGGAACAGGCACATCGGTCACTGGCTCTTCAGCAAGCACATCATCGCGACGCGCGATCACTTGGAAGGGGCGCAGCGACACGACATTACCATGGGGCTGTGAGCCATCGGCCACAGGTGCAATATCTTCTTCTGCCACAGGCGCGACTTCGACCTGCGCTGCGAGTTCCTGCAGGCGCGTGACATGGATCACGCCAAAGCCACGATAGCCTTCAAAACGGCGCTCGCGATCATGGGCCGGCAACGCGCCCAGCGTCACCGGAAAAGCGGCATCAGCATTTTCAACCGGCCAAATAATTTCCAAGCCGCTCCACGTTTCGCCACGCATTAGTGCATCACGCAAAGCATAATCGGGATCGAGCTTGAGTTCGTCTGCAACATCGATGAAGGAGCGCCCGATCAGTCGATTGGTCATGCAGCCGACAAAATCGCAAAGTTCACCGGTGATTTTCACAAAGCGATGTGCGGCATCTGTCTGCCAGAGAAAGCGCACATTTTCGCTGCCCTTGAGACGCATGGCCACATCAGCTGCGACTTCGCCAGCGCTGCGATGCGTTGAAATCTTCGGGGGCATGGCTGCCGGTACGAGGGGCTTGTGCACTTCAACGAGAATGGGGGCAGCCACAACAGGCGCAAAAGGCTGCGGCATGATTTCTTGCGGCGCAGGCTCAGGCTGCATCACCATGCTGGTGAGATCAGGCTGCGTCTGCTTGAGGTGCGGGGCAGCGGGAACAGCAAGAATGAACAAGGGCTGCGGGCCGAGCGTTCGGCGGCAGACAACCGTCAGCATTTGCGCACGCAGGCCGGAATAGAAGCGCAGCTTTTCAAGCCGCGCGGCGGCACCGGGCACAAGACTGCGGGACAATTCGCTCACGCGACGCGCCCCCGGATCGGGCGCGGTAAACAGGCGGCGCGCCATGGCCTCGGCCTGCGCGCCAAACAAGGCGCGGGCGGGCTGATTGGCGTAGAGAATCTGGACGGGATGGCCTGCGGCCACAAGCAAAGCTCCACCCGCCTCGATCAGGGAGGCAAAGGGCGGTTCGGACAGGGCCGCCTCGACGGCCCGGGTCAGGGATGGATCGCGCGTGAAGGTCGTCATGGCCCTCTGGCTACCTCTGGTCCCTCATGGACGCTGAACAAATGGACGCAAATAACGCAAGCCGGGAACCCCAGACAGGGCTCAAGACTTAATCAATCATTAATCTGTCGGGGCGTCTGGGTCCACGGATATGGGCGAAATCGACCAGACTCTTCGTCACTATGCTTAAGATCCACGGTGGACAGAGATCTTGTGCGTTGCACAATTATGTTGCGCCGCACCATTTTTTGAGCTAGTGTCTTCCCTGGTTCAGTGACAGGCCTATAGCCCCGGCCCGCACGCAGCATCAGTCAGGGGCGCCCCTTTGGAGCACAATACCATGACGACTCCCTACGAAGTTCCTGCCGAAATGCGTGATTTTGCCGAACGTTCTGTCGCCCAGGCCCGCAAGGCCTTTGAGGGCTTCATGGGCGCGGTTCACAAGACCTCGGGCCAATTCGACACGAGCGCTGTTGCCGGCGTGAAGGACGTGTCGAGCAAAGCCGTCACTTTCGCCGAAGCCAATGTGACCTCGGCTTTCGATCTCGCCGAAAAGCTTGTTCATGCCAAGGATGTGCAGGACGTCATCGCCATTCAGACGGAATATCTGAAGACGCAGATGGCCGCCGTCGAAGCCCAGGTGAAAGAACTGGGAGACGTCGTCCAAAAAGCCTCCGGCGTGAAGAAGTGAGTGCAACCGGAAAGGAGCCTTTCCATGCCCGCACCCCGCAAAACCCCGAAAAACGCCCCCATCCAGCCCGCTGAGGCAGCGGCACTTGAGGCCATTCCGGCCGCCATGCCATTTCCGGCGCCTGAAATGCCGGAGAGCCCCACGCTGCCGCTTCTGAAGGAGACAGTTGAAGCCTCTCTTGGCAAAGCGGCCGAATTTCAAGAACAGATCCGTCAGGCGGCTGAAGACAGCTTGGAAAAATCGAAACTCGTCTACGCACGTACCCGCGAAGTCGCCGAAGAAGCAACCACGTCTCTGAGTGTCAGCCTGAAAGCCGTAACGCGCGGCGTGAACGACTTGAATGTGAAGACCGTGGAAGCTTTGCAAGCCAGCGCCGACGCGCAATTTGCTTTCGTGAAGGCGCTGTTTGCGACCAAGAGCGTGTCAGAGATGATCGACCTGCAAGGCGAGCATATCCGCCAGCAGATCGAGACGTTGAATGCGGCGGCCAAGGATTTGTCAGAGCTGATCCAGAAAGTCTCGACGGAATCGGTGGAGCCGATCAAGTCGACGCTTTCAAAAAGCCTGAAAATCGCGGCCTGAGGCACTTCCAGCCGGAAGATGCCAAGACATCGCAGAGCGGGACCCCTCGGGCCCCGCTTTTTTGTCAGCCCATGGGGGCTGAAGCCTGTTGCAATGACAGGCCTTTGCTTTTAGGTTCCGCCCCGCACTGCCCTGCCGTGCCGCCATAGCTCAGTTGGTTAGAGCGCTAGATTGTGGATCTAGAGGTCCCCCGTTCGAGCCGGGGTGGTGGTACCATTCTTTCAGGTACTTAGACTTCCATTCCCACCATTCCGTTCGCAGTCTGTCACGCCCTTGTCACAACGAGGGTCAGCGATGGCGAGCATCAGCAAGCGTGGAAGCAAGTGGCAGGTCCAGATCAGGCGCAATGGTCTGCCTGCGGTCACTCCACTCGCCTGTCGCATCACGCTAAGTGGTGGAACAGGCTCCACCGCGGGTACGCGCTGCTGGCAGATGTGCGCACATAAGCACTGAAAAAATACCAGATAAAAGAGACATTATTTTATGCTCTCTGAAGATTGTTCGACATCTTCAGCAAAGGAAGATGTTTGCCTCGGGCAAGGTTACCCAAGCTCCTCCTTCGACAATTCAGCGGAGGGATTTTGATTAACTTTTTCCCTGCCTATCCAATAGCCAATTCAAAAGAAAATAGGAGCGAACAGGATCTACGTTCCACTGAACCCAATCAAGCTGGCCGCTAGGTCCGATACGCTCATTAGGTAGCTATTCTGTATTGCCAATAATTCTTTCGCTCGAGGCCCACCAAGCTCTGAATTAAATAAAATGGCCGGCCAAAGTGAAAACTTGAACGCACAATCATTACATGACCTTGTATTCAAAAATCGCTTAAGCAAAGTCGAAAATAGAAATGGTATTGCAAACGAGAGCTTTGCAGCCAAGACGACCACCGGTCGAAGCGGCCGACTAATCGTTCACGGCACGACCCTAAGACTTATCTTTGTGCCTCATATTCCATGGCTAAAAACCATAATGCGTCGCTGATTCAGGGGTGGCTAGGTAGAGACATGCGGCGACAAAGCATGACATAATTGGCTTTCATTTAACAACGGCCAAAAGTGAAATTTTACTATTCGCTACGCAGCATGTTTTTGACTGGTTGGCGTGACTAAAATCCAGAATCCATGATCATCAAAACTCTCCAGGTGTTGAACCTCGAAATAATCGACGACTTTCCGAAGCCACCACGACGAAGGCTTCTGTATCAAATGAGCGTTCCTTCCGTCGCTGAGAACCTTTTTAGCGGGGCCGGTAGCAATTGTAAAAAAACCTGTCTTTTTTGTAATAGATGATAGTTCACACAAAACATTACCAATTAATTCAGGCTCGATATGTTCCAACACATCGATGCAGCAAACCATATCAGCAGATTTCGGGATACCATATTCAGGAAAGACCGGGTCGTAGGGAAAATATTCAAATTCCGTAAGCCCGGCGTGTTGCAATCCTTTTTTGAGATTGCATTTGCCCGCTCCATAATCAGAGATCGATTTTGCGCCTGTTTGATCAATAATTGATTTGAGCATAGTGGCATATGAGAGAGATGCCGTCCCGTATTCGGGGTTTTTATGAAGCTCTTTTTGTGTTTCAAGGTAGGTGTTGGAAATAGTTGACATGATACCTCATCTTCAATTTACAACTTGCCTCTTAGCGTCCTCATATCTCTCGATGTAACGTAGCGTGGTTGCTGGCGCCGAGAGACCTGCAATAAACTGAATATCCCTTGAAGCTACTGCCTACGCTCAAAATTCGTTTGGCGATCCGCATTTTTGAATTGTCACACGGGATGCCTCGATTAGAGAAGCAAAAAATAACCATAGGCCGGGAGTGTTCAGAGCCGTTCGTCTTATCACTGGCTAAATGCGGCGACACTCTTGTCACAAGCGATCCCACCGAGGCTTGAGATCAACCTTGGCACTTTGACCCAATTGCACTTGAGCCTTTGAGAGCTACTTTGATTTCGTTGGTGCTTCTGTAACTTCAGCAGTCCCTGTGAGCAATAACCCCAGTAACGGCACTCCCTTCACGCGCGAGAGGTCGCAAGTTCAATCCTTGTCGCGCCCACCATTGTTTCAGCTGTGCGGTTCTAAGCATACAACCTGCCGCCGAGTGCGGAGATGGCTGAAAATCTTCAGCGCTTTGCTGCGAAAGAGTAAGGAAATAAGGCGCCCTCTGGCTGAAACGCCCGCTATTTGAAGTCACTTAAGTATCTCTGATGTGAATTGATCTTAATGACCTTTCTTTTCTCCAAAGCAAGCAAGAGATGGACACAAAGATCAACGCTTCTAAAACAAAAATGAGCCAGAATGAAAAGCTTTTTCAGCTGCTGATCGCTGAACTTATCCATCTGAATAGGATCCTTAATATACACGACATCCGCCTCGAGAAGCTGGTTCCCTGGTATTCGGAAATTATTTTGGAAAACCGTAGGGGCAATCGACCATCGCTTAATATCGACGAACATATGTGGAGCGAAGCCTTGAGAACGTAGATATGAATCGACCTCTCCGAACATCGGCTGATCTTTGTACAAATTAATAAAAGAGACCTCGAGTTGTATCGCCACACAATCCTTTAAGCGCTGAGTTCCATTCTTTAAGACGGTTAGTTCGGCTCCTTGAATATCCATCTTGATGAAATCGATAAAAGGTACGGAAGGAACATCGTCGAGCCTGCGGGTCTGTACTTTGACCTCTTGTTCCACACGCCCAAAAAGATCGAAACCATTAAAAAATCTCAAGACTCTTGGATTTGGCTTGTAAAGAGACGTCATGCCGCTCGAAGGATCAGCGATGTAGACAGTTTGAGTTGTCCCATCAAAAAGAAAGTCCTCGAAAAGAGTAAAGTTGTCTCCGAAAGCCCGCTTCATTCCCTCGATTTGTCTCTTGTCGCCGTCAAAAGCGCTTAAGTGAGCAATGTTCCGAACCAGTAATTCTGTGTACGATGGCTGTTCGTTGATAGCCGATGCTCCGATGTCAGCAATCTGGATTGTCTTATCAAGATTAAGAAAATCGAATTTTTCCAAGAAAATGAATCCTTTTCGGTTTTCCTTCTTAAGAGAAGGATGAACGCTCATCTGTCATACCAGCTCCAACACCCACCTCTTAACGCCTTCGCTTCCTTCTATGTGCCGCTGGATCATAGAGAACGCCAAATGTAGCTCCGTCAGTTAAACATCTCTCAAGCTACCGCCAACCCATGAAATCCGTCTAGCCCATCCAGTGATAGCTGTCTGCCGCCCCGAGTGGCTGCTAACGCCCGGAGCCTCAGCGCCTGATACCAACCAGCGAATGTATTGACGTTATTGTATGACGAAGTTTGACATGCACGCTCGGTGGGTACGACGAATGCGCTGGTTGGAAATACTTTTTTCCGGGACTCCGGCGCGCTACGCAGGTCACCACCGAGCAGGATAACCCGACCCGACCGCCCGTTCGATGCTCAATCGGGTAAGTGGATAGCATCAGAGAGTTTTCCTTCAGCATCCGTGACCATCGACCATTTCAGAACCGCTATTTCCTGAGCTAGAAGACCAGCCTTCAGAGACAATGGGAAGATCACTCGGTCCCGTTCGGGGTGGTGGCACCATTTCCCTTCCCACCGCCCGCATAGCCTCGTCATTGCAAGAAGCTGCAGCCGACAAAGCAATGACGGGCTAAATGCAATCAGAAAAAGCGCTCCTAAGCGCGGCCTCATTGGCCCCCACAATTCCGCGCTCGGTGATGAGCCCGCTCACGAGGCGGGCCGGTGTTACATCAAAGGCGGGGTTGCGCGCGCCGGACCCCTGCGGTGTCACACGGATGGTCGCCAGCGTCCCCCCTTCCGTCTCGCCTGTCAGATGCGTCACTTCACGCGCATGGCGTTCTTCGATCGGAATTTCGGTGAGACCATCGCGCAAAGCAAAATCAATCGAGGATGAGGGCGCCGCCACATAAAAGGGCACGCCATTGTCGTGAGCGGCCAGCGCCTTCAGATAGGTGCCGATCTTGTTGCAGACATCGCCTTGGCGGGTGGTGCGATCTGTGCCCACGATCACAATATCTATTTCGCCGCGCTGCATGTAATGCCCGCCTGCATTATCGACGATCACATCATGCGACACGCCATGATGCCCCAGCTCGAAAGCCGTGAGTGCCGCACCCTGATTGCGCGGGCGCGTTTCATCCACCAGCACATGCAGATCAATGCCTTTGTCATATGCTTTGTAGATCGGCGCCGTCGCTGTGCCCCAATCGACTGTGGCGAGCCAACCCGCATTGCAATGGGTGAGGATGTTCACGCGCCCACCCGACTTGGCGCGCGCGATCTCTTCAATCAGCGCCAGACCATGATCACCAATGGTGGAACAGACCGCGACATCTTCCTCTGCCATGTCTGCGGCCATGGCCCAGGCCGCATCAGCGCGGGCAGACGCCGCCAAAGGCAGAAAGCCCGCGCGCAGTCGCTCCAGCGCCCAGCGCAGATTGACGGCTGTGGGCCGGGTGGCCGCCAGCGTCTCAATGGCAAGCTCCATTGCCCGATCATCGGCTCGCGCGCGCAAAGCCAGCGCAAGGCCATAGGCCGCTGTCACGCCGATCAGCGGCGCGCCGCGCACCTGCATGTCGGCAATGGCATGGGCCGCCTCAGCGAGATTGGACAGCGTCAGCCGCACGAGCCGATGCGGCAAGACGGTCTGGTCGATGATCCCGACTGTCATATCCGCCTGCGGCCAGATGGTCCGACACAATTGTCCTGCAATTTTCATAAGATGCCTCCGCGAGCGATGGCTCACGCACCTTTTCGCATTGCAAAGCCTGTTGTCCAAGCCCTATGAGCACCCAATTTGCTTTGACAAAAAGGCCCCGGCTGCCCAGACTCGGTATCGAAGAAAGTCGCACCAAACCAAGTAAGACGGCTTTCGGGATGAAACTTGCCAGAGGACAGACATGCCTAAACTGAAGGTCAACGGCCGCAACCATGATGTTGCGGTGCCGGACGACACGCCGCTTCTCTACGTGCTGCGTAACGATCTGAAGCTCAACGGTCCGAAATTCGGCTGCGGTCTGTCGCAATGCGGCTCCTGCACCGTGATAGTCGATGGCCAAGCGGTGCGCTCCTGCGTGACCCCAGTTGGCTCCGTCAGCGGACAGGAGATCACCACGCTCGAGGGGCTGGGCACGCTCGACAAGCCTTCAAAACTGCAACAAGCTTTTATTGATGAGCAGGCTGCACAATGCGGCTATTGCATGAATGGCATGATCATGAGCGCGCAGGCGCTGTTGAACAAAAGCCCGAAGCCAACCGAAGCGCAGGTGCGCTCAGCCCTTGATGGCAATCTATGCCGCTGCGGCGTTCACAACCGGGTCGTGCGCGCCGTACTGCGCGCCTCACGGGAGGCTTGAGAGTGATGAACATGATGAACACCACACGTCGCGCCCTGTTGCAGGGCGGCTCGCTCACTCTGGCCTTTGCCCTCACCCCGCCCGCGCTCGCCCAAAAAGCCGCCAAGCAGGAAGGCGCAGCGCTGCCGGGCGATCTGAAGCTCCATCCCAAAATCTCGTCCTGGCTGCGCATTGAAGAAGGCGGCAAAGTCCGCCTGCTGTTTGGCAAGGTCGAGATCGGCCAAGGCATTCTCACCGCAGCCGCACAACTGGCAGCTGACGAACTCGACATTGACATCCAGCGTCTCGTCATCGTCTCGGGCGATACGCGCGTTGTGCCCGATGAAGGTGTCACCGCCGGTTCGCAATCGGTGCAATATGGCGGCATTGCCGTGCAAATCGCGGCCGCAGAATTGCGCGCCTATCTCATCGCACGCGCCGCCGAAAAGCTTGGGCTTGAGGCAGCCAAACTCAAAGTCGTCGATGGCACGATTTCAGGTGGCGGAAAAAGCGTCTCCTATTGGGACCTCGTCGCCGGCCAGAAGATCGACATTGAAGCCACCGGCACAGTGCCGGTGAAAGCTGTCAAAGACCGTCGCTATATCGGCAAGAAAGTCGGCCGCCTCGATATACCCGCCAAGGCCACGGGCGCGCTGATCTTTATTCAAGACTTGCGACCGGACGGCATGCTGCATGGCCGCGTGCTGCGCCCGCCGACCTATGGCGCGAAATTGGTCTCGATGGACCGCGATGTCGCCGCCATGCCCGGCGTGAGGCGCGTCGTGCGTGATGGCTCTTTCGTGGGTGTCATTGCCGAGCGCGAAGAGCAGGCAATTGCCGCCATCGATGCGCTGCGCCGCACGACAACTTGGGATATGCCCAAAGATGTGCCCACCAGCGAGACAATCTATGATTGGCTGAAGGCGCAGCCGGCCAAACTCATCACCATCAAGGATGTCGCCAATCCCGCGCCAGATAAGGCGAAGAAAGTGGTCGAGGCGGAATACCGCCGCCCCTATCACATGCATGCGACCATCGGCCCGTCGACCGCCATTGCAACATTCTCGGGCGATGGTTCTGTCCTGATCCAGACGCATACACAATCACCCTTTGAAACAGCTGCTGCCATTGCGCAAATGCTCAACCTGCCGAAAGAAAAAGTGCAGTGCGAACATTGGCAGGGTGCTGGCTGCTATGGCCACAATGCCATGGATGATGCGGCGGCAGATGCAGCACTGCTCGCGCGCTATGTCACAGGTCGACCTGTGCGTTTGCAATGGTCGCGCAATGATGAGCACAAGTGGGAACCCTATGGGTCTGCCATGGTCGTGCGCATGAAAGCAGCCGTTGATGAGAAGGGCGACATTCTCGATTGGGATCACACAATCTGGTCGACGTCTCACGGCACGCGTCCGGGCGGCAAGGCGGGCAACCTTTTGCCCGCGCAGTCGCTCGAAAAAGCGCACCCCCTGCCGACACCCGTCAACGGCGGCGCGCCCAATTATGCAGCCGACCGCAATGGCATTCCGGCCTATGAATTTGCAGGCACACATGTGCGCACGCATTTTGTGGAAAAGCTTGCCGCGCGTGCATCGTCCACGCGTGGGCTGGGCGCTTATGGCAATGTCTTTGCCATCGAGAGCTTTATCGATGATCTGGCGCGCGCAGCCAAAGCCGATCCCGTCGAATATCGCCTGCGCTATCTGAAAGACCCGCGTGCGCGCGAGGTCTTGCAGAAGACGGCCGAGATGTTTGGCTGGGCCAAATGGAAACCCGCCCCCGGCAAGGGACGCGGCATTGCCTATGCGCGCTATAAGAATCTCGCCACCTACACAGCCATTGCGATGGAAGTGGAAGTGGAGAAATCGAGCGGCGTGATCCGCGTGAAGCGCGTGTGCTCGGCCAATGATTCCGGTGAGATTGTCTCGCATGATGGTGTCGCCAACCAGATTGAAGGCGGCATCATCCAGTCGCTGTCATGGACGTTGAAGGAAGGCGTGCGCTTTGATGAAAAGGGCGTGCGCAGCGAGGACTGGACCTCTTATCCGATCCTCACCTTCTCGGAAGTGCCGCCCATCGACATCAAGCTGATTGATCGCCCGGGCATGCCGTTCCTGGGCGCGGGCGAAGCCTCGCAGGGGCCAACAGGTGCAGCGCTTGCCAATGCTGTGATGGATGCCACCGGTGTGCGCTTCCGCGACGTGCCGTTCTTGCCATCGCGGATCAAGGCGGGGTTCACGGCGTAAGAGCCGTCATTGCGAGCGTAAGCGAAGCAATCCAGGGGCCTAACGTGAGGCTTTCTGGATTGCCGCGTCGCAGAATTTGCGCGCTGGTGGCCTCACCCCCCGCCATACAACCAAGCAATACCTTCAATCGCCTGCTCTGGCGTGCGGTTCTTGAGCATCATGTCGCGCAATTCCGCGACCGGCCCGCGGGCGTGATAAACATCGCCATAGACGCGCGCCATGGTTTGCACACGCGCTGTGCGCAAATAGCGCGCATTCTGATAGTCGATGAAAGCGCCGGGAATATCATGCGGCTTGGCCTCGACTTTTTCAGCCAGACACACAACATCTTCCAGCGCCATACAGGCACCTTGTGCGAGATATTGCAGCATGGGATGGGCCGCATCGCCAATCAGCGTGACGCGACCCTGTGACCAGTTTTTGACAGGCTCCCGATCACACAGCACCCACATTTTCCAGACATTGATTTTCTCTAACATGCGCAGGACAGAGGGCACCTGCCCCTTGAAATGCGCGTGCAGCAGAGCGGGATCACCTGCCTGATCCCAACCTTCCGAATAATGATCGGAATGGAAGACCGCGACGAGATTATAAAGCTCTCCCCGGCGCAAAGGATAATGAACGAGATGCGTGCGCGGGCCAGCCCAGAGTATGACATCAGGCTTCCACAAATCTTCCGGCACCTCTTCACGCTTCAGCACAGCACGATAAGCAATGTGGCCAGATACACGCGGTTTTCCGTCGCCAACAATTTTCTGGCGGGTCTTGGACCACATGCCATCGCCGCCAATCATGGCTTGGCCGACAATCCGGCGACCATCTTCCATCGACACGATGACTTCATCACCCTTGTCGTCGTAATCAAGTACGCGGGCATTGGTTTCGAGCGTGATATTTTTCATCGCCTTGCAGGCGTCGTAAATAATGCTGTGAAGATCAGCACGATGAATGACCGCATAAGTGTCACCAAAGCGCCGCGTCAGGTCATCGCCCAGCGGCATGCGGGTGATAAGATCGCCCGTTAGCGCATCACGCATTTCAAGACCGGTGGGGATCGCTACATCCTGAAGAATGCGATCACGCAGGCCGAGCTTTTTGAGCGGTGTGAAGACATTGGGGCCGAGCTGGATGCCCGCACCAATCTCTTTGAATTCGGTGGCCTGTTCCAGCACATGAACAGCAAAACCTTTTTGTGCCAGCGCCAAAGCTGCGCCCAAACCGCCAATGCCCCCGCCGGCAATGATGAAAGGCCTTGTGTCAGCCTGTGCCATGAAAACCTCCCTTAAACCTGATCTTGCCGCGCAAGAATGCGGCGCATGTATTGGGTGAATTGATTGCGCTCTTGTGCGTCCAGCGGATCAAGCATGCGCGCTTGCGCTATGCGCACAAAAGCCTCGCAATCGCCGAGCAATTTGGCGCCACGGCGCGACAGGTTCAGAAGCTTCACGCGGCGGTCAGTCGGATTGGCACGCCGCTCAATGAACCCCTTGCCTTCCATCCTCTCCAGCACATTGCCAATGGTCGAGCGATCCATCGACACAAGGACTGCGATGCGTGTCGCATCAATGCCGGGATTATCCCGCAACGCAACGAGTGCGGCATATTGCACGGGCGTAATATCAAAGCCCTCGCATTCGCGCGCAAAAATAGAAACGGCCATCTGCTGCAGCCGACGGATCAAATGTCCCGGCTTGCCATAGACATCATCCATGCCGCTATGGGCGCCATCGCGCACGGCTTCTTCCGGCAAGAGATCGCGGGTGCTGACCTCACTCGGCATCGGGCTGGCGCTCGGGCAAGGCGGACTGGAAGGCTGGTAGCGCGTTGCAGGCAGCCTCCACTTCGTTCAAGCGCGCCCAGCCGGAAAAATCGCAGCCGAAGCGGCGCGCATTCGCGAGTTGGGGAATGAGACAGAGATCAGCCAGTGTCGGTGTGTTGCCAAAGCAGAACGGACCCTTGGTTCCAGCCAGCATCTTCTCGCAGGCATCAAGCCCCTGCTGGTTCACGCGGCGCGCCCATTCATTCACATCAGCATCGGAATGGCCAAGCGCCTTCACGGCATTAAGCACGCCCAGATTTTGCACCGGATGCACATCACAGGCGATGGCCAGAGCAAAGGCGCGCACGCGCGCACGTGCCATCGGGTCTTTCGGCAAAAGGGCGGGTTCGGGATGGGTCTCTTCCAGCCATTCGAGGATGGCGAGTGACTGCGTCATCAGTGTGCCGTCGTCGAGCTCCAGCGTGGGCACGAGGCCTTGCGGGTTTTTGGCGAGATAATCGGGCTGGCGCTGGTCACCATGGCGCAAGACATAGGAGGTCTGATCGAAGGGAAGCCCCTTCAGAGCCAGCGCAATGCGCAGACGATAGGAAGCCCCGGACCTGAAAAATCCATGCAGACGCATTCTCATATCCCCCCGTCGCGCCCCTCCCGGTCTTTGCCGAAGAGCTCACTTGTCAGGCGCTCGATGAATTGACAGTATACGGAGGAATTGCGGCGTCAAGCCGCTGGCCGGCCCGCTTGTTGCCGGCATAAAAGAGAGGAAACGGTCATGAGCGAAGCCGCCGAAACCCCGCAGCGCCGCGCCTTCTATGACAAGATCGACAAGAAGAATCTGACGCCGCTCTGGACCGTTTTATCCTCCATCATCACACCCGAACCAAAGTCCGCCGCGCAGCCATTCCAATGGAAGTTCGACGAGATCCGCGATTACATGATTGAGGCGGGCGGGCTCATCACCGCCAAGGAAGCTGAGCGGCGTGTGCTCGTGCTGGAAAACCCGGGCCTGCGCGGCAAATCGAGCATCACGACTTCCCTTTATGCCGGTGTGCAGCTCGTATTGCCGGGCGAAATTGCGCCAGCCCATCGCCATAGCCAATCGGCCTTGCGTTTTATTTTGCAAGGCAAGGGTGCACATACTGCCGTCAATGGCGAGCGCACAAAAATGAGCGTCGGCGATTTCATCATCACACCATCCAATTCCTGGCATGACCATGGCAATGAATCCGCCGAACCCATTTTCTGGCTTGATGGGCTCGATGTGCCTCTGGTTACGGCACTTGATGCATCTTTCCTCGACCATTGGGCGGAAGACGAACAGCCGATTTCAAAACCCGAAGGCGATTCCTTGGCCCGCTTTGGCGCCAATCTTCTGCCCATCGATCAGAAAACACGCAGCCTCACCTCGCCCATCTTCAATTATCCTTATGCGCGCACACGCGAAGCGCTGGAGATCATGCGCCGCACGCAGGATTTCGATCCCTGCCACGGATTGAAAATGCGCTACACCAATCCCGAAACGGGCGATCACGCCATGCCCACGATTGGCGCCTTCATTCAGCTTTTGCCCAAGGATTTTACGACCAGCCGCTATCGCTCGACCGATGCGACTGTCTTCACAGTGGTTGAGGGCACGGGCCGTACGAAAGTGGGCGACAAGACCTTTGAGTGGAAGCCGCAGGATATTTTCGTCGTGCCAAGCTGGCACCCGGTCATCCACGAAGCAGATGGCGACGCCGTCATCTTCTCCTTCTCGGACCGCCCCGTGCAGGAAAAACTCGGCCTCTTCCGCGAAGATCGCGGCAACGCCTAAGGGGAGCCATCCCCTCCCCCGCATGCGGGGGAGGAACACCCTGATCCGGCCCTGCGATCTGTGCGTAACCCAGATACACTTTCTCATTTGGCAGACGAGAGCAGCCCGATGACTCGTATTCTGGTGACCTATGCGGCGACCCTTATCGGCTTTTTAGCCGTTGATTTTATCTGGCTCGGTTTTGTCGCAACAAAATTTTACCGAGACCATCTGGGCGACATGCTGCTGGAAAAGCCTCATCTGGACGTTGCTTTTCTCTTTTACGCGCTTTATGCGGCCGGCATTGTGCTTTTTGCTGTTCTGCCCGGTCTCGAAGCGCGAAGCTGGATCAAAGCAGCCCTTTTGGGCGCAGCCCTTGGGCTGGTGGCCTATGGCACTTATGATCTCACCAATTATGCAACGCTGAAAAACTGGTCATTGACCGTGACACTCGTTGATCTCGTCTGGGGCATGGCGATTACTGCCGCAGGAGCAACCATCGGCTATTTTGCATCGCTGTGGATCTTGGACTGAGCTGTCTTAAAACGGGCCCATCGGTCGCCAATCGAGCAAGGTCTTGATGCGCGTCTGCAAACCATCGCGCACTTGGCGATAGGCATCCAGCATTGTCTCGCGCGGGCCTTGCATAGCGGTTGGGTCAATTGTTGGCCAATAGACGACATCCACCGCCATGGTGCGTGTAAATTCCAGCGCGCGATGATGTGCTTCCGGCGACAGGCTAACGATCAAATCGAAACTTGAATCTTCAAGATCTTCGAATGTGTGTGGCTTATGCTTGCTGATGTCGATGCCAAGCTCATCCATAGCGGCAATTGCAAAACCATCAAGCTCGCCAGCGCGCACGCCAGCTGATGCAATATAAATATCGCGCCCGAACAATTGCCTGGCGAGCGCCTCCGCAATGGGCGAACGAACGGCATTGAGCGAGCAGGCAAACAGCACCGATTGCGGCCGCTTGTGCGCCGCCCCTGAAGCCCCCGGCATGTCTTGCGTCATGCGTGATCAGCCCTTCCAATGCAGGGCTGTGACGAGCGTGAAAATACGCCGCGCCGTATCAAAATCACATTCGACCTTGCCGTGAAGCCGCTCGGCCAGAAGCTTGGCGCCATCGTTGTGCAGACCGCGCCGGCCCATATCGATGGCTTCGATCTGGGCGGGAGTCGATGTGCGAATGGCTGCGTAATAACTTTCGCAGACCATGAAATAGTCTTTGAGGATGCGACGAAACGGCGTCAGCGAGAGAATATGCGCGACAATTGTTCCGCCACCCTCTTCACGGATATCGAAAGCAAGTTTCGCGTCATGCAGCGCGATCATCAATTCATAAGGCCCGCCATCATGGCCGGGCACCCCGAATATGTTGGATTCAACGAGATCGTAAATTGCAATGGCGCGCTCATGCTCCTGATCGGCATTGCCGCGACCGATGGAATTTTGGTCCAGCAGCACCGCGACAAGTTTTTTCCGGTCAGAAACCTCAGCACTCATGCGCCCTCACCCCAGATTGAGACGAATGGAGACCGAGCGCGCATGGGCCTGCAAGCCCTCTGCTTCGCCCAGCGCCACGGCGGCCGGCCCCAGCGCCCGCAGAGAATCGGGCGAGCATTTCAACAGCGAGGTGCGTTTGATAAAATCATTCACGCCCAAGCCCGACGAGAAGCGCGCCGAACGTGCTGTGGGCAGCACATGGTTTGATCCTCCAACATAATCGCCGATAGCTTCGGGCGTATAGGCCCCGATGAAAATGGCGCCTGCATTGGTGATGCGCATGGTCAGATCATCGGCATCAGTTGAAATAATTTCCAGATGCTCCGGCGCCAGACGATCAATCAACGCAATTGATTGATCCAGTGCTGGCACATCAATAATCGCGCCATAGTCTTTCCAGCTGGCGGCTGCAATGTCGCGGCGTGGCAGGAGAGCCAATTGGCCTTCAACGGCTTTTGCCACCGCATCACCAAGCGCGCGATCTGACGTCACAAGAATGGATTGCGCCGCCGTATCATGTTCAGCCTGCGCCAGAAGGTCCGCGGCAATCCATTCCGGATTGGCGCTGACATCCGCCATGACCACCACTTCAGAGGGGCCTGCAATCATATCAATACCGACCGTGCCGAAGACACGACGCTTGGCAGCAGCCACATAGGCATTGCCGGGCCCTACAATTTTGGCGACAGGCGCGATGGTCTGCGTGCCATAAGCGAGCGCTGCCACAGCCTGTGCACCACCGATGCGATAGATTTCATCGACACCCGCCAGTTTGGCGGCCGCCAGCACCAGAGGATTGAGCACACCATCCGGGGTTGGCACGACCATGACGATGCGCCCAACGCCCGCGACTTTTGCCGGCGCGGCATTCATCAACACGGATGAAGGATAGCTCGCTGTGCCGCCAGGCACATAAAGGCCGACGGATTGAATGGCCGTCCAACGCCAGCCCAGTTCCACGCCCAGAGCATCGGTGAAGCGATGATCCTGCGGCTTCTGTTTCTCGTGATAGGTCACGATGCGCGCATGCGCGAAGCGTAAAGCCTCCAGCGCCTTGGGCTCGCAAGCCGCCGTGGCTGCGTTGATCTCAGCATCAGTCACGCGCAAGCCGCCCGAAAGATCGACACGATCGAAGCGCTTGGAAAAATCGATCAACGCCGCATCGCCGCGTTTGACCACGTCAGCGATAATGTCGCGCACAGCCGTGTCGACCTCTTCCGAGACTTCCCGCTTCATTGCGAGAAGCGCATCGAAACGCGCCGCAAAACCGGGCTCATTCATATCGAGCCGCATCACCATGGTCTCACTCCACCAAAATTTGTCTTCAATGCCCGGCCGGGGCGTCATCGATGGCATGGCCAGGCTTATGGGCCGCCTGCCAGCGCGGCCCCAGATCACGCATCTGCGCGTCTACGCATTCGACCTCAAGACGGATGGCGGCACCGGCCGAAAACACCAGCTCGATGACACCGCCCGGCGCTTCCCCCTCCTGAAAGGAGAGAGACAGCAGATTGAGCACGCCTTCCCTATTCGACCGGTCAAAGCCTGTCGAGGCGACATGGGTGACGTGGTCGAAATGGACCCCGGCCCGGCAGCGCTCCATCCGCCCACTCTCGGCAACAACCCAGTCGAAGCGCGAGGCCAGCAGGGCAAAACGGCGCTGGGCGGGCAAAAAGGCAAGGTCAGCAACGCGCACGACCGCATCCTGCAGATTGCAGGACATGGCGCTGAGATCTTCCGCCTCAAGCGCTATCAAACGCAAGTGCTCGTCGTTTGCCATGGCACATCCTCATTTGCCCCTGTGTTATCTGCAGGCAGGCGCAGGGGCAAGCTTGGGGGCTGAGAAGGAACCCGTGGAACGTCAGGCCGGCTCGCGCAGGCGCTCCACATTCGCCCCGCAGGCTTGCAGCTTTTCTTCCAGCTGCTCGAAACCGCGATCCAGATGATAGACGCGGTGCACGATGGTCTCGCCTTCCGCAGCCAAAGCCGCGATCACCAGCGACACAGAGGCGCGCAAATCTGTTGCCATCACTTGCGCACCTGCGAGCTTTGGTCGGCCTTCGACGATCGCCACATCGCCATCGAGCTTGATGCGCGCGCCCAGACGCGCCAGCTCTTGCACATGCATGAAGCGGTTTTCGAAAATCGTTTCCGTGATGCGCGATGTGCCTTGTGCGCGCGTCATCAGCGCCATGAATTGCGCCTGCAAATCCGTCGGAAAGCCGGGGAATGGCGCGGTGATCACATCCACGGGGCGAATGATGCCAGCCTCACGCGAGACGCGCAGGCCCTCAGGCGTTTCCTCAATACGCACACCCGTGCGGCGCAAGACATCCAGCGCATTGGGCAGCAGATCTTCGCGTGCGCCCGCCAGCAACACATCGCCGCCCGTCATCGCCACCGCGCAAGCATAAGTGCCTGCTTCAATGCGATCCGGCAGCACTTCATGACGCGCGCCATGCAAGGATGTCACGCCTTCAATCGCGATGGTCGGCGTACCTGCACCCGTAATTTTCGCGCCCATTTTAACGAGGCAATCAGCAAGGTCTTTCACCTCGGGCTCGCAAGCCGCATTGGTGATTTTTGTATGTCCCCTGGCAAGCACCGCCGCCATCAGCGCCGTATGCGTGCCACCCACCGTGACTTTGGGGAAATCAATCACACCGCCCACAAGACCCTTTTTGGCATCCGCCAAAACATAGCCGCCTTCAATCTCGATTTTAGCACCGAGCTTTTCGAGCACCATAAGCAAGAGATCAACGGGGCGTGTGCCAATGGCGCAGCCACCGGGGAGCGAGACTTTCGCCACACCCATGCGTGCCAGCAGCGGCGCAATCACCCAGAAAGACGCGCGCATGCGCGAAACAAGTTCATAGGGCGCGGTCGTATCGACAATGGTTTTGGCATCGAGATGGATGGTCTGGCCGGCATGGGGCGTATCGCCCACGCGCTTGCCCTCGAGCCGATAATCGACGCCGTGATTGCCCAGAATCCGGTTGAGCTGACTGACGTCGGCCAGACGCGGCACATTTTCGAGCGTGAGCGTGTCTGGTGTCAGCAGCGAGGCGATCATCAACGGCAGCGCGGCATTTTTCGCGCCCGAAATCGGAATGATGCCATTCAGCGGCTTGCCGCCGACAATGCGTATGCGATCCATCTCACCTCACAAAAGGCATCAAAGCTCGGTCACTTGCCTCGACCCAGAACATGGCGGCAATAAGGGCAAACTCATTCCTGCCCGTCACCGGAGGTTTTTGCAGAGCCCTCCTCCGCCCGCGCACGGGTCTGAGCCTTGCGGCGCGCCAGATTGGCCTTGAGTGCCTTGGTCAGCCGCACCTTTTCAGCGGCTTTGGCCACCAGAACCTGCGCTGACATCTTGCTCTTGGCCGAATCACTCATGTGGCATCCTGTCGCCTCGCCCCGGACCCGGCAAGCGCGCTGCTTTTTAAGGGAGAAGAGAGAGGCCATCAAGCAATAAGCCCGGGCCCGGAGGTGCGCTTGCCATACCCTGCCCCCTGTGGCAAAAGGCGCGCATTGCGACGGTGCCTGGGCGCCCCAGACCGCAAAAATGCTGCCGTAGCTCAGTGGTAGAGCACTCCCTTGGTAAGGGAGAGGTCGAGAGTTCAATCCTCTCTGGCAGCACCATTATTTCAATAAGTTAGTTCTTAAGAAGGTCTACCAAAGAACTTGCGGTCACACTCTGGTCACACGGAGTGGACGATGGCGAGCATTCGCAGGCGCAGAGGCAAGTGGCAAGTTCAGGTTCGACGCAAAGGATTCCCGGCTCTCTCGAAAGCCTTCGTGGCTAAGGAAGACGCTCTTCGTTGGGCGCGTGAGCAGGAAAGGGCGGTGGACAGGGGGGAAAATCCCAAATCCACCATTAGCGATACAACTCTGAGATTTTTATCAGAAATCTTGGACAAATATGAAGTTGAGGTCAGCTCTCGTAAGCGGTCGCAATCAGACCGTTTTCACCTCCGTCCGCTCAGGTCGGCAATGGCCGACAAGGCGGCCTCTGAACTTGCTCCTGCAGATTTGGCGGCATTCAGGGAGGCTCGGCTGAAGTCCGTATCGCCCTCAACTGTCCGCAAAGAGATGACCCTCCTGATCAGCGTTCTGACCGTTGCGAATAGGGAGTGGGGAGAGAGCTTCCACCTCGACGGTTTCAAGGCTGTCCGAAAGCCAATAGCCGCAAGAGGTCGGGAACGGCGTATCGAGCCATCTGAATGGTCGCCCCTCGTGGAGGCGGTCGACCAATGCAGAAATCCCCTCGTCGGTCAGGTATTCAGGTTCGCCGTTGCTACAGGGATGCGAAGAAGCGAAGTCCTGTCCCTGACATGGCCCAATATCGACCTCAAAAATAGGGTCGCTTTCCTGCCCCTGACCAAAAACGGAGAGGCTCGTAGAGTCCCTCTAAGCTCCCAAGCCATGCAGGTACTACAAGAACGCCTGAAGGCCACTCAGTGGACTCCTGAGGGGCTTATAGACCCATCCTGTGCGCATGTTTTCCCTATCTCAGCAAATGCGGTTCGGCTGGCTTGGGAGCGGGTCAGGCAGAAGGCGGGGATCAAGGACCTACGGTTCCACGACCTCAGACATGAGGCCATCAGCAGGTTCTTTGAGATCGGGCTGTCAGTCCCAGAAGTGGCGCTGATTAGCGGACATAAGGACCCGAAGATGTTGTTTCTATATACGCAGCTGAGGGCTGAGAATGTTGCTATGAAACTACAAGAACCAAATGACATCTGAACGGGCCACGTTTTATTAATTATTATCATTAGGCTTGGGTCTGGGGATTGCGGTGATCGTCAAACCGCACTTATGAAAAACATGAGCAGGATTCGCTATTGGTTGAATTATTATTCAACCAAGATAAGCGCGTTTCTTCATGAGGTGGCATTATGCCAGTAAAAAAACGTGGCTCAGATACCAAACCATCTCTGCTTCAAATGAACCTGTATCGTTTGAGGCGTATTGCCATGGACCTAGAAGACAGTGCGACTCTTAGTGAGAGCGACAGATTTTTTCTAATAAACGCTTTTCTAGACATTAATCGCGGCATTGATGCCAATGAAGCGTTGGGTGTCAAAGCAAAGCGCGGACAGCGGAAAACGTTTGATTCTAGAGCGCAATTAGTAATGACTTGGATTGCTGCAGTAATAAAGCCAATTTCAGAGGGTGGCTTAGGAATGTCAGTTGATGATGCAATCGAAGAGGCCGCAAGGACAAGAAAGAACGAAGCATCATTTGGGCTTAGCCTAGAAACCATAAGATATTATTGGACACATGGGATTCATGGAAATTCAACTCAAATGGCTCGCCCGATAGAAACGCTACCAGATAGGACCAAGAGGAATACAAGGGAACCCAAATAGCGATTTGGGTTCGGTGACCGCTCTGAGAATCGTGCTTACTACAATCTCCGTCGTTCAAACAAACAACGGAGAACAATCATGGAAAAACAGGTTCTATCAATTGCAGAGGCTTGTCAGGCTCTCTGCTGCGGGCGAAGCAAACTCTACGAATTGATTTCGTCAGGAAAGCTGAAAGCAGCCCATCTTGGTCGCAAGATCATCATCTCAGCCGCTGAGGTACAGCGCTTTTTAGACGCTTTACCAGCCTACGACGCTAAACCCACATCCCGAAACCCAAAGTAAAAAGCCGCCTCCACAAAGGAGACGGCCTGTTGAGGATCGCATCTCAACCTAGCATGAATCTCATTTGTAGGGAACGGCTGCCTGAGGAGGCAGTTATGAAAAACGAGAATCAAATCCACAATTCGTCGGCGTATGAAAACAATTCCGTAACTCTTGAGACTGTCGCAGATGTCGCACTGTCGCAGGGTGAAGAGCCGATAGATTTGTTATTTAGGAGCATGAATCGGCATAAATACCCTGTTGAAGCACTTGGCCCATCAATTCAGGGGGTTGTCGAAGCGATCGCGAATAAGTGCCAAGTGCCGGTTGCGATGGCAGCCCAGTCAGTCGTGGCAACTATCTGCCTAGCGGTTCAGGGCCATGCTGATGTCCGCCTCCCATTTGGTCAGAGGCGTCCTTGCTCTCTCTATTTCCTCACAGTGGCGGCCAGTGGTGATCGTAAGACAACCTCTGATCGCGAAGCCTCTCGTGGGGTTTCGGAATATGAGGCAGCTTTGGAGAAGGATTATAAGGCGCAAATTGCAGACTGGCATATTGCCTGCGCGTCATGGGAAGCAAACACCAAGCTGGTCAAAGCGGATAAGAAATTTTCCGATGCTGATCGAAACGATAGGCTAAAGAAACTTGGTTCAAAACCATCGGAACCACTCGCTCCCTTTATCGCTATCTCCGATCCAACGCTGGAAGGTCTGTTCAAGAGTTGGGTTGCTTCACTTCTTCCATCTATGGGTATTTTCTCATCTGAAGGTGGCCAAATCACAGGTGGTTACGGCCTAACCCCTGAGAACAAGCTGAAAACAGCCGCGTCATTATCCGAGCTATGGGATGGACGTTCAGTCAGGCGTATTCGTGCTGGTGATGGCTTTATGCATTTGTCAGGGCGCAGATTGACAATGCATCTGCTTATCCAAGTGAAGGCAGCCGCAAATTTTCTGGCAGACCCTGTTTTACGGGACCAAGGCCTCATTTCTCGGTTCTTTGTCGCCGCACCGGATTCCCTTGCTGGCCAGCGTCTATATCGCGATGCTGATCCTGAATGGGAGGTTGCAATTGCGACTTTCGCGATAAAGGTAAAGGGCCTGCTCCGCACGCCACTTCCACTTGTTAATGGAGCAAAGAACGAGCTTGCCCCAAGACTTGTTGCTCTTTCTGAAAGGGCAGAGCGTGTATTCCATGAATTTTCAGATGAAGTTGAGCGAGGACTTGGGCCAGTTGGTCGTTATGGCATGATTTCAGAGCTGGCAAACAAAGCTGCTGAAAATGCAGCTCGCCTAGCTTTGATTATGGCCCTCTTTGATGACCTGTCAGTCAGTGAAGTCTCTGAGACTTATATGGAAGGTGCAGTAGAAATTTGTCACTGGTATCTCGAAGAAGCGCTTCGGATTACAGAGGCTGTTAGGAACAATGGCATCATGGCAGATGCTGAAATGCTCAGGCAATGGATTACCGCCAGTGGCTACGATGTCGTTACAAGACGGGACATCTTGAATAAAGGCCCCGCTCGGTTTCGAACGGGTGCGATTTTGCAGCCACTGCTGGACATTCTTGTTGAGCATGGATGGCTTCAACCGGATGCCAATAAGAATGGTGCTTTCCGAGTCAACAGGTCCTGATCGGCCCCCATCTACGGGTCCACTTTCAAACTTAGTTCAAGGTCGGCCTTAACGCTAGCGCGGTCGGCGTAGCTGGTCCGGGTTGCGGAGCCGACCGCGCGGCCAAGGCTGGCACGAAGACCTC
>CANJVX010000038.1 GCA_947478405.1 Beijerinckiaceae bacterium | reverse complement strand
CGACGGCCCGATTTTCGGCTGACCCGGTGGCAGATTTCAAGAAAGCGCTTGCCGACCTCGCCATCCGGCGACAGCTGACACTTGCCAATGTGCCAGACGGGTTCGATGCCTTTGTCGCGGCTGATTTCGCGCGCCTTATGGCGGGGCAGGCACATGGGCGCGCCGCGGTGCTCGTGCATGTGGCACGCGATGCCCAGCGTGCGCGGGCGTTTCAGGAGGCTTTCATCTTCGCAGCACCTGAGATGGAGCTGCTTGATTTTCCTGAATGGGATTGTCAGCCCTATGATCGCGTGTCGCCCAATGCGGCGATTGCTGCCCGCCGCGTCACCGTTCTCGCGCGCTTGGCCAAATCCCAATCCTCAGAAGAGCGTCCGCGCGTGCTCTCCACAACCGTAGCAGCTCTGCTGCAGCGTGTGCCCCCACTCAAATGGATTTCTGCGGAGAGTTTTTCCGCCGCACCCGGCAATGCCGTAAATATGGACGAGCTGGTGCGCTGGCTCGAGAACAACGGTTTCTTACGCGCCAGTTCCGTGCGCGAGACCGGTGAATATGCCGTGCGTGGCGGCATTCTCGATTTGCAAGCACCGGGCATGCCAGCCCCCGTGCGGCTTGATTTTTTCGGCGATACGCTGGAATCGATCCGCACCTTTGATCCCGAAAGCCAGCGCACAACGGGCCAATTGCGCGCGCTTGACCTGGTGCCGATGAGCGAAGTGCAGCTCACCACAGAATCGATGCGCCGCTTCCGTCAGGCCTATGTCGCGCAATTCGGCGCGCAGACGCGTGGCGACACAATGTATGAGGCCATCAGCGAAGGCCGCCGCCATGCGGGCATGGAACATTGGTTGCCCCTGTTTTTCGGCGAGGCCAATACGCTTTTTGATTATACGGGCGATGCACCGTTGTTGCTGGACCATCTTGTTGATGATGCTGCAGGCGAGCGCCTGTCGTTGATCAAAGATTATTATGAGGCACGCAAGGAGCAGCATGATGCTGACCCTGCACGCTCGCCTTACAAGCCGCTGCCGCCGGAAGCGCTTTATCTGTCGTCTGACGATTGGCGCAAAACTCTTGATGAGAAGAGCTGCGTGAAGATCTCGCCCTTCGCTTTGCCTGAAGACAAGGGCGTCTTTGATGGCGGCGGGCGTCTGGGGCGTAATTTTGCGCCCGAGCGGGCCGATGAGAACGCCAATGTGTTTGAAGCCGTGGTTGCCCATGTGCGTGCGGCGCAAGCTGAGAAGCGGCGCGTCATCATCGCCGGATGGTCGGATGGCTCGCGCGATCGTCTGGCCTCTGTTCTGAGTGAACATGGTCTGAAGGGCAGCGAGCCTGTGTCTTCGCTGACCCAGGCTTTTGGTGTGGCGCCGACAAAAGTCGCATTGGCGGTAGCGGGCATCGAGCAGGGGTTTGAAGCAGGCGATCTTGTTCTCATTTCAGAGCAAGACATTCTGGGCGACCGTCTGGTACGCCAGCGTCGCCGGACCAAAAAGGCCGCTGATTTCCTCAGTGAGGTTGCCTCTTTGTCGGCGGGCGATCTCGTTGTGCATGTCGATCACGGCATCGGGCGTTTTGAAGGGCTGCGGGCTATCGATGTGGCGGGCGCGCCCCATGATTGCCTCGAGATTCATTATGCGGGCGGCGATAAGCTCTTCCTGCCCGTTGAAAATCTAGAACTCCTGTCGCGTTACGGTTCGGAAGATACAGAAGCCCAGCTCGACAAGCTGGGCGGCGTGGGCTGGCAGACACGCAAATCACGGATGAAAAAACGTATCCGTGATATGGCGCAGGAGCTTATCAAGATTGCAGCTGCTCGCATGACGCGCGAAGCCGCCAAACTTCTGCCGCCTGAAGGCCTGTACGAGGAATTCTGCGCGCGCTTCCCCTATGACGAGACAGACGATCAGCTGCATGCGATTGAATCCGTGCTCGAGGATCTGGCTACAGGTCGCCCTATGGATCGTCTCGTGTGCGGCGACGTGGGCTTTGGCAAGACGGAAGTCGCTTTGCGCGCAGCCTTTGCGGCCGCGATTAATGGCAAGCAGGTTGCGGTGGTCGTACCCACGACTTTGCTCGCCCGTCAGCATTATAAAACCTTCTCTGAGCGTTTTGCGGGATTGCCGATCAAAGTTGCGCAAATGTCGCGCATGGTAAACGCCGTTGATATGCGGCTGGCCAAGCAAGGTGTGGCAGACGGTTCAGTCGATATTATCGTTGGCACACATGCGGTGCTGGGCAAAAGCATCGAGTTCAAGGATCTGGGGCTTGTTGTCGTCGATGAAGAACAGCATTTCGGCGTCGCGCATAAGGAGCGGCTGAAGAGCCTGCAAGCTGATGTGCATGTGCTGACGCTGTCAGCGACGCCGATCCCGCGCACGCTACAACTGGCCATGACGGGTGTGCGCGAACTTTCGATCATTGCCACGCCGCCGGTGGATCGGCTGGCCGTGCGCACATTTATTTCGCCTTTCGATGATCTGCTGGTGCGCGAGGCTCTACTGCGCGAGCGCTATCGCGGCGGCCAGAGCTTCTTCGTTTGTCCGCGCATTGAAGATCTGGATGATGTGACGGCCTTCTTGCGCAAAAGCGTGCCGGAGGCGAAATTCGTCATCGCGCATGGCCAGCTGGCGGCAGGCGAACTTGAAGACAAAATGGCCGCTTTTTATGATGGTAAATATGACATTCTTGTCTCGACCTCGATCGTTGAATCCGGGCTCGACATCCCCGCCGCCAATACGATGATCATCTGGCGTGCGGATATGTTTGGTCTGGCGGCTCTCTATCAATTGCGTGGCCGCGTCGGCCGCTCCAAGACGCGCGCCTACGCGCTCTTCACCACGCCTGTCAATCGTACCATCACGCCGCAGGCCGAGAAGCGGCTAAAAGTGTTGCAATCGCTCGACACATTGGGCGCGGGCTTCCAATTGGCGAGCCACGATCTTGATATTCGCGGCGCTGGCAATCTTCTGGGCGACGAGCAATCGGGCCATATCAAAGAAGTCGGCTACGAGCTGTACCAGCAAATGCTGCAGGATGCGGTCAACGCGCTGAAGGCTGGCCTCGACACGCCCGAAGAAGAGCAATGGTCGCCAGCGATCACGGTCGGCACGCCGGTCATGATTCCGGAAGACTATGTGCCGGATCTGCCATTGCGCATGAGCCTCTATCGCCGTATGTCGACGCTTCACAGCGATGAAGAGATTGAAACTTTTGCTGCTGAGATGATTGACCGCTTCGGTCCGCCGCCCGACGTTGTTGAACAATTGTTCAAGCTCGTGGCGATCAAGGCACTTTGCCGTCGCGCGCATGTGGAAAAAGTTGATGCCGGTCCCAAGGGCGCGATCATCGCTTTCCGCGATAATTCTTTTGCCAATCCGCAGGGGCTCGTTCGGTATCTTGCGGAGCAGGGGCCGGATACAAAAGTGCGTCCCGACATGCGTGTTGTCTTCATGCGCGATTTCGAGACACCTGCGCAAAGGCTTGAAGGCACTCGGCAGATTTTGCGCACGCTTGTTGCGATTGCCGAAAAGAAGAAGGTGTGAAAGAATGCGTCATTGCGAGCGTTAGCGAAGCAATCCAGAGTCCTCACCTGTGGCTCTGGGTTGCAGCGTCACATCGTTCCTCGTAATGACGGCGAGGGAGCGCTATTCCAACTCGCTCCCTGCTTTCCAGATCACGCCAACCAGTGCGTCCACCGGCTGCGCACCTGAAACCGCGTATTTACCGCCGAAAATAAAAAATGGGACACCCGATATGCCCATACGGGCGGCCGTCGACATTTCGTCCTGCACGGGAACACTATCGACACCCTCCACAAAGAGCCTTGTGAGCAGATCGACATCAAGCCCGGCCTTTCTTGCCACCTCGATCAGTAACTGACGGTCGCCAATGTCTTGCCCCTCAATAAAATAGAGACTGAACAAGCGCTCTACGATCTCGTTCTGCTGACCGCTCGGCTGAGCCCAACGGATCAGGCGATGCGCATCCAGCGTATTCGGTGAGCGCGTGATTTTGTCGAAGGCGAAAGTAATGCCCTCTTCTAGGCCCGCTTCCTCCAACCGTGCATGGATGGCCGCAATTTTTTCTGGCCCGAATTTGCGCGACATATATTCGTGCCGGTCAATCCCTTCTGGCGGAAGGGTCGGGTTAAGCTGGAACGGGCGCCAGCGCACATGATAGTCGAAATGCGGTACTTGGCTCATGGCCGTATCGAGTTTGCGCTTTCCGAGATAGCACCAGGGGCAGACGACGTCCGAGACGACATCGATTTCAAGCTTTGGCATTAGTGTCTCTCAAGGCGCCTTGCGCCACCATGTGTCGAGCGTTGCACCAAATAAGGGCGCGGCAAATCGGGCGGTGCGCTCCGGTCGCGCCAATGCCTTGGTATAAGCAAACCATTGGTCTTGGGCGTGATAGAGCGGGACGATGTAAAAACCCGAAAGCAGGACGCGGTCCAGCGCACGCACGGCATCAACAAAATCATCATGCGATTTGGCTGCCAGAAGAGCGGCAATCAGGGCGTCGATTGCTGGCGATGCTGCGCCAGTCAGATTGAATGAGGCTTCCTGGTTGGCGCTGGCGGACGCCCAACGTCCGCGTTGCTCAGATCCCGGTGAGGCTGAAGCTGCCCAAGTGCCCAGCATCACATCGAAATCAAATTTCTGGCGACGGCGTTGATATTGCACTTCATCGACCACCCGCACACGTGCGGCCACGCCAATGCGCTTGAGCGAATCCGCATAATTCATCGCGAGGCGCTCCTGTGCACGGTCAGTGACCATGATTTCGAATTCAACAGCGCGTCCGCTGGCGCGCTCCACCAACATGCCTTCGGATAAAACGAAGCCCGCGTCTTTTAACAAGTCGAGGGCGCGGCGCGCCGTGGTGCGGTCGCGGCCTGATCCATCTGTCTTGGCCGGTGACCATTTTCCTTCGAGGATGTCGTCGCGCACAGCATGGGGAAAGGGCGCCAACAAGGCGCGTTCGCGTGTGGACGCTGGTCTTGCATGCGAGGAGAGTTCACTTTCGTCAAAAAAGCTTTTGGTGCGGCTATAAAGTCCGCCATAGAGTTTGGCATTGACCCATTCGAAATCGAGCATGAGGCCAAAGGCCTCTCGTGTGCGGACATCCTTGAACAGTCCGCGACGAGTATTGAAGGCAAAGCCGGTCATGCCCTTGGGAACGCCGATCGGTAGAGCCGCCTTCGCCAGCTTGCCTGTCTTTATGGCTGGAAAGTCATACCCGTTCAGCCAGCGCGTCGGATTGGTCTCATCCCTATAATCAACAAGCCCTGCCTTGAAGGCTTCGTAGAGTGCGGCGCCATCGCGGAAATATTCGATGCGGATTTCATCGAAATTGAACAGGCCACGATGAATGGGCAAATCCTTGGCCCAATAATCGGGGTTGCGTTTCAGAATGAGCAATTCGCCGGGCTTGATGCTGTCGATGCGGTAGGGGCCAGAGGCGATGGGAAGATCGAGGCTGGTTTCCGCAAAGCGCTCAGCGTCTGTGTGCTTTTTGGAGAGCACGGGCATGAGCGCCAGCGTCAGGGGCAATTCGCGATCATCAGCACCGGTCAGATCAAAAGCGATGGTGCTCGGGTCACGCGCTTCAACCTGTTTCACCAGCCCATAGGCGGCGCGCTGTTGTGGGCGGCCCTTGGTCTTCAAAAGGTCGAACGTGAAGACCACATCTTCTGCTTTTATCGGCGACCCATCAGAGAAGCGTGCGCGTGGATCAAGACGGAAGATCACATGTTCGCGCGCCTCATCGGTTTCAATGCTTTGTGCAATCAGCCCATAAAGCGTGAAAGGCTCGTCGAGTGAGCGCACCATCAGCGTCTGGAAGATATTTGTGTTCAAGCCCTGGGCGGTGGAGCCGGCCTTCAGGTTGAAGGGGTTGAGACTGTCGAACGTGCCCTGAAAGCCGATCGAGAGGCGTCCGCCCTTGGGTGCTGCCGGATTGGCATAGGGCAGGGACTGGAAATCAGGGGGCAAAGCGGGCTCGCCATGCATGGCAATGCCGTGACGAGCCTCCCCCGTTTCAGCTGCAAGCGCGAAGGCGCTCAAGCCTGCGGCAAGGAAGGCAGCCAGGCCGGCAGTCAGACAGAAACGAATCGCGCGGGGTCTCATGGGGCGACACTAGGGGCAGGCGGTGCTCGGCGGAAGCTGGAGCCGTCGCCTCAATCCCTTGGGAAACAGTCTTTTTAAAGATAGCTGCGAGGAGGTCTGGAAAGCTTCTTGCGAAGCGGATAAAGAGGCGCATGCCTATCTCTCGCCGCAATCAGATGTGAAGAGCGGTGATACCAGTTTTTCGGCCCCTCAGGCCGGTTATGAAAGGATAATCCATGCCCCTGTCCACTAAGCGCTTCGGCGCCGCTGCTCTTGCCGCGAGCCTTCTGTTGTCAGGAGCGGTCGATAGTTTCGCCCAGCAGAAGCCTGCGACGCCTCCTGCCCCTCCGGCAGCCCCTGCCGCCCCCCCGCAGCTTCCGCAGGGCGCTTTGCGTGTCGAGCTACAGCCCTCTCAGGGTGAATGGACAAAGGTTTGCGGCCGTGACCAGGCGGCAGGCAAGGACATTTGCTACACAACGCGCGATTTTGGTCAGGCATCCGATCAGCCGCCGGTACTGGCACTCGCCGTTTACGATGTGAAGGGCGATGATCAGCGCATCGTGCGCCTGCTGCTTCCGGTTGCGCTCATGCTGCGCCCGGGCTTCCGCTTCTCGATCGATAAGGGTGCGACGCAGGACGGGGGTTTCGAAATCTGCTTCCCGAATGGTTGCTTTGCCGAATCCAAGGTGAAGGGCCCGACCATTGATCAGATGAAGAAGGGCACGTCGCTGAATGTCATGGTGAAAAACCAGGCCAACAATGAAGTGAATTTCGTGCTGCCGTTGGCTGGCTTTGCCAAGGCATTCGATGGCGCGCCGATCGATCCGAAATTGCTCGAAGACCAGCAGAAGAAGCTTGAGCAGGAATTGCAGAAGCGCGCCGAAGAGCAGCGCAAGTCGCTTGAAGCGCAGCCTAGTGCCCCAGCAGCGCCCGCTCCCAAGTAAGGAGATTGTTTCACATAAAAACAAGAACGGCGGCTATCGGGCCGCCGTTTCTTCTGGATCTTAGGAGAATTGGCCGGTCGCGCGCAATTTATAGCGCCCGTTTGGCATTTTTTCGAACATGTCGCGCACCTGTTCGTGACGGATCGGATGCCCACTCTCATCGGGCAGAAGATTCTGCTCTGAGACATAGGCGACATATTCAGTCTCGGTATTTTCTGCGAGCAGATGATAATAAGGCTGGTCTTTTGACGGGCGCACATCGGCAGGAATGGCCAGCCACCAATCTTCAGTATTGTTGAAGACCGGATCGACATCGAAAATCACGCCCCGGAAGGGAAACTTCCGGTGCTTGACGACCTGTCCGATGCAAAATTTGGCGAGCCGACTTTCCATAGCGTCCTCTTGGGGACGTTTGCGTAGGCCGGAGTGGCAGAGCTGTCAACGGTACCGTGTGCGGCTCTGGATTGCTTCGTCGCCTGCGGCTCCTGGCGATGACGGTTGAAAGATCGCGTTCCTTCCGCCGTCATTGCGAGCTTCGCGAAGCAATCCAGAAGCCTTGTGTGCTGATGCCTATAATCCCGCCTTGGCCGCAAAATCCTTGTCGCTCGCCGCCACTTGGCGCGCCAGATCGACCATTACCTTTGCTTGCTTCCAAGTGGCATCATCCTGCATCTTGCCCTCGATCATCACCGCGCCCGTGCCATTGGGCATGGCCTCCAAAATTTTCAGCGCGAAGGCGACTTCCGCCGGATGAGGCGAGAAAACGCGCTTGGCAATGGCAATCTGGCTGGGATGCAGGGTCCAGGCGCCCACGCATCCCATCAAAAAGGCATTGCGGAATTGTGCTTCGCAGGCAGCCGGATCAGCGAAATCGCCAAACGGCCCGTAGAAAGGCTTGATGCCTGCGGAGGCGCAGGCATCCACCATTTTGGCAACCGTATAATGCCACAAATCCTGCTGGTAGCCTGTGCGTGGCTCGTCGCCTTGCGCATCAGCGAGCACTTTATAGTCGGGGTGCCCGCCGCCCACGCGCGTGGTCTTCATCGCGCGCGAGGCTGCAAGATCGGCGGGACCCAAACTCATGCCATGCATGCGCGGTGAGGCCAGCGCAATCGCATCGACATTTTTCACGCCTTCGGCTGTTTCGAGAATAGCATGAATGAGAATAGGTTTTTGCACGCCATGGCGGGCCTCTAACTGGGCGAGCAATTGGTCGAGATAGTGAATGTCCCAAGGCCCCTCTACCTTTGGCAGCATGATCACGTCGAGCTTGTCACCGACTTCGCCAACAATCTGGGTGATATCGTCAAGCACCCAAGGCGAGTTCAGCGCATTGATGCGCGTCCACACGCCCGTTGTGCCGAAGTCGGTCGTCTTGAGCATTTCAATGAAACCTGCGCGCGCGGCTTCTTTCGAGTCGACCGCAACTGCATCTTCCAGATTGCCGAGCACGACATCGACGTCCTTGGCCAACTCGCCCACGCGTGCGCGCAATTTTTCAACATGCGGAGGCACGAAATGAATCATGCGCTCCAGCCGCACCGGAAGCTCGCGATAGGGTGAGGGCGCGCCCACGGCGAGTGGTTCAAAAAACTTGCGCGGTGACTTGCTGACCATGGCGGAACTCCGGTTTTGCACTGCAGCATGGCCTAGACTTGGCCGGACGTCCATTTGGCCGTTTTGCGGGGTGGCTTGCACGGGGGCGCATGAGGCACCACGATGCGGACATGACCTCCCGTCCGATCCATTGGCCCGCCACGCGTGAACTTCTTACCCCGCACGAGATGAGCCGCGCTGATGCGGCTGCCATTGCTGCAGGCACACCGGGCTACGCGCTCATGGAGCAGGCGGGCGCGGCGGTCGCCGATGTTGCGGCCACCTTGGTGCTGCCCACGAGCCGCCAGACGCCGCATATTGCCGTGCTCTGTGGGCCGGGGAACAATGGCGGCGATGGCTATGTCGCAGCGCGTCTCCTCGCCAAACGGGGTTTGCGGGTCACCTGTTTTGCTTTGGGCGACCGGGCGGCGCTCAAAGGCGATGCGGCGCAAGCCGCGCGCGCTTGGGTGGGCAGCACCCAAGGTCTGGATCTCTTTCACCCTGAGCGCTTCGACCTCGTCATTGACGCGCTATTTGGGGCGGGCCTGGCTCGCGATCTCGGCGGCGAGGGAGCGCAGGCCGTGAGGACAGTCAATGTCTGGCGACGGGCGGGAGGGCACGTACTGGCGGTGGATATGCCCTCCGGTGTTGATGGCGCCAGTGGCCATCTACGGGGCGTGGCGATAGAGGCGGATGCGACGGTGACTTTCTTCCGTCTGAAGCCCGGACATGTCCTCATGCCTGGGCGTCAGCTCTGCGGCGAATTGCATCTGGTGCATATCGATATTCCAGAAAATGTTCTTCCTGATCTCGCACTTGCAATATTCCTGAATGGTCCGGCTTTGTGGGCCGCGCATCTGCCGCGACCCCAAATGCAGGCGCATAAATACAGTCGCGGCCATGTTCTGGTGGTTTCGGGCCCGGGCTTTCACACGGGAGCTGCGCGCCTGTCGGCCATGTGTGCGGCGCGCGTGGGAGCTGGGTTGGTTACCATCGCCGGGACGCCAGCCGCATTGGCTGAACATGGTGCACATGTCACCGCGATCATGTTGACGCCTTGCCTTGGCTCGTCCGACCTCGCCGCGATCCTCGGCGATCCTCGCAAGAATGCGGTGGTGATCGGGCCAGGCTTGGGTCTTGGAGACGAGGCGCAGGGCTTGCTTGAGGCGGTTTTACAAAGCGGTGACGCCCGTGCGCTGGTGCTTGATGCTGATGCATTGACGCTGTTCAGTCAGGATGCCTTCCGCCTCTCGACCCTCGTGAAGGCGCGGTCGGGGCTTACAATCCTCACACCGCACGAAGGAGAGTTTTCCCAACTTC
This sequence comes from Beijerinckiaceae bacterium, assembly GCA_947478405.1. Classification (GTDB taxonomy): domain Bacteria; phylum Pseudomonadota; class Alphaproteobacteria; order Rhizobiales; family Beijerinckiaceae; genus Terripilifer. The sequence goes on along the minus strand of CANJVX010000038.1, from coordinate 17,440 downwards.
ACAATGCTTTGCACCATGAAGCGGAATCAAACTCGCAAGCACCTGATTCAAAAACTGAACGTGCGCTTAGCCTCGCGCGCGAGACCGGTGCCATCGTTTTGCTGAAAGGCTCTGATAGCGTGGTGGCGGCGCCCGATGGTCGCGCAAGCATCGCCACTGATCTGCCGGCTGATCTCGCAACGGCTGGCTCGGGGGATGTTCTGGCTGGGATGATTGCCGGCTTGCTGGCACAGGGAATGCCTGGCTTTGAAGCTGCCAGTGCGGCTGTCTGGCTGCATGGGCGCGCCGCCTCGAAGGTTGGGCGCGGACTAACAGCCGACGATCTGCCCGAATCTTTGTCTGCTGTGATGCGGGGATTGTGAGAAAAGGCCCCTAGAAAGAAAGGAGGCCGCCGGTTTGCACCAGCGGCCCAAGTCTAGGGAGGAAACGCCCAAGGAGGGCTGGGTCGGCGATAACGCCAGACCGTAAAATCAATATGAATTGTGCATCGCACCACCACCAGAGGAAAGTTCGCATGGCAGCTATGCGCCTATTGCAGATCGGGGCTTTTGCATGGTTGGCCTTTCGGACACATCGCGGGCATGTTTTTGAGGCCTCCGATTAGCTGACTTCGAACCAGCTGGTTGGTCCGTCGCGGCCATCCATGCCGCCGTTGAGGGGCCAGCGGCCGGGATTATCGGCAACAAAGGCGACTCTCATGGTCCGCCTTTCCGGAACGATAATCGTGTCGCGCCAATAGGGATCCCAGCCATCATCGAAGAGATGGATATGGCGCATGACATGCCCGTGCGGATGGATGAGCTGGGGCTGTCCTGTCTTGTTGATAAAGCCGAGCACCACCGGCGTACCTCGCTTCACCTTGAAGAGCGGGGTCGGCGCAAAGGCGTCACCTGCTTGTCCATTGATCAGCCAGCCGCCGGATGAATTGCGCGCAAAAACAAGGTCGCGGCGCATTGCGCTTTGCAGGGCGATTTTTTCCGGCAGAAGAGAATTGGACGGCAGACCGGCAAAGGTCGGGCGCTCTGCCACGAGCTCGCCTGATGTGCGGAAGCTGGCAAGCAGGCTCGCAGCCTTCGTATCGCCGCCCAGAGACCGCAGATGCAACGAGACCTCATGTCCGTCTTCACGTGGCAAGTCGAAGAAAAGATCATATCTCTGCCCCGGCACCAGCGGCAGGGTTTGGCGATCCGGCTCGAACAGACCACAGGGCTGACCATCAATGGCCGCCACCCGGCTTTTTGTGCCTTCAAGGGCAACCGACATGATGCGTTGTGTCGAGCCGCTGGCGATACGCAAGCGGACGCGTGCACCGGGACGCAGATCATGCGTCGGTGCCATTTCGCTGCCGTTGATTGTCATGCCCAGAGTTGCCGCCCCGTTCGATTTTTTTTCTTGCAACAATAACATCAGATCAGCATCGACCGCAGGATCCTTATCGTCTTCGACAAGGAAGGGAAAGATCACACCATCAGCAATGTCGCTGGCCGAATTGGCACGCCAATTGGCGTGACAGAGGAATGTGCCGGAATCTGGCGGCGTGAAAGCCACGTCAAAGGTTTCGCCAGGCGAAATGGGTTTTTGGGTGAGCGGTGCACCCCCATCCATGTCATTGCGCAGGCGCACGCCCCGCCAATGAAACGCGGTTGGCGCATGCCGCTCGTTTTTGACGCGCAAACGGAATATTTCGCCGCGCTTAACCTTAAACGGCGGTAGAATCTGTGGGCCATCCTGCAGGACAAGCTCAGGCACATCTTGGGCTTGTACTCTTGCCGATAGAAGGCTTGCGCACAGGCCGCTCAACAAAACAGATCGTCTTGTGGGAGAGCCGTTTCTCACCATGATTGTTTCCGCACATAGGCGCGCAGAAAATCGATGAAGAGGCGTGTTTTCAACGGCAGATAGCGCGCATGCGGATAGAGAATATAGATCGGTCGACGCGGTGCACCATAATCAGGAAAGAGTTCGATGAGTTTTCCACTCTCGATGACATCTTGGATGAAATAAGTCGGCAGAAGCGTCACGCCAACGCCCGCCAGCGCCGAGGCGCGCAGAGCAAAGACACTATTGGTCAGGAGCGGGCCCGAGACTTTCACCGAAGTATCGCCATTGGCGCTGGTGAAACGCCAGATTGCATCCGGCGAGATGGAGCGATGCAATAGACATGTGTGGGTCGACAAATCAGCTGGCGTTTCCGGGCGCCCATATTTTTCGAGATATGCGGGGCTTGCGAGCGCTGGCCAGCGCACATCCCCCAGCTTGGTTGAGATAATGCTCATGTCTTCAATGGGGCGCATCCAGACCGCGAGATCATAGCCTTGTTCGATGAGTTCGAATGGCGAAAAACTTGTATCGGTGGTGATGAGCGAAATCTTGATATCGGGATAGGCCAGCGAGAAATCAGCTGCGACAGGAGCTAGATGAATATTTGCGAAGGCCATAGAGGCCAGAATTTTCAGCGTGCCGCGGGGCTCTTCTCGTGAGCGTGCGAGCGATTGCTCAGCCTCATCGAAAGCCGTCAGCGTTGTTTGGCAGAAAGCCAGATATTCGTGACCGCTTTCGGTAAGCGACAATTGGCGCGTCGTGCGATTGACGAGGCGCACTCCCAGATGATCCTCAAGCTGTTTGAGATGGCTCGAAATCAGCGCACGCGACGTCCCCAGGTCCTGTGCGGCCTTGGAGAGGCTGCCGCTCTGGGCAATCCGGACGAAACTTTCAATGGCTTTCAACCGGTCCATGGGGCGCTCCTAGACCCGATCATGGGGATAGGGCGGGGGATTGTCAAAAAATCCTGACCAATCATGTCAGCATCAAATGGCTATGCGATCCGTAATGTCCTGCTAACAATCGCGGCCCTCAGGAAACGCCCAAGGAGTGGACAACAATGTCCCTGTCGCTGGTTTCGCTTTCCCCCGCTTGCGGGGCGGAAGTCCAAGGTCTGGACCTGCGCCAGCCCATGGATGCGGGAACGGTGAATGCGGTCCGGAAAGCCTTTGATGAGAATATCGTCCTAGTCTTTCGTGAGCAGGAATTGACTGAACAAGATCAACTCCGGGCTGCCGAAATATTCGGCAAGGTAGCCCTTCGCAAGAGGCCGGTGAACGGTCCCGGGCCCGGAGGCGAATTTGACACCCCTTTTATGCTCGTCACCAATATCGTGGAAAACGGCAAGTCGATCGGCGCCTTTGGCGACGGCGAAATGTGGTTCCATCACGATACGAGCTATTATGCCGAGCCCCATCGCGCGACGCTTCTCTATGCGATGAAGCTGACCAGCTGGGGCGGCGAGACCTGCTTCTCCAATATGTACAAAGCCTATGAGATGATCCCGCGCGCCTTGCGCGACCGTCTTGAGGGCAAAAAAGTGCTGCAAATGCACGATTATAAGCGCCGCGAGCGGTTGGATCTCCACACGGTCGATATTTCAAAAATCCGCCATCACGAGCAGCCGATTTTTGTGACACATCCCGCGACCGGCAAGAAGGCGCTTTATGTGAGCCGCCTGATGACAGCGCGCATTGAAGGTTTCTCGCGCGCTGACAGCGAAGCTATTCTCGAAGATCTGTTCGATATTTCGGAAGATCCGTCCATCGTCTACGAGCATAAGTGGGCGCTCGGCGACATGGTGATCTGGGACAATTGGTGCTCCATCCACGCGCGCAAGGATTTCCCGCGCGAGGAGCCGCGCCTGATGCGTCGCCTGACCATTGAAGGGCAGTCGATGCAGTTTTGAGTTCTGTGCTGATGGATCAATTCCGGGATACATCGGGACCATCAGGACAAGCGCCCGGGCCGTAGGGAGGCGGTCCGGGCGTTTTTTTATGGGGCGGGGCGGTTCGGAACCTTTAGTCAGGTTTGGGGAAAAGTGTTGGAACGAGAAATTCCGCACTTTTTTGTCGCATCTCCCCCGCTGCATTGGTATAGAGCCCCACCCGAAGCAGTGAGTGGCCGGGAACCGTCCCTCGTGGAAGGGTTTTCAAGCGGGCGTGGCGGAATTGGTAGACGCAGTGGATTTAGGTTCCACCGCCGAAAAGCGTGGGGGTTCGAGTCCCTCCGCCCGCACCAAAAACCAGGCTAACTCACGGATTTCGAACACTTTTTCATCGCATGCGGGGCTCCCCCCGTGTGCCGCCGTTGTAAGAAGGCAAAAACAATGCAGGTGACCGAAACCCTGTCGCAGGGCCTGAAGCGCGAATATAAGGTCGTTTTCGCGGCCAAGGATCTCGCCGAGCGCCTTGATACCCAGCTCGCCGAGATGAAGGACAAGGTCCGCATCAACGGGTTCCGTCCCGGCAAAGTGCCGACGGCCCATCTCAAGCGTATGTATGGCCGTTCCGTCATGGCCGACGTTTTGCAGAATGCAATCAATGAAGCCAACCGCAAGATCATCGAGGACAACAGCCTCAAGATCGCGATGGAGCCCAAGGTCGACTTCCCCACCGATCAGGCCGAGGTCGAGGCCGCTCTTGAAGCCAAGGGCGATCTCTCGGTCGGCGTGAAGATCGAAATCATTCCTGATTTTGATGTTGGCTCTTTCGCCGATGTCGAAATCACGCGGCTCAAGTCCGACGTGCCGGAAGAAGAAATCCAGCAGGCGATCGACCGCATGTCTTCGCAAAACCGCAGCTATACGCCGAAGGCGGAAGGCGTGGCGTCTGAAAAGGACGACAAGCTCACCATCGATTTCGTCGGCAAGATTGGCGAGGAATTCTTTGAAGGTGGTGCGGGCTCTGACATTGATCTTGTTCTGGGCTCGGGCCAGTTCATCCCTGGTTTTGAAGAGCAGCTGATGGGCGCCAAGGCCGGTGATCAGCGTCTCGTCAAAGTGCAGTTCCCGGAAAATTACACGGCAACGAATCTCGCTGGTCGTGACGCATCCTTCGACGTGACCGTAAAAGTCGTTGCAGCGCCGGGTGAAATCACGATTGACGATGAATTTGCCAAGCAGTTCGGCTTCGATGCTGTGGACAAGCTTAAGGATGCGATCAAGTCGAATCTAGAGCGTGATTACATTCGCGCGTCGCGCGACAAGTTGAAGCGTGCACTTCTTGATGCGCTCGACAAGAAATACACATTCGAATTGCCTGATGGCCTCGTTGCGCAAGAATTTGATGGCATCTGGGCTCAGGTCGAAGCTGGCCAGAAGGCTGGTGGCAAGTCGTTTGAGGAAGAAGGCACGACGGAAGACGCCGCTCGTGTCGATTACCGCAAGATTGCCGAACGCCGCGTTCGCCTCGGCCTCGTGCTGGCAGAGGTTGGCCGCGTGGCCGACGTCCAGATCACGGATGATGAAATGACGCAGGCGTTGCTTGAGCGCGCGCGCCAGTTCCCCGGCCAGGAAAAAATGGTCTGGGATCATTACCGCAACAACCGCGACGCGCTGAATGAATTGCGCGCCCCGCTGTATGAAGAAAAAGTCGTCGACCACATTGTCGCTCAGGCCAAGGTCACGGATCAGACCGTGTCCAAGGACGAGCTGTTCAAGGTTGATGAAGACGACAAGGCCTGAATCTGACGGTGGGACAGGGGCCGCAGCCTGCGGCTTCCTGTCTCGCAGTCCACATCAGTCCTGAAAATTACGCCGGCGGCCTTTGCGCAAGGGTGCCGGCGTCATTATGTTAGGCCCATCGAAGCGCCGGATACGGCTGTCTGCTCCCAGAGGACCCCACGCATGCGTGATCCCATTGAAACATATGCTAACTATCTGATTCCGCAGGTTATTGAAAACACGAGCCGGGGCGAGCGTGGTTTTGATATCTATTCGCGCCTGCTGCGTGAGCGAATCATCTTCCTGACAGGCCCGGTCGAGGACCATATGGCCTCTGTCATCGTCGCCCAGCTTCTCTTCCTCGAGGCCGAAAACCCGAAGAAAGAGATTGCCATGTACATCAACTCGCCCGGTGGCGTGGTGACGGCGGGGCTGGCGATCTATGACACAATGCAATTCATCAAGCCGAAGGTCTCGACGCTCTGCATTGGCCAGGCGGCTTCCATGGGCTCGCTGCTGCTATGCGCCGGTGCTCCGGGCATGCGCTTCTGTCTGCCAAACGCCCGCGTCATGGTTCATCAGCCCTCGGGCGGGTTCCAAGGCCAAGCGTCTGATATCCTTCGCCATGCGGAAGATATTATGAAGATCAAGCGTCGCCTGAACGAGGTTTATGTGAAGCACACCGGTCGTGATTATGACACGATTGAGAATACATTAGATCGCGACCACTTCATGTCGGCGCCGGAAGCTAAGGATTTCGGCCTTGTCGATCAGGTGCTTGAGAAGCGCCCGGAAGACGCTGAAGCCAAATAAGGGCTAGAAAAACCTGACTTTTCAGGGGCTTGGCTTCTGGAGGGCGGGCTTGTTCAAGGTGGGGAGGGCCCCATTTTGAACCCGATCCGGCATCATGTTTGCGTAGGTTCGTATACACGGGATTTTTTGGGAGACGCGCTTTCACCAAAATGGCACGTTTTCCGCGAGTGTCAGCTACGCTTTGTTAGGCTGGCACATCTACAATTTATAGTGACGAGGCCTATGTTTGGTCGGTCTTGTCATAATGGAGATCATGATGAGCAAGGTCGGCGCTAGCGACTCGAAGAACACGCTCTACTGCTCGTTTTGCGGTAAGAGCCAGCACGAGGTCCGCAAGCTCATCGCGGGACCGACGGTCTTCATCTGCGATGAATGCGTCGAACTGTGCATGGACATCATCCGTGAGGAAAACAAATCCTCGCTGGTCAAGGGCAAGGAAGGCATTCCGACCCCGCGCGAAATCTGCAAAGTGCTCGATGATTATGTCATCGGTCAGCCGCAGGCCAAGCGTGTGCTCTCGGTCGCCGTGCACAATCATTACAAGCGCTTGGCGCATGCCTCGAAGCACAATGATGTTGAGCTCGCTAAATCCAACATTTTGCTGATTGGTCCGACGGGCTCCGGCAAAACATTGCTGGCGCAGACGCTCGCGCGTATCCTCGATGTGCCCTTCACCATGGCCGATGCCACTACACTGACCGAAGCCGGTTATGTGGGTGAAGATGTCGAGAACATCATTCTCAAGCTGCTGCAGGCGTCTGATTACAACGTCGAGCGCGCACAGCGCGGCATTGTCTATATCGACGAAATCGACAAGATTTCGCGCAAGTCCGACAACCCTTCCATCACCCGCGACGTGTCGGGCGAAGGCGTCCAGCAGGCACTTTTGAAGATTATGGAAGGCACGGTTGCCAGCGTTCCCCCGCAGGGCGGTCGCAAGCATCCGCAGCAGGAGTTCTTGCAAGTCGATACGACGAACATTCTGTTTATCTGCGGCGGCGCTTTTGCGGGTCTCGAGAAGATCATTTCGCAGCGTGGCAAGGGCACGTCGATTGGCTTTGGCGCTGCCGTCGAGGGGCCCGATCAACGCCGCACGGGCGAGATTTTCCGTGTCGTCGAGCCGGAAGATCTGCTGAAATTCGGTCTTATCCCGGAATTCGTCGGACGTCTGCCGGTTCTGGCGACACTGGAAGATCTCGATGAGCCTGCGCTCAAGACGATCCTGACCGAACCTAAGAATGCCTTGGTGAAGCAATACCAGCGCCTCTTCGAAATGGAGAATACCGAGCTCACCTTCCAGGACGAGGCTTTGTCGGCGGTGGCCAAGAAGGCCATCGAGCGCAAAACGGGCGCTCGCGGCCTGCGCTCCATCATGGAAGGCATTCTGCTCGACACAATGTTTGATCTGCCGGGGCTGGAAGGCGTCGAGCAGGTGGTCATCGGCCCTGAAGTGGTCGAGGGCAAGGCGCGTCCGCTCTATATTTATGCCGAACGCAGCGAGAAGAGCGGCGGGGCGGCCTGAGCGGCAGCTATCCAGCCGATTTCAAGTTCAAGGCCGCCTCCGGGCGGCCTTTTCTTTTAGGCAATCCGCCAATCCGGTGCGCGCGAGTGTTGAAAAATCGGGCAGAGATAACCATTTCCCGTGAGAAGAGATGGGAGGCGCTTTCAGGCCTCGCCATGTGGACGTAACCTTAGGGCCGGTACGAATCGTGCTTGTCCCGATTGCGTCCCGTCCGGTCTCCGGCCTGATCAGGTGGAGACAGGGCCGACCAAGAACAGGAAAAGCGAATGACAACTCAGAAGCGCGTTCTCGCATCCCCCGGCACCATTGAGAGCTATCCGGTTCTGCCGCTGCGCGACATTGTCGTCTTCCCCCATATGATTGTGCCGCTCTTTGTGGGCCGCGAAAAATCCATTCGCGCGCTGGAAGAGGTGATGAAGGCCGACAAGCACATCTTGCTGGCGACGCAGATGAACGCCGCCGATGATGACCCGGCGACCGACGCCATTTTCACGACAGGCACACTGGCCTCTGTGTTGCAGCTGCTCAAGCTGCCTGATGGTACGGTGAAAGTGCTTGTAGAGGGTGCTGCACGCGCCAGCGTTCGTACCTACACCCGCACCGACGAATATTATGAAGCCGATGCTGAGGTGATCGCGGAAGAGATTACAGAACCTGTTGTGGTTCAGGCCTTGTCGCGCTCGGTCGTCTCCGAGTTCGAAGGCTACGTGAAGCTCAACAAGAAAGTGTCGCCGGAAGTTGTGACTGCTGTCACGCAGATTGATGATTTTGCCAAGCTCGCTGATACGGTGGCTTCGCATCTGGCGATCAAGATTGCTGACAAGCAGGAATTGCTTGAGACCTCGTCTGTCGCCAAGCGTTTGGAGAAATGTCTCGCCCTGATGGAGAGTGAAATCTCTGTGCTGCAGGTCGAAAAGCGCATCCGCACGCGCGTCAAGCGCCAGATGGAGAAGACGCAGCGCGAGTATTATTTGAATGAGCAGATGAAGGCCATTCAGAAGGAACTCGGCGACGAAGACGGCAAGGATGATCTCGCCGAAATCGAAGAGCGCATCAAGAATACCAAACTGTCGAAGGAAGCACGCGACAAGGCCAATGCGGAGCTGAAGAAGCTGCGTCAGATGTCGCCCATGTCAGCGGAAGCCACCGTGGTGCGCAATTATCTCGATTGGGTATTGTCGATTCCGTGGGGCAAGAAGTCGAAGGTCAAGAAAGACCTGAAGGTGGCCCAGGATGTGCTCGACCTCGATCACTTCGGGCTCGATAAGGTCAAAGAACGTATTGTCGAATATCTGGCCGTGCAGCAGCGCGCCAACAAGCTCACAGGCCCGATCCTGTGTCTCGTCGGCCCGCCCGGCGTTGGTAAGACATCGCTTGGTCGCTCCATCGCCAAAGCGACAGGGCGCGAATTCGTGCGCATGTCGCTGGGCGGTGTGCGTGATGAAGCTGAAATCCGTGGACATCGTCGCACCTATATCGGCTCGATGCCTGGCAAGATCATCCAGTCGATGCGCAAGGCCAAGACCACCAATCCGCTTTTCTTGCTCGATGAAATCGACAAGATGGGCATGGATTTCCGCGGCGATCCCTCATCCGCTCTGCTTGAAGTCTTGGATCCGGAACAGAACTCGACCTTCTCCGATCATTATCTCGAAGTGGATTATGATCTGTCGAACGTCATGTTCGTGACCACCGCCAATACGCTGAATATTCCAGGGCCCTTGATGGATCGTATGGAGATCATTCGTATTGCGGGCTACACGGAAGATGAAAAGGCGGAGATTGCCAAAAAGCATCTCATTGGGACCGCGACCGAAAAACATGGTCTCAATGTCAAGGAATGGTCGATTGAATCCGACGCGCTGATGCTGCTCATTCGTCGCTATACGCGCGAAGCGGGCGTGCGTAATCTGGAGCGTGAGATTTCCAACCTCGCGCGTAAGGCGGTGAAGGAAATTCTGACCAGCAAGAAGAAGAAAGTTGTCGTGACGGCGGAAAACCTGTCCGATTATCTCGGTGTGCCGAAATATCGCTACGGCGAGGCGGAAACCGAGGATCAGGTGGGTGCTGTCACGGGTCTGGCCTGGACGGAAGTCGGTGGTGAATTGCTGACGATTGAAGGCGTCATGATGCCCGGAAAGGGCAAGATGACGGTCACCGGCAATCTGCGCGATGTGATGAAGGAATCGATTTCAGCAGCAGCCTCTTATGTGCGCTCGCGTTGCGTCGATTTTGGCATTGAGCCGCCCATGTTCGACAAGCGCGACATTCACGTGCACGTGCCGGAAGGCGCGACGCCGAAGGATGGACCCTCCGCCGGTATTGCCATGGCCACCACGATTGTCTCCGTGATGACGGGCATTCCGGTGCGTCGTGACATTGCCATGACGGGGGAAGTCACACTGCGCGGCCGTGTCCTCCCAATCGGTGGCCTCAAAGAGAAGCTGCTGGCGGCGCTGCGCGGGGGACTGAAGAAGGTGTTGATCCCAGTGGATAATGCGAAAGATCTCGCGGATCTGCCAGACAATGTGAAGAACGCGCTCGAAATCGTGCCCGTGTCGCGCATGGATGAAGTTCTGGCTCACGCGCTTGTGCGGCCTCCAGTCCCGATCACGTGGGAAGAAGAGGCCAATCCAAAGGCCGCAACGGCGGCGGCGGGCGATGAATCGGGTGTCGTTGCGCATTGATGGCGTGAGGACTGAAAAGACAACAGCCGCAGTCCGTGAGACTGCGGCTTTTCTTTTTGGGCGTTAACGGCCCCCACCATTGACGAGCAAGTCACGGCGTGCGATTTCCAAGTCGTTCCGAAGGGAGCTGCGGGCGGTTAGCTCAGTTGGTAGAGCATCTCCTTTACACGGAGAGGGTCGGCGGTTCGAGCCCGTCACCGCCCACCAAGACCATCTCACCTGAGAACTAAGCCATATTCTTGGTAGGGCTATTTTGGTTTCGATCCCGTCGGTTCTAGAGATAGGTAATTAGAAATGGGCCTTAGAACACTCACGCGTCAGTTCTTTTTGAACCGTGGCATCCATATCTCACCAACTTCGACAGATCAAGAAATGGAATGCTTTATTGAAAAGCTGCACCCAATTTCATGTGACATTCCTTTGATCCGCGTTGGTAGTAATGGGGACGGTGGTTATCTGGTTCCGGATGATTTAGATCAAATTGTAGCGTGTTTTTCGCCAGGCGTTGCTGAGACATCTGACTTTGAACTTAATTTGGCGGAGCGGCGGATTCCCTGTTTCATGGCGGATTATTCCGTTGATGGACCTTTAGTTAAACATGATTTGTTTCGCTTTGAGAAAAAATTTTTAGGGTCCGTAAATAATGATCAATTCATAACGCTTGAATCTTGGATTAATCAATCCTTGGTGGGTGCAGGGGATATGATCATGCAAATGGATATCGAGGGATCAGAGTATGATGTTATCCTAAGCACATCCTCCGCCTGTCTTCGACGTTTTAGAAGCATTGTCATTGAATTTCATAGTCTCGACATGATATTCAGCCGTGATGGTTATAAACTCGCATCATTGGTTTTTGAAAAATTACTGGCTGATTTCTGCGTTGTGCATATTCACCCAAATAATTGCCGTCGCTTGTCGCGGATTCGCGGTTATTTGGTTCCCCCAGTCCTGGAATTCACTTTCCACCGGAAAGATCGCATTCAGAATGCAAAGCCAGTGATCTCATTGCCGCATCCATTGGATGTAAGATGCGTGACTAGCCGTCCTGAGATTACTTTGCCTCGTCAATGGTACGCTTGATCCCGACTATGACTAATTTGAGCTGAACGATGAGTGCTATGATGAGTCATTTTTTTAAGAGAATAGCTACGAGTACTTACTATGGAATGCGAAGCAAAATTTTTGCTTTGTCCCTCGTTTTATTCGGATTCATGTACGGTGCCTTATCTGAAAGGCTTCATCTCTTTCCGTCTTATCAACTGCGACCTGTTTTTACCGCACTTCAGAAAAATTTGACGAAAAATGAATTAGCAGTGTCTGGTGCGCTGGTATCTGATTTTAGAAAAACGAAAACTTTAGAATCCGCGCTATTGCCATTAGAGATAGAAACGTTCTCTTTACCACTGGTCGCCGATATAAATTTAACCGGTGGTGCGATTTGTAGCATTGCGAACAACGTTCTTCTTCTAGATCGGTTAGCTTTTCCGTTTTCTTTTGATACAAGTCAAAATCGTTTGACCTCGCTTCAATGGCCGCGGCTTGAAAATAATTTTTCGGAATTTCTGAAAACCGACAGAGCTGGCGCGAGAAAAGGATTTCGCGTCCATGGTATCTTGTGTTTGCGTGATGAGAGCCAAACACGGCTGTTAGTTGCGCATGAGTTTTTTGATCCCATCAAGAAATCAACACATCTTGCAATTTCGCTTCTTCGGATTTCTATCGATTTAGAATCTATGGACGCAAAATGGACCCGTATTTTTACGTCTCTACCATTGCCTGGCAATGCTTATGCACCCATTGGCGGGGGTGGCCGGATGGTGCAAGCGCGCGAAAATGTTATCTATCTGACAATCGGCGATTATAATTTAGATGGTGTTTTTGCTCCCGAAACAGTTGCGCAGGACCCAGAAAGTGGATTTGGGCAAATTATTGAAATTGATCTTGAAACAAAAGGTGTGCGCCAGGTGAGCCATGGTCACCGCAACCCTCAGGGTATTGCTTTGTTGAAGAACGGCGAATTGCTTTCGACAGAGCAGGGTCCGAAGGGTGGCGACGAACTCAACAAGATTTCCTTTGGCAGAAACTATGGTTGGCCGAATGTCACTTATGGAACGGAATATAAAAGCTGGTCTTGGACACAGAAAGATCAAACAGGTCGGCATGAAAATTTCGAGACACCCTTGTTTGCTTGGGTTCCGTCTGCTGCTGTCACTCAGATTTTGCAGTTGAGCGGTTTTCATCAGCGATGGGATAATGATCTTTTAATTGGTTCTCTCAAAGCGGGTACCTTGTTTCGATTAAGGTATCAAGATGGTGCTGTGCGTTATAATGAGCCCATCTGGATTGGCTCGCGTATCCGCGATCTTGTTCAAACCAATGATCGCAGGATTGTTTTATGGACTGATCAAGGCGAGTTGATTTTTATTTCGGTTGATGAATCGGCGCTGGAATCTGGTAAGCGTGTTGAGGCTTTTGTCACAGAGCCCAAGGGCATCTCGTGTTTTGTATGCCATCATCTTGGCCCAACAAATGAAAGTCACTCTGCGCCATCATTGTCCAAGATTCTTGGGAAAAAAATTGGCTCTGATAATTTTGCTCATTATTCGTCGGCGTTGAGAGCGCTCGATGGTGACTGGAATGAAAAAAGACTTCGTCAGTTTCTTCTTAATCCAAATGAATTTGCGCCCGGAAGCAATATGGTTATCGAGGACCTCTCACCGTCTCAAGTGGATACTGCGATTAAATTCTTGAAGAGACTGGATTGATCGGCAACTTCTTCAGGATAGGCTTTTCTAGTCTAGCTTAGTGCAGTTGGCCCTGTTCCCCATGGAATTCCTCTTTTGCGGCGGACACCAGATTGGCTCATCGACCACAACGTCTTTATTGATAAGTTCCAAAGCAATAGCCAGACGCGTTTTGTTGTTCATCATGGGTAGCAGGCGCATCAGGAAACGCGGCGAAATATAATCGTCTGACCAAACGAAAGTCATATAGTCCCCGGTAGCGCAATCAACGCCGTCGATCCAGGAATGCGTCGGTCCAAGTCCGCGCTTGTTTTGTACCAGTTTGACGCGTGGGTCGCTACCGAACCGTTCCTGCAACAGTTCCCATGAACCATCGTCACTCTGGCTATCGAGAACAACGACTTCAGTCTCGATGCCTACAACGGCTTCACCCGCGACCAGGCAGGAGGCAACAGCGCGAAGCACATAATCAAGCCGATTGAGTGTCGGGACGATGAAAGAGACCTTCGTCATCTGCTTGTCCTTTTATGCCTTAGCGTGGGTGGCTGAGTGAGCGGAATGGTTTCAGCACAGCCCTGATAATGTTGTTTGGCACACGCAGGATCCGCCTGCTGAGTTTGAGATTTCGCGTATGTTCATTGTAACCCGAATTGATGAGCGCCGGATTGATGAAGATCCGTGCCCCCATTGCGCCCAGACCGAGATTAAAGGGAACGTGCTCGCAGACAGTCCCGCCTTTATCATTGACGCAATCGTAGCGCGTCGTGCCAAACAAGTGCTTACGATAGATGGCAAGTCCGCCAAAAGCGGAATCGACCTCTATCCAATCGCTGTCGACGGGTATGCGGATCATACGCGCGTGCAAAGCGGCCAATCCCGCTTTTTTTCTGCGCACCCCATGGGCAACGAGAAACCGGAACTGGTCCCAGCAATCATTTGGTGACCATGCGGAGTGGCGCAGCGCAAAAATATCGTAATACGGGCCGTCCTGGTTTGCTGTCACCACATCCCAGTCGTCTCGCGCAAAGCAACTTTCGATCGATTTTTTATTGATGAGTGTATTGATCTCGTCGAGGTCTGCGACGAGAACGAATTCTGCTTCGGCATAGGCTGGCTCGGTACGGATGACTTGGGCGCACAGGTTTCGACAATGTGTGATGCGCGTGAGGCGATCGGGGATCGTCTCTTGCAGCGCGCCTAGGGTGACAAAGCGAAAGTCTTTCAGCTCAGTCGAGAGCTCCTCGAGCGTTGCGACTGTCGCATCCTGACTGTCGGATTCGACGAGGAACCATTTCACCTGATTCCCCGCAAGGGCGGTTGCGAGCCGTTCGATGTCTGCGCGGATCGTGCGGGCGGCATTGCGTAAAATCCCGGTGACGATAAACGATCGCGTCGATGGGTTCGGGGCGGTGTTCACGCGCATCGCCGCAATGCGCGCTTGCAGTTGGACATCGTCGTTCATTGCGATCCAATTTGCTCCCGCTCTATGCCAGAATGGTTCGTAAATAACGAGCCCTTGCGAAAGCAGGCCAGCAACATAGCTGAATGAGCTTTTGCCGATTATCAGGATGTCGGCTGAGGCCAGTCCGGCGAGATCGCTAAGTGCGTCTTCATCTAGATGCAGGATGCAGCCACGTGCCGCAAAGGCAGCAAAATCGTCCGCGCGTCCTTGCGAATAGAGATGGATCTCTGGTTGCTGGTCTGGGATGTGGCTGAGAACAAGATCGAGCATCGCTAGGATTTTAGCGTCAGGCGTATAGCGATCTGCGTTATGTGTTGGGGTCACGTCGCCGCGGCGCACGTGAAGGGCCATGCGCACCGGGCCGACTGCGCGCCCGTGTGATTTGTTGTCCCGATACCAGTTGTAATCTTCTTGTGACTTGTCTGCATAATCATGCGCGTGGGGCAGGGCGACAACGACAGGCTTTACCCACAGAGCAGGTTTAGCAGTGTAATTTTTCACGCTGACCACGGGTACGCCGTGGCTTTCCGTATCCGCATGTCCCTCGCCCAGTGCAAAGGTTGATTCCCATCGCGCCACTTCATCAGGGCTGGATGTGTGTTCAATCTGTGCAAACGGCGTGTGGAGATAGGTGAAGCCAAAACGCCTGCAAAATGCCTGGACCGAGAGAACCGCATGAACCTGCGCACCGCCACCATCTGTCTTGCCCGCACAGGTAAGCGCAAGGGGCCCAAGGCGGAGAGCCTTAAGCCAGATAAGGAGGTTCAGTCTTTTGTTCGACGTGGGAAGCAAATTCATCTTGCGCAATCATAGCATGGAAGTGGGGCGGTGCCCCAGAGCTTAGGGCAATTTCGTCGCCAGCTCCTGAACGGTTTTGTTCAGCCGTTCCAGATTTTCATTCATGGCGATAATGGTGGCCAGAAAGCCCATGACGAGAACATAGCTGATCCAGACAGCGATGATGACCAGAATAAAGGCCTCCTTACTCACACCGATCATCGTACCAATTTGAGCAACCTGCCGATTGTCATCCGAGAAGTACAAGATCGTGAGGCCACCGAGGCCTATAACCACGACGAGATGTACGAGCGAGAGGATCGAGGCGAAAGCCTCGGCAATGAAGCGGTTCATCAGAAAACGTCCTTCAATTTGTTGGTCTGGGCGATCGTCTGGTCAAGCAGGCATGCCTGATAATTCACCTCGCCGCCCGGCGCGTTGGGTAGGCTTTGCTCGAATCGGCACCAAGCTTCGCGTGCGCCAATCCAGGCCCGCTGGCCTTTCACAAGCGGCTCTTTGGACTCAGCTGGAATGCGCGCTTGCAGAGCGCGATATTCAGCATTGAGCACTTTGTCTTGCCGGGTTAGCTCCTCGACAAAGCAGGCATACCATTGCGAGTTTTTCATCGCGCTCAGATCTACATTGTCCATGCAGGCCCGAAACTGTGGTGTCTCCTGCACTTTGTCGGCTGCAGAAGCGGGCAGGTTCAGGGCGATGAGCAGCAGGGGCGCGAGCCGTACAATGGATTTGAAGAGCATGTTTGAAATCCTTCTGATGCAACTTTTTAAGCCGATGGCTTATACAATGTAGGATGGCCTTCACCAGCCTGTGCTCGCGTAGTCAGTTTGGGGCAGCGTCCGATCTAGCAGGCCTTTTTAGAAAGATCATCACGGACGGATCATCTTGGTCGGGCTTGCATGGCGGGCGCTGGCGGGCCAATGTTTGCTCCATGTTGAATAGGCTCCGATCCGCTTTTTTGTATTTTGTCTCTGTTTTCGCCGCCGGGCCGGTGGGCGCCGTAGAGATGGCATTTTCGCTCGTCGAATATGGGGAACGTTGCGGCACGACCTGCCCGCAAGTTATTGCCGCTGAGGGCGAGATCACAGCCAAGACGCCACAGGCTTTTGTGGATTTTGCGGCCAAGCACATTGGCTCAGGGCGGCTGCATTCCATTGTGTTGATCCATTCGCAGGGTGGGCGCGTGGTGGCCGCTATGGAATGGGGCAAGGCGTTACGCAAGCTGGGTGCGGCTGCTGTGGTCGCCAAAGTCCCCCCTGGGGGAAGTCGCAAAGATCTATGGGTTCTGCCGGGGCGCTGCTATTCGGCCTGTGTCTATGCGCTCATGGGGGCCAAGAAGCGCGTGTCGCTTCCCGAGAGCCGCGTCGGTATCCACCGCATGTTCATGTACGAAGCGAATATGCGCCCCGATGCGGGCTCGATGCGCGATCGAATCTATGCAGGCGAACCTCTGGTCTCCCGCTTGAGTGAATATGCGCAGATGATGGGTGTTTCCACCGATCTTGTGCGCAAGGCAGAATCAATCAATCCGGACCAGATACACATCCTTTCGGCGGCAGAATTGCGCCGCTGGAAGCTCGCTGGCCCTAAGCTCTGAAACATCGAAGCGAAAGCGGTCCGAAAGGCCGGGGATTTACCGATTTCGTGTTGACTTGAGCGGCTGTGGGCCTTATTCGACCATCCTCTGCAGTCAACGGTCTGTAAGGCCGTTTGGCACATGCGGGGGAGTAGCTCAGTTGGTTAGAGCGCCGGCCTGTCACGCCGGAGGTCGCGGGTTCAAGTCCCGTCTCTCTCGCCATTTTCCACTTATATCAATGGCTTCGCCGCTGTGGTCTGCCCCCTGAAAAGTGGTCCTCCCTGATGTATGGCTTATAAGCCTTGAGGAGGAATACGCATGGGTAGGAAAAGGCACAAGGCGGAAGAGATTGT
>CANJVX010000037.1 GCA_947478405.1 Beijerinckiaceae bacterium | reverse complement strand
ATGTCGTTATGAACATGGCCTTTGGTGAGGCAACCATTGCGGTCGACACGCATCTCTTCCGTTTGTCGAACCGGATTCCATTGGCAATTGGCAAAACACCAATCGCCATTGAGCTGGGGTTAGAGAAGATCATTCCCGCCGAGTTCAAACGTCACGCCCATCACTGGCTGATTCTGCATGGGCGCTATATTTGCAAAGCGCGCCGTCCTGAATGTGAACGCTGTCTCATTTCAGACGTTTGCTTATCAGTCGAAAAGACAATCTGAAGGGCTTTTGCGAGGTCGTCGTGCCCGTGCTAGCGTTGCGCCATGCTCGGACCGGCTGATCTCGAAGATTGGACTTACGACGAGCGCGACATGGTCTGCGCCCTGTTGCGCCGACACGATTCCATTCATGCCGTTGTGATGGGCAAGGATCGTAGCGCGGCTGCTTTTCCCGCACATCTGCGCGACCAAGTCTGCCGCTTTGCTGCGCAAGATGAATTGGCGCTGGATGAACTGTCTATGATTGCCGAATGGCTTGGATGCTCTTTCCGCCGCGCGGCCTGAAGATTATTTCAGCGCAAATAGTGCAACCAATCCCAATGAGCCAACAATAATGCGCCACCAGGCGAAGAAGGCAAAGCCGTGGCGTGAGACAAATTGCAAGAAACCGCGCACGACATAAAGACCTGACACAAAAGCTGCGACAAAGCCGATGACGATCAGCAGCACATCATCAAATT
The DNA here is from genome assembly GCA_947478405.1 of Beijerinckiaceae bacterium. GTDB lineage: Bacteria > Pseudomonadota > Alphaproteobacteria > Rhizobiales > Beijerinckiaceae > Terripilifer. The sequence continues at coordinate 26,934 of CANJVX010000037.1, read as the reverse complement.
CAAGCAGTTTGTAATTCTTGAACAGATCATAAGCGAAAGCGCCTGCCATGGTCGGCATCGCGAGAAAGAATGAAAATTCCGCAGCGGCACGTTTGGAGGCGCCAAAGAACATGGCCGAGACAATCGTTGCACCCGAGCGCGAGACGCCCGGCACCATGGCCAGACATTGAAAGAAGCCAACGAACAAAGCCGTCGTCAAGGGCATGTCCATCGCATCATCAAATGTGGGTTCAGGTGCAAGGTCATCGACGGCGAGCAGCACGAGGCCACCGGCAATCAGCATGGTGCAAACAATCAACGGATTGAACAGCACACCCTTTATAATGGAATGGGCGCCAGCACCGATCACAGCCGCCGGAATGAATGCCAGCAGCACGGCAATGACGAAACGCCTTGCACGCATATCATCTTTCAAGCCGAGAATGATCGAGATGATCTTGTGCGCATAGACATAGAGGATGGCAAGAATGGCGCCGAGCTGCACCAGAACCTCAAAGGATTTGCCCTTGGATTCAAAGCCAAGAAAATGTCCCACGAGAAGCAGATGGCCCGTTGAGGAGACCGGCAGGAACTCGGTGAGTCCTTCAATGCTTCCCAGCAGCAGGGCTTTCAGCGCGTCGATCAGCGACATCGTTAACCTCTTCTTAACCGGCACACGGTTGGAACACATGTGGCTCATGCGCGCATTGCACACGATTCGGGTTGTGAGCCGCGCAAACCAGTTCTATACGGAGCGCGCAGTTCATTCTACCTTGGTCCATCGTCCAAGGTTTGCTCAAGGTCGGATCAAGGCGTATGGCGCAGCTTTACTTTCATCCGTTTTGTCCGCATTCGCGTTTCATCCGTATTGTGATGGCCGAATATGGCATGGAACCCGAGATGATCGAGGAGCGCACTTTCGAGCGTCGCCAGGATTTTCTGATCCTCAATCCTGCCAACACCACGCCAGTTTTGACTGACGGGCAAATGGTTTCGGCGATTGTCGGCCCCAATATCATCGCCGAATATCTCGATGAGACGCGCGGGCTGGCGCTGGGTGTTCGCCGCCTGATGCCGGAGGATCCGGAGGGCCGTGTCGAAGTCCGCCGCCTTCTCGAATGGTTCAACGCCAAGTTTTTTGCCGAAGTCACGCAATGGCTGGTGCAGGAAAAGGTGTTCAAGCGCCAGATGCGTGCAGATCAGGGCGGGGGCGCACCGGATATGGAGCTGGTACGTGCCGCGCGCCAGAATATCCGCTATCATCTGCGCTACATTGGCTGGCTGGTGCAGTCGCGCAATTGGCTAGCGGGCGATCGGATGACTTATGCCGATCTCGCCGCCGCAGCGCATCTGTCGAGCGTAGATTTCCTGGGCGACGTGCCATGGGGCGAAGACGAGGCGGCGAAACATTGGTACGCGCGGGTCAAGTCCCGCCCGTCCTTCCGCACGATTCTGAACGACCGCCTACCGGGGATCACGCCCGCGCCCGAATATGCGGATCTGGATTTCTGAACGCCGCCTTTCTCAACCGTCTGCGCGCACGTGCCGCCGAGCTGGGTTTCGATGCCTGCCGCATCACGCGCCCTGACGCCATTCCCGATGCCGGCCTACGTCTCGAAAACTGGCTCGCTTCTGGCGCGCATGGCGATATGGGCTGGATGGAGGATACAGCTGATCGGCGTGCCGATCCGCGCGTGCTCTGGTCAGACGTGCGCTCCATCATCATGTTAGGTATGAATTATGGGCCAGATGCCGATCCGCGCGAAATCCTTGCGCAGAAAACCAAAGGCGCAATTTCTGTTTACGCGCGACATCGCGATTATCATGATCTCATCAAGGGTCGGCTGAAAATGCTGGGCTCGTGGATTGCGGGTGAAGCCAAAAGCGACCCCGCGCTGGAGATGAAAGTTTTCGTTGATACGGCGCCGGTGATGGAAAAGCCGCTGGCAGCCAGCGCCGGCCTTGGCTGGCAGGGCAAGCACACCAATCTTGTGTCGCGCGAATTTGGTTCCTGGCTGTTTCTAGGCTCGATCTTTCTGACGCTCGACCTGCCCGAGGATGAAGCCGAAATTGATCATTGTGGCACGTGTTCGGCCTGTCTTGATGCCTGCCCGACGAAAGCCTTTCCCGGCCCCTACACGCTGGATGCTCGCAAATGTATTTCCTACCTGACGATTGAGCATCACGGGATCATCGACCGGGAGTTTCGTGAGGCGATGGGCAATCGCATTTATGGCTGCGATGATTGTCTGGCCGCCTGCCCTTGGAACAAATTTGCGCAAGTTGCGCGTGAGGCAAAATTGCAGGCGCGCGCGGATTTGCTGGCCCCCGATCTCTATGCATTGGCAGGGTTGGATGATGCTGCGTTTCGCACCCATTTCTCGGGTTCCCCGATCAAGCGCATTGGGCTTTCGCGCTTTCGGCGCAATCTGATGATTGCGATCGGCAATTCTGGCGACGCGACTTTGCGGCCACGTGTGATTGAAAATTTGCGCTTTCCAGACCCTCAAGTGCGGGCGCTGGCTGTTTGGGCCGCTGGAAAATTATATCCGCCCGATGAGGTGGCCAAGCTTGCGCGCGAGCATGCCCATGAGAGCGATGAATATGTGCAGGCCGAATGGCGGGCGCTGGGAGTGACGCGATGAAACTTCTGATCTTTGGACATGGCTATTCGGCGCAAGCTTTTGTCGCTCGCCATGGGGTGCAATTTACCCGGATTTTTGCCACCACGCGCAGTGCTGAAAAAATGGCGCAGATGAAAGGCGTCACGCCGCTTCTGTTTCCTGATGTTGGGGCAGCGCTGGCGCAAAGCGATGTGCTTTTGGTCTCAGCGCCACCTGATGCGCAGGGTGATCCTGTTGTGCAAGCGCTTGCCGCACAGATCCAGCACGCGCCTGTAAAGCGCATCATCTACCTTTCGACTGTTGGTGTGTATGGCGACCATCAGGGCGCGTGGGTGGATGAAGATACAATCTGTGTGCCGGTGGCGGGTCGTTCACACGCGCGGTTGGCGGCAGAAGAGGCGTGGACCGATTTGGCAGAGCGCATGAATGTGCCGCTCGATGTTTTGCGACTGTCGGGCATTTATGGGCCCGGCCGCAACGCGTTGAGCCATCTGCGCGAGGGCACGGCACGGCGCATCATTAAGCCTGGCCAAGTGTTCAACCGAATTCATGTCGATGACATTGCCGATGCGGTGGCTGCCTGTCTGGCAGGTGGCAAGAGTGGCCGCATTTACAATGTGACGGATGATGAACCAGCACCACCGCAGGATGTGGTGGTCTATGCCGCGCAATTGCTCGGTGTCGAGCCCCCGCCCGAGCGTGATTTCTCGACCACGCAGATGACGCCCATGGCGCGCTCGTTCTATGGCGAGAACAAGCGCGTCTCTAATGCGCGTATCAAAAGCGACTTGGGTTTTGTGTTTAATTACCCAACCTATCGGGAAGGGCTGCACGCACTTCTCTCGTGATTGCTTCGGTTCACGTTTCGCAATGACGATGTGGCTTATGCCGCGCGTTGTGTGGGCGAGAAATGGTCCAGATATTTTGCGTCAATCGCTGATACCGGCAGGATGACGAGTACGTCTGTTGTACCAAATTGGCGGTCGATCACCGCGCCCGCACCAAATTTCGCACCCACGCGCAAATAGCCGCGGATGAGAGTGGGCAGCGCATCGAGCGCGCGGCGCAGATCAATCGCGTCTTTCGAGATCATATCCATCGACTGGAAACGCTCCGGCAATGCTTGGGCCGCCCAATCGCCTTCGCCCATCGCATGATGATGCAGGAAGGACAGTGGCAGCGCCAAAGCCAGTGGATTGGTGCCCTCAAATGAGGCGCAACCAATCATCGCGCCTATACGATAATGCTGCATATAAGTGGCTATACCGCGCCACAGCAGTTCAATCGTGCGCTTGGAGCGATATTCGGGCAGGACGCAGGAGCGGCCGAGTTCAAGAAAGCGCGTGTCCGGATGGCCAGCCAGCAGCGGTGCAATGTTGAATTCCTGCGCGCTGTAAAAGCCGCCATGCTGTTGCGCCACATCCTGGCGCAGCAGGCGATAGGTGCCCACAACCTTGGGCTTGAGGCGACCAAATTTGCTGCGCGCCGCATGGTCGATCACAAGCATATGGTCGCAGATTCGATCGAACGGGCAGATGTCGCGGCGCGAGAGCGCCGAGCGCGCATCGGGGATCGCGCCGCCTTCTTCAAAGAACACGCGATAGCGTAGTTTTTGGGCCCGGCGAATGTCTTTCTTGGTGATGGCAAGGCGGGCTTCAAGCGAGCCCATGCGACCCAATGTTGGATCAAGATCACCATGGTCGCGCACAGCGCGCTGCAGAGGCTTTGGCAGGGCACGGAAACTTGCCTGGAGCGCCGTGCGGATCATGCCCGTCGGTTTGCCGATGAATGCGATGGCCATGTCTATGTTCCCCTCGTGAGGAAGCAATCAGCACAGTTTGTCGACGCTTTTATGACAGTTTGGCGCGTCGTGCGAGTGCGCCTGATTCACTTGATGAATTACGCAGCTTCGGCGGTGGCTGAGGAGTGCCCACGGTAGGAAAGCGCCTCGGCCACGTGGATGCGACGCACGCCATCTGATTCGTCGAGATCGGCCAAAGTGCGGGCCAGTTTTAAAACGCGATGGAAGCCGCGTGCGGTCAGCCGCATCCGGTCAGCTGCGTCGCGGATGAGGTCGGTTCCTGCTTTGTCAGGCCGTGCCATGCTTTCCACAACGTTGGCCGGTGCGGCGCTATTGGTGGAGAGATGGGTCAAGCCCATGCCGAGAAAGCGCTCACGTTGGAGTGCGCGGGCGCGCGCCACACGTGCAGCCACTTCACGCGAGCCCTCTTTGGGCGGTGGAAGCAAGAGATCGGTTGCATGCACAGCAGGCACTTCAATGGAAATGTCGAATCGATCGAGCAAGGGGCCCGACAGGCGTGTCTGGTATTGCGCCATGCAGCGCGCATTGGGTTGGCGTTTGCAGGCGTAGCCGGGATCCAGCGCATGACCGCAGCGGCAGGGGTTCATTGCGGCGACCAGTTGAAAGCGCGCGGGATAAGTCACCCGTGCATTGGCGCGCGACACGCTGACTTCGCCGGTTTCAATCGGCTGGCGCAGCGAATCCAGAGCCTGCATCGAAAACTCGGGCAATTCATCGAGAAACAGAACGCCATGATGGGCGAGCGAGACTTCGCCCGGGCGCGCATGCAGGCCACCGCCTGTGAGTGCCGCCATGGAGGCGGAATGGTGGGGTGCGCGAAATGGCCGCCTGTCGGTCAATTCGCCGCCCGCCAATAGGCCCGCGACGGAATGGATCATCGAGACTTCCAGCAATTCGCGTGGACTGAGGGGTGGCAGGATCGATGGAAGGCGCGCGGCCAGCATGCTCTTTCCTGCACCCGGCGGGCCGTTCATCAGCAGATGGTGTCCGCCAGCAGCAGCAATTTCCAGCGCGCGTTTGGCGCTTTCCTGCCCTTTGATTTCGGCCAGATCGGGTTGTGCCATGCCGCCCGCGCGGATTGCGGGCAGGGGGCGCGATAAAACCTGCGTGCCTTTGAAATGATTGGCCAGCTGGATCAGCGAGCGGGGCGCGATAATATCGATCTCGGAGGAGGCCCAAGCCGCTTCCGCCCCGCAAGCGGAAGGACAGATGAGCCCATGTCCGCGCGCATTTGCGGCCACAGCGGCCGGCAGACAGCCGGCAACTGGCGCGATTGTGCCATCGAGCGCGAGTTCGCCCAAAATAGTGTAGCCAGAGAGCGCATCGGCTGGGATAGCGCCCATGGCCGCCATGATCGCGAGTGCAATGGGCAGATCGTAATGGCTGCCTTCTTTGGGCATGTCGGCGGGCGCCAGATTGACGATGACGCGCCGCGCGGGCATGGCCAGCCCCGCCGCAATCAAAGCGCCGCGCACCCGCTCGCGCGATTCCCCAACCGCCTTGTCACCAAGCCCCACAACCTGAAAGGCGACATTGCCATTTGAAATCTGCACCTGCACATCGACAGGACGGGCCTCGATCCCCTCAAAGGCGACTGTCGCAACCCGCACCACCATGGCAAACCTCCATCTGCCGCAAAGGCAAGGCCAAGATTGGGTAATCTTTCTGAGTAAGTCAAGAACATTTCAAGAACAGATACGAAATCACTCGGTCATTGCGAGCGTGAGCGAAGCAATCCAGAAGCCTCACGCGGCACCTCTGGATTGCTTCGCCTCCGCCTCGCAATGGCGGACTTTATGTCCCTCTTGGCTTCGCCCTTGTTGTTGGTGCAGCTGCCGCCGGATCATCGGGCCAGGGATGGCGCGGATAGCGACCTTTCATGTCGGCTTTCACGGCCGCCCAAGAGCCTTTCCAAAAGCCTGGAAGGTCTTTGGTGATCTGGATGGGCCGGTGCGCGGGCGAGAGCAGATGCAATGTCAGCGGCACCCGCCCGCCCGCTAGTGCCGGATGTGCCGAGAGGCCAAATAATTCCTGCACGCGAATGGCCAGTACAGGCCCCCCCTCGGCCTCGTAATCAACGGCAATGCGCGAGCCGGTGGGCGCTTCGAAATGGGTCGGCGCTTCTGCATCGAGCTGTCGCATCATGGCCCAAGGCAGCAAGGCAGACAGCGCGGAATCGAGATCATCTGGTGTGATCGCATTGAGCGATGTGCGCCCTTCGATGAAAGGCGCCAGCCAATCCTGTGGCTGTTCAGCCAGAGCAGGGTCTGAAACATCGGGCCAATCTTCGCCTTCTGCGCGGCGCAAAAACAACACGCGGTCGCGCAATTGTTTTTGGGCCTTCGTCCAAGGCAGTTTGTCGATGCCGATGGCGGCGAGGCCTTTGGCGAGCGCGGCCGCAGTCTCGGGGCCTGCTTCAACAGGCAAGATATGTTCGGCCAGCGCAATCGCACCCAGCTTGCGCGCGCGGCGTCTGCGCAGGCTGAGGCTTTGTTTGTCGAACGTCACCTCATCGCGTTCTTCAATGCGGCCTTGGCCCAGCACTTCCACATCTTCCGCGCTCAAAGCGGCCGCGGCGAGAATACGTGCGGCACCGGCGCGGCCTGAAATCTCGGCAATTGCGAGAAATTCCTGTCGCGCAAGCCTTTCATGTGCTTCCATCATGCCCGCGCGGCCATTAGCCATGAGAAACTCGCCCTCGCGCCCTCGTGCTTTGGCGATGCGGTCGGGAAAACTCAGCGCAATGAGACGTCCGCAATCGCCGATCTCGCCGCCATCCTGATCTTTGCGTGAAGTCTGGCGCGCGGCGACGTCGGCAAATCCGCGCGCAAGCCGGCGCGCATCATCAGCGCGCAGCGAGCGATCCCGGCGCAGATTTTCGACGCGCTCGGAAAGATCGATACGGTCGCCCCCAAGTCCGCGTTCCACAAGCACGGCTGCAAGATCAGCGGCGAGTTTTGCTTCGCCCGCTTTCGCAGCCTCAATCACCATGCGTGCCAGACGCGGCGGTAGAGCTAAAGCGCGAATGGCTTGCCCGTCCTTCGTCAAACCGCCGCTGTCATCCAGCGCATTTAGAGAGAGTAAAAGATTGCGCGCTTCATTGAGGGCGGGTGCGGGCGGTGCATCAAGCCAGGCGAGCTGTTGGGGGTCGCGCACACCCCAAGCTGAAAGATCAAGCAGAAAACCCGACAGATCAGCCGAGAGAATTTCAGGCGGCGAGAAAGCCTCCAGCGCGCCGGTGCCTGCTTCCTCCCAGAGGCGATAGCAAATACCCGGCTCTGTGCGGCCTGCGCGCCCGCGCCGCTGGTCGGCGGCCGCGCGCGACACGCGCACAGTCTCAAGGCGTGTGAGGCCCAGATCAGGCTCGAAACGCGGCACGCGCGCGAGCCCGCTGTCGATGACTACGCACACACCTTCAATGGTGATGGAGGTTTCAGCAATGGAAGTTGCCAGCACGATTTTGCGTTTGCCCTTTTGCGCAGGCAGCACGGCACGATCCTGCGCGGCGCGATCCATAGCGCCAAAAAGGGGCGTGATATCGGCGTTTTCTGGCACTTTGCCTTCGAGCATCTGCGCGACGCGGCGGATTTCGCCTTGCCCGGGCAGAAAGGCAAGGATGGAGCCTGTTTCCGCGCGCAAGGCGGTGCGAATGGCGCGCACCATCTCGTCTTCAATGCGCGCGCGTGGTTCGCGCGGCATGTGGCGCGTTTCAATCGGAAAGGCGCGGCCTTCGCTGATGATCACCGGGCACCCCTGCATCAGTCTGGCTACACGCGCGCCATCCAGCGTTGCCGACATCACCAGAATGCGCAGATCTTCACGCAAGCCTGCCTGCGCATCGAGCGCCAGCGCGAGGCCCAGATCCGCATCCAGCGAGCGTTCGTGAAATTCGTCGAAGATAACGGCCGCGACGCCGGCTAGCGTCGGGTCATCCAGGATCATCCGGGCAAAGACGCCCTCCGTCACCACTTCAATGCGTGTCTTGGCTGAGACGCGCGATTGCAGGCGCACCCGAAGGCCGACCGTCTCGCCGACGGTCTCGCCCAGCGTCGCGGCCATGCGTTCAGCCGCTGCTCGTGCGGCGAGGCGCCGTGGCTCCAGCAGGATGATTTTGCCCCCTTTGGCAAAAGGCTCGTCTTTCAGCACTAGCGGGACGCGTGTGGTTTTGCCGGCCCCTGGCGGGGCCACAAGAACCAGGCGTGTAGAGCCGGCTGATTTTGAACGCAGGTCTCCCAGTACTGCATCAATGGGCAGATCGAAGGAAAAGACCGGTGTCGCGCTTGCCATAGGGTTTGATGTGTCAAAAAGAGCCCGCGCGGGCAAGGGGGCTAATGGGGCAAGCTTTTCGTCTCACGACAAATTATCTTGGCAGGCTGGAGCGTTGCCTCTTCTCCCGCGTTGCGGAATAGAGTATATGCCCGCGGGCCCTGTCTCCGGGCCACCAGCGGATTGACCTCTAAGGACGAATGCATGCCCAACGGCTCGCCTGAGGACCACAGCTCACTCAAGACCGATGCCGGCACAATGCCGCACGGGTCGAGCGAGGCTCACGATCATCATGGACACGATCACGGACACGACTCGGAACAAGGTCACGGGAGCCTTGCTTCCCTGACATTGGGGTCGATTGGCGTCGTCTATGGCGATATCGGAACGAGCCCGCTCTACGCTCTGCGTGAATCGCTCGCCCATACGGCGGGTGTGGGTTCGCATGATGAGAATGTGCTGGGCGTCGTCTCGCTGCTCATCTGGGCGCTCTTCCTGATCGTCACCATCAAATATGTGATCTTCGTCATGCGCGCCGACAATCGCGGCGAAGGCGGCACACTCGCCCTTATGGCGCTGGCGCAATCGGCTATCGGCCGTAAATCAATCGGCGTTTTGTTTCTCGGGATCTTGGGCGCATCACTGTTTACAGGCGATGCGATCATCACGCCCGCCATTTCAGTGCTCTCGGCCGTGGAGGGATTGAAACTCGTTGCGCCCGCGCTCGATAATTATATTTTGCCGATCACCTTCGTCATTCTGATCTCGCTCTTCATGGTGCAAAGTCATGGTACGGGGCTCGTGGCAGGGTTTTTCGGCCCGATCATGGTCGTCTGGTTCCTGGCACTTGCGGCGATGGGTGTGTCGCACTTGGGCGATGCACCGCGCATTCTCTATGCCTTTAATCCGCTCTATGGCCTCACCTTCCTTTTCTCACACGGGCTGCTGAGCTTTGTCGTGATGGGGTCTGTCTTCCTCGCGGTGACGGGTGCGGAAGCGCTTTATGCCGATATGGGCCATTTCGGTCGTCGTCCCATTCAGCTCGCTTGGTCTTTCTTTGTCTTGCCAGCGCTGGTGCTGAACTATCTCGGGCAAGGCGCCTTGTTGCTGGCCAATCCCGAGGCGATGGATAATCCCTTCTTTTTGATGGCTCCCGATTGGGCGCTGCTGCCGCTCGTCATTCTGGCAACGGTCGCGACCATTATCGCCAGTCAGGCCACGATCACGGGCGCTTTCTCGCTTGCACGTCAGGCCATTCAGCTGGGGCTTCTGCCGCGTCTGGAAATTCATCACACATCCGACAAGCAGGAAGGCCAGATCTATATTCCGCGCGTCAATCGCACGCTGTTGATTGGCGTTTTGCTATTGGTCGCCTTGTTCAAATCTTCTAGTGCCCTGGCCTCAGCCTATGGCATTGCGGTGACGGCTTCGATGGTCGTTGACTCGCTGCTCGCCTTTGTCGTGGTCTGGCGCTTGTGGAAATGGCCGGTCTGGCGGGCTTTTGCGACGATGGGTACGTTCTTTGTTATTGAGAGCGTTTTCTTTTCAGCCAATCTTCTCAAATTGTTTGAAGGCGGCTGGGTGCCGGTTCTGGTTGGTGGCGTGGTCGTATTGATGATGTGGACTTGGATGCGGGGTTCGGGCTTCCTCGCGTCAAAAACACACCGTGACTCGATTCCGATGCGTGATCTCATCCGCATGTTGGAAAAATCCAAACCAACGCGGGTTTCTGGCACGGCGATCTTTCTGACCAGCGATGCAGAAGTGGCCCCATCGGCCCTCATGCATAATCTCAAGCACAACAAGGTTCTGCACGAGCGTGTCTTCATTGTCAGCGTGAATACGGAGCAGACGCCACGCGTCAGCCCCAACAAGCGTTATGAGATCGAGAAACTCTCGGACGATTTCACCAAGGTCACGCTGCATTTTGGCTTTATGGAAAGTCCCCGTGTTCCTGCCGCTCTCGCCACCATGCGCAAGGCGGGGCTGAAATTCGACATTATGACGACGTCGTTTTTCTTAGGTCGACGCTCGCTCAAGCAAAGCCCGAATTCGGGCATGCCAGTCTGGCAGGATAAACTCTTCATCGTGCTATCGCGCCAGGCTTCCAACGCGACGGACTTCTTCTCCATTCCATCCGATCGTGTGGTGGAATTGGGGGCGCAGGTGACGGTGTAAGTTACCGTCACTGCGAGCGAAGCGAAGCAATCCAGAGGCCGCACGTAAGGCCACTGGATTGCTTCGTCGCTTACGCCCCTCGCAATGACGGGGAAAAAACCTAGGCCCGTCCGATGCTCGAATAGACAAACCCGCGCTTCTTCATATCGCTGGGGCGATAAATATTGCGCAGGTCTACGACGACCGGATTGTTCATGCTCTCTTTCACGCGCTTTAGATCGAGCGCACGGAAGGCATCCCATTCGGTGATGATGGCCAAAGCCTCCGCGCCATCCGCGCACGCATAGGGCTCATCCGCAAATGTGACGCCGGGCATCATCGGCCGGGCCTGCTCCATCGCTTCGGGATCGAAGGCGTGGACCTTCGCGCCCGCTGCCAGAAGGGCAGCTACAATATCGATCGAGGGCGCGTCGCGCATGTCATCCGTATTGGGTTTGAAGGCTAGGCCCAGCAGACCGATTTTCTTACCCCGTACATCGCCACCGCACGCTGCAATGATGCGTGTGGCCATTCCGATCTTGCGGGCTTTGTTCACGCGCTCGACGGTTTCGACAATCTGTACGGGCGAGCCTGCTTCCTGCGCAGTGCGCACCAGCGCCAGCGTGTCTTTCGGAAAGCACGAGCCGCCATAGCCCGGGCCTGCGTGCAAAAACTTTGAGCCGATACGATTATCAAGCCCGATGCCGCGCGCGACATCTTGCACATCTGCACCGACTTTTTCGCACAGATCTGCCATTTCATTGATGAAGGTGATCTTGGTTGCGAGAAACGCATTGGCGGCATATTTGATCAGTTCAGATGTGCGCCGCCCCGTAAACAGCAGCGGCGATTGGTTGAGATAGAGCGGGCGATAGATTTCGCTCATCACTTCGCGCGCCTGTTCGGTCTCGGCACCCACCACGATGCGGTCGGGGCGCTTGAAATCCGAGATGGCAGCACCTTCGCGCAAAAATTCCGGGTTGGAGACGACAGCGAATTCCAAATCAGGCCGCGCTTCGCGGATGATTTTCTCCACCTCGTCACCTGTGCCCACAGGCACGGTGGATTTCGTCACGATTACGCAATAGCCGGTGAGCGCATCGGCGATCTCTTTCGAGGCGCCATAGACATAGGACAGATCGGCATGGCCATCACCACGGCGCGAGGGTGTGCCCACCGCGATGAAGACAGCATCAGCACCCGGCACAGCCTTGGAAAGATCTGTCGTGAATGAAAGCCGCTTCTGCTTCACATTGCTGGCGACAAGATCCTCAAGCCCGGGCTCGAAAATCGGAATCTCACCGCGCTCCAGCATAGCAATGCGGTTTTCATCCTTGTCGACACAAATGACATCATGGCCAAAATCGGCAAGGCAGGCACCTGAAACAAGGCCCACATAGCCGGAGCCGATCATTGCGATACGCATCGCGATTCCTCTTTATTTCTTCTCGCTGAATCAGCCGTTGACATTATAGGCAGCAAGCGCGGCCATGTTGACGATATCGGAATCTTTTCCACCCAGCGGCACGATCTGCACAGGCTTGTTGAGGCCTACAATCATCGGGCCGATGACGGTTGCGCCACCCAATTCCTGCAGCATCTTGGTTGAGATCGAGGCCGAATGGAATGCTGGCATGATGAGCACATTGGCCGTATCGGAGAGGCGACAGAAGGGATAGGTTCCCATGAGCTCCTTGTTGAGCGCCACGTCAGCGGCCATTTCGCCGTCATATTCAAAATCAACGCGCATGGCGTCGAGAATTTTCACCGCTTCGATGACTTTTGCTGAACGCTCTCCCTCGGGATGGCCGAAGGTCGAGAAAGCCAGCATCGCGACACGCGGTTCATAGCCCAAGCGACGAGATACGCCAGCTGCTTCAATGGCAATCTGTGCCAGCTCTTGAGCGGTTGGCATTTCGGTGATCGCCGTATCGGCCACCAGAACCGGGCGACCGCGCGCGAGGATCAATGAGAGCCCCATCACGCGATGTCCTGGTTTCGGGTCGATCACACGGCGTACTTCTTCCAGCGCAATAGAGAAATTGCGCGTGACGCCTGTCACCATGGCATCGGCATCACCCAGTGCCACCATAGCGGCGGCGAAATGGTTGCGATCCTGATTGATCAGGCGCGCGCAATCGCGGAAGAGATAGCCCTTACGCTGCAGACGCTCATAGAGGAATTGCGCATAGGCATTGTTGCGATGAGAGATGCGGGCATTGGCTATTTCAATGCCCTTGTCTTCGAGGTCGACACCTGCCAAAGCGGCGACTTCTTGAATACGGTCTTCGCGGCCGACCAGCACGGCGGTTCCCAACCCCTGATTCACGAAGGACACAGCTGCACGCATGACCTGCTCTTCTTCACCTTCGGCAAAGACGACCCGTTTGGGATAGCGGCGCACGCGGTCGATGACACGCTGCAGAGCGCCAGCCACCGGATCGCGACGTGCCGAGAGCTGCGCGGCATAGGCTTTGAAATCGACAATCGGCTTGCGCGCAACGCCGCTTTCCATGGCGGCTTTGGCAACGGCCACCGGGATCACGCTGATCAGGCGAGGATCAAACGGCACGGGGATGATATATTCCGAACCAAAGCGCGGGCGCGCGCCCTGATAGGCGGCGGCCACTTCATCGGGCACATCTTCCTGCGCCAGTTCCGCCAAAGCTTTGGCGGCGGCGATTTTCATTTCCATATTGATCGTGGTGGCGCGCACATCGAGTGCGCCACGGAAGATGTAAGGGAATCCCAGAACATTGTTCACTTGGTTGGGATAATCCGAGCGCCCGGTGGCGATGATCACATCATCGCGCACGGCATGGGCTTCTTCCGGCGTGATTTCCGGATCTGGATTGGCCATGGCGAAAATGATTGGGTTGGGCGCCATGCTCTTCACCAGTTCAGGCGTCAGCGCACCTTTGACTGAAAGACCGAAGAAAATATCAGCACCATCCATGGCTTCTTCCAGCGTGCGCTTTTTTGTTTCAATTGCATGCGCTGATTTCCATTGGTTCATGCCTTCCGCGCGGCCCTTGTAGACAACACCTTTGGTGTCGCAGAGCAGCACGTTTTCTGGCGCAAAACCCATGGCTTTGATGAGATCAAGGCAGGCAATGCCGGCAGCTCCCGCGCCATTGCACACAAGCTTCGTCTTCTTGATATCGCGGCCGGTGAGCTGGATGGCATTCAGCATGCCAGCGGCAGCAATGATTGCAGTGCCGTGCTGGTCGTCATGAAAAACAGGAATGTCCATCAATTCGCGCAGGCGCTCCTCAATGATGAAACATTCCGGCGCCTTGATATCTTCCAGATTGATGCCGCCAAACGAGGGGCCGAGATAGCGCACGGCATTGATGACATCATCGGGATCTTCGGCATCGACTTCGAGATCGATCGCGTCGATATCGGCAAAGCGCTTGAAGAGGACGGCCTTGCCCTCCATCACAGGCTTCGAGGCCAGCGCGCCCAGATTGCCCAGTCCCAGAATGGCCGTGCCATTGGAGATCACGGCCACCAGATTGCCCTTGATCGTATAGTCGTAAGCGGCCGAGGGATCAGCAGCGATGGCTTTCACCGGCACGGCCACGCCCGGCGAATAGGCCAACGACAGGTCGCGCTGGGTCGCCATGGGTTTGGTGGGGACGATTTCAAATTTGCCCGGGCGGCCTTTGGAATGGAACAGGAGCGCCTCCTGATCGGTGATCGTCGGGCGCTTCGGACGGATGGGCTTGCCGCTCGTGTCTGACATGTCTCTCTCGGATTTTTCTGATCTTTTGCTCAGGTTTGCCGACTTTAAACGCCTGCGGCCCTGCTTCCAAGGCCACACTGGACCAGCTCAGGTTACCAAACTCTCCACGGCGGGCGCATGACAGGACCTTTCTTAAGGCGTGGACAAGTGGGTGGGCCTGCCTGCCCCCAGGCCGTGGCTCTGCTAGGGTCCGCCACCATGACCTCCCGCGCCCCCGATAGTCCCTCGACACAAGAGCGAGACGCCACCCGCGTCACGCCGATGATGGCGCAGTTTGTCGAGATCAAAAACGCCAATCCCGATTCCCTGCTGTTTTACCGGATGGGCGATTTCTACGAGCTGTTCTTCGAGGATGCCGAAATCGCCAGCCGGGCCCTGGGCATTGTACTGACCAAGCGGGGCAAGCATCTGGGCGAGGACATCGCCATGTGCGGTGTGCCCATCGACCGGGCGGATGATTATCTGCAGCGTCTGATCGGGCTTGGCCATCGCGTCGCCGTCTGCGAGCAGATGGAAGATCCGGCGGAGGCTAAGAAACGCGGCCCGAAATCGGTGGTGAAGCGTGATGTGGTGCGTCTCGTCACGCCCGGCACGATTACCGAAGAGCGTCTCCTGGAGCCCGGTCGCGCCAATTTGCTGCTCGCGCTTGCCCGTCAGAAAATGTCGGATGACAGCGCCATTTATGGTTTGGCAGCGGTTGATATTTCGACCGGCACATTCATTGTGACGGAAGCCTCGGACGCCACATTGGCCACAGAAATTGCACGTTTTGAGCCCCGCGAGCTGGTCGTGCCAGCCGCTATGGCAGATGTGGCTGAGGTGGTGCGACTCGCGCAAGAAACAGGCCTTCCGCTGAGCCCCGTGCCGCGTGAAAGCGGTGAACAGACGAGTGCCGAGCGGCGCATTTGTGATTGGTATGGCGTTGCCACACTCGATGGATTTGGCACTTTCTCGCGCGCCGAAATTTCGGCGGCGGCAGTGGCGATTGCCTATGTCGAGCGCACGCAGATTGCAGTGCGCCCGCTGCTGGCGCGGCCTGAAAAAATGCAGCGCGGCGCGACACTCGAAATTGATGCCGCCACGCGCGCCAATCTTGAACTCACGCGCACCATGGCGGGTCAGCGCGATGGCTCCCTGCTGGCCTCCATCGATGCAACTGTGACAGCCGCAGGTGGGCGTCTCATCGCCCAACGGCTTGCTGCCCCGCTTACCGATGTACCTGCTGTGATGCGTCGGCAAGAGGCGGTGGCGTTGTTTGTCGAGCGGGCGCCCTTGCGCATGAGCCTGCGGCAGAATCTGCGCGGAGCGCCCGATATGTCGCGCGCACTCTCGCGTTTGGCTATGCAGCGCGGTGGCCCGCGTGATCTGGCCTGTCTGCGCGATGCGCTTGCCGCTGCGCGGGAGACCAGGCTTATTCTGGCAGGGGTTGAATCCTTGCCGGAGGAATTGGCAAAGGCTCTGGCAGCCCTGCAGCTTTTGCCGGAAAATCTCGAAAACCGGCTTGGTACAGGTCTTTCTGAGGAATTACCGCTCAACAAGCGCGACGGCGGTTTTGTGCGTGCTGGCTTTGAACCAGCGCTCGATGAAACGCGCAGACTTCGTGATGAAAGCCGCCGCGTAATTGCTGGCATGCAGGCCCAATATTGCGAGCTGGCCGACACCAAACAGCTCAAGGTCAAGCATAATAATTTTCTGGGCTATTTCATCGAAGTTCCGCAGGTGCATGGCGAGAAGCTGCTGAAGGCGCCGCTCAATGAGACCTTCATTCATCGCCAGACCATGGCTGATGCGATGCGCTTCTCAACAACAGCGCTGAATGAGATTGAAGCTAAAATTGCCTCCGCGGCTGATCGCGCCATTGCGCTGGAACTTGGCATTTTCGAGGATCTGGCTGGTGCCGCACTGGCAGCAACAGACGCGCTGAAATCAGCCTCCGATGCGATTGCAATGATCGATGTTGCAGCCGGCCTCGCCGAGGTCGCGGTCCTGCGTGATTGGGTGCGCCCCCTCATTGATGAGAGTTTGGCCTTCCGCATTGCGGGCGGGCGCCACCCTGTGGTGGAGGCTGCATTGCGCGCGCGCGGTCTGGCATTCGTCGCCAATGATTCCGATCTCGCCGATGCAGCCGGAAAAGCCGGACGTATCGCAATCATCACCGGCCCGAATATGGCAGGTAAATCAACTTATCTTCGCCAGAACGCGCTGATTGTAGTGCTTGCGCAAATGGGGGCCTATGTGCCCGCGCGCGAAGCCCATATTGGCATTGTGGACCGGCTCTTCTCACGCGTGGGCGCGGCGGACGATCTGGCGCGCGGCCGCTCAACCTTTATGGTTGAAATGGTCGAGACGGCGGCGATTCTCAATCAGGCAGGTTCCCGCTCGCTGGTCATTCTCGATGAGATCGGGCGCGGCACGGCGACCTTCGATGGCCTCTCGATTGCGTGGGCGACAGTGGAACATTTGCATGAAGGCAATCGCTCGCGTGCGCTTTTTGCCACCCATTTCCATGAACTGACCAAGCTTGCGGGCAAGCTGGAGCGGCTCACCAATCTCACCGTGCGGGTGACCGAATGGAATGGCGATGTGGTCTTCCTGCATGAAGTGGTACAGGGCGCAGCTGATCGTTCTTACGGCATTCAGGTGGCCAAATTGGCCGGACTGCCTGCCGCCGTGGTTGAGCGCGCGCGCAGTTTGCTGGCCGAATTGGAAGCTGGCGAGCGTTCAGCGCCGGTCGAAAAAATGATGGATGACCTGCCGCTCTTTGCCAGCGTCATGCAGGCGACGGCCGCTGCACCCGTGTCGAGCGGAACGGCCCGTGACGAGCTCCGGGCGGCGCTGGATGGGCTCGATCCCGACGATATGAGCCCGCGCGAGGCGCTGGACGCGCTTTTCGCCCTCAAGAAACGCCGGACTTTGGAAACCTGATCGTAACTTCCGCAGGGTCATGTAGAGCTTGGGCTGTAAGCAGACAGATATGGGGCCTCCCGCCTCGTTTTTGACGTCTTCGGTCTTATCTTGTCTTGGGCCGGGCTTGTCCGGCTCGTTCGAAATTTGAGGCCGTTCATGTTCCCCAAGCCCTCTCACGCGCTGGCTCCTAATACTTACGCATTCGAAACGGTGCCGCTGGTGAAGCCGACAGGCTTTCGCGAATATGATGCGCGCTGGTTGTTTGGCAAAGAGATCAACCTCATGGGTATTCAGGCGCTGGGTCTGGGCCTGGCGACGTTGATCCATGAAATGGGCGTCAAGCCCGAGCTCGTTACCGGCCATGATTACCGTGCTTATTCCAGCTCGATCAAACATGCGCTCATCACCGGCCTGGTTGCGGGTGGTGTGAAAGTGCATGACATTGGCTTGGCGCTTTCGCCCATGGCCTATTTCGCACAATTCGAACTCGATGTGCCTTGCGTGGCCATGGTCACAGCGTCGCATAATGATAATGGCTGGACGGGCGTGAAAATGGGCGTGCAGCGCCCTGTCACTTTCGGCCCCGATGAAATGGGTCGCCTGTCTGACATTGTGCTCAATGCCAAAGGCATGACGCGTTCGGGCGGCGGCTATGCCTATGTCGACAATTTCCCGGCGCGTTATTTTGCCGATCTCACCAATCGCGCGCCGATCAAGCGCAAGCTGAAAGTGGTGGCGGCTTGTGGCAATGGAACGGCGGGCGCCTTTGCGCCGCAGATTCTCGAAAAGCTTGGCTGCGAAGTTGTGCCGCTCGATGTCGAGCTTGATTATAATTTCCCGCGCTACAACCCCAATCCCGAAGACATGGAAATGCTGCACGCCATCGCCCATAAGGTGAAGGAAGTGGGCGCCGATGTCGGCCTTGGCTTCGATGGTGATGGCGACCGCTGCGGTGTGGTCGATAACAATGGCGACGAGATTTTTGCGGACAAGATTGGCGTCATGCTGGCGCGCGACCTGTCGGCGCTGCATCCGGGCGCGACCTTTGTGGTTGACGTGAAATCCACGGGGCTTTTTGCAACCGATCCGGTTCTCATTTCGCGCAATGTGAAAGCCGATTACTGGAAAACCGGCCACTCCTATATCAAGCGTCGCGTGACGGATTTGAAGGCGCTGGCCGGTTTTGAAAAATCGGGCCATTTCTTTTTCAACGCACCTATCGGGCGCGGCTATGATGATGGTGTTGTCACCGCCATTCAGGTGATCGATATGCTCGATCGCAACCTCGGCAAGACCATGGCCGATCTTTATGCGGATCTGCCGAAAACTTGGGGCTCGCCTACCATGTCGCCCCATTGCGATGACGAGATCAAATATCAGGTGGTCGAGCGTGTCGTGAAACGCTTTCAGGACATGCAGGCGAAGAATGAGCCTGTTTCAGGCCAGAAGATCCGCGATCTCGTCACCGTCAATGGTGTGCGCGTCACAGCGGAAGATGGCACCTGGGGCCTTGTTCGTGCCTCATCCAACAAGCCGGAACTGGTTGTTGTGGTCGAAAGCCCCGTCTCTGAACAGCGTATGCGCGACATGTTCAAAGCGGTTGATGGTGTGATGCGCGAAAATCCTGAAGTGGGTGCTTACAACCAGACGATCTGATCTTCATCTGATTTGAAAATTCAAAGCCGCGGAATGTTATCCGCGGCTTTTTATTTGCCCCCGCCACTCGTGGCGGGGCGCGCAAAGCCTGAATGTTGACCTATTTGTTTCACGGCCTCGCCCGTGTGGCGTGAGGAATCGCCGGGATTGACGGCGGGCTCGCAGCGTTCAGTGCATGACCAGGTTTCACGCTCCAAGCCACGTTGCACGATCAGTGAGGGTGGCGGGCTTTTCACACGCACCAGAATTTCTGCAAGCGCGATCCCATTGGTGTCGAGCGCGATCATATTCGTTTCGCCAAAGCCCCGTGCTGTCAGCACAATGCGGTTTTGCCGACGCAGGATGGTGGCATCCGCCACGCCCGGGTTGCCGATGACAAGCGTGTTCGTGCCAGCCGGAAGCTCCACGATTTTCGCGCGGTCAAGTTCGAGCGTGAGGACATCCAGCGCGCAGGCAGGGACGGCGAGCATGGCCAGTAAAGCCCCGGCGGATACGCGCCGGACAAAAAAATACATCAACATTTTTCCCTCGCGGGATAAGCAATGCCGCAACGTTAGCCCCAAAGGCTGAAGAAAGGCTGAAGTCGCCAGACGAATTTGCGCGCGGTTAAGGAAAGTTTTATCAGCTTGCCTTACCCTACGGCACATCGGCAATTTTCGCCGCAGATGGAATCATCTGTCATGTCATTTATTGCGCTTCTTATTTTCCCGATTTTTATGGCTTGGTCTGCAGCATCTGATCTGCTCACCATGCGTTTGCCAAATCGCCTCACGGCCAGTATCGCAGCGGCATTTGTCTTCATGGCTCTTCTTGTCGGCATGCCGCTGAATGATCTTCTGCTAGCGGCGGGCTGCGGTTTTGCGGTGTTGATGCTGGGCTTCTTCATGTTCTCGCGCGGCTGGATTGGCGGCGGCGATGCCAAGCTCGCCGCAGGCATTGCGCTCTGGATTGGCTGGACAGGTCTGCTCGATTTTCTCTTGCTTGCGGCAATGGCGGGCGGGGCGCTCTCGCTGCTGGTGCTGCAATGGCGGCGAATGACGATTCCTGCGCGCCTCAGCGGGCAGGTGTGGCTTACGCGCCTTCATGATCCGGCGGAGGGCGTGCCTTATGGCGTGGCCCTGTCGCTCGCAGCGCTGCATGTCTATGCGCATATGCCGATTGCGCAGCTCATCCTGCAAAGGTGAGGCGGTAACGCTTTGTTAACCATAAACAGGCCTAAATACCGTTACGTTCATTTCTTTTTTTTCAATAATTTATTCATGCCGAACGGATTCCATAATGAAGACCGCGCGCATCATGATGTTGGGCCTGGCGCTCGCTGCGGGCGGCACGGCTTTGTTGATCATGAATTATGCCCCCGTGCCCGAGCGCGTGCGCGATGCATTGGCGCCAGTACCAATTGTCGATGCGGATGAAATCTTGGTCGCGGCCGTTGATCTGCCCATCGGCCGCTCTCTGACCGAAACAGATTTTGTCTGGCAGAAATGGCCGCTGGCAAATATCCAGCCGGCCATGATTGCGCGCCGGCAAGGTGATGTAATGGCAGAATTGCGCGGCGCTTTTGTGCGCCAGCCCATTGTTGCAGGTGATCCGATCCGCCGCGAGAAATTGCTGCGCACGGGGCGCGCTTCCGGCTATCTCGCAGCAACCTTGCAGCCGGGCTTGCGGGCGGTGGCTATTCCCATTGATGCCCAAGGCCTGTCGTCGGCGGGCGGCTTCATACAACCCAATGATCGCGTCGATGTGGTGAAAATATCGCGAGATGATGACGGGCGTGGCTTTGATCCGCAAAGCGTGCAGACCATTTTGCAAAACGCGCGAGTGCTGGCTATTGGACAGAATGCAACTGATCGCAATCCTGATCGTGCCACCACCAATGCCACAACAGCAACCTTGGAAGTGACGCCCGAACAGGGCGAAATGCTGATTTTGGCGCAACGCCAATCCCAACTGACCTTGGTGTTGCGTCCGCTCGCCGACACTGAATCTGCTGCCTCCACGCCTGCAGCTCGCGACGGTCTGGCGACCATCGTGCGCTTTGGTATTATTCAAGGAGCACGCTGATCATGCGCGCGACCTCGCTCACCCGATCCATTCTGGTAGCAGCCCTTGTTATGGTGGGGCTGGTCACACAATCTCCTGCGCAAGATGCCGAGACCATCACACGGCGCATCAATATAGGCGTCGGCAAGTCTATCATTCTCGATCTACCACGCGATGCGACAGAGATATTCGTCGGCAATCCCAAGGTCGCCAATGCCGTTGTGCGCTCATCGCGCAAGATTTATATCATCGGCATGGAAGGCGGACAGACAAGCCTATTCGCTTTGGATGCCGCTGGCCGACAGATGGCAGCACTCGAAATTTCCATCGGTCGTGACATTGGTGAGTTGGATGCCATTTTACGCACCGCCATGCCGAAAAATGCAATCGCGCTGCGCACGGTCAATGACACGATCATCCTGACAGGCAGTGTTGATACGGCGCGCGATGCTCAGCAGGCGGTTGAAATTGCCTCTGCTTTCTTGGGAAATGCTGGCGGAGGCCAGACAGGAAAGATTGTCAATTCACTGACCATTCGTGGCCAGGATCAAGTGATGGTGAAAGTCACCATTGCCGAAGTGCGCCGCACTGTTTTGAAACAGCTCGGCGTTTCCAGCCTTGTGGCCAGCGGCAATTGGGGTGAGCTTAATCTCGCCAATGCCTTCGGTCTGGGCGCAGCGCCAAATTCCTCCCTGAAAGCTGCCGGACATGTCGCCACTACATTGCAAGCGCTTGAGCGCTATGGCGTGGCACGGATTTTGGCCGAACCGGCTGTGACGGCCGTTTCTGGTGAAAGCGCTAAATTTACAGCCGGCGGCGAAATGCCCGTGCCCACGGGCCAGAATTGCACGCTCGATCCCACCACCAATCGATCGGTCTGAACGGCCTCCGTCGCGTTTCGTCCCTATGGTGTGACACTCAATTTCACACCCGTCGTTCTGGCGGAGGGTCGTATTCTGCTGCGCGTAGCAACCGAGGTCACCGAAGTCGATCCAAGTCAGAGCATCAATTACGGCAATACACCGGTGTATGGTTTTCTCACGCGCAAGAATGAAACGACGGTCGAATTGCCTTCGGGCGCCTCCATTGCATCAGCTGGCTTGATCCAGGTGCGCTCCAAGCAAGTGTTGAATGGATTACCTGGTCTGATGAACCTGCCGGTGCTGGGCTCGATCTTCCGATCGCGCGATTATCAACGCGAGGAAAGCGAGTTGATGATCATCATCACGCCGGTCATCGCGCGCCCCACCATGCAGGGCGACATCAAAAAACCGACCGATCATCTCGTCGATGCCTCCGATCCGCAGGCGCTCTTTCTCGGACGTGTGAATGAAACTTACGCAACAGGGGACACGCGTATTGGCCAATTGCGCGGACGTGTGGGGTTCATCAATGATTGACCCGCGCCGTGCACTTCTTCTCACACTTGCTGTGCTGGCTCTTGCAGGCTGCAGTGTGAAGCCGCTAGATTTTGAGGCTCATGTTGCGGATGATCTCGCCTTGCGCCACCCGATCGAATTGCGCCGCGGTTGGCAGGAGCTTCCCATTCCCGCATCCGCGCGCGTTAATGAAAATGTTGGGTTGCAGATTGGTGAATTTGTTGCCGATTGGCGGCGCTTTGGTGACGGCCCCATCCATCTCCGTATTCCTGTGGGCACGCAAAACGACAAATTGCAGAAAGCCCAGGTCGCGCGCCTGCGTGTGCAGCTCGTCGCGCATGGCGTGCCGGGGAAAGTTACGCTCATTCGTGATGAAGTGGGCGAAACGGGGCGCATACCGGTGTTCATTCTGAGTTTTTCTCGCATGAAAGCCGAAGTTGTGACGCGCTGCGGCCGCTGGCCGGCCAATTTGGCATCGAGCGCGGATTCAGCTTTTGAAAATCGCGCCTATGCGAATTTTGGCTGCGCCTATCAAAGCATGATGGCCGCGCAAACAGATGATCCGCACGACCTCATCGCCCCGCGTGCCAGCGCACCCATTGATGGGCAGATGCGAACTCGTGCCATCGAATCCTTGCGCAATGGAAATGATCCAGGTGCTGCCGCGGGCCAAAAGGGCCTCGGCGGTTCATGAAAGAGCGGAGCGTGTTATCGTGACGGTCATTGCCCCCGTCCCCCCGATTTCGATTGGTGCTTGGTGTGAGATCGTGCCTACGCGCGACCTGCTGGAACAAGTTGCCCAAGACCCACGCATGAGACGTGCGCGGATGGAGATTGCGCTGGGCGGCGTCAGCACAGCGCTGGAAACATTATCGCATGCGCCAACGCCTGATCTCCTGCTGATTGAAAATAGTGCCGAGCGTAATGACCTTTTGGCGCGCCTCGATTCACTGGCTCAAGTCTGCGATGCTGGCAGTAAGGTTGTCATCATTGGTGATGTGAATGATATCGTGCTCTACCGCGAATTGATGGCGCGGGGTGTGAGCGAATATATCGTGCAGCCGTTCACCCCCGTCGATCTGGTGCGTTTGCTCGCAGGCCTCTATGCCCATCCCCTACAGCGCTTGGTTGGGCGGGTGATTGCAGTGACTGGTGCTAAGGGGGGTGTTGGAACATCCACACTCGCGCATCATTTGGCCGCCATATTGGGGCGCAGCCTTGGTGAGCAGGTCATTCTGGCTGATATGGATATGGGCTTTGGCACAGCTGGGCTGAATTTCAACCAAGAACCTTTGACAAGTTTGGCGGAGGCGATGGTTGAGCGCGAGCGTGTCGACACAAATTTTGTCGAACGTCTTTTAACGCGATGCGAAGATCATTTGAGTTTGCTGGCCGCGCCCGCCCAAGTCGAACTTGCGCATGATGTGGCTGAAACCATGTTTGACCCTGTGCTTGATGGATTGCGCGCCATCGCGCCTTTCATCGTGCTCGATTTACCGCATGGTTGGCCGGATTGGAAACGCCGCGTTCTGCTCTCAGCCGATGAGGTGGTGATCGTAGCGGAGCCTGATCTCGCCAATCTGCGCAACGCAAAAAATATCTTCGAATATCTTCGCGCCGCCCGTCCGGATGATTTGCATCCACGTCTCGTACTTAATCATACGGGCATGCCCAAGCGGCCGGAAATTACGAGGAACGATTTCGAAGCCGCTCTGGGGGAGAGGCTTCTGGGCACCATTGCCCATGATGCGAAACTCTTCGGGACGGCGGCCAATAAGGGTGAATTGGCGATTGATCTCGATGGTGGAGGAAAGCTTGTCCAAATGCTTCGCCCGATTGCGCTCACTTTGGCCGACCGACCCGACTTGCATGTGTCGCGCTTTCCATTGATTTCGCCGTTGCTCGGGCGGTTGCGCAATGCCTTTGGATAAAATTTTTGGATCAGATGACAATAAGGGTCTGGGTCATGTTTGGTAAGCGTCCGGGTCACGGGTCAGATCGACAAAATCTCTTTCAGGCGAGGCCATTTCCGCGTCCGGCGGCATCTGCACCTGCGCGCACACCGATACTACAGCCGCGCTCCGAGAATGCACGACCCGACGAATATTATATGAATAAAAGCTTGATCCTCGGGGCATTGATTGAAGCCATAGACCTGTCACAGCTTTCCAAGCTTGCTTCCGAAGCTGCGCGTCTCGAAATTCGCGAAATTGTCCAAGAGATTATTGCGATCAAAAATTTTGTTATGTCGACGGCCGAGCAGGATGAATTGCTCGATGATATCTGCAACGATGTTCTGGGCTTTGGCCCTCTGGAACCGCTACTCGCGCGCGATGACATTGCAGATATTATGGTGAATGGATGCAGCCGCACCTATATTGAAGTCGATGGAAAAATTCAGCTTACGAATATTCACTTCAAAGACAACGCACAGCTGATGAATATCTGTCAGCGTATTGTTAGTCAGGTCGGTCGGCGCGTCGACGAAGCCTCGCCCATTTGCGACGCGCGCCTCTTGGATGGCTCACGCGTGAATGTGATTGCCCCACCATTGGCGATTGATGGCCCGACACTGACGATCCGTAAATTCCGTAAAGAAAAACTGACCCTTGATCAACTCGTGCGCCTGGGCTCCATCAGTTCTGAAGGGGCTGAGATTTTGCAAATCATCAGTCGGGTTCGCTGCAATGTCGTGATTTCCGGCGGTACGGGTTCTGGCAAGACAACATTGCTGAATTGCATGACGAATTATATCGATCATGGCGAGCGCATCATTACCTGCGAAGATGCGGCCGAATTGCAATTGCAGCAGCCCCATGTTGTGCGGCTCGAGACGCGGCAACCCAGTCTTGAGGGCACGGGTGCCATCAGCATGCGCGATCTTGTGCGCAATTGCCTGCGTATGCGCCCTGAGCGTATCATCGTGGGCGAAGTGCGCGGGCCGGAGGCCTTCGATCTCTTGCAGGCCATGAACACCGGCCATGATGGGTCCATGGGAACCTTGCATGCCAATTCCCCGCGTGAAGCGCTGAGCCGCATTGAAAGCATGATCACAATGGGTGGCTTCTCCCTGCCAGCACGCACCATTCGTGAAATGATGGTCACGTCTATCGACGTGATCATCCAGGCGGCGCGTTTGCGTGACGGGTCCCGTCGTATCACGCATATTACCGAAGTGGTTGGGCTTGAGGGCGAGGTCATCACCACACAAGATCTTTATGTCTATGATGTGCTAGGAGAAGATGCGCAGGGCCGTCTCATTGGACGCCATCGAACAACGGGAATCGGGCGTCCCCATTTTTGGGAGCGAGCACGCTATTTCAATGAAGAGCAGAGACTTGCCGCAGCTCTTGATGCGGCTGAGGTGCGTGAAAGCGCAAATGAGGAGGGCTAAGCCATGTTTGCCGCGCCCAAAGATATATTCATCGCTCTTTTGCTGATGCTTGGATTTTTGGGCATCTATTTTGCGATTGTTTATCCCTATCTCTCGGGGGATGTCGCTGCCCAGAAACGCCGTGCGCGTTTTATCAAGGCGACCACTCCACAATCTGGTGGCGCGCGCACGGTTGATCCGGTGCAAAGGCGCAAACATATTGCTGAGAGCCTGCTTGAAGTGGAACAACGCGAAAAAATGGCGCGGCGCATGACGCTTGATCAGCGCTTGGTTCAAGCGGGCTTGCGCATGTCCAAGTCCCGTTTTTATACCTGGTCCAACATATGCGGCATTTGCTTGGGCCTTGTTCTCTTCGTTTTTATAGACAATCCCTTCATGATTGCCCTTGGCTATGCCATCGGTGGTTTTGGCGTTCCGCGTGCCATCTTGAGCTTTTTGCGTCACCGGCGCATGTCCCGTTTCATCGATCATTTCGCATCGGCCATTGATGTCATTATTCGAGGTGCTCGCGCAGGTTTGCCACTGGCGGAATGTATGAAAGTCGTTGCGCGTGAATTACCAGAGCCTGTGCGCAGCGAATTTGTCATCGCTATGGAATCGCAAACAGTCGGCCTCACCCTCGCCGAAGCCATTGAGCGCATGTCTGAGCGCGTTCCCGCGCCTGAAGCGCGATTCTTTGCCATCCTCATTAGCATCCAGCAAAAGTCGGGGGGCAATCTGGCTGAAGGCCTGAGCAATCTGTCGACCGTTCTGCGCGATCGCAAAAAGCTGTCCCAGAAAATCAAAGCAATGTCGGCGGAGGCGAAAGCATCGGCTGGCATTATTGGTTCTCTGCCATTTGTGGTCGCTTTGCTGGTTAGCATCACCAGCCCTGGTTACATGGACATTCTCTGGACGACGCCGGAGGGCCAAACCATGCTGATGTTGAGCGCCATTTGGATGATTCTGGGCATTCTTGT
>CANJVX010000036.1 GCA_947478405.1 Beijerinckiaceae bacterium | reverse complement strand
GAAAAACCCCGGAGCTTTCGCTCCGGGGTTCTCGATTTGAGAGAAGCTCTCTCAGATCAGATTAGAACGTGCGCTCGACGCGCAGACGGCCGGTCCAGTTGCCCTGCGAGGTGTTAACCGCAGTGGTCGTGGAGTTCGTGAGCTTCACGCGAGCGTAAAGAACATCGACGCCGATTTCAAAATTGGCTGTCGGCAGGAAAGTGAGCTGCGTTCCGATATTCCAGACCGTCGCATCGCCTTGACCCTGGGTCATAGAGCCCCAAGCATTGTTGTTGATCGTCGAAGGCGCATCCAGCTGGCCGTATGTTCCAACAAACGTATGGCGCCACTGCGGAGCCCAGTAATGCGTGAACAGGGCAGCAACGTTCCAGGACTTGTATGTCTCGAGAGCGGTACCAGCTGAGTTCAGGCCGGCCGAGTAAGCGGTCTGAACGAATCCACCCACGTTACGGCTGGTATCAGACGACTTAAAGGAAACCCAATTGACCGTATATTCGGTCATGCCGTTGGCATAGCCGCCATTCAGGTAAAGGGCATCGCCAGCCGCAAGCATCGGCAGGTTGATCTTGACGCCAGCGCCAACAGCCCAGACGCCCTTCGAAGCGTTGATCGTGGAGGTCGAAGCTGTCGACTGGGTGGACAACTGACCAATTGCGCCCATGGCCGACACTGTACCCCATGACTGATCCCAGTCGAGGCGAGCGTTGATCTGTGGCATCTTATTGTAGTTGTTCAGGTTTGCAGTCGTTGACGTAGCGTTCAGGCCAGACGTTGTGTAGGAAGAATCCTGCACAGCGAGCGTTGCGCTGAAACCGCCGCCCAAGGAAGCCGTATAGGCCATCTGGAATGCGCCGTTAGCAAAGGCAGCCCAATGACCCGAACCATACATGGTCGAAGGCATGAAGGCGAAGTTGTCCTTGGCAACACCAAAGGTGAAGCCAGCAAAGCGGATGTAGGCGGCTTCAAGCTGGGGAGCAGCAGTACCTGCAGAAGAGGTCAGCGTGCTGGTTCCCAGGACGCCTGAAGTGCGGTGAACGCGTGTCGAGGTGACAGCCTGTACCGTGCCGAAAGAGGTCGGCGTGCGAACGTCCATGTCCAGACGGCCACGTGCTTCATTGCCCCAAAGGTTTTCTGAAGCGGAAAGAGCCGAAAGGCCAGTTCCTGTAGCGGCAGTGGTGTAAACGTCCTTCTTGCCCGAAGCTGCGTAGTCAGCGCGCACACGGCCGCCGATCTTGATGCAGGTGTCCGTGCCCGGGATCGTGTAGAAGCCCGCGCCGAAAGCGTCGCAAACCTTGACGTAGGTCAAGGTGCCGGTGTCCGGAATGACTTTGTCCGTTAGAGCATATCCTTTTGAAAAATGTCCAAATCTAAAAATATGACCCTATTGATGTATCCGATCACTTTTTTCAGAAACCGGCTTTGGGCTGCCCTTCATCAATTCGTCTTAGACGGAGCCGACTTACGGGTTGTCGCCCGATAGCTCTCCACGCAGCCTAAGATCCTTATGAAATCCGATAACGAGGCGGCCTTGACCGCCGATATCATGGGGCTTGCGATGCATTGCGGCTGCTATGGCGCTCGCCGCACTGCCGCAATGCCGGCGAGCAGGGCTGGGTGGTGAATGAGAAAAGGGTGGGGCTTGGCTATGGTGACGGCTTCAACTCGAAGCGTCGTGAAGGGCTTTGACACATGAAGCAGGCAAAGAAAGTCAACGAGGGCGAGCACGACCCAAATCATCAACTCACATAATGACCCGGTCACCCCTTGGGGACTGACCAATAATTCTGATACCGCTGAACATTTCCGCCCATTCGCATCGAGCTTCGAATTTTTATAGCCTTCTCAATCTGTCCAGAACATCCTTGATCACCTGTTGAGGCTCATCTGCAGGATCACGGCGGCACAGCTCAACCGATTGATACCAGAGCATCCGGTTACCTTCTATTCCATAGCGCCATTCCGGTATCGAGGGGATAATTGCAAAACACGGAGTTCCGATTGCGCCTGATATATGGACGTTTGAATTTTGAACTGTGACCACAGCATCTAAGCAAGAAATTAATGAAGCCAAATCATGGACATCATGTGTTTCTTCTTTCGGGAACGAAATAATTTCCCGGCCGGTCTCGGCATAAAAATTTTCCAACTCATTTTGCGTACTGCCAAACTGGATATTGACCAGTTCGAATTCATCTTCAACGAGAACTGAAAAATTCTTTAATTCATAACTTCTCATAATTTGATTTGTCTTTGGAGTTCCACCTTTCCATGAAATGCCAATTTTTTTCCGGTTGGATATTTTAGATATTTGACTGTCCCAGTAAATCCGTTTTTCTTCTGATGGGAAGAGATATGGAGTGCCGGGAAAATATTCTGTGTCCTGCCGGAAAATACCTCCAAGACTTCCGGTGAAAAGAACCAATTCATTTTCATTTATGACAGGATTTTTCAGGAAATCAGATACCGGATGTATCTCGAGCCCGGGATAAGATGATCTGAAAATGGACACCAGCCGTGCATCGACAGCTAACCGTAATTTTCTGGTGCATTTTATGAGATCCGGAAGCATGCTTAAAAACATTACGCTGTCGCCAATTCCTTGCTCATCAACAAGTAAGACGTCAGAATTGAAAATATCTTCTTTTTTTGTATAGCGGTTTACATAGGGGAGAAGAACAGCCTTCTCTCCCAAAGAATAAATTTCACTTTGTTTTAAATCCAATCTTGCGTCATAGCCTTTCCAGCCATGAGTGAACTGGTTCACCCCGAGATATAAAACGGATGCATTGAATTCGTATTGTTTGTTTTGAGGATCGATTTCAACAGCTTTTTCAAGATCATCAATCGCATCTTGCCAGTTTTGAAACTTCCATTGCAGGAGCCCGCGACAACTATGAGCACCGGCATGATTGGGGTCCAATTTGAAAAGAACCTTGATCGTTTCTTGTGCTTGTTGCAGCTGGTTCATTTCAGAAAGTAAAACTGCTTTATTATAAAAAGCATCTACATAATTTGTTTCGAAATGAATAGCTTTGTTGAACATCGAAAGAGCGTCATCATAGCGCATCATTTCTTGGAGCGCATTTCCATAATTATTGTAAACTTGTGCATTCTGCATATCAATCCGTAATGCTATTTCGTAACATTCGATAGCTTTTTCTACCCGTCCCAACTTTACAAGAACAATACCCATATTATTATAAGCTTTGATAAAATTAGGATCAATTTTTATTGTTTTTTCATAAGCAGCGAATGAGGCCGTAAAGTTTTCGACTTCTTGCAATGCATGTCCTAGATTGTAGAGAATTTCGGCATCATTGGGATTTATAGACGAGGCTTTTTCAAAATCATTTATCGCCTCTTCGTATTTTTCCAAAATAAAATAAACAGTTCCGCGGTTAAAGTATGCATTTGCATAGTCCGGACGCAATAAAATAGAAGCACTAAAATGAGCGAGTGCCTCATGATAAAGCGACATGTCCTTCAGCAGTGTTCCGTAATTTGAGAAAAAAATGGGTGATTTCGAATTAATTTTTTCGGCTTTTTCGAATATATTTTTGGAGAGCTCCATTTTCCCTTGACGGTAGTTAAGCAATGCAAGGAGATGGAGTGAATCGAAATTTTTGGGATCAATTCTTATATTTTCTTTACAAAGATTTTCAGCAGGAATGTATTTTTCCTGATTTAAAAGAAACAATGCATCGCTGATGTTTTTTTGGATGATTTCAATTGAACTTTTTTTGGCGGTAGATTTGTTTTTAGACAACATGAAAATCCTCAATAATCGACGTCTGGGTTCTCAATTTTGTACATATTCAGAACTCGATACGGATTGCTTTTTTGATGTTATTCGCTCATTTTTCTTGGGACAACTATAATATTTTTATAATAAATGTTACATAGATATCTGTTTCCCATCCAGGCGCTGCAACTTGTCAGCCGAGAAACTTTGTATCAATCGGAAATCCTCAAATGACCGAGCATTTGCATGAATGCATTTTACGAATGTTACTTCGTCGGACTTTTCCATTTTCCCTATTTCCCGACTCCCCGTTCAATCAGCCTATAAAAATAGTAAATTTTGGCTCATGATGCGAATCAAGATTTGACAGCAATTCTGGGAAAGTGTCCCGGAAACTTTACAGGGCCTAGTTATGAATGATCGGTTTTTCGAGGATGGGCGCAGTGCAGATGCGGCGGGTAATTTCGAGAAATCGATACGCTCTTATAAACGATATCTGAAAAACTCGCCTCAGTCGGCTATCGGATATTACCGTCTTGCTATGGCTTACCAGAGCAACAAAAATCTGAATGAAGCTATTGCTTGCTTTGAAAAATCGATTTCACTGGATCCTGAATTTTCTGACGCGTGGTGTGATCTTGGGGTTGCGCTTTTTGAAGCGGGGCGAAAATCAGAAGCTTTAATTTCCTATACAAAAGCCGTGAGTCTCGACCCCAACTTTGCTGAAGCTTTTTATAATCATGGATTGGCCCTCCTCAAAATGGATTTGGGCGAAGACGCAATTGATTATTTGAAGCAAGCGATTGCTTTGAATTCAAATTTTCCTCCCGCATATTTAACCTTGGGCGGCGCATATTCTGAAATCGGAAATTTTTTTGAGGCGATGAAAACATTCAATTTTCTGATTTCTAAATATCCTCAGTATGTTATCGGGATCGCTGGTAAAGCCGATCTTTTATTCAAGATGAACCGTTTGAATGAAGCTCTCGATCTTTATAATATGACGATAGCTGCAAATCCGAATGTCGCAGAGTTTTACAACAATCGTGGACTTGTTTTTAGTGCGCTTAAGAAATTTGTTTCGGCAGTTGAAAATTTTGATTCCGCATTGGTGTTAAAGCCCCATTACGTGAAGGCGCTTGTGAATAAGGGGGAGGCACTAAGGGGCTTGAGAGATTTCGATGCTGCCTTCTTGAGTTTTGAAGAAGCATTGCGATTGGATCCGCAATTTGAAAATCTCTTAGGCCTTTACGTCCATGTCAAAATGCAAATCGCAAATTGGCATCATTTTGAAGAAAATAAAAAGAAAATCGAAACGGGAATTAATCAGAAAAAAAATATTTCACCACCATTTTCGATGCTTAGTATAATAGATGATCCCGTCATTCACCTTCAAGCAGTATTGAGTTATACGGAAAGTATAAAACTTGATTCTAAGAAAAAAACTGACTGGGTACCATCAAATAATTCTAGAATTCGCATTGGCTATTTTTCGGCTGATTTTCATAATCATGCGACTTCTTATTTGCTGGCCGAGATGTTTGAATTGCATGATGATAGTCAATTTGAATTGATTGCGTTTTCATTCGGGCCGGAAATTCAAGATGAAATGAGACAACGGCTGGTTCCTGCGTTTGAAAAATTTATCGATGTTAGCAACAAAAGTGATACAGATATTTCTGATATGGCGCGCGCATTGAAGCTTGATATTGCGATCGATCTGAAGGGCTACACCACAGATTCTCGTCCACATATTTTTGCTCATGGCTGCGCTCCGGTTCAGATTAATTTTATTGGTTATCCCGGCACCATGGCTTCTAAATCTATGGACTATATCGTCGCGGATAAAATTCTTATTCCTGAAGATTATCAGAATTTCTATACGGAAAAGGTCATTTATCTACCCGATAGCTATCAACCGAACGATTCAAAAAGAAAGATCGGCAGTCAGCCAGCACAACGTGCGTTATATGGTCTTCCGGAAGAGTCTTTTGTATTTTGTTGTTTTAACAATACTTACAAGATAGTTCCTTCGGTTTTTGCATCCTGGATGCGGATTTTAAAAGCAAACGATCAAAGTGTGCTTTGGCTTTTGGATGACAATGAATCTGCCACGAAAAATCTGAAGGATGAGGCTTTTAGAAACGGGATTGATCCGGAACGTCTGATTTTTGCTGGGCGCTGTCAGCTTGATGAGCATTTAGCCCGACACGCATGCGCTGACCTTTTCTTAGATACTCTTCCCTATAATGCTCATACGACAGCAAGTGATGCCCTTTGGATGGGGCTACCAGTTCTGACGCAATTGGGAGCGTCATTTGCCAGTCGTGTGGCTGCCAGCCTCTTAAGCGCCGTTGGCATTCCAGAGTTGATCACACACAATCAGGAAGCATATGAGTCATTGGCTGTTGGATTAAGCGTAAATCAGGATGAATTGAAAATCATTAAGCAGAGACTTGCAGACAATAAATTTAAGTCGAGGCTTTTTGACATGGGTCTATATGTCAAACATCTTGAGGCTGCTTATGTCGCGGTCCACGAGAGGCATATCTCTGGTCTCTCTCCCGACCATATTTTTGTTGAGGCCTCATTGCGAGGTGGAAGTGTTAACCGCTGACCGCCTGATATTGTTTTGATGTTTTTCATTGATCTGGTTGAATGGTTTTGGTTCCTGCGCCCAGGATCGCGTCATTTTTGTATTTATTGTCATGATCGGAGTGAGGAGAGCTTTTCTGTGATTGAGTTTCTATCGGTCAATGCGTCAGGTTTGTTTTCTTGGTTGGGACGTGTCGTTGCGGGCTGACTGGGGCCTGATGGCTTGGTCGGGCTCTGTCCAGCTTTCCTGCCGTACCACTCTCAATGGTGTCCCTCCGGCTCACCCCTTAATCATCCTCGTGTTCCGGACACGTCTTGGCGCTCTGCCGGCCTGACGGGGTTGGGGCGCCGTGGGGCCCGCACGACTGTGGCAGGTCTGCCACGCCTGTGGCCGAAAGATGGCCTCTTCACCGTTTTTCGTCATTTTGGCGGAGACGAAGGTAACTGTCGCCGATACAGTTCAGCCCATGCCACCGGATTCCCCGGGGCGTCCGGCTACTGATCTGATTCTGTCGGGTCTGCTGCCGGAGGGGCTCTTCCACCTGACGCCATTCATTTCGAGGCGTTGAGGCAGGGGTCTTTCATTTCAACCGAATGATTTTTTTGAAGTCATTTTTTGGAGGTTATTCATGAAGCTCGCCAAGAGCCTTCTCCTCGGTTCGGCCACCGCCTTTGTTGCGGTTGCCGGTGCCAATGCCGCCGATCTTCCCTCGAAGAAGGCCGCCCCCGTCAATTATGTGAAGATCTGCGACGCTTACGGCGCGGGCTTCTATACGATCCCGGGCACTGAGACCTGCATCAAGATCGGTGGCCGCGTGTGCGCCGACTATGCAGCTTCGGGCAAGAAGGACGCCTACACAACGGCCGCTACTGGAACGGGTCTCTCGGCTCTGGCAGCATCTCAAAACTTCTGGGGTAACGAAGCCCGCGGCCGCGTTGACCTCGACGCTCGCACCCCGACGTCTTTCGGCACCGTGCAGGCTGTCACCTCGCTCCGGATCGCCCGCACCTCGGGTGTCCTGACCTCGTCGACAGCGACTTCGGCTGCCGGTTCGGCTGCTGCAACCCTTGAAGCCGCTTATGTCCGCTTCGCTGGTTTCACCTTCGGTATCGCGAAGGATAATTTCTCCTTCATGCCGTCCCAGTTGTACGGTGCGGGTCACTGGTCGTCGTTCGCGAATGGCGCCTTCCAGATGGCCTATACCGCTGTCCTCGGCGGCGGCTTCTCGGCCACCTTGGCTGTTCAGGATGCCGGCTACACGACTTCTGGCGCGATCAGCGGCACGGGGGTGACGACGGCTATCTACAACAATTACGACAAGATGCCGCAGATCAACGCACGCCTCGACTTTGAACAGTCATGGGGCACGCTGTCGCTCGTCGGCGCCACCAGCCAGGTTCATGCTGTTTCGACGGTTTCAACCGCGACCTATAACCAGTCGAAGAATGTTTGGGCGATCGGCGCTGGCGCCAAGATCAACTTGCCTATGCTGGCTGCTGGTGACGCTCTGTACCTCAACGGCGGCTATGCCAACGGCATGACCGAATACACCGTCAACTGGGTCTCGTTCAAGTCTTCGGACACGAACCGCAATGTTGGTGGTTATGTCCAGACCGCATATTCCTACGCCCCGATTTCCACGGGCCTGGAAACAGCTAAGTCCTGGAACGTCGCCGCTCTGTTCACCCATTACTGGGCCCCGCAGTGGCGTCATACCTTCGTCGGCACCTACGGCGCTGTGAAGGCCACGGACAATGTGAAGGCAATCGCTTGGGGCACCACAGCTGGTGGCCAGGCTGATGCCACCGTCTGGAACATCGGCACGCAGCTCGCCTTCCTTCCTACGAAGGATTTCGAGATCGGCGTCGAAGCTCTCTATGCTCGCGTCAAGCTCTCGGGCTCAACGACCGCTGCGGTTAACACCTCGCAGGGCAACTGGACCGGCCGTCTGCGCGTTGAGCGCACGTTCTAATCTGATCTGAGAGATGTCTCTCTCGTGATCGAGAACCCCGGTGAGCAATCACCGGGGTTTTTCTTTTCTGTGGGGTCATCCGTCGCCATAATTGCGCAGCGCGAAGCAATTCAGATGGGTCACGTGAGGCCTCGTGGATTGCCGCGTCGCTTCGCTCCTCGCAATGACGGGGGAAAGGTTGCGGCTCTCTCCACCGTCATTGCGAGCGAAGCGACGCCATCCAGAAGCACTAAGTGTGGTCTTCTGGTTTGCTTCGCCTTTGGCTCGCAATGATGGCGGGATGGCGCCTCAAGCTCCCTCCTTCCCGCCACCTGCATTTCCGGTTAAGAAGGCTTCCATGAGCGCGCTGACCACAAAATCATTTGAGAGACTTGCCTTCCTGTCGTCGGGGACACCCGACGCGGAGCTGGCGCTTGGCGATCTGTCTGCCATCTATGGCAATGTCGATCCCGAAAGCGCCGATGTCATTGTCGCGCTGGGTGGTGATGGCTTGATGCTGCAGGTCTTGCATCGGTTCATGGGCCGCCAAAAGCCGATCTATGGCATGAACCGCGGTTCAGTCGGCTTTCTGATGAATGAATTTTCGGATGAGGCTTTGCGTGAGCGCTTGGCGGCTGCGGAGGCGTCCACCGTCCATCCGCTGACCATGACTGCGACCGATGTAAATGGTGAGGTGTTTTCCGCCCGCGCGATCAATGAAGTGTCGGTGCTGCGCTCGTCGTATCAGGCGGCGAAAATGCGCATTTCCATCGATGGCACGGAGCGGCTTCCTGAGCTGGTGGCCGATGGTCTGCTGGTGGCCACGCCCGCCGGATCAACCGCCTATAATCTCTCCGCCAATGGCCCGATTTTGCCGCTCGATGCACCGCTGATGGCGCTGACCCCGATCTCGGCTTTTCGTCCGCGGCGCTGGCGCGGTGCGCTCTTGCCCGACAAGGCGCGCGTGGTTCTGGAAGTGCTGGAAGCCGACAAGCGGCCCGTGGCTGCTGTGGCCGACCATTTCGAGATCCGCAATGTCATGCGCGTCGAGATCGCAATGGATCATGCCACCGGCCTGACCCTGCTGCACGATCCCGGCCATTCGCTGGACGAACGGATTTTACGCGAGCAATTCGGCAATTGAGGCCCTCAGGCCTCAGCGGGAACGGCGATTTCTGACAAGCGCTTCCAGCTGTCGAGATCTTTCACCACAAAGCCATAGCTGGTGCGCTGGACGAGGTCTTTCTCCTCCAGCCGCAAAAGCTTGCGCCGAAGGGTCTCACGTGGAATTTCCATGAAATCCGAAAGGGACACAATGTTCGCCGGTTTGACGAACATGAGGTTTCCCGGGCTCTGATCAAAATTCAGACGGCCCAGGGCAAAGAAGATCAAGACTTCATCGAAATCGATTCCGTGATGACCGCGCAAAGCGCTCATGAGCTTGAATATCTTCGCCGCGTAGCGGGCCAAACCCGCAAGTTCGTTCTTTTCGTTCACAATTGATCTCCGAAATGACACGGAGGCTAGTGAGGATTTGCTTATATTTCAACAGGCAAAGCTTCCGCTGCCCATAATGCGCGGTAGGGCCAAGCTTGGTTTTGGCCTATATTTGGCCCAATTTAGGCAAAACTGCATGTGGTCTTGCTTTGCTTTTACGTGGGGTGCACACTCATTTTCTCGTTCACGAAGATTGAAAATCGTGTTCGTTATGTGATCGTGGTGGTAAAAAACCAACCACATCTGCAGAAACCACCCGAGGATCAAAAGATGGCAAGCCATTCGGAGGCACATTCGGCCCCTCCGCTCACGCTCTGCCCCAACGCCAAGGCGGCCGTCCATTGTGAGCAATGCCGCGTACGTAGCCTGTCATTATGTGGGGCGCTTGAGCCTGATGAACTGGTCGAGCTTGATCGTCTGTCGCGTCCCCTGACTTTGTCGGCTCGGGAGACCATGTTCGAGCAGGACGAGCTGGCTCACAGCGTCTTCAATGTCACCGCCGGCTCGGCGCGTCTTTACCGCCTGTTGCCAGATGGACGCCGCCAGATTGTCGGGTTTGCCCTGCCGGGTGATTTTCTGGGCCTTTCATTGACCGAGCGGAATGCTTTTTCCGCCGACGCCTTGACCCCGCTCACGGCCTGCCAGTTTTCGCGTCAGGCTTTCTCGGATTTCGTCGATGCCAAGCCCCATGTGCTGCGCAAGCTGCATCAGCTGGCCAGCCATGAATTGTCTATGGCGCAGGAGCAGATGGTAATCCTCGGGCGGCGCACAGCGGAAGAGAAGGTTGCCGCCTTTCTGATCGGCATGCGCCTGCGTTGGGCGCGCCTGTCACAGCAATCGGTGACCATCCCCCTGCCGATGACGCGACAGGACATTGGCGATTTTCTGGGCCTGACGGTGGAAACCGTCAGCCGCATGCTGACCCGACTGGCCCGCGAAAAAGCCATTCTCATCGTGCCCGATGGCGTGCGCCTGCTCGATGTCAAACGCATCGAAAGCATCGCAGAATCCTGATAGGTTGCCTCCGTCATAGCGAGCCGGCCAGCAGGGCCGGCGTGGCAATCCGGAGAAAATGCTGGATTGTTTCGCTTCGCTCGCAATGACGGCGTCAACCGAGCGACCTCATGAACGAACTTGATCCCCATTCTCTCGCTACTCTCAAATTCGGTATTGGCCAATCTGTGCCGCGTGCGGAAGATCCTGCACTTTTGCGTGGCGAGGGCCTCTACACGGGGGATGTCGCCTACGACAACCAAGCGCATCTGGCTATGGTGCGCTCCACCCATGCGCATGGTGTGATCACATCCATTGATGCATCAGCCGCGCGCGCCATGCCTGGTGTGCTTGCGGTCTATACAGCAGCCGATATGGCGGCCTATCGCCCACAGACGAGCAAAGTGCCGCTGAAAAACGCCGATGGCTCACCGATGCTGAAGCCTTTGCGTGCGGCCCTTGCGGCCGACAAAGTGCGTTTTGTGGGCGATCCTATAGCCTGTGTTGTGGCTGCGACCGAAGATCAAGCGCGCGCTGCGGCCGAGGCTGTGATGGTCGATATTGCGCCTTTGGCCTGCGTTGTTGACTCGCGCGCCGCGGTGAAGCCCGGCGCACCGCTCGTCTATGACGACGTGCCCAACAATGTCGTGCTCGATTATCATTATGGCGATGAAGCAAAGGTGGCGGCAGCCTTTGAGGCGGCGGCGCATGTAACGCGCTTGCATCTTGTCAACAATCGCTTGGTGGTCAACACGATGGAGCCGCGCGCTTGCGTGGCTGCTTTTGAAAATGGCCGTTTCATTTTGCATCTACCGGTGCAAAGCGTGATGGGTATGCGCGCGACGGCTGCCGAAGTTCTCGATGTACCCGCCAAAGACATTCGGATTCTTGCACGTAATGTCGGTGGCTCTTTCGGTATGAAGACCTCCTTCTTTCCCGAATATATTTGCACAGCCCATGCGGCACGCGCGCTCGGCCGCCCGGTCAAATGGACGGATACGCGCTCGGAATCGTTCGTCTCTGATCATCATGGACGCGACCACGAATTTTTCTGCGAATTGGCGCTGGATGCGCAGGGCCATTTTCTCGCTCTTCGCGTCACAGGCACCGCAAGCATGGGCGCTTATCTTACAGGCTTTGGCCCGCTGATTCCCGCGCTCAATGTAATGAAACATGTCGTGGGCACCTATCGCACGCCCTTGATTGAAGTGCGCACTAAATGCGCTTTGACACATACCGTGCCGATCACAGCCTATCGCGGGGCAGGGCGGCCGGAAGGCAATTATTATCTCGAACGCCTCGTCGATATGGCGGCGCGCGAGATGAAGGCAGATCCCGTTGACTTACGCCGACGAAACCACATTGCGCCGAACCAATTGCCTTATACCGCACCTTCAGGCTCGGTTTACGATTCAGGTGATTTTGCTGCTCTGCTTGATGAGGCGTTGGCGAAAGCCGATTACACGGGCTTTGCCGCGCGTGAGGCGCAAAGTGCGGTGCATGGAAAATGGCGCGGGATTGGCATTGGCCAGTTTCTCGAAGTGACAGCACCGGGCTCGGCTGAATTGGGTGACATCCGCTTTGAGCCCGATGGCAGCGTGCTGCTTTTAACTGGCACGCATGATCATGGGCAGGGGCATTGGACAAGTTTTGCGCAAGTGATCTCGGACAAACTCGGAATTCCTTTTGCAAAAATTCATCTCATGCAGAGCGATTCCGATGCGCTGAGTGCCGGCAATGGCACGGGCGGTTCAAAGTCGATCATGGCCAGCGGCAATGCATTTAACGAGGCCGCCGATCTTGTTATCGAGAAAGCACGTGCCGCAGCATCTGACATTCTGGAAGCAGCGGTCAGTGACATTAAATTTGTCGATGGCACATTGCGCGTGGCTGGAACCGACAAGAGCATTAGCCTGCTTGATCTCGCGGCCCAGCTGCACGCCACGGGTGGCTCACTCAATGTCAGCCACATGCATCAGCTCTCGCCCTCGACTTATCCCAATGGCGTACATATTGCCGAAGTCGAAGTGGACCCGGAAACGGGCGTGGCAAAGGTCGTGGCCTATACAAGCGTGAATGATTTCGGCACGCTCGTGAATCCGCTGATTGTTGCGGGTCAGGTGCAGGGCGGGGTCGTGCAGGGCATTGGCCAGTGTTTCCTTGAAAACACGATCTACACGGATGATGGCCAGCTCGCCTCCGGCTCCTTCATAGATTATGCCATGCCGCGCGCGCAGGATGCGCCGCTGGTGCATTTCACCTCAAAGCCTTCGCCCGCGCGCACCAATGCATTGGGCGTGAAAGGCTGCGGGGAGGCGGGTTGCGCGGGGGCGCTCGCCTCTGTCATGAATGCGCTCACAGATGCGTTGGCGCGCCACCATGTGCCAGCCGTTGATATGCCCGCCACGCCCCTGCGCCTGTTTGAGGCGATCCGCGCGGCCAAGAGATAAAAACAAGAAGAGGAAACGTTATGGCGACTTTGCAGAAAATCCCGGTCATCGTGCTGGAAGAACATTATTGGGATGCGGAACTCGTGTCCCATCTGGTCGGCGCAGAAGGCACGCGCTCGAAAGATCTGCTGCAGCGCTTGCATGATCTGGGTGAAATCCGCATCCGCGAAATGGATGAGGTAGGCATTGACATGCAATTGCTCTCGCATGGCGCGCCCTCGGGACAAAAGCTGCCGGAAGATATTGCAGTCGAGCTGTGCAAGCGCGTCAACGATCGCCTGGCCAAGGCGATTGCGCTGCATCCGACACGCTTTGCAGGTTTTGCTGCTTTGCCCACCATTCATCCCGAAGCCGCAGCCGATGAGCTGGATCGCTGTGTCAGCGAACTTGGATTCAAGGGTGCGATGATTCACGGTCTCACCAATGGCCTGTGGCTAGATGATAAGCGTTTCTGGCCGATCTTTGCGCGCGCGGAAAAGCTGGGTGTGCCGATCTATCTGCACCCTTCCTTCCCCCATCCTGATGTGATGAAGGCTTATTACGCCGAATATGCGCAGGAATTCCCGCAGGTAATCCGCGCAGCCTGGGGCTATACGGTGGAAGCGGCAACGCAGGCCATCCGCCTTGTTCTGTCGCGCGTGTTTGAAAAGCATGATGGCCTGCAGATCATTCTGGGCCATATGGGAGAGACGCTGCCGTTTTTGCTTTGGCGCATAAATCAGGCGCTTTCGCGCCCGGGGCATGAAGAGCTGAGTTTCCGCGAACAATTCTCGCGCCATTTCCATGTGACGACGAGCGGTAATTTTTCGACGCCAGCGCTGATGTGCACAATGACGGAACTAGGCATGGATCGCATTATGTTTGCAGTCGATTGGCCGTTTGTGGCCAACAAGCCCGCCATGGATTGGGTTGAAACTTTGCAAATTTCGCGCGAAGACAAGGTGAAATTGCTGTCGGGCAATGCGAAGAAATTGCTAAAAATCTAAGCTCTTTGTCCCTCTTCCGCCTGCGGGAGAGGGACAAACAGGATACTAATGCGCAGCCGCGGCTTCGCTCTCTTTCAAACCCTTTGAGGCTTCGGTGCGTAAGTCCGCCCAAATTTCGGCCACGTAGCTGCTGAATTTCTCTGAGCCCATCATTTCTGATGAACGCGGACGTGGCAGATTAATGTCCACCACGCGTTTGATGCGTCCGGGCCGGAAGGTCATGATCAGTACGCGATCTGACAATTGCACCGCTTCGGCAATATTATGTGTGATAAGCAAAGTTGTCTGTTCCAGCTGTTGTTGGATCTGGACGACCTTGTCACCAAGCAACAAACGTGTCTGTTCGTCCAAGGCAGCGAAAGGCTCGTCCATCAGCAGGATACGCGGCTGAAAGGCCAGTGTGCGAGCAATGGCAATGCGCTGGCGCATGCCGCCGGAGAGTTCTGAGGGGAAGTGGTTTTCAAAGCCGGTGAGGCCAACTAGATCGAGCAATTCATGCGCGCGCGCCAGTCGTTTGTCTTTGGGCACCCCTGCTGCTTCTAGCGGAAAAGCGACATTCTCGATGGCGGTACGCCAGGGAAATGTTGATTCCTCCTGAAACACCATGCCGATGTCTGGCTGGCATCCCCGTACCTGCTTGCCTTCGAGCAAAACTTTGCCGTCATATTCAGTGATCAATCCACCGATCATATTCATGAGGGTTGATTTTCCGCAGCCGGATGGGCCGATGATGGAAATGAACTCACCTTGTTTGATATCCAGCGAGACGTTGTCGACCGCTGTGACGCGACCCTTGCCAGTCTCGAAATGCTTCGAGACCGATGAAATGCGCAGTGTTGGATTGTTGCTCATCATGTGCGCTCAACAGGTTTGACCAGCGCGCTCGACATCCCGGAATCATATCCCGGTTCGACACGTACATCGACGATGACTGTCTCGCCCCGCTCATAAGCAGAAATTGCCAGCGCGATGACTTCGCGCAACTCGTCAATATCGCGTACCGGACCGAAGCCGGTTGCACCCTGTGCGCGGGATAACATGGCGAGGTCAACATCTGGTGCAGCAATCTGCTGGCCAATCCATTTGTTTTCGACCGGCCGATCCCGCATTTTAGCGACGCGTTCTTGATGCACTTCGTCATTGTAGAACGAACGGTTGTTGGCAATGAAGACTATCATAGCTACGCCATAATGTACCGCGCTCCAGATAGCGGTAGCACCCATCAGGAAATCGCCATCACCCAGAATGGCGAGTGCAATACGATCCGAGCCCTTAAGTGCGAGGGCTGAGCCTGCACAAGTGCCTGGCCCCGAGCCAATGCCGCCGCCCCCGTCCGTGCCCAGAAAATCAAGCGGATGTTCGACGTCCCACATATGGCCGGCCCAAGAGAGGGGATGGCGCATGAGGGTTGTTTTCTTATCCTTGAAAGCATGGCTCAGGGCTTTTGCCAGCATGGGCATAGTGAGTGGGTGCCCCTTTTCTCCATCTGGTAGATCAATGCGCGCAGGCTTTTTCCAGCCTGTCCAGACATCGCGCTTTGAATGTGTGGCGAGTGCGATATTGAGAGCAGCGATCGTCGCGTCGGGGTCGGAGGCGAGATAGAGATCGGCGGGCGGCAAGCCTTGATGATCCATGCTCCAGCCATTGTGTAAATATTGGTCAAGCGTGACATTGATGATGGTGGCAGAGGCCTCGCTGTCGCCATGCGCGCTTTTCAACGTGCCTGCCAAATCGACCCAATCGAAGGAGACGATGACATCTGCTTCGCGGATAAGCCCGCAGGCAGCCTCGCTTGGGAATGTCGATGGCGGGGCTGCATGAAGTGCGTGTGTGGTGGGGAAGGCGCCAGCGATTTTCATATCGGTCAGCACCAAGGCGCCAAGCTTTTCCGCCAGAGAAATTCGGGCTACCCAATCTTTTTCAGACCGTGAGACACGGCCGATCATCAGCAAGGGTTTCTTTGCCTTGCTGAGCTGGGCGACCGTTTGTGTGATCAAAGCTTGCGACGGATCGGCGGGCGGGGGCGGAAGATAGCGCTTTAAATCCGGAAGCTTTGGTGCAGTTTCTAGACGCATTTCTTGAAGTGCGGCATCAAGGCAGACATAGACAGGCCCTCGTGGGGCGGTTTGGGTGATCTGCCAGGCACGCAATATGCTTTCGATGGCGGCTTGAATCGAGCCTGGCTGATCGTCCCATTTCGTATAATCGCGGATCAGGGCGCCTTGGTCTTTGGATGTATGAATCCAGTCGATCCATGGGCGGCGTTTGGCTGCGTCCACCGGTCCTGTTGCGCCCAAGAGCAAAAGCGGCGCGCGGTCACACCAGGCATTGAAGACAGCCATGGTCGCGTGCATCAATCCGACATTGGAGTGAACAATTGCACAAAGCGGCGTATCTTTCACTTTCGCCCAGCCATGTGCGATAGCCACCGCGCTTTCTTCATGCAGACAAAGCAGCATTTGCGGATCACGATTGCCAATGTGATTGACCAGGGAGTCATGCAGGCCGCGATAGGAGGCGCCTGGATTGAGCGCAACATAGGGAAGGCCGAGTTGGCGCATCAGATTAGCGATCAGATCGCTGCCCCATACGCCAGTGTCGGTGGAGGGAACTGGTTCTTCGAGATCGGTTTTTTTGTTGTTCATGATGGAGATTTTATCCTGCGGCTTGAGTCGGGGCCGGGCAGTTTCACAAGCGACCCGATGAGGTAATTGCCCATGCCTGCCAGCGCGAAAATGA
The DNA here is from genome assembly GCA_947478405.1 of Beijerinckiaceae bacterium. Taxonomy (GTDB): domain Bacteria; phylum Pseudomonadota; class Alphaproteobacteria; order Rhizobiales; family Beijerinckiaceae; genus Terripilifer. The sequence continues at coordinate 10,960 of CANJVX010000036.1, read as the reverse complement.
TGATCAGGATCGCCAGCATGGTGGGAATGTCAAAACGTGCATAGGCCTGCATGGCGGCATGGCCGAGGCCTTTATTCGATAGTTTGATTTCAGACAGAAGCGCGCCGACAGTGGCAATTCCAAAGCCCAGACGCAGACCCGTCGAGAGGGGCGGGATGAGCGCTGGCAGATAAATCATGGCAATGCGCTGAAGCAATGTGAGATTCAGCGTCTGGCCGACACGCAGGAACATGGGATTGATAGCACGCACGCCCGCCGCCAGAGAAAGCGACATGGGGAAGAAACATGACAGCGCTGCAAGACTGATTTTGGAACCCACGCCGATCCCAAAGAGAATGAGCAGAATTGGCAGAAACACCACTTTTGGCGTGGCTGCGAGATATTCGACAACAGGCTCGAAGACCTTGCCTGTGTAGCGATTCATGCCGAGCATCAATCCGGCCGCAACGCCAAGCACGGAGCCAATGCCAAATCCGGTTGCGATTTCGAAGAAGGTGACGCCAAAATGGCCCCAGAACACAGGGTCGCCCATCAGCCGCCAGAAAGATTTGGCAATCAATATGCTGGAGGGCAACACGCCGCGAAAGAACAAGCCGGACGCGCCTGCCGCTTCCCAGACCGCGAGGATCGTGGTGACACCAATGAGGCGATAGGTCATCACGTGCGAGGCTCTGCTCATCGAGCTTGCAAGAGCCATGACTCAAGTCTCGCGGTGAACCAGAAGAAGAAGGCGCTACATAATACCACAAAGAGGATAGCGGCATACATGCCGGCGATTTCAAAGCGGTCGCCAAGTTCGGCAATCATCAAGCCCATTCCGCCAAATCCAATGAGATATTCGACGCCTACTACATTGATCAGCGCGAAGATCAGCCCAAGCCGCAGGCCGGTAAAAACCGTTGGCAGGCAGGCTGGCAACATGATCATGCGTATCTCTTGCCAACGCGTCAGTCCGAATGTCTTGCCGACATTGATGATGACCTGAGGTACATGGTCGAGACCTTCTTTGGTCTTCAAAATTACCGGCGGCAGAACCGATACAGCGCCCATTGCAATAATGGTTGACGCATTGCGCCCAAAAAGCACAAGAAAGAGCGGAAAGAGGAGAACAAGTGGTGCCGCCGCCAGAGCAGCAAACCAATCGGTGAAAGCCTCACCCGCATCCTTATTGCGATGCAGCCACCACCCAATCATCATGCCGCCCAGAGCTCCCAGACCCGCAGCGGCGAAGACTTCCCCAAAAGTGCGCAGCAAGCGGATGAGAAGCTCATTATCACTATAGAGCAGGCCGATCGCCGGAATGATTTCAGATGGCGGTGGCGCGATAAAGCGGCTGAACAAGCCTGCCCGGGACGCTATTTCCCAAGCGCCAAATAGCAAGGTGAAAAACACCATGCGTGCGATGATGGGCGGCGGTCTGAAGAATATGGCCAGCATGAGACAAAAGGGCCCGGCCGAGGCCGGACCGCACCATCATTTCTTGGGAACGAGAATGTCGAAGAGGCCAGCAATATCCTTCTGGTCCATCGCATTCGGTATGAATTTGAAATCAACGGCTTGTTTCAGTGAAACTTGCAGGCCGCGTATCTCGTAGGGCTGCATGGCGTCTTTCGGGTAGAAAGTGTTACGCGATTCCATAGCGATGGCGCGCGGCACTTCTGCGCTCTCAGCAAAATAATCAATAGCCTTGTCATTGGCATAGGCCCATTCGAGTGACTTGACATAGGCTTGCGAGAATTTCTCGAAGAGGGCGCGTTTCGTTTTCAGCGCATCTGCATTGGCAAAATTGACGCGCACTGTCGTATCGCGAATTTCCTCCAGATCATTGCCCTTGGCGACAATATTGATCTTGCCGGCTCTCAGGTCTTCCACCCCGAAGGGCGGCACGGCCCAGCCCATATCGATCTGGCCGGACATGACCTGCGTGTAAGTCGAGGGAATGCCCCCTGTTGCAACCGGCTTGCCCTTGATCTTGGCTTGATCGAGTAGAGAGAGGGCAATGAGATGGCTGGACGAACCAGCAGCCGAATAGCCCATTGTTTTGTCTGTCGCGTCCTTGATCGACTTGATGTTCTTGTCGGCCCGCGCATACCAGTAAATATCGGGTGAGCCCGTCATGGCGGCGGAAATCACGCGCACCGGAGCACCCTTGGCATAAGCGCCGATGAGACCCAGAAGGCCCGTCTGCATGGCGACATCGACGCTTCCAGAAATTACAGCCTGCACAGTGGCGGCACCGCCCGCAGTGTAGCTGATATCGATATCAAGGCCGGCTTCCTTAAAAATGCCGGCCTTCACCCCAAATTCCACAATGCCCGTATCCCAATTGCCTTTTTGCGGCAGGGCGACTTTCAGGGTTTGGGCGTAAGCTGTCCCTGACAGGAAGGCAGACAGGGTCGCTGCCAGCACAAATTGTGTGCGCATGCTCAATTCCTCCCGGCGGCCGTTTCTTGATGGGGCCACTCAACGGGATCGGACCACAGGTTGCGGGGGGATGCAATCGGTCACTCGTCCCATCCGCGTGAATGCTAGAACTGCTTCTTGGCGCCCTCTGGGAGCTGGCCGGCAATTTCTTGCTGCCCTTCCTGTATTTCTCTTCCCCCGCGTGGATTTTTTTGGATCAGGTTTGAAATCCGATGCTTAGCTCGGTTTTCCTGACCTTTGGCCGATCTTGGGTTGGGCCCATGTCTTTCTGAAACCCGGTCCAAGCCCTTTTTGTGCAGCGCATGTGGAGAGCTGGTTTGTTTTGCTCGTCAACCCTAACTGCGTCGCGCTTTTGTGGCGGCTGCTGTTTTTATCCTGGCATTGATTTTTCTTGCAGCGGCGCCTTGCTGTCTTCGGGCAATCCGATCAGGCGCGGATGGAAGCTCGGTATGTAAATCTACTCATTCACGGCGCTATGGCGAGCGGCGCGTCTTACTTCCTGTTCATTTTGTTACTGCTCTCTTTGGGGTGCGTCACATTTGGTGGTTTCATGGATTTCTTGCCGATCTTGATGACGCGCTACTGCCTGTGCTGATTGATCTTAACCCGCGCATAGACTTGAAGGCGCGCTACGCTTTCGCTAGAAGCGCGTATTCGCTAATTGAAGGGTCGCTTTGGGCATGTCGCAGTCACCCCCCGCGGGCTATCGTCCGGATATTGACGGGCTGCGCGCGCTGTCCATTATTTTGGTGGTGATGTTCCACCTACGGGTTGGCTTCACACGCGGCGGCTATATTGGCGTTGATGTCTTCTTCGTGATTTCTGGTTTTCTGATTTCGGGACTGATCGCCAAAGAGGCGCAATCCTCTCAATTTAGTTTTGCGCGGTTTTACGAGCGTCGTATCCGGCGTTTATTTCCAGCCCTGTTTGCCGCATTTCTGGCGACAGCTTTGGCCTCGTTTTTCATTCTATTTCCAACGGAGCTGGAATCATTTGCCTATCAGCTCATGGCAGCCATCGGCTTTGCAGCCAATATTTTCTTTTATTCAGGCACCGGTTATTTCGCTGACGATTCTGCTATGCAGCCGCTTCACCACACATGGTCGCTAGCGGTCGAGGAACAATTCTATCTGTTCTTTCCAATCATGTTGTTGCCTTTGCTGCGTTGGCGCGCACGCACCACCGTCGTTGTGCTTTGGGTTCTTGCCATTCTGTCTTTTGCACTCAGCGTCTATTGGATGAAAATCAGCGAAGGCGATGCAGCTTTTTATTTACTGCCGGCTCGCGCCTGGGAATTGCTTTTGGGTGCGCTGGTTGCTTTGAATGGCGTGCCCGCATTGACCTCGCGCGCCTGGCGCAATGGTGCATCTGTTTTCGGTCTGGTCGCGCTGATTGCTGCCGCAGGCGCCTACAACAAGAACGTGCCATTTCCGGGCTGGAGCGCACTTGTGCCATGTATAGCTGCGGCACTCATTATCCATTCGGGGCGCGAGCGCGACACATGGGTTTACAAGGCCTTGTCAGCGCGCGGCGTTGTGCTGATCGGTCTGGCGTCCTATTCGATTTATGTCTGGCATCAGCCCTTGATCGTGCTTTGGCGGTCGTGGTTCGACATTTATCTTTCCATTTCGGATCGGCTGATCCTTGGCGCCTTGTCGCTGGCGATTGGCTTTGCGTCATGGCGGTTCATTGAACAGCCATTTCGCTATGGCAGCCTTTTGCCAACGCGACGCTCCGTTTTTATTGGCGCTGCCTGTGCGATGGCAGGCGGGCTCGCGATTGCGGGCGTCTTGCTGCAGGGCAAGGGCTTTCCGCAACGCTTTCCTGAAGAGGCGCGTCAACTGGCTGGTTGGTCCTATTTCTTCCCGGTGACGGATTTTACCAAATTGACCTGTTTCATCTCACGCGGACAGGCTGACAATCCGCGCGTCGATGAGGGCTGTGTCCATCTTCAGCCAGGCAAGAAGAATGTTTTGCTGTTTGGCGACAGCCATGCCTCGCAATATGTTCCTGGCTGGCATGATCTGTCTCCCGCCAGCAGCAATTTGATGATGGCTGCGGCCTCTGGCTGCAAGCCAGTGCTCAACGATCCGAATGGCGCACCGCGCTGTCGCGCGGTGATGGATTGGGTGTTTCGTGACTTCCTGCCAAAGAACCGACTTGATGCGGTGATCATCTCGGCTGATTGGATTATGGCTGATGTGCCGCGCGTGCCTGAGACCATTCGTTATCTGAAGCAATATGCCGACAAGGTGTATGTCATCGGGCCGGTCCCGACATATTTTGATACAGTGCCGCGCTTGCTCCTGCGCGCGATCTTGCTCAAGGATGAAGGGATCATTGATCGTCGCCGGGATGGCGCCCGTTTTCCGCTGAATGTGGCCTTGGCCGCTGCCGTGCAGGGCGAGCCCGCGACTTATCTTTCAATCATCGATATGATTTGCAAAGAGCGCTCGTGTTTGGTTCGCGCGTCAGATGGAGAGCCGTTCCATTTCGATTATGGCCATGTTACGCGTTCGGGCGCCCGCGATATCGGCGCGGCATTTCGTGCGCGCGGTGTTTTTCCGCTCGATTGAGCGCGTGGCCTTATCGCAGATTATCAGCGGAGAGTTCGACGAATTCCGTTGCGCGTTCACCCCAGACCGTAATGCCGGTGCCGAAGCTCACGTCCACGCGCTCAGGAAGGCCTGGTTGGGGAGCGCGGTACCGGGCTATCACCAGGCCGGCCGTGCCCTCGCCAATGCGCCAGTTCATTTGGGCTTTCGAACCGGGTTTGAATTTCACGCGGGCTCCTCGGTTCATCGCTGATCTCCCGAAAATGTGTCGCCAAACGCATGATCAGTTTAGCCAGTGTCGCGAACAGGTGTCGTGCCCGATTGCATACCTTTCACCCCAAATGTGCGGCTGCCTGCCTGTTTTTGCGCCTGTTAGCTTGAGTGGTTGCGCTTCTGCCAGATGACTTGGGCGACCATGATGCCGAGCCATGCGCCTGCGCTCGACCAGACAAAGCCTAGAAGCTCGCCCGTGCGCCCGGGGATCCAGAGCTGGGCGATTTCGACGGCACCGCTCAGCCAGGATAGTCCGATGGCGGCTGCAAGAAGAGAGAGGCGCCCGCGTGCTTGCGGGACAGACAAAGCAGCGGTACCGGCATAGGCAATGAAATGCTCGAAATGCCCTGACACGCCTGAGTGTGGACGCAAGGTGCCTGGCACTAGCGACAAATAGAGAATGCCAGCCACGCAGATCCAGAAGGCGGGGCGGCTCACGTGTTCAAGGCGGTTGGGGAAATTGGCCATTCATTGCATGTTTGGCGTTTTGCGCGCTGGAGGGCAAGGGCCTCTGCCGCCAGCGCATTGCGCTTTGGCCCTTGCGGGAACCGTGGCGGCAGAGCCCAAACGGCCCGCCACCGATGACATGACCACAAGATTCAGATTCGGTCGCGCCAGCTTTCGAGCACGCACACGATATCCACATGGTTTCGTTGATTGTTCTTATGACGCTGATCGTCAGGCTGTGAAGCCTTGTGCAAGAGCCATGTGCAAGAGCCATGTGAGGCTGGTGCCGGATGAGGGGATTGAACCCCCGACCTTCGGTTTACAAAACCGCTGCTCTACCGCTGAGCTAATCCGGCATGCGGGGCGCGACGTCCCGCGCGCTCTGGCTACCAGCACCGGGCCAGGCTTGCAAGATTCCCGGTGACAAAAAAAGGCCCCGCGGGAGCGGGGCCTTCCTTGGATCAGTTTCAGCAGGCTTAGTCGCCCGCGAAAATGTCGCGATCCTTGGTCTCCGGCATGAAGATCAGGCCGATGACGAAGGTCATGAGCGCGATTACGATCGGGTACCAGAGGCCGGCAAAAATATCGCCGGTCGCAGCCACGATGGCGAAGGCCGTCGGGGGCAGAAAGCCACCGAACCAGCCGTTACCAATGTGGTAGGGCAAGGACATGCCGGTGTAGCGAATGCGCGTCGGGAAGAGTTCGACGAGCAGGGCCGCAATCGGGCCGTAAACCATCGTCACATAGAGGACGAGGACAAACAGCAGGCCGATGAGCTTCTGTCCGCGGGCATCGCCGAGCAGGCCGCCAATCGTTTGCTGCTTCAGGATGGTCGCATCGCCGACGCTCGGATAGCCCGCTTCAACCGTCGCTGCGGCGATGTTCTTCGAGAAATCCGCATTGAAGGCGACTTCCTTCGTTCCGATCATAACCTTGGTCTGCGAACCGCTAGCGCCGTCTGAACGCTCGTATTTGATCGAGGTCTGCGCCATCACGCGGCGGGCCACATCGCAGCCCTGCGTGAATGTACGCACGCCGACGGGGTCAAACACGTTGCCGCAGGTCGCAGGATCCGCAATCAGTGTGACCTTCACCTTTTCATGCGCCGCCATCAGCTTCGGATTGACGGTTTCCGCAATCGTGCCGAAAATCGGGAAGTAGGTGAGTGCCGCAATCAAGCAGCCAGCGAGCAGGATCGGCTTGCGGCCAATCTTGTCCGAGAGCCAGCCGAACAGGATGAAGAACGGCGTGCCAAGCAACAGCGAGAAAGTGATGAGAAGATTGGCGGTGGTGCCATCAACCTTCATCGTCTGTGTGAGGAAGAAGAGTGCATAGAACTGGCCCGTGTACCAGACCACAGCCTGCCCCGCGGTACCGCCCAGAAGCGCGATGATCGCAATCTTCAGATTGTCCCAGCGTCCGAAAGCTTCGCCAATCGGCGCCTTCGACAGTGTGCCTTCATCTTTCATCTTCTGGAAGGCCGGCGATTCGTTGAGCTGGAGACGAATCCAGATCGAGACGAGCAACAAGACAATCGAGACAAGGAAGGGAATGCGCCAGCCCCAGGCTGCGAAATCTTCCGGCGACATATTCAGGCGCAGTGTCAGAATGACGAGCAGCGACATAAACAGGCCGACCGTTGCGGTCGTCTGGATCCAAGATGTGTAGAAACCGCGACGCGTGTTGGGCGAATGTTCCGCCACATATGTCGCCGCACCACCATATTCACCACCAAGCGCAAGGCCCTGGGCGAGACGGCAGAGAATGAAGCCAATCGGCGCCAAAATGCCGATTGATGCTGTGCCCGGCAACAGGCCGACGACGAAGGTTGCAATACCCATCAACGTCATGGTGACGAGGAAGGTATATTTGCGGCCGATCAAATCGCCGAGGCGACCGAAGACGAGCGCGCCGAAGGGACGCACGGCAAAGCCGGCAGCAAAGCCCATCAGTGTGAAGATGAAGTTGGCGGTCGGGTCTGTGCCCGGGCCGAAATTGGCAGAGATATTCGCAGCGAGCGAGCCAGCGAGATAAAAATCATACCATTCGAAGACGGTGCCGAGCGACGAAGCCAGAATAACTTTGCGCTCTTCCGCCGACATGGGCCGCACGGCTTGGCCGGCGGACGCTGAAGCGAGACTCATGTTGACCCCTCGGGTTTCCTGTTGGGTGAGGCGCTGCGGTTGTCCCGCAAACGTCCTCGGTGACCTTGTCCGCCAGTGGAGGCGGAATGCCGCTTTGGGCGACTATCACAACCTATGTGATGCGATGCGGGAGAGGGGAACGTATTAAAAGGTATAAGGCTGATGAACCTGGGCCCCTGAATTTTCATGCTCAAGGCATTACGTCCTTAATATTTTGCAACGCAGCAATCTCAAGGTCGCTGTTTTTAATAAGGTTTCACGAAATTTCAGATATTTTTTCAAATAAATTGTGCAGCTGCGAGATCACGGAGGCTTATCGCGCTCTGTCCCTATGAACCTTCGTCTAGAGAGCGCTTGCACCCTTTATTGGGCGAGTTTCATCCGCGCAATGGTCAGTGCGACCGCGCAGGCATTTGACACATTGAGGCTTTTGATCGGGCCGGGCATGTCGATGCGCGCCAGCACATCGCAATTTTCGCGCGACAGACGGCGCAGGCCTTTGCCTTCCGCACCCAGCACCAAGGCGAGCGGACGCGAGAGAGTTTCTTCCTCGAGCGAGCGCGGGCCCTCAGAATCCAGACCAACGCGCAGATAGCCGCGTCGCCCGAGATTTTCGAGCGCGCGGGCGAGATTGGTGACGGTCACTATCGGCACATGTTCCAGCCCGCCTGAGGCTGTCTTGGCGAGAACGCCGGTGAGCGCCGGTGAATGGCGCTCGGTTGTGACTATCGCATCCAAACCGAAAGCCGCCGCAGTGCGCAGAATGGCACCAACATTATGCGGATCGGTGACTTGATCGAGAACAAGAATGAAACCGTTGTCGGGAAGATCTTCAATATCGAGATCGGGCAGGTGACGCGCTTCAATGAGAAGACCCTGATGCACAGCATCTTTGGGCACGCGTTGGGCGATTTGTTCAATTGTCGCGATTTCGACGCTCAATCCCTTTTTGGCAATTTCGGGCGCGAGTTTTTCAGCGGCTGCATCGGTCGCTACAATGCGCAAAATTTTGCGCCGTTCCGAACGCAAAGCTTCGCGCACGGCATGATAGCCCCAGATCAGCGCCACATCGCTTGGCAGTTTTGGTTGTACTATGCGCTCAGGCTTGCCTTCTGCTTTGCGCTCGGGCCGTGCGCGCGGCGCGCCCCCTTCGGGACGCGGGCCGCCTTTTGCGGGGCGATCATCGCGGCGTTGCGGGTCACGTGAGGGCCCTTGGCGTGGATCACGACGGTCTTTTGATATTGGGGGGCGCTTGCGGCTCATCATGACTGTTTGTCGGAAAACAGCCGGTGACGCAATGCGGCGCGTGGACGGGGGGCGAAAAGCCGCTCGTCTGGGCTTTTTGGGTTGACAGGGGAACGAGCTGTCACCATAAGCGCGCAACGGATTGGCCCCGCGTCCGCGCGGGGCTTTTTCGTGGAGGGCTTGTCCCTCGGCGGGGGAATGTCCCGAGCGGCAAAGGGGGCGGACTGTAAATCCGCTGGCTTAGCCTTCGCAGGTTCGAGTCCTGCTTCCCCCACCATTTTCCTTTCATCAAAGATCGTAATTGCGAGCGACCGCGAAGCTATCCAGAAGCCCCATTGGGCGGGGCCTGGATTGCTTCGTCGCGGGGCCCCTCGCAAGGAGGGACCGATACTGTCGAGATCTGTTGCAAAGCGGCTCCGGGCAGGGCATATCTTGCCGCGATGCGGGTGTAGCTCAATGGTAGAGCAGCAGCCTTCCAAGCTGAATACCAGGGTTCGATTCCCTGTACCCGCTCCAATCCTTCTGTCTTGAATCCGTCATTCTCGACGCGCCAAGGTCCTTTTGTCTGGGCCACGTGGCGGGCTGGGCATTTGCCCCTTGCCCTTTCCGCAAATTCCGCCTATTCCGCCCCCGCAATTCTGAAACCCAACCGACCGGCCCTTGGCCGGCGGCTCAAACAACTGAGTGACGCATGGCCAAGGAAAAGTTTTCACGCACGAAGCCGCATTGCAACATCGGCACGATCGGTCACGTTGACCATGGCAAGACGTCGCTGACAGCGGCGATCACCAAGGTTCTGGCTGAATCGGGGGGCGCTTCGTACACCGCCTACGACCAGATTGACAAGGCGCCGGAAGAAAAGGCCCGTGGCATCACGATTTCGACGGCTCACGTTGAATACGAGACCAAGGCCCGCCATTACGCCCACGTTGATTGCCCCGGCCACGCTGACTATGTGAAGAACATGATCACGGGTGCCGCGCAGATGGACGGCGCAATTCTGGTTGTGTCGGCCGCTGACGGCCCGATGCCCCAGACCCGCGAACACATCCTGCTGGCTCGTCAGGTCGGCGTTCCCGCGCTCGTCGTCTTCCTGAACAAGGTCGACATGGTTGACGATCCGGAACTGCTCGAGCTGGTTGAACTGGAAGTTCGCGAACTTCTGTCGAAGTATGAATTCCCCGGCGATGACATTCCGATCACCAAGGGCTCGGCTTTGTGCGCGCTCGAAGATCGTCTGCCTGAAATCGGCCATGACGCTGTGTTGAAGCTGATGGAAACGGTTGATGCTTACATTCCCCAGCCGGAGCGCCCGATTGACCAGCCTTTCTTGATGCCGGTTGAAGACGTGTTCTCGATTTCGGGTCGCGGCACGGTTGTCACGGGTCGTGTTGAGCGCGGCATTGTGAAGGTTGGCGAAGAAATCGAAATCGTTGGCTTGAAGCCGACGATCAAGACGATCGTGACCGGCGTTGAAATGTTCCGCAAGCTGCTCGATCAGGGTCAGGCTGGCGACAACGTGGGTTGCTTGCTGCGTGGCACGAAGCGTGAAGACGTTGAGCGTGGCCAGGTGCTGTGCAAGCCGGCTTCTGTGAAGCCGCACACGAAGTTCATGGCTGAGGCCTATATTCTGACGAAGGATGAAGGTGGCCGTCATACGCCGTTCTTCACCAACTATCGTCCGCAGTTCTACTTCCGCACGACGGACGTGACGGGCATCGTGACTTTGCCGGAAGGCACGGAAATGGTGATGCCTGGCGATAACGTGACGATGGAAGTCGCGCTGATCGTTCCGATCGCGATGGAAGAGAAGCTGCGCTTCGCTATCCGCGAAGGTGGCCGCACGGTTGGTGCGGGCGTCGTTGCGTCCAT